>CAKRFY010000018.1 GCA_934320895.1 uncultured Lachnospiraceae bacterium | reverse complement strand
TGGCGACTTAGCCAAGTGGTAAGGCATGGGACTGCAACTCCCTGATCATCGGTTCAAATCCGTTAGTCGCCTCTATACAGACCTCAATGATTTATCATTGGGGTCTTTTGCGTTATAAGAAAGATAAAGTATATTTATATAAGGAAGAAAAACAGTAAGCAGTAAAGAATTAAAAAGTGAAAATATATAGAAAGGATATAAAAAGTTATAGTTATATGGAAGAAAAGAATTTTTTACAGAGTGTGCAGGACACTTTTGGAAAAGGAAAATTGAAACCATCACAGTATTCAGCATTGGGACTTGCTTATATAGGCGATGGAGTTTATGATTTAATAATAAGAACTATTGTCCTTGATCTTGGAAATGGGAAAGTAAAAAACTTTCATAGGATGACGAGTAATATCGTAAAAGCTGAATCACAGGCTAAAGTGGTCAATGTAATTTTAGATGATCTGACAGATGAAGAGATGGCGATATTTAAGCATGGGAGAAATGCAAAATCGGCAACATCAGCAAAAAATGCATCAATAACAGATTACAGGATAGCGACGGGATTCGAAGCACTTATAGGATATTTATATTTATCACATAGAATAGACAGAGCAATGGAACTTGTAAAACAAGGACTCATAAAAACCGAGTTACTCCCTTATAAATTGTTATAATTAAATGAATGCAATTTTCAAAGAAAAACAAAGTCTGCTGGCAGACGTTTGTTTTTTGTGAAAATTATATGAGTGAAACGATCAGCGAAAAACGGAGTTTTGAGCTGAAGCATTCATTTAATAAAAATAAAAGCAATTTTCAAAGAAAAACAAAGTCTGCTGGTAGCTAATAGTGTTATGAGCAAGTAGCAGAGCGGATTGCGAATATCCGCTTGACTAAAAAGATAGAAGACAATTTTAAAATAAAAATAGAAAACTTAGAAAGTGAGGAAGAGCATGAGATATGAAGAATTAACAATAGAAGGTAGAAATGCAGTTTTGGAGGCATTTAGAGCTGGAAAAACAATAGATAAATTGTTTGTGCTTGATGGATGTCAGGATGGACCTGTGCGTACTATTTTGAGAGAAGCGAAAAAGACAGATTGCATAGTTAATTTTGTAAAAAAGGAACGACTTGACCAGATGTCTGAAACTGGAAAACATCAGGGAGTTATAGCTTATGCAGCGGCATATGAATATGGAACAGTGGAAGAAATGCTTGAAAGGGCAAAAGAAAAAAATGAGCAGCCATTCCTTATTTTACTTGATAATATTGAGGATCCACACAATCTTGGTTCTATAATAAGAACTGCAAATCAAGTTGGGGCACACGGAGTTATTATTCCAAAGAGGAGAGCTGTTGGGCTTACTGCTACTGTTGCAAAAGCGTCAGCAGGTGCGATAAATTATACGCCTGTTGCCAAAGTTACAAATCTTGTTAAAACAATGGATGAGCTTAAAAAGCAGGGAATGTGGTTCGTTTGTGGAGATATGGGTGGAGACAGCATGTATTCACTTGATCTTACAGGACCAATTGGTGTTGTAATAGGAAATGAAGGTGAGGGCGTAAGCCGCCTTGTGAAGGAGAATTGTGATTTTGTTGCAACGATACCTATGTTTGGTGATATTGACTCACTTAATGCATCCGTAGCGATGGGAGTACTTTCTTATGAGATTGTAAGACAAAGAATGGCGAAAAAAAGGTAATGCCCAAGCAGTTTATCAGGAAACAGGGGGACCAATGGAATTTGAAAAAATGTCTGAAAGTGACATAATAAATTTAGCACAAAAGAGGGAAGATACCGCTATGGAGTATCTTTTGGAGAAATACAAACCTCTTGTCCGTCAGAAAACAAGAAAATTGTTTTTAATAGATGGTGACAAAGATGATCTTATTCAGGAGGGAATGATAGGTCTTTTTAAGGCCGTCAGAGATTATCAGGTCGGGAAAGATACATCGTTTAGAACATTTGCAGAACTTTGTATATCGAGACAGCTTTACTCTGCAATAAAAAAATCTAACAGACTTAAAAATCAACCATTAAATTCATATATATCAATATATTCTGATGAATTTAATGATGCAGGTGAATTGGCGGGTGATAGAACTGTGATATCATCAGGAACAGATAACATTGCAAATCCTGAGGCAATTGTGATAGGTAGGGAAAATGCTGTTGATATGCAAAATAAGATGTTTGATAGACTTAGCAAAATGGAAATGGAAGTGCTTAAGAGATATCTTGAAGGTATGACCTATCAGGAAATTGCATCAGACATGGAAAAGACACCTAAGTCAATTGATAATGCATTGCAGAGGATAAAAGGAAAGATTGGATAGCCAGACAAGACATGTCGGGTAGCAGAAAAACATGACATTTCTCACTTTATGTCATGTTTTTTTGTGTCATTTTCGATTATTCTGGCAATGGAAAAGATGGATCAGAAAAAGTTTTCAATAACAATTTCTTTTGTCACATCAATAATTGCTTCATTATGAAACAGTCTGAAGTATGAATTAAGGCATAAAATCCGATGTTTTTACCGAAATTCCCGTTACAATAGATTGCTGGAATAGGGAGTATCTGCTATATTAAGGCACAGAAAAAATGAGCAATTTTGCCGCAGAGCTGTATTTTATTGCATACAACAATGTGCAGGTTGAAATGTAAAACATAGAATAGGAGGATGTGCTTTATGGACAAGGTAAAAACTGGAAATCTTATAAGAGATGCAAGAAAGAGAAAGAATTATACCCAGAGTGAACTTGGAGATTTACTTGGAGTTACAAATAAAGCAGTATCCCGGTGGGAAAATGGAGAGAGTTTTCCTGATGTTGGAATATTAGAAAGTATATCAAAAATATTGGACATTAAAATTCAAGATATTATTGTCGGAGAAGTTCAATTAAGTGATGATAATTTAACACCTGACAGTAAAATAGCAGAAAATAGTGATAGGTATGTGGTTAAAGAAGAAAATATGTTGACTGAACTTGTAAGATTAGCAAAGATACAGGATAGAGCAAGATACAAAACATTATCCTGTTTCTTGCTTCAAATAGCAATATTATTGTATAGCTGTTTCGTTGGATATTTGAGCCTACTTAATGGAGGTCTGATATGTTCTACGTCAGGTATGTTTTATTTTGTTTCATTCGCAGTAGTTTTGGGCGTAATGGTATTTGAAGTGAAGATACGGCAGTATGATGTTATTTCAGAAAATAATGATGTGAATTTAAAGTGTGATATAGAGAACAAAACCCGTATTATAGCGTGGATTTCGTTTATATGGATTATTTTGAGTGTATGTGTTTGTTGTGTTCTGTCTGCGAAAGCGAGGACAATATTTGGCGTGAAAATACAATATATAGGAGTATTTTTAAATGTTAATTTGGTTGTAGTGCTTTTGGTAAATCTAGTGTTCTGGTTTATGGAATGTGTTAGAAACGATAAACAAATGAATAGTCGAAGCATAGATTTTGGAATACCAATAGCAGTGGTATATCTGGCTGCTCTTTATGGTGATATGTTACATCATATTACGGGAAATATTATACAATTTTACAATATGATTTTTCAAAGGACTGCGATTGTTCTGATTGAGTTGCTAATTTTTAATATTTTAGCAAAAAAGTTAAATGATAAAATATAAATTGCTTATTTTATCATTATATAGTAAAATAAATGAAAAAGAAACGTAGCTTATAGCGTTTCATATCATGAAAGTAATATGAAAAGATATGAGAAAAATAAGAGGGGAGGGAGTTACTGCAAAACAAATGATATATAAATGTAAAAAGTTTATAACTTTTTATAAGTTTTCGGTAACAAGATTCTTATGCGAAACATATATTGCACAGCAAATTCAGTTGAAGCAGATGCCATCATAAGTAAATTATCGGATAATGGGATTAATGCTTCATGCCGGCGAAAAGATGAGTTTGGAGTTGTAACTGGAAAGAACAATATTGAATTTGAGATATTTGTTGATGATTGGTATGTAGACAAGGCTAAGGAACTGATTAAAAAAGATAGGCATGAACAGACACAAACGCCAGTAGTTAATAGAAGAGTGTTATTGAGAAGAGGCACAGCTATAGTTTGTCTTGTTTTGGTATTGGCAGTAATTATTTTGTCTGTAATTAGTTCAATAAGTTAGAATAGGGAGCATTGATGGACAAATATAAGGACACTTTATGTCAGATATTTGGAAAAAGTCAGATAAGTGATGAAAAAGATGTGGCACAAAACATTTATACATTTCGTTTTGTGTTATTTTGCATGGTTGTATATTCATTTGAAAATATTTTGAATATGGCAGGAATTTTTATTGTTGATAAAAAGATATTTTTTACCGGATACATTATAGCCTGCTTTTTTCTTTTGATGCATATAATTTTTTTGATGGTGTTGGGATTAGATAATCCAAAGACAAAGTATTTAAGTATAATTGCAAGTATGTGTGTGTTTAATGCAGCAAGTATTTCGTTGACATATCATATGATTATTATCATTATGATACCGCTTGTTATCGCGGGAATGTACACATCGAAGAGGATATCTGTATTTACATTTGTACTTACTATTTTTAGCATTATTATTATTACTTATTGTGGCTATTTTTATGGTGTATGTGATGCCAATATGGCACTTTTGACGGCAACGTCGATAGGGAATCTTGAAAAAGATGGAAAATTTTTGATGAATCAGGTAAATCCTAACCCTATTATAACTATTGGGCTATATTTTGTATTACCACGTTGTTTTCAGGCAGTTGCTTTTGCTTATGTTTCCAATAGTGTTAATAAAGTTATAAGAAGTTCACAAAAAAAGGCTGTTCAGATGGAGCTTAAGGCAAGTACAGACGAAATGACAGGACTGTATAATAAAAATAAACTGATTGCTCTTATAGAAGAAAAAGTGTACGATACACAAAAAATAGCAGTAATCTACTGGGATGTAAACAGATTAAAGTATGTAAATGACAACTATGGACATCATATGGGCGATAGACTTATTATCAAAGTAGCAGAGTCGATCAAAAAAATCTGCAGAGATGGGGATATTGCACTTCGTTATGGCGGGGATGAATTTTTGATGATAATTAGTGATGGAACGGTGGAAATGGCAGAAAAAATAATAGAAGATTGGAAAAAAGAAATAGAAAAAACAGCGAAAGATTGTGATTTTCCGGTTTCTGCTTCTGTAGGATATGCTGTTGGCAAAAGAGAACGTTTGGAGGATGTCATTGCGGTTGCGGATCAAAATATGTATTTATGCAAGCAAAAAGCTCATAGGGATGGGATATAATTGCAATTTTTGATTTGTTTTTGCAAAAAAAAATACTTGAAATGCAATACAAAGTAATATATAATATTGATTATAGTTGCTGCTATGGCTCAGGAGGTAGAGCGTCGCCTTGGTAAGGCGGAGGCCACGGGTTCAAATCCCGTTAGCAGCTGTTGAAACTCTTATGTTAATACATAGGAGTTTTTTTGCTTTATAGAATAGTTAGTTCTATAAAACAAAAAGTCCCGAATTGACCGTTTGCTTATTGCATAATTATTATCAGATCATTCTTACTATTTTTGGCGATTATGCTTAATTATTCGGCGGAAAGATTGACAATTCTCGGTAAAATGGTACAATGAAAGTCGGGACATTATATCTTAAATAATAGGGTGAAAAAAGATATAAAAAAATAAAAAGAAAGGGGAACCAGAATGAGTGAAGCAACATTTTGTGGGGGTGTTCATCCTTACGAGGGAAAGGAATTGTCCAAAGACCTGCCTATAAAGACTGTTATGCCTAAAGGTGACATGGTTTTTCCTATGTCACAGCATATTGGTGCACCGGCAACACCTGTTGTACAAAAAGGTGATAAAGTGCTTGTTGGACAAAAAATTGGTGAAGCTAGCGGATTTATTTCAGCAAATATCTGCAGCTCAGTTTCTGGAACTGTAAAGGCAGTTGAACCAAGGATGCTCTTAAACGGCTCTAAGGCAACTTGCGTAATTATTGAAAATGATGGAGAATACACAGGAATTGAAGGGCTTGGTGAAGATAGAGATTATACCAAACTGTCAAATGACGAGATTCGAAACATTGTAAAAGAAGCTGGTATTGTAGGTATGGGTGGTGCAGGTTTTCCAACAAATGTAAAACTTACACCAAAGGAGCCTGACAAGATTGATTATATTCTTGTAAATGGTGCTGAGTGTGAGCCATATCTTACATCTGATTACAGACAGATGCTTGAATGTCCGGAGGAGATTATCGGAGGACTCAAAGTTATACTCAAGCTTTTTGACAAAGCAAAAGGAGTTATCGGAATCGAGGATAATAAGCCTGATGCCATCGAGAAGATGAAACAGGCAGCCCAGGGAGAGAGTCGTATAGAGGTTATGCCTTTAAAGACGAAGTATCCGCAGGGTGGTGAGCGTACACTTATCTCGGCTATCACAGGCAGAAAGATTTACTCTGCAAAACTTCCAGCTGATGCGGGATGCATTGTTGACAATATATCTACTGTTATAGCTATTTACAGGGCTGTTTGCAAACAAACTCCTCTTATTACGAGAGTTATGACTCTTACAGGAGATGCGTTTAATACTCCTATTAATGTAAATGTCCGTATAGGCTGCAATCATGCAGATCTTGTGGCAGAGGGTGAAGGCTTTAAACAGGACCCTGCAAAGATTATTTCAGGCGGTCCTATGATGGGATTTGCTATGTTTGATCTAAACGTTCCTGTTACAAAGACTTCTTCTTCTATTTTGGCACTTACAAAAGATGAAGTTGCAGAAAATGAGCCATCAGCATGTATCAGATGTGGTCGCTGTGTTCAGGCCTGTCCTGGCAACCTTGTACCTCAGAAGATGGCACAGGCTGCTATGCACAATGATTATGATACTTTTGTAAAACTTAATGGTATGGAGTGTTATGAGTGCGGAAGCTGTACTTATGTATGTCCGGCAAAACGTCCTCTTACACAGACATTTAAGCAGGCTCGTCAGTATGTGGCAGCTCAGAGAAGAAAGAAATAGGAGGGATAAAAGGTGAGTAATTTATTAAATATTTCATCATCACCACATGTTCGTGATAAATCTTCTACAAAAAGTATCATGTGGGATGTTTTTCTCGCACTTATGCCCGCTACCATCTTTGGTATATTTAACTTCGGATATAAGGCAGCGATACTTATTGTAGCCTGTGTAGCTGCATGTGTACTTACTGAGTATATATGGCAGAAGGCTATGAAACTTCCAGTTACTGTAAGTGACGGAAGTGCAGCACTTACGGGACTGCTCTTGGCGCTCAACCTGTCATCAACATTCCCAGTATGGATGGCTATCCTCGGAAGTGTATTTGCGATAATCATCGTAAAACAGCTTTTTGGCGGACTTGGTCAGAATTTTATGAACCCGGCACTTGGAGCAAGATGTTTCCTTATGATATCATTTGCCGGAAAGATGACTTCATTTACATATGATGGTGTTACAGGAGCTACACCTCTTGCAATCATCAAAAACGGTGACAAAGCTAAAGCAGTAGCTGATATTCTTGCATCAGGTGATGGTAAGACACAGGTTGCAACAAGTGTTCTCAAGATGTTTCTTGGTACTATAGGAGGAACTATCGGTGAGACTTCTGCACTTGCACTTCTTATCGGAGCAGCATATCTTCTTATAAAGAAAGTTATCACATGGAAGATTCCTGTATGCTATATTGGAACATTTGCAGTATTTGCACTTATATTTGGCGGACACGGATTTGACCTCACATATCTCGCTGCTGAAATCTGCGGTGGTGGTCTTATCCTTGGTGCATTTTTCATGGCAACAGACTATGTTACAAGTCCTATCACACCAAAGGGACAGATTGTATTTGGTGTACTCTTAGGTATTCTTACTGGAATATTCCGTATATTCGGTGCATCAGCAGAAGGTGTTTCTTACGCCATTATTATCTGCAACCTGTTAGTTCCATTGATTGAAAAGGTAACTATTCCTGTTCCATTTGGAAAGGAGGGAATTAAAGATGGCAAATAATGAAAATAAATCTACACTTGTGCATGATGCCATTATGCTTTTTGTTATCACACTTATAGCAGGTGTTTTGCTCGGTGCAGTTTACACTATTACAAAAGATCCTATAGCAAAGGCAGATGAGAAAGCTACAAATGAAGCATACTCTGCTGTTTATAAGGATGCAGAATTTAAGTCAGACGATACTCTTACAAAGGCTGTAGAATCATTCCAGAAGGATGTTGCAGCAGGAAAGATTGATGATGATACATTCTCATATACAACTGAAGAACTTATCGAGGCAAGAACTGCTTCAAAAGACGGTTCACAGACAGGTTATGTGCTTAAAGTAAGCGGAAAAGGTTACGGCGGAGCAGTAACTATTGCGCTTGGTATTACAAATGAGGGTGAAGTTGTAGGTATTCAGATTCTTGATGCAAGCAATGAGACACCTGGTCTTGGTCAGAACTCTACAAAAGAGAGCTGGAACAGCCAGTATGTAGGAATGAGATCAGACAAAACATTATCAGTTGTAAAAGATGGCAGCGGAAGTGCAGATAATGGTACAGTAAATGCTATTTCAGGTGCTACTATTACAAGTAAAGCTGTGACAAGAGCTGTCAATGTAGCTATGAAATTTGTCGCAGCTCAAAGTGGAAAGTAAGGGGGTAAAGACATGAGTTCTTGTACAGAGAGATTAAAAAACGGTATTATTACCGAAAATCCGACTTTTGTAATGATGCTTGGTATGTGTCCGACTCTTGCCGTTACATCTTCAGCCATAAATGGACTTGGCATGGGACTTACGACAACAGCAGTTCTTATACTTTCCAATGCGTTTATATCATTGCTTAGAAAAGTTATTCCGGATAAGGTTCGTATTCCGGCATTTATTGTAATCGTTGCTTCATTCGTAACGGTCATACAGCTTTTATTACAGGCGTATCTGCCATCACTCAACAGTGCGTTAGGTGTTTATATTCCACTTATCGTTGTAAACTGTATTATTCTTGGTAGAGCAGAAGCTTATGCTTCTAAAAATCCAGTTATCCCATCAATTTTTGATGGACTTGGTATGGGACTTGGTTTCACATTTGGTCTTACATCAATCGGTATTTGCCGTGAGATTTTAGGAAGCGGTGCTATATTTAATCACCAGTTTATACCTGATGATTATCATATCACATTCTTTGTACTTGCACCGGGAGCATTCCTTGTTCTCTCATTTCTTACAGCATTGCAGAACAAACTTAAGATGCCATCTGCAACAAATGTTGAGACAAATGATACAAAGATCGTTTGTGGCGGAAACTGTGCAAGCTGTATAGGTTCAAGCTGTGCAGCAAACAAAGGTCTTGTTGAGGCTGAGAGAGTTGCAGCAAAGGCAGCAAAAGCTCAGGCAGCTAAGGAAGCAGCAGCAAAGGCAAAAGCAGCAAAAGAGGCGGCAGCTAAGGCAGCCGAAGCTCAGAAAAAGGAGGATTGATTTAAGTGAATTTATTTGTGATTATGATTTCATCAATGTTGGTAAGTAATGTCGTACTTAGTCAGTTCCTCGGTATCTGTCCTTTCCTCGGTGTATCAAAGAAAGTTGAAACGGCAGCAGGTATGGGTGCGGCAGTTACATTCGTTATTACGATAGCATCTGCCATTACTTATCCGATATATTATTTTATTCTTGTTCCATTGGGACTTGCGTATCTGGAAACTATCGCATTTATTCTTATAATTGCGGCTCTTGTTCAGTTCGTTGAAATGGTTTTAAAGAAGTTTATGCCACCTCTTTATGAGGCTCTTGGTGTATATCTTCCACTTATCACAACAAACTGTGCAGTTCTTGGTGTTGCACTTAACAACATCACAAATGGCTGCAACTTTATAGAAAGTGTTGTTACAGGATTGTTTACAGCACTTGGTTTCCTTGTATCTATTGTTATATTGGCTAGTATCCGTGAGAGAATTGAATTTAACGATATTCCACATTCTTTCAAGGGAACACCGATCGTACTTGTAACAGCCAGCTTAATGGCAATTGCATTCTGCGGCTTTGCAGGTCTTGTTTAGAAAGGGGGAGTATAAATGACAGGCGTAATAATGGCAGCAGTAGTTGTTGGTGTAATAGGTCTTCTTATAGGACTCCTTTTAGGATTTGCGGCGAAGGCATTTGCAGTTCCAGTTGATGAGAAGGAAATTGAAGTTAGGGAATTTCTTCCAGGAAATAACTGTGGTGGTTGTGGATATGCCGGATGTGATGCTTTAGCAAAGGCTATCGCAGCAGGTGAAGCACCTGTAAATGCATGTCCTGTAGGTGGTGCAGCAGTTGCTGAAAAAATAGGAAATGTTATGGGTGTAGCAGCCGGAGCCAGCGTAAAGATGGTTGCATATGTCAAATGTTCAGGAACATGCGATAAGGCAGGTATTAAGGCAAATTACTATGGAATTTCGGATTGTAAGAGAGCAGCAGCCATACCAGGACGTGGTGACAAGGCATGCTCATTTGGATGTATGGGACTTGGTTCATGTGTGGCAGCATGTAAATTTGATGCAATTCATGTAGAACATGGTGTTGCAGTAGTAGACAAAGAAAAATGTGTTGCATGTGGCAAGTGTGTAGAGGAATGTCCAAATGGACTTGTAGAACTTGTTCCATATGATGCGAAGTGGGCAGTTGCTTGTTCAAATAAAGATAAAGGACCTAAGGTCATGGCAGTATGTGATACAGGATGTATCGGATGTGGACTTTGTGAAAAGACATGTAAATTTGATGCAATTCATGTAGAAAATAATATTGCTCATATTGACCAGAGCAAGTGTAAGGGATGTGGCGCATGCGCAGCTAAGTGTCCTAAGAAGGTTATACTTGCACATTAATATTTACCTGATATTAATTATGAATAATTTATCAGTTATGGTGAAATAGTTATATTTTGATAAAAAGATATAGGCATTGTAATGTCTATATCTTTTTTTTTATATTCAAAAATGCTATAATAAACAGGAATAATATGTAGATTTGTTTTTTATAGAATATGAGAGGGAAGTATCAGAGATACAAATGTGAGTTTAGTATATAAAGGATGGAATTAAGGAGAACTATGGATAATATACCGTTTTTTATAGAAAATGAAAAAGAAGTAAATAAACAAGTATGTAAATGGTTGCTTTGTGCTAATTTTATCATATGGCTGATGTTGTTGTTTAATTATATAGGAATATTTAAGTTAAGCCGGCAGATGTGTATGGTAGTATTTATAGTAGGTACATTTTGCGGATTGTCGCCAAGTATTGTAATAAAGTTATCAAAATCACAGAATTTTATTAAATATTATAATCTTGCATGCATTGTTGTGTGTATTTCAGCATTTTCAGCACAGTATCGTATTGGAATTTATGCCACTATGCTGTTTGCGGCTATAGTCAGCTGTCTTTATTTTGATGAGCATCTCACTGGCAGAATTATGATTCTTTCATATGTGTGTTTATTGATAGCATATGTGTTTAGATCGATGGCATTACTAAAAAATGTATATTTAGGAGAGTCATTTTGGAAAGTTTATTTTCCTCTTGTGTCGGGGATTACTCTTGAGTTTTTGATTATATTTCCTGTTTTGAGATATATGGCAAAAAGATTTAGAACGTATATAGTTAAACAGAGGGAACTTATAGAGGAGCTTATAAGAAAAGATACTCATATGAATATAGCGATGAAAAATTCAAATGATATTATTTTTGAGTATGATATGTTAAATGATGAGTATCATGCAAATGCATCTGTTACTGGGGAAAGACATGACATTGTTATAAAGGACATGATTAAGTTTGTTTCGGAATCGACATGGTTTGATAGTGAAAATAGGAGTAATATCCTTGATATGGTACTAGGTACAAAAAAGGAACAAAGTGGGCTATTTAAAACAGAATTAAATGAAAATGGAAAAATAATAGAGAAATGGTTCAAATATGAGGGCCATGCGATATATGATGAATATGGTAATATAGAACTTATAGTCGGAAGATTGTGTGATATTACAGATGAAAAAGAAAGAGAGGAAAGAGAGCAGATTGCAAGACAGAGGGATGCGCTTACAGGTCTGTATTCTTTTGAACATGTCAGACAGATTGCGATGGAGCTTGAGGAGGAGAATGCTGACAGGATACATGAGGTTATGATAATAAATATAAAAAATATGAATGACATCATTGAGTGTTATGGAGAGATTTATGCAGATAATCTTATGGTCATGATTGCAAGTGAGCTTAGAAAATTTGGAAGTGAGAAAAAGGTTTATGTAGCGAAACTTCCAGGAGCAGCTTTTATGTTTTATATACATGATTGTGATCAGGTTAATGTCAGAAGGCTGCGCAGAGAGGTAGGCAGGTGCCTGTCAAATGTATATGTTGGCGAAAAGGATATAAATAGGATTAAATATTATTTTGGATATCATACAGGAAAAGCTTGGTTTGAAAAGTTGTTTGATGTAGCACTCAAATATGCAAAAGCGCAGAAACAAAAACAGGAAGAGAAAGATGAGAATTATGAAGAGAAGTTTTTAAAAGAAGACAGTGTTGAGGAACAGCAGCTAGAAGCTGATATTGAACTGAAAGAAGAAGAAAAACTTATTAAAGATATAGATAAGTTGTTTGTTGAGTCAAAAGATCTTAGAAGCTCGCTTCAGATATCACTTGCCAGAGCAGGTCTTTTTTATCATTTAAACAGAATAAGTGTATATGAATTTGATGATGAGCAGCGGAACGCAAGCATAACATATCAGTGGTCATCAGACAAAAAGTATGTAAACAAGGAACTTGTTGCTAACAATCATATAGATAGTAAAATACTTAAAGAAATTAAAAAGAGTGGTCATACTTTATTTGACTGTTCGGACAAAAAGATAAGGACATATTGCGAAATAAGGGGATTTAACATATATAAAAATATGTTGGAAAATGCTATCATCTGTATTATTATTGCAGAGGGAACTATAAAAGGTGGAGTTGCCTTTGAGAGAGAAGAAAATAATTTTACAAAAGCTGAGAAAAAATATTTAAATAAGTATTCAAATATTCTTGGAGGATATGTAATCAAGCTTCATTCTGATATTGCAAATAAAGCAAAAACAGCGTTTTTATCAAATATGTCACATGAGATAAGAACGCCAATGAACGCTATCGTTGGAATGACAGATATAGCAAAAGCGAATATATCCGACAGCAGTAAAGTAGCAGAGTGTCTTGACAAGATTGAGACATCTTCACATCATCTTCTTACTCTTATAAATGATATATTGGATTTGTCTAAGATTGAGAGTGGCCGTATGACACTTGCAAACAAGATAATGAGTCTTGATAAAATAGCTGATAAAGTTGAAATGCTTATGAGATCACAGACGGATGCAAAGCATATTATGTTTGAACTTGAGAGGGATTATACTAAGCCGTTGGTTGTGGGGGATGAACTCAGATTAAGTCAGATACTTATAAATATTACTGGGAATGCACTAAAATTTACACCGGAAAATGGAAAAATAACAGTAAGGATGCAGGAAGTTTATTCGGACAAAAATTCTGCAAAAATCAAGTTTAATATTAAGGATACTGGCATTGGAATAAGCAAAGAAGATCAAAAAAAGATATTTATTGCATTTGAACAGGTTGGAAATAATACATCAAAATATGGTGGAACCGGACTTGGTCTAGCCATAAGCAATAATTTTGTGCATCTTATGGGTGGAAAGCTTGAAGTACATAGTGAACCTGGAAAAGGTTCGGAGTTTTGCTTTGAGATAAATCTGCCCTATCCAAGCAGGGAAGAATGTGAAAAATATACAGCACAGAAAAATGATGAGGCGCCAGAAATATCAAAACTTCAGGGTATCAGGATCCTTTTAGCAGAGGATAATGAACTCAATGCGGAAATTGCAAAAACTGTACTTGAGATACATGGTGCTAAAGTTGTTGTAAAGGAAAATGGTCTGAAGGCTGTTGAAGAGTTTGAAAACAGTGAGCAGGGAGAATATAATTTTATTATTCTTGATATAAATATGCCTGTTATGAATGGTCATGAAGCAGCGAGAAAAATAAGGGCTCTTGAAAGAGAGGATGCGAAAACACTGCCTATTGTGGCTATGAGTGCAAATGCATTTACCGAGGATATCGAAGAGTCTTTAAAAGCTGGAATGAATGCACACATTTCAAAACCTATTAAGGTGGATGAGATGTTAAAGGAGATATCAAAATTATTATAAATAGAAATTTAATGGAGGAAAAAATATGTGGATTGCAGATAATTGGAAAGATTATGAAGTTATAGATACATCAGGTGGTGAAAAACTGGAGAGATGGGGGGATTATATACTTGTAAGACCTGATCCACAGGTTATCTGGGATACGCCTAAAAAAGCAAAAGGCTGGAAAAAGATGAACGGCCATTATCACAGAAGTAACAAAGGTGGTGGTGAATGGGAATTTTTTGATCTCCCGAATACATGGCAGATAAAATATGGAAAACTTGTATTTAATCTACAGCCATTCAAATTCAAGCATACGGGACTTTTTCCAGAGCAGGCTGTAAACTGGGACTGGTTTGGAGAAAAGATACGAAATGCAAAAAGACCTTTAAAAGTCTTGAATCTTTTTGCATATACAGGTGGTGCTACACTTGCAGCAGCGGCAGCAGGTGCAAGTGTTACACATGTGGATGCATCGAAGGGTATGGTAACATGGGCAAAAGAAAATGCGGCGGCATCAGGACTTTCAGATGCACCTATCCGCTGGCTTGTTGATGACTGTGTAAAATTTGTTGAAAGAGAGATACGACGTGGAAATCATTATGATGGAATTATAATGGATCCGCCATCATATGGAAGAGGCCCGAAAGGTGAGATATGGAAGATAGAGGAGAAAATACATCCGTTTATACAGCTTTGTACGCAGGTATTGTCGGATGATCCGGTTTTCTTTCTTATAAATTCATATACGACCGGACTCCAACCGGCAGTTCTTTCTTATATGTTAAATACTGAACTTGTTAAAAAGATAGGTGGAAAAGTTGAAGCTCAGGAGATAGGACTTCCAGTATCGTCAAATGGACTTGTACTTCCATGTGGAGCTTCTGGCAGATGGGAAAAATAGCATTGTTTGACGGTAAATATCTGTTGATGTTATACTGTATTTGCCAAAGCAAAGACAAATAAAATATGTCTTGCTCAGGCATTATGGAGGTAATTTGTAGAATGAAACATAGAATGAGGCTTAGAGGAAATCTTAAGACTTATCTTAGATGGCCTCTGGTTTTTGGATTGTTATTTATTCTGATGACGATACAGCTTTTTTCAGTATCGACAAGAGCTGGTATTATGGGAATCTGCTACACTGTTTTTTATCTGGTGATAGCTCTTCTTATCAACTTTTCAGGAAGAAGAAAACTTAAAAAAGACCTTATAGAATTTGCTGTAAACTATGGTAAAATGCAGATGAGTATGATGAAAAGTCTCACTGTTCCTTTTGCAATACTGAGTGAAGATGGTCATATGCTGTGGGGCAACGATGAATTTGTATCGGTTATAGTTAATAAAAAAGCTGCAAGAAGAAATATAGCAAATATATTTGAAGAGATCACCGAAGAGAGTCTTCCTGATTCGGATGAGGTTAAGGTTATCCATGTAAGGTCAGAGGATAAATATTATCGTGCAGTTATGAAGCTTGTTGTATCAGATGTAGCGGCTGATGAAGCTATAAAGACTGATATAAATCAACTTATGGATAACAGCAAGTTAATATCAGTTTTTTTGTATGATGAAACTGATATGATGGAACTCGAACAAAAAAGAGAGGCAGAAAACCTTGTTGTCGGTCTTTTGTATATTGACAATTACGATGAGCTTATTGACAGTATTGACGAAATCAGGCAGTCGCTTATCATGGCATTGATAGATAGAAAAATAAACAAGTATATGCAGGGAATAGATGCTATTTCCAAAAAGCTTGAAAAGGATAAATTTTTGTTTTTGTTTAAACAGAGTTACCTTGCAGAAATCTGTTCTAATCGCTTCTCTATTTTGGAAGAGATAAGAGACATAAATCTTGGAAACGAAACAAGTGCAACAATAAGTATTGGTATTGGATTAGGAAAAGATACATTTGTTGAAAGATATGATCTTGCTCGTGCTGCTATCGATCTTGCTCTTGGAAGAGGTGGTGACCAGGCAGTAGTTAAGTCGGCTGATCAGGAAAAATTCTATGGTGGAAAAAGTGTTCAGATAGAAAGAAACACAAGAGTGAAGGCAAGAGTCAAAGCACATGCTTTAAAGGAACTTATAGAAGGTAAGGAAAGAGTCGTAGTAATGGGACATTCAATAGGTGATGTCGATTCTTTTGGAGCTTCAATAGGTATATATCGTATTGCAAAGACACTAAACAGAAAGGCAAATGTCGTATTAAACGAGGTGAGTCAGTCTGTTAAACCTATAAGAGACAGGTTTTATACAAAAGAATACGAGGAAGATATGATCATTACAGGTGATGAGGCAAAAGAACTTGTAGACGAAAATACCGTACTTGTAATCGTCGATGTAAATAGAGCAAGCTATACAGAGTGTCCTGAACTTATCGAGCAGGCTCAATCTGTTGTTGTGATAGATCATCACAGACAGGCGGGGGATGCTATTGACAAAGCCGTACTGTTTTATATTGAGCCATATGCATCATCTGCAAGTGAAATGGTTGCTGAGATTTCGCAGTATATCGGTAATGGTCTTAAACTTAAGTCAGCCGAGGCTGAAGCCATGTATGCAGGTATTATGATAGATACTAACTATTTTTCAAATAAGACAGGTGTCAGAACATTTGAGGCGATGGCATATCTCAGGAGAAATGGAGCAGATGCGGTACGTATAAGAAAGGCGTTTAGAGAGGACATTGATGAATATAAGATAAGAGCAGCAGCAATTCAGGATACAGAGCTTTATGAAGGTGGATTTGCCATAGCAGAAAGTAAGAGTGAGGGCATTGAATCACCGACTGTATTCGCTTCAAAAATTGCAAATTCACTTCTTGACATAAATGGAGTTAAGGCATCATTTGTGCTTACAAAATACAGAGGAAAAGTTTATATAAGTGCCCGATCAATTGATGAAGTCAATGTTCAGGTCATGATGGAACAGTTTGGTGGTGGAGGTCATATAAATATGGCAGGTGCACAGCTTGAAAATGTTGATGTGGAAACTGCCAAAAATATGATTAAAGAAGAAATAGATAAAATGATCGAGGAAGGAGAAATATAGAAATGCAGGTAATATTATTAGAAGATGTAAAATCTCTTGGAAAAAAAGGGGAAATCGTAAAGGTAAATGATGGATATGCGAGAAACTTTATATTAAAAAAGAAACTGGGTGTTGAGGCAACATCAAATAATTTAAATGAGCTTAAACTTCAGAAGAAAAATGAAGAAAAAATAGCAAAAGAGAAACTTGAAGCTGCAAAGGAATTTGCAAAAGAGCTTGAAGAAAAGCAGGTAACAGTTTCAATAAAAACAGGTTCAGGCGGAAGAAGTTTTGGTTCTGTTTCAACAAAAGAGATTGCAGCAGCTGCAAAAAGCCAGCTTGGATATGAACTTGATAAGAAGAAGATGGAACTCGATGTGCCTATAAAGAGTCCTGGAACTTTCAATGTCAAGATAAAACTCCATAAAGAAGTAACTGCAGAACTCAGAGTTGTTGTAAAACAGGCTTAAGAGGTAAAAAAGTGGAAGAAGAAGTTATAAAAAGACTTCCGCCTCATAATGTGGAAGCAGAGAGAGCTGTTATTGGAGCTATGATGTTGAATTCGGATGCGATAATGGTATGTTCCGAGATACTTACATCAGGTGAGTTTTATCAGCAGCAGTATGGAATTATTTTCGATGCGCTTGTGGAAATGTACAGGGACGGAGTAGGAGCGGATCTTGTTACGATTCAGAATAAACTTCGCGAAAAGGAAGTTACACCTGAACTTTACAGTGTAGAGTACCTTGGTGAACTTCTGGCGAGCGTTCCAACATCAGCAAATGTAAAATTTTATGCGGATATTGTACATGAAAAAGCAGTTTTAAGAAGGCTTATAAAGGTAACAGAGCAGGTTTCAAAAGAATGTTATATGGATACTCAGCCTTTAGAGGATATTCTTGAAGATACTGAAAAAAGTGTTTTTGACGTGATACAGCAACGTGGTGGAAGTGAATTTGAGCCAATAAGGGATGTTGTGCTTAGAACACTTGACAGTATAGAGAAGGCAGCAAAACAGAAAGGAAATATAACAGGTCTTGAGACTGGATTTAGAGACCTGGATGCGAAAACGGCAGGGTTACAAAAATCCGATCTTATACTCGTTGCTGCAAGGCCTGCAATGGGTAAGACAGCATTTGTCTTAAATATTGCTGAGTATGTAGCACTTCATAGCAACAGCACGATAGCACTTTTCAGTCTTGAGATGAGCAAGGAACAGCTTGTAAAACGTATGCTTGCTATGAATTCAATGGTGGATTCACAAAAGATACGAACAGGTGACCTTGAGGACGATGACTGGGATAAGCTTGTTGGAAGTGTGAGAAAGATAGGTAATTCAAATCTTGTGATAGATGATACATCGGGAATCACGGCATCTGAGCTTCGCTCAAAATGTCGTAAATTAAAAATTGAGCAGGGACTTGACCTTGTAATAATAGATTATCTTCAACTTATGACGGGAGCCGGAAAGAGAAAAAGTGACAGCAGGCAGCAGGAAATATCAGATATTTCGCGTTCACTTAAAGTTATGGCGAGAGAACTTAATGTTCCGGTAATAGCTTTGTCACAGCTTTCACGTGCTGTTGAGTCAAGACCAGACAAACGACCGATGTTGTCTGACCTTCGTGAATCGGGAGCGATAGAGCAGGACGCAGATATCGTAATGTTTATATACAGAGATGAATATTACAATCCTGATTCGGAAAAGAAAGGTGTAGCAGAAGTTATTGTGGCAAAACAGCGAAGCGGACCAACAGGACCAGTTGAACTTGCATGGTTGTCACAGTATACTAAGTTTGGAAATTTGGAGTATCAGAGATAGCTCTTGTTAATTATTCAAAACAATTAAGCTAAAATTCTGAAAATTTTAATATAAAATAAATTAAATAATTAAACTTGAAATGAATGAGGATTATTTATATTATATAAGTAAGTGTGGTAATTGACATGTTTTACTACATAAAAGATAATGTATTTTCGGTGGCTGTTATGTTTTGAGTTATTCAGGGCAGTGACGGGAAATTTACAGGTGTTTAGACACAGGAATGGAGGATAACAATAATGGGAACACAGGTAAAATTTGATTATTCATTAACAAATGGTATTGTGTCAGAGGACGAGATCAAGTCTATGGCAAAGATTGCAAAGGATGCAAAAGATGTGCTTGTAAGCAAATCAGGAGCAGGTAATGATTTTCTTGGATGGATCGACCTTCCGGTTGACTATGACAAAGAAGAGTTTGCACGTATTCAGAAAGCAGCAGAAAAGATTAAATCTGATTCAGAGGTACTTCTCGTAATCGGTATTGGTGGTTCATATCTTGGAGCAAGAGCAGCAATTGAGTTTTTAAGACATGGTTTCTACAACAGCGTATCTAAAGAGATCCGCAAAACACCCGAGATTTATTATTGTGGAAACAGCCTTAGTGGAACATATCTTTCACAGCTTATAGAAGTGATCGGAGACAGAGATTTTTCCGTAAATATAATCAGTAAATCAGGAACAACAACAGAGCCAGCTGTAGCATTTAGAATCTTCAAGGAGATGCTCGAGAAAAAGTATGGTAAAGAGGAAGCGGCAAAGAGAATCTATGCTACAACAGATAAAGCAAAGGGAGCACTTAAAAACCTTGCAACAGAAGAAGGTTATGAGACATTTGTTGTACCTGATGATGTAGGAGGACGTTTTTCAGTACTTACTGCAGTAGGACTTCTTCCAATCGCAGTAAGTGGTGCAGATATTACAAAGCTTATGGAAGGTGCTGCTTCTATGAGAGAAATCTGCTTAAACAAGGATTTTGATGAGAATGAGTCATTAAAATATGCAGTAATCAGAAATATTCTTCTCCGCAAAGGAAAGAGTGTTGAGATTCTTGGAAATTATGAGCCTGCATTCCATTATGTAGCAGAGTGGTGGAAACAGCTCTTTGGTGAGAGTGAAGGAAAGGACCAGAAAGGTATCTTCCCAGCATCAGTTGACCTTACAACAGATCTTCATTCAATGGGACAGTTTATTCAGGATGGAAGTCGTATTATGTTTGAGACGATCATGGAGCTTGAGAAACCTTCATATGATATCACAATACAGGAAGAGGCAGTTGACCTTGATGGACTTAACTATCTTGCAGGTAAGACACTTGACTTCATCAACAAGAGTGCCATGAAGGGAACTCAGCTTGCACATACAGACGGAAATGTACCAAATCTTGTAGTAAAAGTACCTGAGCAGAATGAGTTTTATCTTGGACAGCTTTTCTACTTCTATGAGTTTGCATGTGGTGTAAGTGGATATATACTTGGAGTAAATCCATTCAATCAGCCTGGTGTAGAAAGCTACAAGAAGAATATGTTTGCATTGCTTGGAAAACCTGGATTTGAGGCTCAGAGAGAAGAACTTATGAAGAGACTTTAATAAATAACATAGTCAGATGGATATAAAACAGGATATGATTTTTGCTTTGAGATAAAAATGTCTTGGAGCAGGGGACATATCCTGTTTTTTATGATATAGTAACTACAAAATTCAGATGCTTTGCCATTTTAGTAAATGGTTGTACTAAATCGTATGGAAAGTTGAGATTAAAAATGAATGATCTGATAGATATCTTAGACATAATAGGGGTTGTTGCTTTTGCAATATCAGGTGCTATGACTGCGATAAAAAAGAGGATGGATCTGCTCGGAGTATGTGTACTTGGAATCGTAACAGCAGTTGGTGGAGGTGTAACAAGGGATGTTCTGCTTGGCAATACGCCACCCTCAGCATTTAAAGATCCGAGGGATGTCTGTATAGCTGCAATAATCTCATGTATCGTATTTGGCTTTATGCTCATAAAAGCGTCAGAGCATATAAAAGAGCAGAGTGCAGGTTTTATGGCCGTTTATGAAAATGTGCTGATGCTCTCTGATGCTGTAGGACTTGGAGCATTTACCGTCATCGGAATAGATGTGGCGAAAAAGACAGTCAGTGATTACAATACAAATACATTTCTGCTTATGTTTGTTGGAGTGATAACAGGAGTAGGTGGTGGTATTCTGCGTGACATAATGAGCGGGGTGATACCGTATATATTTAAGAAACATATATATGCGGTTGCATCGGCAGCGGGAGCAGGGGCTTATATAGCAATTGACAATTATATAGGAAGGAACACAGCAATAGTCGGATGTTCAGTGCTTGTTGTGGCGGTGCGTGTGCTGGCAGCTCATTTTGAGTGGAATCTGCCGAAGATAAAATATGGAGAATGATTTTTTATACAAAATAAAGGAGGTTGAAAAAATGATTATTGCTTTTATTGTTTGGAGTCTGGTTGCAGTTTTATTTTTGGTAATTGGTTTAGTGGACAGAAAGTCAGAAAAACCTGTCGGCTTTTGGTCTAATGCTAAACCGTGGTCTAATGTTAAAAAACTTGAGGTTACAGATATCAGAGCATATAATAATGCAGTATCTACCATATGGATTGTTTTTGCCATAGTATTTGAAATACTTGGTCTGCCATTCCTGTTTTTTGGGCAGAACAGTCTTGTATTTTGGGCTGTTATGGCAGGAGTTGTGGTTTTGATAATTGGAATCATGTTTGCTTATGTGAAAGTGGAGGGAAAATACAAACTTAAACAGAGGTGAAAATCATATGGAACAGGAAAAAATGCGTCATGAGATAGTGACAAGCAATCCCGATGTTGATGTGAGATTTTATCTGTCTAAGGATGAGGGCAGTTATGTTTCACCTCACTGGCACAACAGTCTTGAAATTGTCTATGTTATAAAGGGGAAAGTTGTGCTTAATCTTCCGAGAGGTGTCAAGGTGACGGCGTGTGACGGTGAATTTTTTATGGCAAATCCAAGGGAAATCCATTCCGTTTTTTCTGAAAAAAATGAGGCTCTTGTGCTTCAGATACCACAGCGTTTTTATGACAAATATGTTCCGTCAATGCATCTGCGAAGATTTTTTGTTGATATGCATCCGGGGGACGAGGTTAAAAAAACAAAACTTGAACGGTTGAAAAAGATTTTTACGGATATGTATGTTGTCTATGATGTTAAACCAGAGGGGTATCTGCTTCGGTTTAACAGTTTGCTTTATGAACTTTTATTCACGCTTATTCATTCCTATTCGGAGAAATTATTGCAAAGGGATTTTGAGAGGGATGACAAGTATTTTAACAGATTAAAAGACATAATGGATTTTATAGATGAAAATCATGCAGATGCCATTTCAACAGCCGTTATTGCAGAGAGATTTGGCTATAATCCTGATTATATGGCAAGATTTTTTAAGAAATATATGAACTGTACGGTTACTGATTATATATATCTTGTGCGTATAGGTTATGTCCACCGTGCACTTGTTAATACAAATGATTCGGTAGCGGATATTTTTGAGAGACATGGCTGCACAAATCATCATCTTTCAATGAAATATTTTCGCAATCAGTACGGCTGCACACCGAGGGAACACAGGAAAAAAGAACAGAGTAAATATAAGGCATAGCACATAGATGAGGGTATGTCGCATAAAGCACTATTCATACAATATGTAGATAATAAATCTGTTATTAGCATCTACATATTGTATAGATTATGATTGATGCGACATATCCTTTATTTTGTTTATATTATTATGTTTAGGTCAAAAGATATTTTGCTATATTGCCATTTGTTTTTGAAGTGTGCATTATATACTAAAAGTCGGAATAATACCTTTTTTGCGTCTGAATAACTGGATTTCATTTTTGATTTAAGCATTTATACTATAGTTACATTAAAGGTAACTGCAAAATATTATAACGATTATTTTACATATGACATTATAAGCTGGTGATCATATAATGAACTCGTAAGTATTCATTATAATTTGCAAAATGCAGACACGAATTTACTAATGCGAAAGGAGGGCTCGTTATGAGTCACAAAAAAAGTGAAATCCGTTTTTGGGAGCGTTTTTCTTATGGTTGCGGAGATTTAGGCTGTAATATTATCTACTCGGCAATGTCATCATTTCTTTTATTTTATTACACAGATTATGTTCATGTAAGTGCAGGCGTTATCGGTACGATAATGCTTTTATCAAGAGTGTTTGATGGTATTACGGATCTGATAATGGGAATTATCGTTGACAGGACAAAATCAAGATTTGGAAAGTGCAGGCCGTGGATACTTCGTATGGCTATCCCATTTGCACTGGCAGGAATCCTACTGTTTTCAGTTCCATCAGGTCTTGGCAATTCAGCAAAGCTTGCGTATATTTTTATAACTTATAACTTAGTTTCTTCTGTTATATATACAGCTATAAATGTACCATACGCAACGCTTAATTCACTGATTACACAGGATCAATATGAACGTTCAGTGCTTAGCATTTTCCGTATGATATTGGCAACAACAGGAACATTGATAATAACAAATCTTACACTTCCTTTAGTTGAATTTTTCGGGAATAATCTTTCAGCATGGACAAAGACATTTGCAGTATTTGGAATTTTGGCAGTAATCGTATTTATGATAACATTTACGGGAACAAAAGAGCGCGTAGTTCCTGCAAAAGATACAAAACAGGAAAAAGTTCCATTTGTAAAGGGAATCGGTTTATTGTTCCAGAATAAATATTGGATAATGATAACAATAACACTTGTATTTATCTTTATCAATTATTCATTAAATGGTGGGGCAGCAGTATATTATGCAAAAAATATACTCCATAACAGTGACATGGTCGGAACAATGAACCTTGTTGCAAACCTTGTTCAGATAGGTGTGATGTTCTTTACTGCATTTATTATTAAGAAAATCGGTAAGAGAAATATGCTCATCATCGGAGCTGTTATTTACGGACTTGGTTTTGCAATGTTTGGCTTTGTCGGAACAAACATGGCAGGAATTATAACTGCATGTGTACTTAAAGGTGTTGGAAATGCAGGAATTTCATCATGTATGTTCGCAATCGTATCTGACACTATCGAGTATGGTGAGTGGAAAACAGGTTACCGTACGGAGGGACTTATAAATTCTGCTTCAAGTTTTGGTTTCAAGGTAGGAAACGGACTTGGTTCTGCAATTCTTGGCTGGGTTATCGGTGCAGCAGGAGCAGGCACAGGTTCAGAAATCACATTTATCTGGATTCCTGCAATCCTTTGTATAGGACAGGTTGTTGTAATGTGGTTCTACAAACTTGATAAAGAGTATGATGGAATCGTTGAAGCACTTGAAAAGGAAGGAGCGAATAAAAATGCTTAAAAATCCAATATTAAAGGGTTTTAACCCTGATCCATGTATCTGCCGTAAAGGTGATGATTATTATATTGCAGTATCAACATTTGAGTGGTTTCCGGGAATACCGGTTTATCATTCAAAAGATATGAAAAACTGGGAACTTTACACACATGTTCTCACAGATGATACCAATCCTGACCTTAAAAAACTTCCTTCAGCAAAGGGAATATGGGCACCATGTCTTACATATTGCGAGCAGGAAGATATGTTCTATGTTGTATATGGTGTCATGAATTCAATGAATGCAAGATATTTTGATGTAGATAATTTTGTTATTACGGCAAAGGACATAAGAGGACCATGGAGTGAGCCGGTATATTTACATTCATCAGGATTTGATGCCTCAATACTTCACGATGATGACGGAAGAAAATATATTGTTTCACTTGACTGGGAGACGAGAGAGGGCTACGAAAAACCGGGCGTTATCGCAATCTCTGAGTATGATCCGGAAAAGAAGGAGATAATCGGTTATCCAAAACGCATCTGGCGTGGAGGTACGGACAGAGGATGTATCGAAGCACCTCATCTTACAAAGAGAAACGGCTATTATTATATTATGTGTGCGGAGGGCGGTACAGGATATAACCACTGTGTAACAATGGGACGCTCAAAAAATGTGTGGGGACCATATGAAGGTGATCCTATGAATCCAATAGTTACATCAAATCCGCTCGTATCAAATGAGAGGCATGACCCCGACCATTTGAAGCCAAAATACTTCAACCCTGATGTGGTATTGCAGAAAGCCGGGCATGGAAGTTATGTTGAGACACAGCTTGGCGAGGTATATCTTGTGCATCTTTGTTCAAGACCGTTTAGACCGGAACTTCGCTGTACTCTTGGTCGTGAAACGGCAATCCAGAAGATGAAATGGACAGAGGACGGTTGGCTTCGCATGGCAGATGGCAGCAATATTGCAAAAGAGTATTGTGAGGAAAGTAAGTTGCCTGAATATCCAGTAAAACAGATACCTGATTTTGATGACTTTGACGATGAAACACTCGGCAATTTCTATTATGCACCGAGAATAATGCCACAGAGTTTTGCAGATGTAACAGCAAGAAAAGGTTATGTCCGTTTGCGTGGACAGGAATCGAGAGCATCTTTAAACAAAGTAAGCATACTTGCAAGAAAACTTACAAGCGTGTATGCCACTGTTACAACAAAGATGGAATTTGTACCGGAAGTACACCAGCACTCAGCAGGACTTATAATTTATTATGATAACATGAATTATATAAATCTCCGCAAATATTACAGTGAAACACTCGGACAGAGTGCAATCTCAATAATCGCACTTGAAAACGGAGAAAAAACAGAGTTTGTCAACACAAGGCTTGCAGTAGATGATGTACCTATCTACTTCAGACTTGAAATAAGAGGAAAACATTCACAGTTCTTCTGGAGCTATAACGGAAAAGATTATAATAAGATAGGAATACCGTTTGATACAACAAAATTCTCAGATGAGTATTGCAAGTACGGTGAATTTACTGGAACAATGGTCGGTATCACCTGTGCCGACAGAGTAAAGCATAAGCATTATGCGGACTTTGATTTCTTTGAGTATAAGGCGGATGAAGATAAAGCGGTGGAATAATTTTTAGAAATTAAAAAATAAAAAATGGACGCAAGGCTGTATATACACGTAAAAAGTATATGTGGCCTTGCTGTGCGTTGAGGGAAGATAAAAAAATAAATTTAAATTAATTTTGAATTTTTTGCAACAAATAAGAAAAATATCTGTCTTTATAAGTGAAACACCACTTTACAACTTTATAAATGATACCCATGTTTCTTAAATGCTTGTTTTATGGCTTTTATCAAGGATATTGATTTTATTTGGGTTTCGATATTTTGTACGAAACTGGCAAAAAATATCTGCTCACGGATGCCTTTACTTAAGACAAAACGAAATCCCTGCACACTTTTATCTTTATAGTCAGCAAATTCTTTGTCGACATAAGGCAGCAGTTTCATTGCACAATAACTGATGTTGATAAGATTTACCATCATTTCGATTCCTTTGCAGCTTCGTACCATATAACTGCATAAAGACCAGAATGTTTTCTGCTCATAATAACTGACTTCGATATTCCAGCGGAATGAATATAAAAATAATGGTATATACTGCATCCAATCACTGCCAGTCTGATTCAATGGAGCTTTTTCATGCCATGCACAGAAAATCTCCAGCTGTTCAGGAGAAATCGTACTGAAAAACAAGCGTTTCGCACCGCTATCTTTTACGGCTGATGTGACATATGCGAGGACTTCTCTGGCTCCGAAAAGATTTGTAAGTACACGGCGTACACCCGTATAATAATCACCAATCTTTTCATCTGACAGTACAAAATCTTCATCTATGGAGAGTCTTTGTCCATGTTTTGCAGGTCGTCCCTTTTTACCTGTAGGTGCCGGTGCCAGATCATAAATAACAGAATCTGACCTTACATTACCGATCAAGTCGAGATTAGGGTATTCGTCAACAATGGAAACAAGATTCTTTTTCATATACCAGCTGTCACAAAGGATTATGACATTTTTCTTTTGTGAAAATTCAGGCATAACCTGACGAACCATAGATGCAGCAAGCTGCAGTTTTGATTCTTTTTTCTGCCACATCCTATAACCTAAAGGCACAGCAAGATAAGAAATCTTGTTATGTTTCCATACTGGTACGCAAAGCATCAGGCTTACAAAACAGTGCCCATTTAAGTAATTGGAGCCATTGTGGGCAGCATGGTCAAAAAGCTTTGACGCATTTTCAAATTTCGTGCCAAATTTTGCAACCATAGTATCATCTATACAGAGGAATACTGGCTGTGTTTTCAACAAATCTGGAATCAGGTGTAAAGCAATCCGTACTGTTACATTCATAAACCTGGAATAGTCAGCCTTAGCATAAGAACAGGCGTGATAAAAAGCATTTAAAGATTTCCTGGTTATTCCAGATAAAAAATGCTGATACAGGAATCTTATTGAATGAACTGATTCCAAAGTCAGTATTGAAAGTACAAGTAAAAACAGCGTATCTGCGGTAGGTGCAGAAAAAGTTTCAAAATAAATAAAAAAATATTGATTAAGTCTACCAATTAGTGTGTTTTCGTTGTATAATATTTTTGTCGTACAGGGTCACTTTCTTTCTT
Organism: uncultured Lachnospiraceae bacterium; assembly: GCA_934320895.1. GTDB lineage: Bacteria > Bacillota > Clostridia > Lachnospirales > Lachnospiraceae > Butyribacter. The sequence continues at coordinate 27,739 of CAKRFY010000018.1, read as the reverse complement.
AATGTTTTGTGCAAACTCATTATACCACTGAAAGTCCTGTACGATTTGTTTTTTTGAAAAAAGTTGTAAAGTGGTGTAATTTTAACACTATCAGGCAGCAGAGTGGATTGCAAATGTCCGCTTAATTTTAGAAAGGAGCTGACGCTTATGAAAAGACAGATTGAAAAAATTATGACAATGGCAGTTGCAGCAGGTTTGATGACAAGTATGTTATGTGGGGAAGTAAGCCATGCAGCAAAAGTAAAGACACCATATTATAAAACGGGAGTAAAGACGGATTATCTTATCAAAGATACAGCATTTTATAAAAAGACCGGAGAGGTGTTATCATTTAGGGAAAAATATGCAGAGACTTCAGGATATAATCCGGTGTCATATTCAGTTTATGGTTCAGGGTCTGGAAAGCAAAGACCACTTACAGGATATGTAATGATAGGTAATGTTAATAAATTTGGTAAGTGCATAAGTTATGAGGTGCTTGATAATACCGGCTCTGTAGATAAGATAGTGCTTGACGGCAAGAAATCTTACAAATTAGATAAGGTAAGAAAGCCGGCAGAAAATGATAATGTATCATGGGAGGACTTCGGAAAAAAGACGGCGGCTGAATTAAATATGGAATTTAAGACGGCATCGAAATTAAAAATTCCGGAGGGTAAGCATACCTTGTCGATTACAGATAAACATGGTCATAAATCTATTCTTAAGGTTTGGAAAGATACAAAAGCACCTAAGATAAAAGTCACTAGAAAAGGAAAAAAGATAACTTGCAAAATAACGGACAAATCAGGAATAGATGAAGTAAACGGCAAGAAAATATCAAAAAATGGAAAAATAATCAAATCATATACAATTAAAGGAGACTGTGTAGTTTCAGATTTGGCAGGAAACGAGTCGGTTTCATATTCATTTAAGTAAATCTATATTTCGCTATATATGTATTAAGATTGAACAGAAAATTAGTAACAGTTCAGCCTCTCATTTATTACATTCGTAAACCTGCCAGCAAGCTGTCAGTCGCTGCTATGCAGCTTGTGTTTACTTCATTTCATAAATGAAAGGCTATTCAGCCCCAAAAAACAAGTCAATAATACATTGAGCAAGCTCATGTATTATTGACTTATCTTTTTTGGGCTGAACTGTTACAAAAAAGCTTGACCACAACAAAGGCAAGTGGATAGTTATTGTAGTTATAGCGGTGTTTATAATTGCAGCGGCATCAAATTCCGGGAATGATGATACGAAAAATGAGTCTAAAAAAGTAGGAAGTGTAACTGAAAGTTCAGGAAGTACATCTAAAGATAAAAAGAAGAATAAAAGCGGTTCAAAAGACAAAAAAAGCAATAAGAAAAAAAGTAATAAAAGCAGTAAAAACAATGGCAAAACGGATGATAACAGTTTTCATCCCGGTGATGTGGTAGAGTTTGGGAATTTTGAGATTGCATATACGGGTGCGGAGAAATACAAATCAAACAATCAGTTTATACAGCCAAAAGATGGTTATAAATATGTTAAATTTTATTTTACATTTAAAAATACAGGAAACTCAGACAGTTATCCGGGGTCTTTTGGCTGTTATGTGAATAACAAAAAATATGATCAGGAATATCTTGATGGTTCAGATGAAAGCTTTTTGTTGCAGGAAGTTTCAGGGGGACGAGAGATAAGCGGCAGTATTACATATGAAGTTCCAAAAGAAGCTAAAATGAAAGATATAGAACTTGAGTATGAAAATAATTATATATGGTCTAATAAGAAAATAATTTTCCTGGGAAAATAATATTGAAAATATACAGAATTGAAAAAATTTAATTCTGTATATTTTTTTGCATTTTTTTGAAGACTTTTGTAAATTTCATTCGTTTAAGTATAATGAAAAGGGAAAAATGGGAGGTGATGAGACTTGGCGGACAGTACCAGACATATGGTACAGCTTGAAAAAGCTATGGAACAATATGAAAAACTTATATTTTCAATCTGTTACCGTATGTTGGGAGATTATTTTGATGCACAGGATATGACACAGGAAACATTTCTTACATATTATAAAGTGCTTGACCGGTTTGACGGTCAGAATGAAAAGGCTTTTTTGACGAAAATAGCCACAAACAAATGTCTTGATTTTCTCAAATCAAAAAGACGAAAAGAGATGCCGACTGAAGATGGCATATTAGAAAGTAATGTCGGTACGGTTTCATCTCTTGAGGAGTCTTTTTTGGAAAAGGAAATAAACGAGGAGCTCAGCAATGCCTGCCGTACTCTTAAACCTCCCTATGATGAGGTTGCCTATGAATTTTATTGCTGCGACAAAACGGCGAAAGAGATTTCAAAAAATCGAGGTGTCAAGCTTAAAACAATACAGACACAGATTTTAAGGGCGAAAAAGATGCTTCAGAAAAAATTGGAAAAAAGGCATGAATAATAGCGATGAGCCGTGTAGTTGGAAAGGAGGTTTATTATGGCACATATAACCGATGAGCAGATTAAAAAATATTATATGCATGATATGGAGCAGTACGAAGAAATAAATATGCTCACCCATATTGCAAAATGTGAATATTGTGCAGGCAGGTTTGCAACAGGAATACCTGAAACAGAGATGATAAAGCTGCCGCGTGGGGTTACGGCTGGGATTTTGGAGAAAGCAGAGAAAATACCGGCATGGCATGACAGGCGAAAAGAATATTACGGGTATTGCACAAGAGTAGCACTTGGGATGTGCATGGCACTCGGCATTTTAGTTACCGTTAGTTTTTCAAATGGTTCATATTTAAGAAATCCGGCAGAGACGGTGCCGATAATTGAACAAGTCGGGCAAAATGCAAATACAGGGCTTGGGATAGGTGATACTAAAAAGAGTGTTATGGCAGAGAAGTCAAAGTATGATAAAAAACAGTCAGAAATGAAAAAAAAGCAGGAGAAAGACAGGAAAAAATTTATAGAAAAAAATAGGGAAAACAGTGGGAGAGAAAGTTTTAGTATAAATAGGGTTTTTAATAGTCTGCGGAGTTTTTTGCGGATTAAAAGATAGTATGGAGGATAGTGTGAAAAATAATTTTTTTCATACACAAGATTTGTGTCTGCGCACACTTGACATAAATCTGATATGCAAAAAGTGTGTAGAAGTGAGGATTATTATGACACATAAAAGAAATAAGTTTTTGACATTCTGTTTTTCGTGTATGCCGGGAGCGGGACAGATGTTTTTGGGATTTTTTAAACAGGGCGTCAGCCTTATGACAGTATTTTTGGGGATTTTTATTGTTTCGCACTGGCTGTATCTTAGCGTACTTTCACTTGGTGCAATAATTGTATGGTTCTATGCATTTTTTGATGCTATGAATAAAAACTCAATGCCTGATGAAGAATTTGCAATGCTTGAAGATGCTTATATCTGGGGAGATAACCTAGATTGTCTGTCAAAGCTGCCAAAGGGTAAAGGAAGAAAGATTTTAGCAATAGTTTTAATATGTTTTGGCATATATATGTTGTGCAACAGTGTTGTTTCGGCACTTGCAGGAATGGGAATATATATATCATATGAAGTAAACCAATTTTTACTTCATTATATACCACAGTTTATTGTTGCGTTTGTTATAATAGCTGTCGGACTCAGAATGATAGCCGGAAAAAAGCAGGAAATAGAATTTGATGAAAATGAAAAGTATTTTGAGGGGAGAGATGACAAATGAGACAGCGCAGAATAGGTACGATTACATTAGGAATTTCACTCGTGGTATTTGGAATATTGTTTCTGATACATATATTTGGCGGTGTACTAAACTATATGCTTATATTTCATCTCTGGCCTTTGATACTTATTGTTCTTGGCGGTGAGATATTATATTACAGTTTTTTTGCCCCTGAAAAATCGGGCACATATGATTTTGCGGCGGTTGTCATATTGATAATGATAGTTTTCTTTGCAATGTGCATGGCTGGAGCTGATATGGTGTTTTCACATATGCCAAAGGACGCATTTGATAAATGGTGGTAGGGGGATGTGATATACGGACGCTAAAAATTATGCGTTATGAGTAAATGGCAGAGTGGATTGCGAATATTTGTATGGCTGAATTGACGGTTATATTATACTTAATCTTGTTGAAAACAATAGATTAAGTATAATATAACTTCATTTTTTGTTACTTTTAAGATTAAATCCTATTATACTTTACTTAAAGTACATAAAGTGATGAGATTAAGTAGAGTATATCTGAGTTTCTCGGTTGCTTTCAGATTAAAATGTTGTTATACTTTTCTTAAAGTACATAAAATAATAAGATTAAGCGGATTATAAAGTTGCAATATATGTTTGCTGCTACTGGAAGTACAGTTTGCAGTAAGATTTTTCTGCGGAGGTGATATGTGGTATGTTTATAGGAAGAAAAAAGGAATTGCAGTTATTACATGAAATACAAAATGATGACAGTTCTCATTTTTTAGCAATTTATGGACGCAGGCGTGTCGGAAAGACTTTTTTGATACGCGAAGCTTTTGATTATAGGTTTGCATTTCAGCACGCAGGTTTGTCAGATGGTGGAATGAAAGGACAGATATTTGCATTTGTTTCATCTTTAAAGGATGCAGGTTATGAAGTGAAAAAACAGCCAAAAAACTGGCTTGAAGCTTTTGAATATTTAAAGGATCTGATTAGGAAGTCAAGTGAAAAGAAAAAGATAATTTTTATTGATGAGTTATCGTGGATGGATACTCCCAAATGTGATCTGATGGTTGCACTTGAAAATTTTTGGAATGGATTTGCGTCAGCCAGAAAGGATATAGTGCTTATTGTATGTGCGTCTGCAACATCATGGATGCTTTCAAAAGTTGTTCATAATAAAGGCGGATTATACAACAGGCTTACGGAACAGATACATTTGCGGACTTTTTGTCTTGGAGAATGTGAGGAGTATGTAAAAAATTCCGGTTTGGCTTTCAATAGAAATCAGATATTACAATATTATATGATATTTGGTGGAGTGCCGTATTATTGGGGATTTTTAAAAAAAGGGCTAAGTCTGTCGCAAAATATTGACCGGATATTGTTTGAGAAGGATGCACCTCTTAGAGACGAGTTTAAGTATCTGTATGCTTCTGTGTTTAAAAAACCGGAAAATTATGTAAAGATAATAGAGGCTCTGGGAACAAAAAAAGTGGGAATGACAAGAGAAGAGATTATAAATACTGCTAAAATTCCTAATTCAGGAGATTTGACTACAAAACTTGAAGAACTTGAAAGCTGCGGTTTTATCCGAAAATATTACGCATTTGGAATGAAAAAGAAAAATGCCGTATATCAATTAATGGATTGTTTCACATTGTTTTATTTCAAGTTTTTGAAATCTCAACCTACGGATGAACATTTTTGGACAAATCAGATTAATACTCCGCTGGTGAACACATGGATGGGATTGGCATTTGAGCGGGTATGCATGGAGCATATTGAACAGATAAAAGTTAAATTAGGAATTTCAGGGGTGCTTACTGAGGTTAATTCATGGTATTGTAAGGCTGATTTGGATAATGGAGTGTTTGGCTCTCAGATAGATATGCTGATAGTGAGAAAAGATCAGGTTATAAATTTGTGCGAAATGAAATATTCACAATCCGAATACACGATAACAGAAAAAGTTGATAGAAATATCAGAAATAAAATAAGTGATCTGATTACTGTTTCTGGGACAAAATATGCCATATATCCAACTCTTATTACAACATATGGGCTTGTTGAAAATTCATATTCACAGGAAGTACAGTCGGTGGTAACAATGGATGATTTGTTTTAATGATAATTTTTAAATTAAAGTTGTTAGGAAGATTGAGTTTTGTTAGGAATTGATGAAAAATGATTAAAGACGAGGAATATAAATGAAACGAATAAAATTAACAGTTGCTTATGATGGCACAAATTATCATGGATGGCAGGTTCAGCCAAATGCTGATACGATAGAGGGCGAATTAAATAAGGCAATATCTGAACTTACAGGGGAACAGATAGAGGTTATAGGGGCGAGCAGGACGGATGCGGGAGTTCATGCACTTGGTAATGTAGCCGTATTTGATACAGAGAGCCGTATCCCTGGAGAAAAATTTTCTTATGCTTTAAACCAGCGGCTTCCTGAGGACATAATAATACAGAAATCAGAGGAAGTAGATAGAGATTTTCATCCCCGTTATCAGGAGTGCAGAAAAACATATGAATATACCATATTAAATAGAAGATTTCCATTGCCCGAATACAGAAACACGGCACATTTTGACTATGGAAACCTCGATATTGAAGCTATGAAAAAAGCGTGCAAAGCGTTTATAGGAGAACATGACTTTGCAGGATTTTGTTCGGCGGGAGCACAGGTAAAAACAACGGTAAGGACAATATACAGTTTGGAAGTTGAGTGCATGGAACTTGGTGGAGTTCAGAGAGAAAATCATGCAGTGAAGAAAACGGAATGTGAAAAAATATCGGCTGATGTAAATATTAAGGCTGATGAAGAACAGGAAAATAACAGGCTGGTAAATATTAAAGTTGATGAAGAACAGGAAAATAACAGATTGGCAAATATTAAGGCTGGTGAAGAACAGGAAAATAACAGACTGATAAAAATAAGGGTGAATGGAAACGGTTTCCTCTACAATATGGTACGCATAATCGCCGGAACACTTCTTGAAGTTGGAAAAGGAAATATAGCACCGGAGCAGATGGAAGGTATAATAAAATCCGCTGACAGAAAAGAAGCAGGACCGACAGCACCGGCTAAGGGACTAAAACTTGTGGAAATCAGGTATCTGTGAAAACTCCATTCACACTTGCAATGCACCTTAGATTGTGCTATTATCTCATTTGCGAGCGGTATTCGGATATAGAATGAGATGAAACTGCATCAGGGATAATGTGACCTCTGCAAAATACAGATTACTGTCATTTATAAATTGGCACCGGCTGTAAGAGCTGATATGCCATAATTGTGAATGGTGATAAATGTGGAGGTGGTAATATAAATATAGGTTTTATAGGAGCAGGAGCTGTCGGTTGCAGCATGGGAAAGTATCTGTGTGAAAACAGCAGCATTGCAAAGATTAAAGGTTATTATAGCAGAACAAGCAAAAGCGTTGACATTGCAGCGACTTTTACAAATTCAAAAGCATATGCTTCACCGGAAGAACTGGTGAATGAATGTGATGTTATATGTATAACAACACCTGACGATATTATTTTAAAAGTATGGGAGCAGATTAAAAATTATAATCTGCAACAAAAAATCATATGTCATTTTAGCGGTTCATTATCATCTGATATATTTTCAGGAATAGAGGAAACAAAGGCAGAAAAGATTTCTATTCATCCTATGTATGCGTTCAGCGACAAATTTACATCATATAGACAATTAAATACGGCAAGGCTCACAATGGAGGGAAGCAGTAAAGCGGTAAAGGTGATGCAGGAGCTTTTTGGAGATGAATTACATCATAAGATTTTTATGTTAAAGGCTTCTGATAAAGTGAAATATCATGCGGCGGCGGCATTTGCAAGCAATTATGTTGTGGGAATTTTTGATGTTGCACTTGGACTTTTAAAAGACTGTGGATTTACCGACGAAGATGCAGTTTCTCTTTTAGGTCCATTGACAATGGGAAATGTTAAATCCGTGATTGAAAATGGAACTTTAGATGCACTCACAGGCCCTGTTATAAGGAATGATACAGGAACTGTTAAAAAACATCTTGAAGCACTTGAGGGCACGGACGCACTTGAGATATATAAAAGTGTGGGAAAGAGACTTGTTAAAATGTCTGAGGAAAAAAATCCCGACAGGGATTACAGTGAATTAAGAGAGATTATGTAATCTGTCAATGCAAAGAAACCTGACCACAAAAGGCAGGTATTCGGAAAGGAATTAAATTATGAAAAACACAGTAAGAACGTTTCAGATGGCAAAGGAAAAAGGTGAAAAGCTTACAATGCTTACAGCCTATGATTACTCAACAGCAAGACTTATGGAGGAAGCAGGAATAAATGCTATTCTTGTCGGAGACTCTCTCGGAAATACAATGCTTGGTTATGAAGATACGATTTCTGTTACTGTTGAAGATATGATACATCATGGGGCAGCAGTTGCCAGAGGAACAAGTGATACTATGGTTGTTATAGATATGCCGTTTATGTCATACCAGACGGGAACAAGAGATGCACTTATCAATGCAGGCCGCCTTATGAAAGAAGGACGCGCAGGAGCAGTTAAACTTGAAGGTGGAGCAAGTGTATGTCCTCAGATAAAGGCAATAACGGAAGCAGGAATTCCTGTTATGGCTCATCTTGGACTTACACCACAGTCTGTAAATGCATTTGGCGGCAACAGAGTTCAGGGAAAAACAGAGGAAGCAGCAAAGAAACTTATCGAGGATGCGCTTGCAGTACAGGAGGCAGGAGCGTTTGCTGTTGTATTAGAATGTATTCCTGAAAAACTCGCAAAGATTGTTACGGAAAAACTTGATATTCCTACTATCGGAATCGGTGCAGGAGCAGGTTGTGACGGACAGATACTTGTTTATCAGGATATGCTTGGAATGTTTTCTGATTATGTACCTAAGTTTGTCAAGAAATTTGCAAATGTGGGTGATGTGATGAAGCAGGCATTTAAGGACTATATCAGTGAGGTTTCGGCAGGTACATATCCGGCACAGGAACATACATTTAAGATTGATGAGGATGTTTTGGAAAAGTTGTATTAATTTCAATGGACATAAAAAGTGGAATGAACAGAGTTAGAACATTCATTTTTAATTATTATAGATTGGAGCGAAAACAATGGAAATTACAGGTAGTATTAAGAGAGTCAGAGAACAGGTTAGAGAGTGGAGAAAGGAAGGTCTTACGGTTGGTCTTGTGCCTACCATGGGTTATCTTCATGAAGGTCATAAGAGCCTTATAGACAAAGCAGTTGAACAGAATGACAAAGTTGTTGTCAGTGTTTTTGTAAATCCTATGCAGTTTGGTCCTACAGAAGATTTAGAAAGCTATCCAAGAGATATGGACAGAGATGCAGCTCTTTGTGAGAAAGCGGGTGCAGCTCTTATATTCCATCCTGAATCAGAGGAAATGTATGATGATAACTTTTCATCATTTGTTGATATGAACACACTTACAGGTGGTCTTTGTGGAAAGACAAGACCTATTCATTTCCGTGGTGTTTGTACTGTTGTTGCAAAATTATTTAATATTGTAACTCCTGACAGGGCTTATTTTGGACAGAAGGATGCACAGCAGCTTGCGGTTATCAGACATATGGTAAATGACCTTAGTTTTGGTATTGAGATCGTGGGATGTCCTATTATCCGTGAGGAAGATGGTCTTGCAAAGAGTTCAAGAAACACTTATCTTAGTGAAGATGAGCGTAAGGCAGCACTTGTACTCAGCCGTTCATTAAAAGAGGGCAAAAAACTTGTTGATGATGGTGAGAAAGATGCGGCAAAAGTAAAGAAAACAATTACTGATATAATAGAGAAAGAACCTCTTGCAAAGATTGATTATGTTGAGGTTGTTGATTGGAATACACTTGAGCCTGTAGAAAAAATTGACGGGCCTATACTTACAGCTATAGCTGTATACATTGGAAAGACAAGACTTATTGACAATTTCATCGTTGAGTAAGAAACAAATAATTATGTATGATAGGCACATCTTGTTTTAACACATCTTTTGTGAAGTATTGAGTTGTGTCTGTTTGGAAATGGAGATAAATATGACAGTTACAATGCTTAAAGGCAAGATTCACAGAGCAGTAGTTAAACAGGCCGAGTTAAATTATGTAGGAAGTATTACCGTTGATCCTGAACTTATGGAGGCGGCAGGAATATATGAATATGAGCTTGTGCAGATAGTGGATGTTGAGAATGGAAACAGATTTGAGACATATACGATAGCAGGTGAGCCGGGAAGCGGAATGATATGTTTAAACGGTGCAGCAGCAAGACAGGTTCAGGTTGGTGACCATGTTATTATCATGTGCTATTGTCAGATGTCACCTGAGGAAGTTAAAGAACATAAACCAAAGGTTGTATTTGTAGATGATGAAAATAAGATAGCCAAAATATCATCTTACGAAAAATATGGTACACTTACACAGGAAGCAGTAAAGTAATTATTTGGTGAAATATCAATGATACAATACACAAGGCTGTAACCAAAATAAGTAAAAAGTTATTGTTTAATAGTGCGGAAATTGTTGCTGGACGCATCTAAGATGTGAACAGCAGCCGGAAATGAGGATAAAGTTATGTTAAAGGGAAAGACGGTTGTTTTAGGCGTAACAGGAAGTATTGCGGCTTATAAGATTGCAAATCTTGCAAGTATGTTGTCAAAACTTCATGCGGACATTCATGTTTTGATGACACAAAATGCAACTAATTTTATAAATCCGATTACATTTGAAACGCTTACGGGAAATAAATGCCTTATAGATACATTTGACAGAAATTTTCAGTTTAATGTTGAGCATGTATCACTTGCAAAAAAAGCAGATGTTGTGCTTATAGCTCCAGCTTCAGCAAATGTTATTGGAAAACTTGCAAATGGAATAGCAGATGATATGCTGACAACAACTGTTATGGCTTGCAAATGCAAGAAAATAATTTCACCTGCAATGAATACAAATATGTATGAAAATCCGATAGTTCAGGATAATATAGCCAAATTAAAACGATTTGGTATGCAGGTTATCGAGCCTGATGTAGGACTTCTTGCATGTAAAGATGTAGGCGCAGGAAAAATGCCGTCAGAAGACACTCTTCTTGATTTTATCCTTCAGGAAATATTATATGAAAAAGATTTAACAGGAAAAAATGTACTTGTGACAGCAGGACCTACAATGGAAGCAATAGATCCCGTAAGATTTATATCAAATCATTCAACCGGAAAAATGGGTTATGCAGTAGCAAAAGTAGCCGCAAGACGAGGAGCGAAAGTAACGCTTGTAAGCGGACCTGTAAATCTTTTGCCACCACGCTTTGTAGAAACAGTACAGATAGAAAGTGCTGCCCAAATGTATGAGGAAGTCACAAAAAGAGCAGACAAACAGGATATTATCATAAAAGCAGCGGCGGTAGCCGATTACACACCTGAAAATCCAGCCGATGAAAAGATAAAGAAAAAAGACGGCTGTGAAATTTCAATACCGCTCAAGCGGACAAAAGACATATTAAAAACACTTGGAGAAAACAAAAAAGAAAATCAGTTTATCTGTGGATTTTCGATGGAAACACAAAATATGTTGGAAAACTCCAAAAAGAAACTTGAAAAGAAAAATGTAGATATGATAGTAGCCAACAACCTCAAAGTAGCAGGAGCAGGTTTTGGAACAGACACAAATATAGTGACACTCATCACGAAAGATGAGGTCAGAAAGCTGCCGCAGATGAGCAAAGAGGATGTGGCAGCAGCTATACTTGATGCGATTGTGAAGAAAAATCAATAATCCACCCCAACTAAAGAAAGTCCCTGTGGTGGAGCCGTAAATCCGGCTGCATCACGGGATTTTTTTTCTATTATAGCCGGAATATCATCACATGAAAATTCATGAGTTCCAACCATAAGCAGAGTTCCTGTAAGGATGCGCACCATATGATATAGAAAACCGTTTCCGTAAAAATCAATTGTTATTATCCCGTCAGAATTGTTGATAGAGATATCAGAAATGGTTCTTATTGTGGATTTCTTCATGCGTTTATTATCGCAAAAGCTTTTAAAATCATGTTCACCGATAAGATATACGGCAGCTTTTTTCATAGCCTCTATATCATAATTTTCTGTAAGTCTTGTCATATACTTTCGCTCAAAAACATTTGCCACCTCACCATTGTCAATAGTATATCTGTAATGTTTTCCTTTTGCATTAAGTCGTGCATGAAAGCGGTTATCAGCTTTTTCTACACTTAAAATGCGTATATCGAGCGGAAGATACCTGTTCAGATAATCTCTTATATCAGTTTCGGACAATGTGGCATTTGTTTTAAAATTTGCTATCTGCTTTATTGCATGAACTCCTGCATCTGTTCTGCCTGAACCGTGAATTTCTATTTCTTCACCGGTCATTTTACTTAAGATATTTTCTATTTTTCCCTGAATGGTATTATCTGTATTGCCTTGTTTCTGCCAGCCGCTAAAGCGTGTTCCATCGTATTGTACTGTGAGTTTATAATTTGTCATAGTTCCTCCATATTTGGTTTGATAAATTGGAAGTTGTTTATTTCTTCTTTTTCGGTTTTGGAGCTAGCAGTTCGTCATACATAGCACCAAACAAACCTGCCAAAAATCCCTTATTATCAACTTCATCTACCAACAACATCTCTTTTGCTCCCTCATAGGGTAATTCATATGAAGCTGTCGGCATATAACTAATTGCTGCTTTTACTGGTTTAACAAGTAATCTATCATCATAGATACCACCTACAATCTTTCCTCGATAATAAATAATAAATTCTCCCATCATAGCTCGATAAGTAATTTCTTCTAACTCAGATAGCTGCCCTAAAATAAACTCTAAATATTCTTTGCTTGACGCCATAATTTCACCTCAACTTATAATTTACTTAATAATATGTGCTGTAATAATTGTATAACTATATGAATTGATAGTGATTTTGACATTTTCAATTTCGCAATACCAATTTTTACCTTGTTTGTATATATGGCAATTTTCATCCAACACCTTATTTTTGCAATACTCAACAACATCTACTATATCTATTTTTAGATTTCTTTTAATTCTATCAACTCCCAGTTCAGTTGTATGAATTTTGTTAATATTATCGAGTAATATTTTTTTATCTTCCATTCTTCTTTTCCTCAAATTCCAATTTCTAGTATTCTTATCAATCATCTTTTACATCTATTTCTACTAATACATATTCTACTTTAACATACTAGAAGTTATATGATATGTCCCTGTGCTACATCAAAAATATTGCCATTTAACAAATATTTTTTTGATTCACGCTGAAGTGACGTTTTTTCCGGAAGTTTATCATTGATTTCATGATAACCGGGATAAATCCAATCCATGTACCATACAGCATTTCTATCTACACTGTCGATATGGAAGTGCTTTTGAAAAGCAAGTATATTTGAAGATGATTTTAAAAGTTTTTCAAGGTCAGGCATGAGCATCCATGTGTCACAGATAAGAGGTGCGTTTTGCCAGTCAATGAAATATTTTTCTCTGAATTTGTAGAAATCATTAAGTGATTTTTCGATTAAACTTAAGGTTCTCTTTTATTTTCAAAATAAGCTTCAATCTTTTTATCTACAGCAATTCCTACAGGTGTCAAAATCAACAAGATTATTACCATTATTATCAGTGTAAAAGCCATCCTCCCATCAAAATATTTATCAGCAATAATCTGTGCAATAGTTATTGCAATAATTGAAGCAATGATACTTACAACTCTTTTCACCAAATTACAATTTCTAGTATTCTTATCAACCATCTTTTACCTCTATTTCTACTAATACATATTCTGCTTTAACAAACTGGAATTTCTCTAGTTCTAAAAATTGGGGGTTATTTGTGTGTCTGCATATATTCAGCTTTAACTTTATCAATCGTTTTACCACCAATACCAAAATTTTTATCAGGTATTTCTTTTATTGTGGTTACAAAAAATTCTTGTGGTACATTCATAATTTCAGAGGATACTTCTGTTAATCTTTTGATTAACTGTTCCTTTTGTGCATCTGTTAATACTCCACTTTCAATTGTTATGTATGGCATTTTACTTCTCCTTTCAAACTCCGATTGCCTTATCTATCATAATATCAGAAATAAGATAGAAATTTCCATAAAAATGCATTTATTTGTAAAAATTATACAATGGATTTTAGGAATAAAGATTAAAAATATATAAAATCACTAAAAAAGATTGACGATAAATTTTATCAGTGTTAAGATAGAAAAGGAGTTTGGAGAAAAACTTTAGCAAAATTGAAGTTGCTCAAAATATAAAACTGATTATATTTTTGCAACAGATATTAATTAGGGTAATAAACGATTGTCTTGCATACAGTTAGTTATGCATGGCAGCGATAAATGTTTTTAGGCTGCTTATTTCCTACAATATCGGCAGTCGGTAAGGAGGGTTTTAGATAATGGCAAGATTTACATTACCAAGAGATTTATATCATGGAAAGGGTTCTTTGGAGGCTTTAAAGGACTTTGACGGAAAGAGAGCTATTGTCTGTGTCGGCGGTGGTTCTATGAAAAGAAACGGATTTCTCGACAGAGCGATAGGTTATCTTAAAGAAGCAGGTATGGAAGTAGAACTTTTTGAGGGCATTGAGCCTGATCCGTCAGTAGAAACTGTTATGCGTGGAGCGGAAGTTATGCAGAAGTTTAAACCTGACTGGATTGTTGCTATGGGTGGCGGTTCTCCGATTGATGCGGCAAAGGCTATGTGGATTAAGTATGAATATCCGGATGTGACATTTGAGGATATGTGTAAGGTATTCGGACTTCCAAAACTCAGACAGAAAGCTCATTTTTGTGCGATTTCTTCTACATCGGGTACTGCTACTGAGGTTACGGCATTTTCTATTATCACGGATTATGAGAAAGGTATCAAATATCCGATTGCGGACTTTGAGATTACACCTGATGTTGCCATTGTAGATCCTGAACTTGCGGAGACAATGCCGGTTAAACTTGTTGCACATACAGGTATGGATGCCATGACTCATGCTATCGAGGCATATGTATCAACAGCAAATTGCAATTATACAGACCCGCTTGCTATATGGGCTATCAAGATGATACAGAAGCATCTTGTAAAATCATATAATGAGGATATGGAGAGCAGAGATCAGATGCATGATGCACAGTGTCTTGCTGGTATGTCATTCTCAAATGCACTCCTTGGAATCGTACATTCTATGGCACATAAGACTGGTGCAGCTTTCAAGAACGGACATATCATTCATGGTGCAGCAAATGCAATGTATCTTCCAAAGGTTATCAAATATAACAGCAAGGACGAAACAGCAAAGAAACGCTACGGTGAGATTGCCGATTATATGGGATTAGGTGGAAATAGTGATGATGAAAAGGTAGATTTACTTATCAAATATCTTCGCCAGATGAACGATGACCTTAATATTCCTCATTGTATTAAAAATTATGGTGAGGGCGGACTTCCAGCAGATGAGGGAATCGTACCTGAGGATGAATTCCTTGAGAAACTTCACGATATAGCAGCAAATGCTATTCTTGATGCCTGCACGGGTTCAAATCCTCGTCAGCCGTCACAGGAGGAGATGGAAAAACTTCTCAAGTGCTGCTATTATGACACAGAGGTTGATTTCTGATTTTCACATAAAAGTAAATTGAATATAGGATATTCTATAATAGATGTTTTTGCATTTATTGTCAGGTTATATATCAAAAGCGACCGCACAGATTTCTGTGAGGTCGCTTTTTGGTTGTTCGATACTATAGCATTTCCATAAAATAATATATATAGGTATAGGATTCAATGTTTAAATCTACTGATTTACAAAAAAATGCATTGATTTGTAGATTTGTTATAGATTTAATGTGACAAAATTGTCACTGAATATGTCACTGTAGAGTCACTTTGAAGTGGTATATTAGTCATTGTAAATATAAATATAGCAGTTACATACATTGCTTTTTGTATTGTTTGAGGCATGTAAAAACAATGAAAAAGGGCTTATATTTAGAAGGATAGTGCGAAAAATAAAATGTTTCACACATAAGATTTGTGTCTGCGCACACTTGTCACAAACCTGATATGCACAAAAAATGTGTGCAGAAATGAGAGATAAAATGAATAGTACAAACATTATATTTAAGATTACCCGTAAATATATGATAAAAAATAAGAAAAGAACGATAATTACACTGACGGGAATAGTTTTGATCGTAGCTTTATTAACATGTATTTTTGTTGGCAAAGATACTGTTTTTTCCTATCTTACATCTGTTGCTGAGGTAAAGAGTGGAAAATGGAATGTAATAGTATATGGTGCGGATAGCAAGCAATATGAGAAAATAAAAAAAATTGATTATGTAAAAGAGACAGCAGTAAGTTCAGAGTTTGGTTTTACTGATTGTAAAGTATCAAACAATAAAAATAAGCCTTATTGGGAGGTGAAGGGATATTCTTCAAAAAACTTTGAGTGGATGAATATTTTTTTAGAAAAAGGGCATTATCCAAAAAATGATTCTGAGATAATAGTGAGTAAGCAGTTAATAAGTGACGGAGCAAAAGTAAAAATCGGTGATAAAGTTTCAGCGGATTTTTTTGAGAGATATATAAAAGGGGTTAATCCAGAGAGTAAAAATATATATTTTCCTTATTTTAATCTAAAAGTTAAATATAAGCAGACTGTTAAAGTCGGACAGGATTTTCCTTATTATAGTGCTAATGATTCTTTTAAAGAAATACACAAAAAAACAGGAATAAGTAAGAAATATACGATTGTCGGGATTATGGATAATGTTTCTTACGAAAGTAAAGATAATAGTTTTTATGCCGGACTTACTTATAGGAAAAATAATCTGGATAATCTGGAAAAGGGAAATATATCAATAAAATTTGATTTAGATAAATTGCCATCAGATAATCAATATATGAATGACCTTAATGAGATTATGAAAAATAAGAAGGATTCTGTGGAAGTAAATGATCTTGTTATGGTTTTTTCAGCAAATTCATCAGATACAAGTTTAAATTTTATGGTCAATATTATTATGATTTTTTTTGTTAGTTTGATAATAATCATAAGTATTATTTTAATCTATAATGTTTTTAATATATCATTTGAAGAACGATTAAAATATCTTGGAATGTTGTATGGAACGGGTGCAACAGCAAAGCAGAGAAGAAGTAGCGTATATTATGAGGCACTGGTATTACTTTTTATAGCATTACCAATGGGGGTTATGTTAGGAAGCAGTATTGTATATATAGGAATGAAAATTATAAATCCATATATACTTAAATTATTGGAAGTTATGATGGGAGATTGTGTAACATGCAATGTTTCTGCGACAGTCTGTATAAATATAAGAAATATTGCAGCTGTATTGGTGATAGCTTTTATTACAGTTCTTCTTTCTGTCTGGTATCCGGCATTTAAAGTTGGACGCAGTTCTGCGATAAAAAGCATGAAAGGACAGACAAAGAAGATAAAAAAATTGCCAAAAATCAGTGGTGTATTTGAAAAAACAAGTGACATTCTGTCTGTGCTCGCATTCAGAAATTCACATTATTCAAATAAAAAAACAAAAAGTGTTGTCCGTTCAATAGTTATATTTATGTTTATTATCTCAATCACAGCTTTTGGGGCATCATCTGTAGGTAAATTGATTCATTACAGACTTGTAGATGATGTATCGTCAAAAGTAAATGTTAAAGGATATGATTATGTGCTTTCCGAAATGAATGGTTTTGGTGGGGCATACGATTCGATGAAAAATGAGATAATAAAAGATACTTCGGTTGAGAAAACAATGGAATGGTTTACAGCAATGTTTCAGATACAAGTTGATAATGCGGTAATGAGTGATGAATATTGGGAGAAATACAGGCTGATAGCAAATGAATATTTCGATAAGCAATTTACGGCTGAAAGCTTTAAAAAATATATGTCTAAAAATAAGGTTGGATTAAGTATATATGCGGTAGATAATGAGACTTATGAGAATATAGCTGAAAAGTCAGGAGCTGATATGAAGCTTGCACGAGATAATTCTCTTGATAGTGTTCTTTTTTATCAGAATATTGAAATGTCAACTGACAATTTTAAATTTGAAGATGATAAGGCAAAACACTATCGTTTTTATGAATTAAATAATGCTACGAGTTTATCTATTGGAGATAAATTTAAGGCTTTACTGTACAATCCAAAAAAGGAGCAAACACAAGATTTTCCACTTACGATTGCGGGATATGCTACAAATGAAAGTATAAGTGATTATTTTACTTTTCACGGTGGTGATGCATGGATTATAATGAGGGCGTCAACTGCGGAAAAAATGAATAGGATTTTATCCTCCGAAAAAAGCAATAGTGTGGATGGTAATGATAACAGCATAGGAAGGGAGTTTTATATAAAGCTCAATGATAATGATAGTATATTGGCAGAAAAATTAAGAGAGGCAGCATGCTCAACCTCTGACAATGGTAAATATACTATTACGATGATAAATAACAAATTTTCAGTATCAACAGTTGCAGAAATAATAAATTTATTAATCAATATAGTTGCGGTGTGCTTTGTTGTATTCACATCTTTGATTTGTTTTCTGAATTTATTTAATTCCGTGAAAGGAAGAGCAGAGATGAGAAGGAGAGAGATTGCAATGTTATGTTCCGTGGGAATGGAACATAGGCAGATCAGACATATGCTGTTTATTGAAAATATATACATTATAATTAGAGGATTGTTTTGGACAGCATTGATATCTTTGCCGGTTACATTTGCAATAAAAAGATTTTTATCGGAATATTTTGGACATATTCAGTTAAATATACCTGTATCAGTTTATTTTGTGGGGGTAATCGCTGTTATAGTTTCACTTTTTGGAATTTCAGGATATTGTTATAAAATTAAAGAGCATTATAATATTCTGGAAAACTTAAAGAATGAAAATATTTAACAGAAAATCAATGATACATCATACTTACATTGCCGATTTTGTGAAATGTTTGTGAAAAAATTGCCTTAGAAAAAATTATAAGCTAGAATTGTAATGTATTAAATAATATGTGGTGTGAAGTAATTAACATTTTGATTTTTAATATTATGCCCATATAGTTTATGCACAGTAACAGAATTTGTCACTGACAGGGAGTGTGCAAAAATTATGCACCGTAAAATGATATGAAAGAAAAAGATACAGCTATTTAAAAGAAGAAATAAAATATTTGAAGTGTGTGTGGATAATAGACTAAAGGGAGCGGTTTTAGAATCTGCAGACAGGTATAATGGTAATAGCAATAGTATAAATATATACATATCAGGAGTCAGAATTAAAAAAGATGTATCTTAATGGAGAGATTACAAAAGCACAATACGATGAGGAAATATCTTCAAGAGACACAGATGAATAATTATAATTAGCAATATACTATTGCTATTACTTTTTTTCAGTCTTGATTTTGTGTTAGGTTTGTAGTAGTATACAAAAGTTAGGGAATGAAGTTCTCCCTTGGGTAACCTAAATTGCTTATAATAGCTGATGACTTCTACGATTATGAATATATAAGATAAATATATTTATTTTGTATATTCATAGTTGCAGAAATCATCAGCTTTTTTGATTTGGGGATATTATATAGAGTGTTTACTTGGCGGACAATATTTGAAAATTCATTGTTATAGTGTAGGATTTTTGGATTTAACATTATGGGATTTTTTGTCTTAAATGAGACAAGTTCAAATACAAAAAATTATTTATAAAGGAGAAAAAAATGGAAAGTTCATTATTAAAAAAGTCGGAAAAAGGAATGAAAGAAACATTTTTTTATGTTATTGCAGCGTTATTCTTAGGTGCTGTCATAGGAGGCATAGATGCTTTATTTGGGTGTGTGCTCCTTGATATTACAGATCTTCGGGGACGGTATGTACATATATTGCTTTGTTTCCTGCCGGCAGCGGGTTTGTTTATCATATGGATGTACCACCATTTTAATGAGACCAGTTTAAAAGGAATGACACTTGTGCTTGAAGCTGCACAGGGAAAGAGAGAGGATATTTCTCTTGCGCTTGTTCCGTTGGTGATGCTTGGAACATGGATTACTCATTTTTTCGGTGGAAGTGCGGGCAGAGAGGGTGTTGCAGTCCAGATAGGAGCATCATTGTTTCATTGGTTTGCATGTAGATTTAAGTTTCCAGATAATGGGAAGGTACTGCTTATAGCAGGTATGGCGGCAGGTTTTGGTGGATTGTTTCAGACGCCGTTTGCGGCGGTATTTTTTGCAATGGAAGTCGTTGTAACGGGGACAATGTTTTATCAGGCGTTTTTGCCGTCACTGATAGCAGCGCTTACAGCATCAACAGTTTCTCATGCACTCGGTCTTGAAAAATTTGAAGTACCGCTTAAACAGAATTTTGAGTTGTCAGAACCTAAGACATTATTTTATCTTATTATTCTTGGAGTGCTTTTTGGACTTGCAGGGCGTTTATTTTCGGTTCTATTAAAAATGGCTAAGGCATTTATGTCAGATAAGATTCAAAATCCATATAAAAGGATAGGTTTTATATCGATTCCTCTTGCGATAATTCTTTTTATACTTTGGAATGGCCGTTACTGTGGACTTGGAACAAATCTTATATCTCAGACATTTGCGGGACAGGATATTTATATTTTTGACTGGCTTATAAAACTGCTTTTGACAGTCCTCACATTGTCAATTGGATTTCAGGGAGGTGAAGTCACACCGTTATTTTCTATCGGAGCTACACTCGGATATTGTCTTGGAAATCTATTTGGGATTTCTCCTGTCTTGTGCGGTGCACTTGGATATGCCGCTGTCTTTGGAAGTGCGACAAATACAGTGATTGCACCGTTTCTGATAGGAATTGAAGTTTTTGGAACGGGTAATTGCCTTGCTTTTGTGTTGGTTTGCAGCATTGCATATATCGTAAATGGTAATCGTTGTATTTATGGGGCACAGGAGGTTTCTTACCGGTAATATTGTGTAAAAGTAATGCCTGTTTATCATTACGTGTTCCAAAGAAATATTCTGATGAATATGGAAAGATGGTGGATGGTGTAAATCTGTTTATTCAGGCGCTGCAGAACATTATGATTTCTATAAGGGATAATTCAGTAAAACTTAATGATGTTTCTGAGCATATTGGACAATGTTACAGAAAGTGTTTGCAGGAAAAAATGTCAGCCAGGAAGTGAAAGCATATACAAACACCTGTAATAAGGCAACTGATAAGGCACTTAAAGAATAGTTACGATAGCAAAAAAATAGGGGGCTGTCGCATTGAGTATGATTTATACAATATGTAGCTGTTAATAATAGATTTATTATCTATATATTTCTATATATTGCTTAGATAACGCTTCGTGCGACAGCCCTCCTATAGTAATTAAATTATATAGATGTTGTCTCTCTTTTAATTAAGACAGGTGTTATTTTTTTATGAATTATCTCTGTTTGTGGCTGGGGATTCCTTTTCTTTAATTCATCCATCTGGCTTACAAGCAGACTCATAGCTTCATATGCAATCTTATCTATCTGCTGTCCTATGGTACTTATTGGAATAATGGCTTCTGAAGCAATCGGGGAATTATCAAACCCCACAACTTTATATTCATCAGGAAATTGACCATATTCGCGCATTAATATATTTATTAATATATTTGCGTGGGTATCATTTGCCATAAATATACCTTTTCGCGTACCCGGATATGATTTTTTTATAGTGTCAAAAATCTTTTTTATATAATTTCTGGTTTCATCATATGTATCTCCTAGATCTTCAAGAAAAAGTTTATAATTCACATGCTGTTCTTCACATATATCTGTAAATCCTTTAATTCTCATGTATGCTGGGATTTCCTTTTGGACATGTGAATTTATGTGTATTAAGATATCGCAATTGTTTTTGATCAGCAAACTGGTTGCCTGTACCGCACCCATATAGTTGTCAGTATTGATGCTATTGACATATTTGTCCTCGCGTTCAATAGTTACCACAGGGATATTATAAGATGCCAGTTCTTTGGAGGAAATGGTATGGCTGAGGACAATAAGTCCTTCAATTTTATATGAAAGTAGTTCCTGAAGGTATTTTCGTTCTGTTTCTTCGGCTCCGGTGCCAGCAAAAACAATAAATTTATATCCAAATTTTTCATATGTTGCCAATAGCTGATTTAGCATTTCTGAATAATAATGTAAATAAAGGTTCGGAAGGAGTATTCCAACAAATTCACTTTTTCCGTTTGCTAATACCTTGGCAAGTTTGTTTTCCTGATAATTTAAATCTACGAGTGCTTTTGCTATTATTTCCTGATTTTTCAATGTCAAAGAATCAGGATTATTAAAATATCGTGAGATTGTGGTTTTTGAAAAATTTGTATATTTTGCTATATCATTAAATGTTACTTTCTTTTTTTCAGATGCCATGTTAAAAACCTCTCTTAATCGAAACTCATAATGTTATAAATCACATTAGTTAAGTATAGCAATTATACAAATAAAAGACAACAAAAAAATAACTGGTTAAGTAACCGGTTATTTTTTGCGCAAAATCACTTGACAAGTAAAAATTATAAGAGTAATATATGTGACATAAAGTAACCGGTCACTTAACCGGTTACACAAACGAGATTAGTATATTTAGTTAAAGCACATTGGGAAAGGAGAAGTTGCTATGAGAAAGCGCATACTTGCCTTATTGACAGCTTGCTGTGTAGTATTAACTACGGTTGGTTGTCAAAAGAGCACACCTGAAGCCGGGAGTATTTCGGGATATGACAAAGGAGAAAAGTATTTATCAATATGGGTACATTCCATTGAAGATACTGATGAGGGAAGATGCTATAGAGAAGCAGTAGATTCATTTAATAAAGCATATGATGGAAAGTATTTTGCCGACATTGAATTTATTCCGAGAAATGACAGCGGTGGAGGATATTCTGACAAGATAAATGCATCCGTTATGTCGGGAGATCTTCCAGATGTTCTTACAGTAGATGGTCCAAATATTGCTGCGTATGCAGAAAATGGAATCATACAGCCATTGGCAGAAATTTCAGAAAAAGAAAAGTCAGAGTATCTTGAATCTATTATTGAGCAGGGTACATATAATAACAAGTTATATGCTCTTGGAGCGATGGAGTCAAGTGTTGGGCTTTATTACAACAAGGATATTCTTAAAGAGGCAGGAGTAGAAGTGCCGGATGCCGATCATCCGTGGACATTTTCCGAGTTTTTGAAAGTGCTTGAAAAAGTCAAAACTGTCACGGATAAGAAAAAGGGTTATGCACTTGATATGACATTTCCAGTTGGAGAGTCAACAATTTATTATTATGCACCATTTTTTTGGTCGAATGGTGGAAACTTGATTGATAGTACTGGATTAAAGGCGGATGGAGTTTTTAGTTCAAAAGAGAATGTATCAACTATTAATTATTTTTGTAGCCTGTTATCAAATGGATATATGTCAAAAGTTCCAATCGATCACTTGTTTGAAAGTGGAAGGGCAGCATTTAAGTTCGATGGTGCATGGGAAGTAAATACTATTTACACAAGTTATAAAGATATAAATCTTGGTGTCGCACCATATATAACAGGGGATAATTGGAATGGTGAAAAATATACACCTACAGGATCCTGGGCATTTGCAGCATCTTCAAAAACTAAAAATCTTGAGGGGGCCACTGAACTTGTAAAATGGATGAGCGGAGTTGAAAGTGGAAAAAGATTGTGGGAAAAGTCAAAATCATTTCCATCAACATACAAGGCATATGAATCAATTGATGTTTTTAAGAAAGATGAAAATTATAAGGAATTGTATTATCAGTTGAGTGAATATGGTCATCCAAGACCAAAGACACCTGCATATCCACAGGTAAGTACATCATTTCAGCAGGTACTTGAAAATTGTGTTCTGACTGGAGAAGATCCAAAGACACAGTTGGATAAATCGGTAGAAAGGATTAACGCAAAGCTGAAGCGTTATACATATAAATAATGAAGAAAAAATCAGAATCAATATTAGGAATGGCGTTTTTTGGCCCGGCATTGGTACTTCTTACAGTATTTCTTTTTATACCAATGATATTAACACTTGTTTTCAGTTTTACAGACTTTTTTGCATTAAACCCTGGTCTGACACACTTTGTTGGTCTGGAAAATTATTTTCAGGTATTTAAGGATGATGATTTTAGACAAGCCTTTGGAAATACAGTAAAATTTGTTGTGATAATAGTTCCATTGCAGGGATTAGGTGCATTAGGACTTGCGTTACTTATAAATAAAGTGACTCATTGTAAAACATATTTTAAGGTTGCATTTTTTATACCCGTTGTAATGTCGCTTGCAGTAGTATCTACTTTATGGGTCCAGATTTACAGTCCGGAGGGAATTTTAAATTCACTTCTCGCCCATATTGGGATAAATGCACAGCCGTTTATCAATAGTGCATCACAGGCATTGCCGTCTATAGCAGTTATGAGTGCATGGCAGGGTGTAGGATATCAGATGATAATATTCTTAGGTGGATTACAGGCTATAAATCCGGCATTGTATGAAGCTGCGGAAATGGATCATGCCAGTGGATGGCAGAAATTTAAAGATATAACATTGCCTGAGTTAAAACCACTTTGTATTTTTGTATTTATAACGATTACTATCGGGGCATTTAGAATGTTAGTTCAGCCGATGGTTATGACAGGTGGCGGTCCATCACATTCTACATACACAATGGTATACGATATTTATGAAACGGGTACGGTTAACTGGGAAATAGGCCTTGCTTCTACGATGGCGATAGTATTTGCATTTTTTGTTATGATACTTACTGTTATACAGACTATTTTGACTCAGGATAAGGAGGGAAAAAAACATGCTAACAAGAAAACAAAAAACAATTAACTGGATTATTGCAGCAGTTATGATAGTAATGTCATTATTCTTTCTTTTCCCTGTTATCTGGATGATTGCTAATTCATTTAAGCCGGATGCAGCAATCACAAAAGATATGAATTCGATTGCTGCATTTATACCACCTGCATTAAATGGAAATTTTTTTGATAATTATGTTTCAATATTAACAAATACAAGCTTCATACATTACATGTTAAATACACTATTTTATGCAGCTATTTTGATAATACTTGGAATTATTGTAAATGGACTTGCAGGATATGCACTTGCAAAGATAAATTTTCCTTTTAAGGAGAGATGGCTGCTTATCATAATGCTTTTGATGATAGTTCCAATGGAAACAATAATTACTATACATTTTCTTTTTATAGCAAAACTTGGCTTGCTAAATACAGTAATAGGGTATGTGCTTCCTATGATAGTTAATCCATTTAATATATTTTTGTTCAGACAGGTATTTATAAGTCTGCCGGATGATGTTTATGAGGCTGCACAGTTAGACTTCTGTAGTCCGGTAAAATATTTTTTTACTATGGTATTACCAATGTCAAAGAGTGTTGTTGCAACTGTGAGTGTATTTACATTTTTAAATGTATGGAATGATTATCTGTGGCCATCACTTGTATTCACATCAAGTGATCTGCTTACGGCACAGATCGGATTAAATGCTATAACATCAAATGACAATACAACGATGGGACAGACATTAGCGGTTATTACCATGATAACTATACCAGTTATTATAATTTATTCATTATTTTCAAAACAGATTGTTGAAGGCGTTGTATCTACAGGTTCTAAGGAGGGCTGATTATGAGTTTTATCGAGTTAAATAATGTTTGCAAGCAGTATGCAAATACAAATAAAAAAGCAGTAACGGATTTTAATCTTAAAATAGATGAGAAAGAATTTATAGCATTTGTAGGACCATCTGGATGTGGAAAATCAACTACATTGCGTATGATTGCAGGATTTGAGGAAATTACAAGTGGAGAACTTTATATCGATGGAAGAAAGATGAATGAGGTAGCACCTAGAGACAGAGGCATATCTATGGTATTTCAAAATTATGCATTGTATCCGCATATGACAGTTGAAAAGAACATAAGTTATGGACTTAAAAATATGAAGGTTCCGGCAAATGAGATAAAGCGAAAAGTAGATTGGGCTATTGATATTTTGGGACTTTCTGAATATCGTTACCGTAAACCTAAAAATCTTTCAGGTGGTCAGAGACAGAGAGTTGCGCTGGGACGTGCTATCGTAAAAGACCAAAAAGTATTTCTTATGGATGAACCGCTTTCAAATCTTGATGCAAAACTTCGTGTAAGTATGAGAAACGAAATAAGTAAACTGCATCGTAATCTTGGAAGTACGACAATCTATGTAACACATGATCAGGTTGAAGCAATGACTATGGCAGATAGGATCGTTATTATGAAAGACGGTGTTGTGCAGCAGATAGGAAAGCCTATGGATCTGTATGAGCATCCGGTCAATAAATTTGTTGCAGGTTTTATAGGTTCACCGCAGATGAATTTCTACAATGTTAAGGTTGATGGAAATAAAATTATATTTGCTGATGGAAACAGCATGAGTATAAATGATGAAATATCTGATAGATTAAGAAATCGTAAAGAGGTAATTCTTGGAATAAGGGGCGAAGACATTAAATTTGATCCCCAGAACCTTGATGTATTTAAAGAAAATAAGCAGAAAGCATTTATTGAAAATACGGAAATTATGGGTAATGAAAACAATCTTTATTTTGAATTTGGTGGGACATCTTCAGTTGCGAGAGTTTCAAAATATGAGTTAGCTGATGTGGGTGATGAGATTGAATTTGTTTTTGTACCACACAGAATGCACTTTTTTGATAGTATGACGGAAGAGGCGATAATAATTTAGAGAAAAGAAATGAGGTTTTTATGGATAAATTAAAAAAAGCAAATGATTATATAGAAAAAAATAAGGTTGATGATAAAGAATTGCCGGAATTTCATGTTGCTCCGAAAATCGGATGGATAAATGATCCAAATGGTTTTTCGTATTATAAAGGAAGGGCACATTTGTTTTATCAGTTTCATCCATATAGTAAAGAATGGGGACCTATGCATTGGGGACATTGTGTCAGTAGTGACTTGATAAAATGGGAATATTATCCAGTCGCATTGGCGCCTGATATGGAATATGATATGGATGGATGCTTTTCTGGTTCGGCTATAGAAACCGATGAGGGTCATATGTTGGTATACACAGGTGTAACTCATGAAGAAGAAAATGGCGAAAGAAATGAATATCAAAATCAATGTGTTGCTTTAGGTGATGGAAAGTATTATAAGAAAATAGGAAATAATCCGGTTATAAAAGGAGAAATCATGCCACAGAATTTTAGCCGTGAACATTTCAGGGATCCTAAAGTCTGGAAAGATGATGATGGGTATTATCTTGTTGTTGGAAATAAAACGGATGACGGTAAGCCACAGGTTGTTTTGTTCCATTCAGAGAATATGTATGACTGGAATTATGTTTCTGTGTTGACAGAAGATAATACAGGAAGATATGGAACAATGTGGGAGTGCCCTGATTTCTTCGAGATAGATGGACAATATATATTGGTGGTGTCTCCGCAGGATATGTGCGAGGATAATGAATTTCATAATGGTAATAATTCGCTATATTTTTTGGGTGATTATAATAAAGAATTACATACATTTGATTATAGTGAGGTTTATGCACTTGATGATGGAATTGATTTTTATGCGCCACAGACCACGCTTACACCTGATGGTCGAAGGGTAATGATAGGATGGATGCAGTCATGGGATTCCAATATAAGACCGAATGACCAGAAGTGGTCATGTATGATGACTGTTCCAAGAGAATTGAAATTGAATAATGGAAGAATTGTACAAAATCCAGTAAGAGAGATAAAAGATTATTACACGGATGAGGTGGTTTATAAAGGGCAAAATGTAGAAAGAGAATGCAGCTTTGAAGGAATAGCCGGTCGTGTTCTTGATATGACAGTTGAAATTAAAGATGGTGATTACGATGAATTTAAAATAAATTTTGCAAAGAATGATAAATTTAG
>CAKRFY010000017.1 GCA_934320895.1 uncultured Lachnospiraceae bacterium | reverse complement strand
CCTTCTTCTGTTATCCGGTAAAGAAACTTGTTGATCAAGTAGTCTTATTGACTACATCATTATTATACTAGGAGTTGATTTACATTGAGATTCAGAAGCCGAATCGCTTCAAAGACATATTTCTGCCACGTTCTGTTGTAGGCATAACAAACTGGTCTAAATCAATTTTCTTTGTTCTTCTGTCTGATATACTTATCAAACCATCAATACTACTCAAAATCTGAACAACATAAGTCAACTTATCATGTCCAAATGGCATAATTCTTACAAAGAATTTTTCTCTCGTCCTATCGTATTCAACATCGATTGCATAAACTCTTTTGCTACAATCAAACAGATATTCGCAATCCGCTCTGCTACTTGCACATAACACTATTTTTCTATCAAATACCCTTCCTGATATCCTGCAACTCTATATTTTCTCATCTCCTCAACTAAAGGCCGCAATCTTTCATCTGTAATCTTTTCTAACATTTTCAGCCTTCGTTCACTAATTGTTTCCTCTGATCTGCATACCAGATATTCCTCTTTGCTCATATGCCAGTAATTAAAATCTCCCTCAAAAAAAGTTGATAACTTCTGTGCGATCAATAATCCCTCAGGATCAAAGTCCCCTGCATAATAGATACTCACATCTGATTTTGCACAAAGCTCCAGCACTATAAGACCAGCTAATCTTGGCTGACCATTCATACACATAAATGCAGTCTGATATCTGCCAGATTCATTGTTCAATTTTCTATTCTGTTCACACAAAATTGAAAATACCGACGGATTTTCTACAATATATAATCTTTTATCAGGACAATCAATCTGCTGCCACCCTGCAATAACTGCAAGCGGTACCTGTACAATATCCTGCTCATGCATAAACCCGTCAATCCCTGCATGGTAACAGCCATCTTTTTTTATAGCACGTATTCCATAAAGTATTGCATAATTAGATACATCATCTATCATGATCCCTGTAGATAAATAGCTTTTCTGACGCCTGAATGCTGAAAAAACTGCCGATTGTTTCACTTGAATACCCCGGTATTTTAAATCTAGCTCCACCATCTGTCTAAGCAGATTTCCTCCTGATGAGCCATTATCAAACGCATGCGGATTTCCTATAATCTGCGTCGCAAATACCGCCAGATATATCATCTTTCCATTTCTATATGGCATATTATTTATAATCTCTGCTCCCATGCGCAATGTATTCTGCCATTTCTCTATTCCTGCCACATCATCATATTTTACTGCTCCGTTTATTTCATCAAACAGGGTATCGGCAGGTGTATCTTTATATTCAGACCTGATTTTCTGTAATATTGCCTCTTTCTGCCGATGTCTACCCTCTTCTCTCTCTTTTTTACTCATTGGCTTTTTATGAAAGTACAGTTCTAATAATCGTTCAGGCTCCATAAATGCAAACCGGCTTTCTTTAAGTCCACGTCCAAAACGTTTTGAAGATATAGTAACACTTTTCTTTCCATGAAAACTTGTACCAAAAAATCCTTCTAATTCTTCCAACTCATCTATAGTCAATTGTGTTAATTTTATAGAACCAGAAAAAACTCCATAAGATTCATATTTTTTCCAAAAACCTTTGAGTATTTTCTCCCAAACACGACTACTTTTGAAATATGAAAGACATTGCTTCTCATCGTCTCCACTAATCCCACTTTCCTGTTGAACTTTATCCATGTCCACCTTTGATCAATACCTCCAACTTTCATCATTACATAAACACTCCCGTAGTAAATACATTTACAGTTCTATGTTCCCTATCTTAATTCTGTACTTCGGACTTCAACCATCTCCTCATTTTCAAGCAGTTCTTTTGCCTTTCCATTCCACAAATAAGGCATAACCGTAACAAACTTTGCATTTTTAGGTCGCTGCAACTGGTATATCGCAAGCGCATCAAGCGTATCACAATCTCCCCATAATACCTGAGAATTTATAATAAAATCAAATGAAAATTCAGTCATAAGTCTAAACATATCCCTGATATTACTGTTATCCACTCCGGCAAATGCCTCATCAAGCGAAATAAGCCTTGGTGCATCCTGTCTGCCTCCCTGATATTTTGCAACAACAGCTGAAAACAATGGAACATACATAGACATTGCCTTCTCACCACCACTAAAAGTTCCAAACACACTATTAGTAAGTTCTTTCTGACGCTCACCAGTTTTCTGTGAATACAGCTGAAATTCAAACCATTTTCGATAGTCAAGTGTTTCTTTCATCACCTGATAAAACGAAACCATTCCACCACTGTCCCTCGTGTTTCGTCTTGCTTCTTCTACTTTGGATCTAAAATGCGCTGATAATTTTGCTGCTTCATCTTCACTCATCAAACGATAATCTTTCTTCAACAGATGAACAAGTTCTTTAGTGTCAAGCTGTTCCTCTTTTTCCGCTGTTTTGCTTCTCCATCGAAGGCTGAGTTTCAAACCGCTTGAAGTGTTCATTCCACTCATAAGATCATTCATTTTAGCAACCCATGTAGTTGATGCATTGATCTTGCCGCGTATTTTACGACTTACCGTATTTGCCAGGATATCTTCAAAAAGTTCCCTGTCACCGGCTTTGATCAAGTCTTTAAGAACTGTGATATCCTCTTCCAGATGTCCCAAAAGCTGTATAAAAGGTATCCTCACACCTTTATACCTTGCAACTATATCCTGTCTTTTAGCTAAGAAACCATCTATACTTTTTTCATCATCTAATTCCTTAAACAGTTCCGTCTGCATAAGCTGATAATCATTCAGGAAAGCCCTGTTCTCAAAATATACCTGATTGAGCTTATTTAAAATATCATTCAATTCTAAGTTTTTCACATCATTTCCCAAATACGCACAAACTTTTTCAGGTTCTTCACCTACTTCTTCCGGAAATGTCACATACCCAAGTTCACGTTCTGCAAAATAACATTTTTCAAGATGGTGTTCCTGTTCTTCATATTCCTGCAGATTTTTGTTATACTTTTCTAATTGTTCTTCTATAAATCTAATCTTTTCCTGATTTCTTGTTTTTTCCTCTATACAATTTCCTCTGCGTTTTGGATATTCATGAATCCATTTTACACAGATATCCATTCTCTCCTTAACCTGCTCATAGTCTGTTAACATAAGCTGTTCCTTAACAGAATTATATTCTTCTTTTCTCTGTCCAAGCTCACGCCCGGCTATTGCTATATCATAACGAATCTGTTCCATATCCACATCTATGTTATCCAGCTGTTCCCTCATATCCTCTATCATCTGCACCCTATGCAGATACAATTCATGAGCAGAGATTAAACTCGTCAAGTGATCCTTATAACCATCCGCAGCCTCGGCAGCCTGCTTAAATACTGCAAAAGTACAATCCAGATACAACACCTTCGCGAGTGCAAATGCTTCCTCTTTTTTCTGACGGATCTTCTCTTTTAACAAACGAAGTTCCTCTTCCTGTCTAAGCTGTTCCTGCTTTGCAGCATCACATATCTTCACTGCCTTTTCAACCATTTTCCATGCTTCACTCATATCACGGTCATCAGGCAGATTTTCATATTCATGTTTTAATAATTCAAGTTTATCTTCGTTATCTGTTATCGCTCTCTCAAGGCTGACTACTTCACTGTGCAGTACTTCAAGCTGCGCCCTACACTCCTCAATCTTTGCCAGACGTGCCTTCTGTCTCGCTTTGGTTCCCATAAATTGTGCTGTATATTGCCCTGTTATTGTTCCAGATAGTATTCCCATTTGGTATGTACCATCTGCTGATACTTTTAACATACTGGTAATATTTTTTTCATCCACGCTATCCGCACAACCGCCATAGGCAATGTGACTAAGTATGCCATTAATTCTCTGGTTAGAAAAAATATCATTTACTTCATCATTTAATTCCAATGCATCCAATAAACTTCGTTCAGGTCTTTCACCACATACAAATAAATAACGGTCCTCACAACCTTCTGTAAGAGAAAGCACCTGCCCTTTATATTCCTCATCAACAATAATAGCATCCAATATGCCCATCTTTAAAAGAGCCTCTTCTAAATGATTCTGATCAGCCTCATCCATATCTGAACCAAATTCAACAACTTTATAAAATTCCTGATAATCTATCCCCATATTCCTGAGGCGTTCCCTATTTCTAATAACAGCCTCACTGTGCTCAGGCTGCAGTTCTTTCTGACTCTCCCACTCCTTCAACTCATTTTCTACTTTTTCATATTCAGCCTTATTTTCTGCAAGATTTTTTTGAAGTTCATCCTGTTTTTTAATTAACTCCATCTGAAACGACAGATATTTCTCCCAAACATTTTCCTTTACCTTAGTAAAATCCGCTGAATCGTCATATGCATCTGCGAATCTGCTAAGACTATTTAATGCTTCTTTATCGATAAGCAGCTGTTTATTGTTCGCAGCCCAGCTATACAGTGCTTCCTTCCATTCATTCTGTGTCTGGACAAGTAATGATTCCACCTCTTTTTGGCGTTTCTGTGCAGCGTCCACATCACGTCCCGCCTGTTCCAGACGTCTGATCATATCATCAGCCTGTCTCTCCCATAAACCTGTCTCCTCTAAAATATGAAATGCTTTTTCAATTTTCTGTTTTGTTTCCAAAAACTGCCCCTTCAATGTGTCAAATCTATATTCTTTCTCCAATTGCTGCATCAATTCTTCCCCGAAAAACTGATGTTCCTCAAAAGACATAGCTTCAGCCTCTTCCTGCATTTCATCAAGTAACTCTGTAATTTCCTTCTCTTTCTGATATTTGTTGTCATCTTCTGTTTTTATACGCTTCTCAACTTCCAGATATCTGTCTTTTTTAGTATTAAGAAAATCTTCCTTCTCTTTTAATGTATTCTCATAGTTCTGTATTTCCTGTGTAAGCTTAGCTTCCCTTGTCTTTAAGTGTAATGCATCACTCTTATTTAAGGAATCCCTCTCTTTTTCCATAGAAGCATTCTTTACTTCCATATCTTCTAATTCCTTATCAATATAATCAACCTTTTCATTGCACTTTTGCAGTTCATCTGCTTTATCTGACCTTTCTTTCTGTAATACCTTCTTCTTATTAAGAATTGTTTTATATTTATCTGCTTTCTGATAAAGAACACGCCGGTTATATCTGTCAAACACTCTACTGATCTTACCAGCAGCCTGACTTGCATTTTCTCTTGCTTTAAGATTCATATTCATCGTGTCCATATTTTCAATAGCTTCTGACATTGGACGAAGATCATCATCAGAAAGTGGCTGCAATGAATCACTTAAGATCTCGCTTATAACAGAAGGCTTAAAATCCTTAGACAATTTAGGAGTACGCAGCTGTATCAAAAGATCTATCATCTCTTTGTATTCTTCAATTGTTTCAAATCCAAATATATGGCGATTTACATACTCCATATATTCTATCTGCCTGTCAAAAACACTTCCACCAGCCGCAATACGGTTCTCTAATTCTTTTTTTGATAGCGGGATCTTTTCAGCTGTCTGCTTATATAAAAAGAAATCCTTTCCTATCCTGCGTCCATCTGAGATTGAAAAATACCATTTATCAAGAGGCTTTCCCCGGCGTGCACGCATTCCCATTCCAATTGTAAGATATGTATCACTCTCAAGTCTTCGAAATTCCAGATATAAGTACCCTATACGCTCCTCACGCTCATCCTCATCTTCTAAAAGATAATTTCCCATTTTACGGTCCCTTGTACCAAACGGATCAAGACGCTCCGGACTTACATTTCCATCTAATAACAACGGAACAACACTCTGCATTGTAACAGATTTTCCTGAGCCGTTTGATCCTCTAAGCAACATTCTTCCCTTTGCAAACGGAAATTCCTGTTCATCATAATACCAAAAATTAACAAGTCCAATCTTATTTGCCTGCCATCTGCTGTTCATTCTCTCTTCCTCCCAAATAATCTTTTGGATAATGCCCCTGTATCTTACCTGCAATAGGATAGATCATAATATCCTGTGTCTCATCTCTTCTTTTTATAAACATCCAGTTTTCCATCATATCCGATACTGTATGCACAAATTCTCCTTCTGCCATCTCACGATAATTTTTTGTAAATCCCATTCCATAGCGCTCTTTTGTATCTTTTAACATATGCTCAAAATCTACTGTATCTACAATACAACATTCATCTGCAGATATATGCCATCTTCCACTGTCAATATATTCCCTGATCACTGCAAAACATAATAACATAATATCAGAAATAACATTACTTGCTGGGAAAGCCTTACCAATACGGCAATCATCACCCATAAGAAAGTACGCACTTGCACGATGAATATGCACATGACAGTCAAAATTTCTCTCAAGATCATCAGTCAGTCTGCGTCCATAATATTTTAGATATTCGAAATCCTCTTTTGTACCATTTCCAACATATACTCCTGGTGAAAATAACAACCTTTTATAAACACGGTGCCTTCTTGCAATTCCCTTTTCTTCATCTACATCAAACCAGTCACTCTCACTAAAATCTTCTGGTCTGGTATACTGCATAATATCATGCGAAAAGCTTCTCATAAAATAACGTGATGCACCGGTATTTTCATATAAAACTTCACCTTCTGCATCATCTGCAAATACATCATCGCTTCCATCTGTAATCTTTAACATTCCCTGACTGACACTATATCTAAGAACTTTGATAAGTCGTCTGCGGTGCGTGTATAATGTCCAGTCAACCTGCTCTCCCGTCATATTAGATGCAATATATTCTGTCAACTGAGACAAAACAAACTGCTCCTGTGCGTCTTTTTCTTCCAAAAACATTAACAGAATGCACAAAAAAACATACTCTTCTTTTGAGGTAAAATCCTGAATCCCCATAAAACTTTCAGCAACCACCGGTATCTTTTCCATTTTTACTAACAGGGCATTTTCAACAATAGGACACCCCATTTTATCAGATGTAAATTTTCTAATTTCCCCAAGTGCATCCCTTACTTTATAATATAAATCCTTATTATCACTTTTAAGAATCCATCGATTACTTAAAAGAGCTTCTAACTCTTCCATATTTTACTCCTGTTCCTTATTCTTCAAATACAATCTTAAAGTGCGGCATTGTCATATTTCCATCCTCACAGTGAAGCACACATTTTTCATTTGAATTACCTGCATCAAGATGATATTGTCTTCCCTCTTCTGTCCTTCCTTCCATATTAACATCTTCCAAAGCATTCGACATCCATTTTAACAAAATTTCACGAATATGAGGTTCAATTACTGGAAGTTCACCAAAATCAATCTGGCCGTTTTTCTCCAATGCACGTAACTTAGTCATTTCCTCCTGCTGCCTTTCAATAAGTTCTAATCTGGTTCTTTGTTTATCCTCCGCCATATTCCTTATCGCACTTCTGTTTGCCTTTTCCCTATATGTACGGACACGCGGTTTTAAACGTACATCTAATGGTATATCTTCATATACTGACTGGTTCATACTATCAGATTTTCTTACCAGATCACCTTTAAGATGAAACGGCTGCTCAATTCCAAATACCATTGCAGATAGCTTATGTGCATCTTCCAGTTTATTACATTTCATAAACATTTCTGCTACTTTACGATACTCCTCACGACGATTAGCACCCATCGCATTTTTTTCACTAATCTGAGCCGCATATCTTGTAATCTTTCGTATAATATCATTTGTTGCATCAAATAACTTTGCAGCCTCATTTTCTCGTCCATTTTCTGAAGAAAACCAGTCATAAATGCTCTGATATTTACCTTTTATACGATCTTCTATCTGTTCTTTTGAAACTTCCATATCAATACGTGGTATTTGTAATTCATATTCAACTACTTTATCAAATACCTTTTTCTTTTCCTCATGAACTAATAACTGCAACTCTTCATCAATTGCACCGACATTTCTCTGTAATCCCTTGATAAAATTGCGCAGATATTCTATCAATCTGTCTTTAAATACTAAAAATTCTTTTGTCTGCATCATCTTTTCTGCTTTTACGCTGTTAAGGTCCCTTATATAATCCTGATAATTCTGATTTAATCTAACAAAATCATTATTCAGATCATTCCACCATGTATACACAGAATTTATATCCTGCTCGCCCATCTCCTTAAAACGTCCGATATTCTTTCGTATCCGTTCTAATAAAGTCGGCTCCAAAGAAGAACCTTCAATAAACAGATTTTCAAGACGAATAACCAGCCTCTCAATCTCAACACTATATTCCGACATCTGATAACGAAACTTTTTATTTTTAAACTCCTCAATAGATGATACTTTACGCGTATCTTGAATAGTATTAAGATTTTTCCACTCTGTCAGCATGGCAAGATCCTGTTGACACTGTTCCATACGATAATCTGAAAAAAATGGATCTTCTTTCATTTGAGCATACACATCTTCCTGATAAAGCCAGTACCGCAATTTTTCATAATTTTCAAAAAAAATACGCATAATGCAGCGATAACGGCTTACATTATCCGCATTTAAGTATTTTACCTCAGTAAGAGTTTTTGTCAATTTGTCTGTAACCTGCACGCTTGTCTCTCCCTTTCCAATCATTTGATATATTTACAATAAAAAATCACCGATAATTATATCGGTGATTTCTCTCTTTTATTTATTTGCAATCTCCGTAACCTTCTTTGTATAATCACTTCCGCTTAAGCCAAGTATATCGTAAGCTTGTGACTTTGATACACCAAATTCTTCTGACAAGATGTCAAGTATCTTTTCATATATATTCTCGAGTTTATCTTCTATCTCAAGATCATATGCCTCTTTTTTATTTGCATCATACTTTCTTAATCCCATAAGAAGTGCATCCAAAGCTTCCGGATATTTTTTTATATTTTCATAGTTCTGATATGAATCAAGTGAGTGTTGAACCTTCATAACAGTCACTATCTTCTGGTACTGTTCAGGATCTTTTTTCTTCATATTTGTCCCAACAGCAGACTCATATGCCTGAGAATACTTATTCATATCAAAATAGTTTTGTGCCTTCTTTTTATCAAGATTACTTCCAAAACTATTAGTCAAAAATACTGTTCCTAAAAGAAATACTAGTCCAATTACAGCAACTATGGCAACTCCAACTTTATTAAGCTTTCCAACTACCTCCTGAGCTGCCGCTGCTTCCTCTTCTTCTTTTTTAGCTAGTTTAGCCGCTTTTTTAGCCGCTTTCTCTTCAGCTTTTTTAGCCTTTTTGGCTGCTTTTTCTTCAGCCTTCTCGGCTTTTAATTTTGCTTTTTCTTCTTTCTTTTGAGCTTTCTCGAGTGCCTTTTCTTCTTTTAGCTTTTCAGTCTCCTCAAGTTTTGCAGCCTCATCCTCTTTCGCCTGTTTTTCAGCTTCAGCAATCTCATCAGTAACTACATTTCCAAATACTTTCTTGAAAAATCCAGGCTGTTCTGCACCATCTTCTTTTTTCTCCTCTGTTGGGAGAATATTAGCTATATCTTCTTCTGCACCTGAATCATCGAGCGATATATCAGGTATATCATTGACATCTGGTATTGCATTATCAGCAGTATTATCAAGACTCATAATATCATCAGGACCTGAATCGTCACTCAACATTCCAAGCAAATCCCCAATATCATCGGACGTTTTCACTTCTTCATCCCCACTTTCTGATATGTCAGATGAATCAGCAGCTCCATCAGCAATAGAACCATTTGTATCTAGATCATCCAACAGACCACCAAGCATATCGTCTATACTTTCACTGCCTGAATCATTATTTTTCGGTTCCGCTTCTCCTTCAGATGCCTTCATTATATCGTCCTGAGATTCGGTATCTCCTTCCGGTATTGCCATTATATCGTCCTGGGATTCTGTATCTCCTTCTGGTATCGCCATTATATCATCTGAGGATTCTGTATCTCCTTCTGGTATTGCCATTATATCATCTGAGACTTCCGTATCTCCTTCTGGTATTGCCATTATATCATCTGAGACTTCCGTATCTCCTTCTGGTATTGCCATTATATCATCTAATGCTCCAGTATCATCTTCTGGTATCGCCATTATATCATCAATCGGCATAGTCTCTTCCTCTGGCAATGCTACGCCATCTGTATCCTCCATTTTACCCGCATCTGCAACAGTTTCCTCTTCCTGAGCCAATTGCTCTTTTTCACCAGATGATGTTTCCTCTTTTTCAGGTTCTGGCTCTGGAAATGCTGTTTGTATGTTATCTTCATCCGAAAGTTCTGATGCAATTCCATCATCATCTGTTATTCCAATATCAGGAAGTGGAACTTCTATTTCATCATCACTTATATTTTTATTATCTGTATCATCCATTTTGATAGATGCCGCAACTTCCGGAACAGCAGATAAATCATCCATTTTATCAAGTTCATCTAACTGTGGTAATCCCTCAAGGCTTGTAAGATCATCATAGTCTACAAAATCATCAAGTCCATCATAAACATCATTTTGTGAACTACTATCATTATCTTCCTGTAAACCATCCTTTTCAATATTGTCTTCTTCTCTCAATCCACTTTTCTCCTTGTCCACATTAAACTATTCAGCCTGCTCATTTCCAACAAGTTTATCAATCGCAGAAACCAGCTTACCTATATCAGGTTTCGAAAGCTGTGCATCTGCACCAAGCTGCTCACCTTTGATCTTCATTTCTTCATTTACAAGAGACGAGAATATTACTACTGGTATATGATTCATATGATTGTTATCTTTAACAAGCTTTGTAAGACGATGACCATCCATCTGAGGCATCTCTATATCTGTTATAATGCATGCAACTTTGGAATCTATGTCTCCACTTGCATCATACTCCTGAAGCTTATCCCAACACTCTTTTCCATTTGCAGTAGTTGTTATGTTTGTATATCCTGCCTGTTCAAGACAATTAACGATCATCTTACTAAGAAGTGCTGAATCTTCTGCTATAAGAATCGGTGTTTCATTTCTTGTTCTATGTGACATCCTCTCAATATCAGATACCTTAAGACCTGTCTCTGGATTTATATCAGAAACGATCTTTTCAAAGTCAAGAATTATTATAAGCTTACCATCAATTCTTATAATTCCTGTTGCCATTCCCTCTCCGGCAGTATTTATTGTAGAATCAGGTTTTACAATGTCAGACCATGACACTCTATGTATTCCTAGCACACCGTTCACATGAAATGCTGTATTTAATTTATTAAAATTTGTTACTATATACATATCTCCATCCGATGTCTCCGGCTTTGGAAGATGTAAACATTCAGCCAGATCTATGATCGAAATGATTTCATCTCTAGGCATAAATATCCCCTCTATACGCGAATCCGCATTTGGTATAGGAGTTGGTGTCTGAAATGAAATAATCTCTCTTATCTTAGCTACATTTATTCCATAATAATTATTTGCAACACGAAATTCCAATATCTCAAGTTCATTTGTTCCGCTCTCTAATAAAATTCCTGTTTCCATGTCCGTACCTCCACTATATATCCAGATTCATCTGGACTCTGTATGTTTTTATTTTATATTTAGCTGAGCCACTGCATCATTATTCGTGACTTCAAGCACAACATTCTTTATTTTTGTATTTGATGGAATTTCAAATACAAGTATCGCATTCTCACTCTTATTAGCCGCCACTTTTTTCTTTATAAAGTGTATATCATTACCTGCAATAGTCAAAAGAGGCTGATCCATCTGCTTTCCATCTATAGACAAAGAATACACACTATTATTCTTTGTCATATCGATCTTCTTTGTGACATCCGTATCATTCTTTAATTTCATCTTTACGACAAAAAGCTTTTTACCTGCTTTAGAAGAAATATTTGAAACATCTGTACTTATATTCGTACTGCACTTATATCCACTAAACTTAACTTTAAATCCAGGTACCTGCATTGCATCACTAAGGGAAACATATGTATTTTCAGGTGCTGATGTTGCTCCCGGCTGTGCCGTATTTTCCTGATCTGTTGTATCTGTTCCTGCTGGTGTCATCGTCGAAGCAGGTGCAATAGTCACATTCGGTGATACCGATGGTTGAACACTTGGTTCTGGTGTCGCAGTC
Source organism: uncultured Lachnospiraceae bacterium (assembly GCA_934320895.1). Classification (GTDB taxonomy): domain Bacteria; phylum Bacillota; class Clostridia; order Lachnospirales; family Lachnospiraceae; genus Butyribacter. The sequence continues at coordinate 43,584 of CAKRFY010000017.1, read as the reverse complement.
TCTACACTGCTATTTAACTTTACTGTGCTCGAATAATTTTTATCATACTTAAGCAGATTGTCCGCCATATATTCTGCAATGGCATCATTCTGCTGTTCAGACAGTGATGGAACACTTGCACACCCTGTCAGCCCAATAGCTGTGACTGCTGCCACAATGAAAATCCTTTTTCTCATACTAACCCTCCGTGCGTTATTACACTTTTAATACAAGTACTTATTTGCCAATCTAACCCATTTTTCGTCTTTTTATATAATAACATATCTATAATAATATCGTCAATGAATAAAGTAACTGCAATAACTAATTTTCCGTATCCAATTCAAACCAGAATTCGACACCGTCATCATGGTTTATTACGCCAAATTTCTGATTCATGGATTCCATTATAGCCTTAACTATGGATAACCCTATGCCACTGCCGCCATATTCCCTCGTTCTTGCCTTGTCAACTTTATAAAACTTGATCCATATTTTATCAAGTTCATCTTCTGGTATACAATTTCCGGTATTAAATACACTAGCCCTCACAACACCGTCATGCTTTGTAAGACTTACTTTTATCTTCTTTTCTCCATCAACATGATTTATGGCATTGCTAACATAATTTGTCACAACTTCCTCGATCATGTATTCGTCTGCCCACACATAGACAGGCTCATAATCATCTAACATTATGACGGCATCTTTCTGTTCCGCAAGAAGCAGTGCTGAATTTATGACAGATCTTAAAACCTGCACAATATCAAAATGCTCAAAAGAAACCTGATTATTTCCAAATTCGATCTGATTTAAAGTAAGCAGTTTTTTTACCATCTTATTCATCTTATCAGCTTCATCTATTATGACCTCACAGTAAAATTCTCTGCTCTCAGTATCATCATTTATATTATCCTGCAATCCCTCTGCATATCCCTGTATCAATGCAATAGGAGTTTTCAGTTCATGTGACACATTCGATAAAAATTCTTTTCTCATTTCATCTATCTGAATTTTTTTCTCAATGTCCTTTTTAAGTTCATTATTTGCAGCTTTTAATTCTGATATTTTTTCTTCCAGATTTTCCGACAACGTATTGATACTGCTGCCCAATGCACCTATCTCATCATCACTTTTTACCGGATACCTTATCTCAAAGTCAAAATCTGCCATCCTCTGTGCAATTTCAGTAAGCTGTCTTATTGGCTTTGTAAAATTATTTCCTATAAATACCATTATTACAACACCAAAAACTATTACTCCAATACCGACATAAAGTAAAAAAGAATTAAATATACCTATGTTTTCTGCCATACTCTGATAATTTGTGCTCACATAAACAAAAGCACCTGAATCAAGTTTTCCAAACAGCTCAATATAATATGAACCTATTCTCTCATCCAGTACTTTATAAACGCTATAATCATCAGTAAGATCCATAAGATGACGTTTTTTATCTTTGACAGCAAAACTTTGTGTATCCTCTATGCCTATAACATAATCCTTAGTCTTATCGATCACATCTTCTTTCTGAAATTCAGTTATGACATTTTCACTCGGATAATCATACTGATAATACACTTTTCCAAAAAAATTATTTAATCTGAATACATATATATTTGAAGTATTATTTTCTGATAATATTTCAAGATTCAATGTAGAATTGTCAGATAACGATGAACTCTCACCTGATTTATACTGACTGTCGCTGTTTACTATAGAATTTACATTTTCATAACATCCCTCTAACATTGACACCTTACTATGCTGATAATATGCCGGCAAAAATATCCTGTTCATAAACCATATAGCAGCAAGCGTAAATCCAAGCATTCCTATCATTATCAATATAAGCTTTGTACGAATTGACCTTACGCCAAATATATTTTTCTTATCTTTCATACTATGAAACCTCAAATTTATATCCCATTCCCCATATAGTCTTAATATACTCGCCCTTGTCTCCAAGTTTGCTGCGAAGCTTTTTTACATGCGTATCGATAGTTCTGGCATCACCAAAATAATCATAATTCCATACATTATTTAAGATTCGTTCTCTTGACAATGCAACACCCTGATTTGTCACAAAATATGTAAGAAGCTCAAATTCCTTAAAACTTAATTCTATCGGTTTGCCATCTATTTTTACTTCATGTGCCGACTGATTTATGTATATTCCTCCCACCTCTATATCTCCATCATCAAGCTGATTTGTACGTCTTAATATCGCTTCAACTCTGGCTACAAGAATCTTCGGGCTAAAAGGTTTTGAAATATACTCATCGACGCCAAGTTCAAAGCCAAGTAATTCATCCTTCTCATCACTCTTTGCAGTCAGCATGATTATCGGTACCTGAGAATATTTTCTTATCTCTCTTACAACCTCCCAGCCATCCATTTTAGGCATCATAACATCAAGTATTATCAATGCAACATCTTTATTTTCATAAAACTGATCTACAGCTTCCTCACCATCTCCAGCTTCAAGGACATCAAAATTGCTTTTTACCAAAAAGTCCTTTACAAGTTTTCTCATTCTAGCTTCATCATCAACAACCAGTATTTTTAGCTTTTCCATAATCGACCCCCATTTTTATTTTCCATTTTTATTTTCATCAGTTTCCTGTTTATCTTCCAGTTCTTTTTTTTCTTTATCAATAGCCTTCTGCCTGTCTTCTAAAGTCTGCTCCCACTTTTCATATTTATCTATAAGTTCATTTTCCATATTTGATCTATAGTCAGTAAAATATGTAAAGACAGAATATTTTGATTTCAATGTTATTATAACAAGTACTGCAAGCAATACAGACAAAAACGCTATTGCCATATTTCTTATCTTTCTTCCTGCCGCCTCATCTTCATATGCTTTCTTATACTTTTCAGCCTTTCGTTCTATATCATCCTTATCTAAAGCGGGCTTTTTTTCAACCTGTACATATTTCTGAACTACTGGTACATATGCAAGATTTTTATCCATAACAGTTCCTGATGAAACCAGTTTATTTCTCATATTACTGACAAATGAAAGACCTATCACAGTCTGGAAAGATTTTTTATCTACTGCCTTATTATAAATTTTCAAAACTGATTTCATATCAGACATATTCGTATTTGCAACAATATACTCTATCGTTTCCTTTTCCTTCAGCGCACGTTCAAATTCTTTTCTCGATGAAAACTTAAATCCATCTAAAACCATTTCTTTCTCGTTTACCATATCTTCCCCCAACTTACATTTTCTTTAGTTAGCAAAAAAGTTGCTGTGAACATCTGTATTCTTTCTTATTGCCAGTAAATGATCATGCTTCTGAATAATCAAACTTAAGATTATCAGCAAGCCATTTTTTTACTACATTCAATGTAGTTTCATTTATAAGTGACTCTTTATTTTCCTTTTCATACTCTTTCTTTGTAGCATATTTTTCGGAATTATACTCAAACTCTTCTTCAAGAACACTATTATACTCTTTATCACTATACTTAATATTCTCAAGTTTGGCAATCGCCATTGCCGCCAGATTTTCTTTGACAGTATCCTGCGCAAGCTCTTTTAAATCATACTTTTTAAAATCTTCAAGACTATTATAACCATACTGCTTTAATACCTCATCAATGCTGTATCCATAGATTTCTGCCATATCATAATATCCCTGAAGAGTCTCTTTCTCAGCAAGAGCGAGCATATCAGACGGATATTTTTTAACCTTGCATAACTCTAAAACATCCGACCATGCATAATCTCCTCTGTCCTCCTTATTCTCTTTCAAAAGCTTGTCTTTTATATATTTCTTATACTCATCTACAGTTTTATATTTTCCTGATGATATTTTTTTAACAAATCTATTATCAAACTTTGGCACGATCTTTTTGCCACAAATATATTTAGCTGTAATTTGAAAATCAACTTTGTGACCATCTACACTCTTATCATCATATGTTCCTTCTGGTACATTGCATGAAAACTTTATTTTCTTTCCAGTAACAGCACCTTTTAAGGCATTCTCAAATTCTGCAAGCCAGTCACCTGAACCCACATCTATATAATCAGCACCACATGTCACATCAATCTTTTTTCCTTTAATAAAACCGGCAAATTCAGCATAAACTTTATCTCCATCTTTAACCTTTCCACGCTTTTTTTCATATTTTGTATTATCCTCAAGCAATGTATTTATCTCAGATTTTATATCATCCTCTGATACGCCTGCATTTACCGTAATATTTTTATAATCTCCAACTTCTATATATTTTAATGGTTCAAAATCTCTGCTATATGAACCTACATCTTTTGTTGCCTTTTTCTTAGTTTTACTTCCATTCATAAAATATCCGGCAACCATTCCCGATATAATCCCCACTAAAAGTACACAGATCACTGCTGTCGCAAATACTTTTTTGCTGACACTGATATCATTTCTTTTATCTTCCATAAAGAACCTCCGATACTCCCCTTTTATTCTGCAATAACAAAATTTCTTAGAAACTTACAAAATAGGCACTCCAGTACTCATTATTATATCACAACTATACCTATTTATTAAGTGATAAATTTAATTCCTCCAAGCTTAATATATCATAAACATCATGTACAATATACTCTGCACCTGCCTTTTCAAGTTCACCCTGTTTGGCGAAGCCATAATAGACACCAAGCACATTGATATCACATGCATGTGCACCTAAAACATCATGTTTTCTATCACCTACCATGAGTACAGTCTTTTTCTCCTCATCAGAAATATTGAGTCTTTTTAAAACTTCTTCTATAACAGCCTGTTTTGTATCTCTGCTTCCATCAAAACTGCTGCCTGCAATTTCTTTAAAATACCTTGTTAAATCAAAATGTTCCAAAATCTTTTTTGCTGTTTCCTCTGGTTTTGAAGTTGCAACTGCAAGTATAAATCCTCTCTCCTGTAATGTTTGAAGTACTTCCTTTATTCCATCATAAGGTTCATTTTCAAAAAGTCCTGTTACATTATATCTCTCCCTGAATTTTGCCGTTGACTTTTCGGCATCTTCCCTGTTCATTCCTGCAATCGTCATAAATCCATCTGTAAGAGGCGGACCTATAAACTCATATAGACTTTCACAATTATCTAAAGTAACACCAGCCGCATCCAAAGCGTACTTAACACAATTTATTATTCCCTTACTCGAATCTGTAAGTGTTCCATCAAGATCAAACAATAAATACTTAAACATAAACAATCCTCCTGCTGTTTTAACTTTTAAAAAACAAAAAGAGCCCGGGAAGGCTCTTTTTGTCGGATAACATATGTTATCCAGCGTATAATAGGGTGGGAGTAGAAAGTTTTCACTTTCTGATACAAAAGTATAATAATAAATTATGTCCAAAATATGTCTTTTTTGTTAATATGTCGTTCACATTTAACTTTTCATTAAATTATTTTTATATTTGCCAAAAAAATGTATAATTTAGTCCACACCATTTTTATCATTGTTAAGAACACCATATGTATCAATAGCAGCTTTTTATCAAAAAATTGTATAACATCTCACAATTTTTAATTGATTTTTTGAAAAAATTGTGCAATACTGTTTTAGGAATGTTTTACAATTTTTGTGTATCTTTTACATATTTATTTTGGGTATATTTATATGAAAGATATACTCGTTTATTGTTTAAACATAATAATAACAAAAAACAATACTCAGGAGGTTTTTTAAAATGGCGTTAAAAAATCAGTATCTTATTGACTTACTTGAAACAGTAAAAAAGAGAAATGCAGGTGAGCCTGAATTTATCCAGGCAGTTATGGAAGTATTTACTTCACTTGAGCCTGTTGTTGAGAAAAGACCTGACTTAGTAGAAGCAGGCGTATTCGAAAGAATCGTTGAGCCTGAAAGACAGATCATTTTCCGTGTACCTTGGGTAGATGACAACGGTAAAGTACAGGTAAACAGAGGTTTCCGTATCCAGTTTAACTCTGCTATCGGACCTTATAAGGGAGGTCTTAGACTTCACCCTTCAGTTTACAGTGGTATCATCAAATTCTTAGGTTTTGAGCAGATTTTCAAGAACTCACTTACAACACTTCCTATGGGTGGTGGTAAAGGTGGTTCTGACTTTGATCCTAAGGGTAAGAGCGACGGAGAGGTTATGCGTTTCTGCCAGAGCTTTATGACAGAGCTTTGCAAGCATATCGGACCTGACTGTGATGTTCCTGCCGGTGATATCGGAACAGGCGCAAGAGAAATCGGATACATGTTCGGACAGTATAAGAGAATCCGCAACGAGTGGTCTGGTGTCCTTACAGGTAAAGGTCTTACATATGGTGGTTCTTTAGCTCGTACAGAAGCTACAGGATTCGGTCTTTGCTATTTCACAAATGAAATGCTTAAAGCTAATGGTAAGAGCTTCAAGGATCAGACAGTTGTTATTTCTGGTTCAGGTAACGTTGCTATCTACGCTACAAAGAAAGCTACAGAGTTTGGTGCAAAAGTTGTTGCATTATCAGATTCTAACGGATATGTATATGATCCTGATGGAATTGAACTTGATGTTGTTAAACAGATCAAGGAAGTTGAAAGAGGACGTATCAAAGAATATGTTGACAGAACTTCTCATAAGAATGCTACATATACAGAAGGATGCAAGGGTATCTGGAGCATTAAATGTGATATTGCTCTTCCTTGTGCAACTCAGAATGAAATCGATGGCGAGAGTGCTGCACTTTTAGCTAAAAACGGATGCTACGCAGTATCTGAAGGTGCTAACATGCCTTCTACTCCAGAAGCTATTGATACTTACTTTGCAAACAATATGCTTTATGGACCAGCTAAGGCTGCAAATGCAGGTGGTGTTGCAACATCAGGTCTTGAGATGAGCCAGAACTCAGAAAGACTTTCATGGACATTTGAAGAAGTTGACAATAAACTTCATAACATTATGAAAGAAATCTTCAAATCATGCGACGAAGCTGCAAAAGAATTTGGTATGCCTGGCAACTACATGGCAGGTGCTAACATCGCTGGATTCCTTAAAGTTGCTGAAGCTATGAAGGCTCAGGGATGCTGCTAATATTTTTTAGCTGATTTCATATAATTTATATACATTATAATAATATTGTAATGCGAAAAATGGCTGTCATATTTCTGATATGACAGCCATTTTGTATATTCATAAACTTAGTCAAGTGGATATTCGTAATCTGCGCTGCTACCTGCTTGATAGTATTAACACATAAAGTCTATTTATCCTAACCACAACCAGTATGTCAAACAATATCTATTTTACTTATTTATACAAAGCCTTGTTTTTATCATAATTTAGATAATACATTTTGTCCTTTTCATATTGTCTTTTTGTTTCATTTTCTCTGTCAAATTTTGATTTAGCAAATTTTCTTCGCTGTGTCTCCTCCGCATGAAATATATTCATGATTCCTTTACTTGTATCCTCTATACATTCCTTACAATACCTTCCAACCGGAAATAATGCACCACATCTCTCACATCTCGCTGCATCCCTAAACTCTTTGGGAAGTTCAAGACTTCCATCTTCAAGGAGTGTATCTATCACTTCAAGACTTACACCCGTATTATTTGCAATTTCAACTGCAGGTGCCCCGCCATTTTCTTCAAGATAATTCTTCACTTTCCCAAAATCATCATAATAAACTTTGCGACATCTTGGACATTTATATTGCCCTGCCCCTTTAAAATATAATCTCTCAAGGCACTGTGGACATTCCGTTGGAATATTTTTTTCCATTTGCTCTAAAATATTATCTCTCTCATAAGCCATAAAAAACATCTCCTTTCATAACGCTCCCCTATGCTTAAGCATAGGGGCTTGCAATGTCTATATTATCAAACAAGTTCTTTTTTTATAAAAAGCATATATCTTTCTACTATATGTCCAGTCAATATATCTATACTTTAACTATAAATTTCTCATCAACCAATCTCTTTTTAATATATTCGACAGTATCATCAATAAACTTTACTATACTGTTATAATCTAAAAATTCACTTTCTTCCAGCACATGTTTTTCCTCAAAAAAGTGTCTGATGATCCATTTGCGACTTCGGTCAAGTTCATCTGCCGTAATCATATTTTTTATACAATAACCACTTGTTTTTTCAAGTATTTCTTTTGCTTCAGAAAGTTCGGGCATTTCTCTTACAAGTCTGAAATCAACAAGATCAGTATCTCTATTAAAATGTACAAATGTTTCTCTATCCTGATCAGTCAGTCCTATGCATGAGATATTTTCAAAATATTTAGGCCTTTCATACAAAATAAATTTTTTGTCTGTCATCATATGTGTTATATAGCCAAGATAAATCCCCTTAACAGACCTCTCATCTTCAAAATGCTCACTCCAAAATTCATTTAATCTGTGTTCAAATAATCCAACAGTGCCATCTTTTCCAAAATCTCCATCTGGTATTCCATCCCTGAAATGTGTATGAAGCTTCATGCTTCTTTCATAATTTTGGCGTTCCATTATTCCATCAGGGCATATATTCCCAACCACAAACATATTTCTGTTAAATTCTATGTAATTTTCATTTGCTAATTTTATCTGATAATCATTATTTTCAATAAAATCCGCAAGCCTTACTGCTATAACAAGATGTATCATCGTACCTGCCATATATATTCCGTTACTAAAAACTTATAAAAAGTTATAGACTCTTATACTAACCACACCTCAATGTATATATCTCAAACATGCATTAATCTTTTACTTTTTATAATGTTACTTCGTTTTACAGTAACTCTTCCCCCCTTCTTATTTTCTGCATCTTCTTAATATAGAACGCTGTAACCTGCGTTTTTTAACACTATCAAGCAAGTGGCAGAGCGGATTGCAAATATCCGCTTAACTCGCTTTATTTAGATATTATGTTTGATCCAAAATGTATTTTGACTCTTGCACTATTTAGATTTAGATATTCTTTTATAATTTTTATCTGAATATACTTATGCAAAATATGGCACAAGTATATTAGATATATTTTTTCCTTTGGCAGTTAATATGACTGCCAGACCAATACCTGGATATGCTACCGTTTTTCTCAGCCATTTCATATTTCTTTTAACCTTAGTTTCAGGTGACCAACTACTGTCAAATATTGATACCCATGTATATAATACTGCATAGTAAAACTTTTATTTGAATCGAAACCTGAAATTTTTCTCTTGCGGATAGTAAGTTTATTTTTCAAATCATCTTTTTGATTTCTCGTTGAAACTCTTGCATAAATCACTATATCTCTTATATCATTCTCTGTTTGTATTCCTTTAAACTGTAGATATTGGGCATAAGTATAATAACGTCTATCCCAAACAGTTCCCATAGCTATAAAAAAATTGTAGCAAAAAACAGAAAAAACCGCAAGCATGTTCGATAGATTTTTGAACATAAAAAAGTACCGAATCCCTTTATCTAACTAAGGCTTTTCGGTACTTTTATGTCTAAGCTGAAAATGGGACTCGAACCCACGACCCCTTCATTACGAGTGAAGTGCTCTACCAACTGAGCTATTTCAGCACTACTTTATTATTTTACCTTATTTTCTACTCACGGTCAAGTACTTTTTTGCCTCTATTGGAATAGTTTATCAATCTCATTATCTGTGAGTGGTCTGTATTCTCCGCACTTTAAGTTATCATCCAGCAAAAGACTCCCCATACTCACTCTCTTAAGATAAGTAACTGTTTTTCCAAGTTTTTTCATCATTCTTTTAACCTGGTGAAACTTCCCCTCATGTATCGCCAAAATACAGGAAGATGTAGCTTGTTCAATGTCTATTTTTATATCTGACATTTCAGCTGGAAGTGTATTCTTTTTCTCTCCGATATCTAATCCTTCTTTTACTTTCCTTATATCATTCTCGTCAAGTATTCCAGATACTTCTACATAGTATCGTTTTTCAACATGCTTCTTAGGTGAAAGCAATTTATGAGCAAGCTCACCATTATTGGTAATCAACAAAAGCCCCTCTGTGTCTATGTCAAGTCTACCTACAGGAAACAGATTTTTTTTGTCAGAAGATTCTATTATATCTATAACTGTTTTATGTTCTTTATCACTTGTTGCTGATACACACCCTTGTGGTTTATTTAACATATAGTATTCATATTTATTATAAGATATCTCATTTCCATCAACTACTATATGTGATACTTTTTCATCAACCTTTGTTTCAGGTTTTAATACCTCTTTTCCATCTACTAAAACTCTACCGGACTTTATTATTTTTTTAACAACGCTCCTTGAACCTACAGACATATCTGTAAGATATTTATCTAATCTTATCATCATTAACTATCCTTATTCTTATGCCATTTTCTACACAAAATAAGCTGAACCAAACGAAATACCAAAATTATAACCAACATTATGTATAATAAATCAATATTCCAATAGTTCAGCTCATATTTTGTCCTAATATGCAAACTACCCATTATCTAAAGCAAATGGGCTTGTAAGCAGCAGAGCGGATCGCGAATATCCGCTTGACTTGTATGTACATATATAGATCACTGTAATTTATAAACACATAAAATTTTATAATCTATCATACAATTCTGCATACTTAAGTGCTGACTGTCCCCATGAGAAGTCTTTTGCCATTCCTCTGTCAATAATCTTGTTCCACTCACGCTTACGGTTAAAGTACACATCTTTTGCATAACGTATAGTATTTAACATCTCATGTGCATTGTAATTGCTGAATGAAAATCCTGTTCCTTTGCTCTCATACTCATTATATGGTTCAACAGTGTCTTTAAGACCGCCTGTCTCACGCACAATAGGAACTGTTCCATATCTAAGACTCATCAACTGACTAAGTCCGCACGGCTCAAAAAGTGATGGCATAAGGAATGCATCGCATGCTGCATAAATCTTATGTGAACGCTCATTTGAATAATATATATTTGCAGATACTCTGTCATGATACTTCCACTCATAATGACGGAATAAGTGCTCATACTTTTCCTCACCTGTTCCAAGTACTACAAGCTGTGTATCTTCTGCACATATTTCTTCTATGACATAATCAACAAGATCAAGCCCTTTCTGATCAGTAAGTCTTGAGACGATACCTATCATAAATTTCTTATCATTCTCTTCAAGACCAAGTTCTCTCTGAAGTGCTCTCTTATTTTTGATCTTTTCTCTTCTAAATGACTTTGCTGAATAATTTCTATAAATAAGTGGATCTGTCTCCGGATTATATTCGTCATAATCAAGTCCATTTACGATACCAAAAAGTGAGCTGTCTCTGGCACGCATAAGACCATCAAGTTTTTCTCCATAAAATGGCATTTTAATCTCTTCTGCATACGATTCGCTAACTGTAGTAACCAGATCAGCATATACGATACCACCCTTAAGATAATTAGCATCACCATAAGCTTCCAATTTGTCTGCCGTAAAAAATGATGGATTTATACCTGTAATATCTTTGACTTTCTGTAAATCCCATACACCCTGAAATTTAAGATTATGTATAGTCATGATAGTCTTAATGTTCGTATAGAACGGATTTTCCTGAAACATATCGTGAAGATATACCGGAATAAGACCAGTCTGCCAATCATGACAATGTATAACATCAGGATGAAAATCAAGACTTGGAAGTGATGATAATGCTGCTTTACAGAAAAATGCAAATTTTTCTATATCCTCATGTATATAACCATATGGTTTTGGTCCTGCAAAATAAAATTCATTGTCAATAAAATAAAATGTAACGCCATCGTACTGCATTTCCATGATACCTACATATTGTTTACGCCATGCCAGATCTATATAAAAATGAGTTTTATAAACCATTTTATCTTTCCATTCATCAGGAATACATGCATACTTTGGTATCATAACTCTGACATCATATTTTTTCTTATCAAAACACTTTGGCAGTGATCCCACTACATCTGCTAACCCTCCTGTTTTAATAAAAGGAACACACTCTGATGCCACAAATAAAATATTTTTCAATAAAACCAACCTCCTTCGCCAATGTTTATATACATTATACTCCAATTTGCTGGCTCTGAAAAGTATTTTTGTATTTTAAACTATCATTTTCCTGTTCATTTTGTATTCAAGCCTTATCTTATCAGAAATAAGTGCCACAAATTCTGAATTAGTTGGTTTTCCCTTGCCGGAACTTACAGTATAACCAAAAAGTTCTTCAATGGTATCTACCTTTCCCCTGCTCCATGCAACCTCAATAGCATGTCTTATCGCCCTCTCAACTCTGCTTGATGTCGTCTTATGATTTTTTGCTATAGTCGGATATAATCTTTTTGTAATAGCACCAAGCATCTCGTCATCATTTACAGACATGATAATAGCATCCCTGAGATACTGATATCCTTTGATATGTGCCGGTACCCCTATCTCATGTATTATGTCTGTTACATCCGCTTCAAGATTATACGATTTCTTAAGCATCTTATTACCATTTTCATATATTGTATTTATAACATGATTTTCAGCATTTTCCTCATTTAAAGCTGTTCTTATCCTTGAAAGAACCATCTGTGTGTCAAAAGGTTTAAGAATATAATACGCTGCACCAAGCATAAATGCATTTTCTGTAACACTCTCCTGACTTACCGCTGAAATAACTATTATCTTTGGAACTGAAGTTATTTTCTTTTTTTCCTTCAACCTCTCCATAACACCCAGTCCATCAATTCTTGGCATTATGAGGTCAAGCAAGACTACATCTGGATCATAGACTTCTATTTTTTTCAATGCCTCCTCACCATCAGCTGCTGTTGCTACTACATCCATGTCCGTTTCTTTTGTTATAGCATCCTTAAGTATATTAACTATTCTGCTGTTATCGTCAACTACTAAAACTTTGATGTTGTCCATGTTTACCTCCAAATTCGACTTTTTGTTTTTCTACTTCTTGATAATATTCCAATACCCATCATATTTCAACGGTAAACACTCTCTACATTTCGACTAATATCTCCCTGTTACATCAAAATTCACTACATTTTTCTACTAAATTTTATTTTTTGACAGCATTATTTCGTTTTATATTACTCACAGATATAATAATTATTTAAGCATTTTCTCAATAAATATCGCATAACCACGTGTAGGATTGTCTACAAATACATGAGTGACAGCACCAACTATCCTGCCATCCTGCACTATAGGAGAACCACTCATTCCCTGCACTATTCCTCCTGTTTTTTTCAGAAGCTTTTTGTCTGTAACTTTGATGATCATGTCTTTATTTTCTTTTGCATTTTGAAATATATTACTGATTTCTATTTCATATTTTTCTATATTTTCACCAAGCTGACACATTATAAATGCTTTTCCTGTCTTAATGTCCTGTTTAAGTGCAACAGGTAATGCCTCATTTTTCTCAAATGAAAATCCGGCTTTGCCTATATCTATTTCACCTTTTATACCTGAATCATTATTTACAGCAATACTCCCTATGCGGCACCGGTCAGACAGTTCAACACTCCCTGATATCTGCCCCGGAATCCCTTTTTTACTCGGTATTATCCTGTTTACAACAGCTTCATATAATCCTCCTGCCGATATATCAACAAGTAATCCTGTGTCAGCATCTGCTATACCATGTCCTAGTGCTGCATATGTGTTGTTGTCCGCTATATATGTCACTGTTCCTATTCCCTCAGTATCCTCACGAAGCCATGTTCCAATCTTTACCTTGCCGTCTTCTGACTCGATTCCCTTAATCTTAACATCAATCTTTTCTTTGCCTCTGCGGACTTTCATCTTAATATTTCCCGCCCCAAGTGTCTGCAACATATTCTCAATATCATCTATAGATGAAACTTCTTTTCCATCCACCTTATAAATATAATCTCCTGGCTGAAGTATATTCTTTGCGGGATTATAACTACTTCCACCTTTTCCATGGATCGCAGATGTTCCAAGAACCATAACTCCTCTGGCATTAACATAAATGCCCGCCGCTTTTCCTGATGGCATCAGTTTCTGTTTCTTTACGACATTAAACTTTATATTTCTATAATGTATAAGTCCAAACAGCTTAAGTTCAGCTTTACAGCTCCCTACTCCTTTTCCTGCTACAACTTTAAGCGTTCCGCCACTATTAGAATTATTAAATACCTTTATATCATCATTGGACACACTATTGCATTGAACCGGAAGATTAAAATCAAATGATTCTTCTGTATTTTCAATAATATTTATACTGGCAGGTATTTTCTTATCAAGATACCAGATATAATATAAAACAGACACAATAATATCCAGAACTAACAATCCTATAAGTATAAACTGATAATATCTTTTTCTATGCATGACCATATCCCCCGGCAAAATATTCATCACTGTCCATACTTATAATCTAAACAGCGATAGGAATTTTCTCTCTGATAGATATAATCTGCAAATATATCAAAAGTATTCACATACTTTATGCTGTTAATTTTGTAATAAAATTTTCTTTTTCTGACTTTGCAAGCTGCTCCATCTCTCTTGCACTCTCCCTGACAGCATCTGTTATCTTTGCTCCACCTAGTATTCTGGCAAGTTCATCAACTCTTTCCTCATCAGATAGTTTTCTTATAACAGTGCTCGTATGATTTTGTGTATTATTTTTTTCTATAAGATAATGATGATCCGCCATAGCTGCGATCTGCGCAAGATGCGATATACATATAACCTGATGTGACCTACCTATAAATGCCATCTTTTCAGCAACTTTCTGCGCGGTTCTTCCACTTATACCAACATCTATCTCATCAAATATAAGTGTACTGATAGAATCATGTTCAGCTAAAACGGCTTTTACCGCAAGCATGATACGTGATAACTCTCCACCTGATGCAGCACTTCCTATAGGCTTCAATGCTTCACCTGGATTTGTCGAGATCAAAAATTCAATATCATCTTTTCCATGTGCGCCAAGTTCATCAAGTTCATTAACGGCAATCTCAAATTTTACCTGCAAAAAATTAAGGTCAATAAGTGCATCCGTAATTTTATTTTCAAGTTCCTTTGAGCAGTTCTTTCTTAACTTTGAGATCTGTTCTGCAAGTTCAGATAATCTGTCCTTATATAATTTTATCTTTCTCTCTAAATCTGCCTTATATTCTTCATATGCTTCATATTTTTCCAATTTTATCTGTAAATTTTTTGCATAATTCTCAACAAGTTCTGTAGTAGCTCCATATTTTGCCTTAATCCCTCTTACAAGATCAAGTCTTTGCTCCACCTTATTAAACTCCTCTCCCGTATCCTCGATATCAGAAGCATATGCCTGAAGATCTCTGTTAAAATCCATGATAAGTTCATCTATTTCTGAAATCTGCTGTGCAAGATTCTTTAAATTAGTATCATACTCACTGATCTTACCTAAAATACGTGAACTTCTGCCAAGCATCTGTGATACATTCTCAATACCATTATCTGAACTTCCCATTAAAGAATATACTTCACTTATACCACTTTCTATCTCACTGGCGTTTGAAAGATAACGGTATCTTTCCTGTAATTTTTCCTCTTCTCCCTTTACAAGATGAGCATTCTCGATCTGTTCAAGTTCATATTTTATAAATGAGACTTCTCTTAATCTTTCCTCCTCAGACATCTCCTTCTCTTTTGACTTTGTGATCATATCTTTGTACTCTCTGTACATCTGACTAAACTTTATATCTTTTCCACACATTTTGTCACCAACATATCTGTCAACTATCTCCATATGCTTATGCTTGTGAAGAAGCGACTGCTGTTCATTCTGTCCATGAATATCAATAAGAATGTCAGCAATATCTTTAAGCATAGAAACATTCACTGTCTCGCCATTCACACGGTTTATAGTGCGTCCTCTTGTAACTTTTCTAGATATGACAAGCATATCCTCTTCAAGAGAAATCCCCAACTTCTCAAGTTCATGTATCTGCTCATCAGTCTCTGCCAAAAATGTAAGTTCTATCAGTGCAAACTCTGCTCCACTTCTTATAATATCCTTAGAGACCTTTCCTCCGAGTGCAATATTTATCGAACCAATAATAATAGACTTTCCAGCACCTGTCTCTCCGGTAAGTACATTCAACCCCTCTGAAAATTCAACCTCAATCTCATCTATAACAGCCAGATTTTTTACATGAAGATTTAATAACATTACAATACCCCCTCAAAACTTTGATATCTTTCGTTTTCTACTTTTGCTTATATGAATATTATCATGCGAACAGTTGTTTGTCAAGAACATACTTTCTGAACATATTTTCGTTTTACCCAAAAAAGAAGTAACACATATGTTATAAAACTATATGTGATACTTCTTTTTGATTTTTGTAAAATGTATTACCTGTTTTTATTGTTTACTGATGTGACATTTACCTGACAACCCATCTTGCATCCATTTACATATGCGTAAATATATGCTGTTCCTGTTCCTTTAGCTACAACCTTTCCGTTTGCAACTGTAGCAACTCTTGTATTTGATGAGTACCATGTAACTGCATTTGCCGTTCCATGAACTAATAATGTCTCAGTATCATACTGTCTTATGTTAAGCACCGATTTGTTAAGTGCTACAACATTTACATTTACTGTTGATGACACACCACTTGTAGCAAGTATCGTAATCGCTGCATTACCTGTTCCAACAGCTTTTACAACACCTTTTCTGTTTACTGTCGCAACTCTCTTATTATCACTAGAAAATTCGATATCATCTGAATTTTCTGATGGCAGAACAGAATATGATAACTTCATATTGTCGCCTCGTTTCATAGTCACATCCTGCTGTGCGATAACTATGCTTGTTACAGGCGTTGGCTCTACAACCTTAACAAAACATCTTGCTCTCTTATTACTTCCATCTGTTGTTGTTGCCGTAATATATGCATCACCCTCAGCAATACCCCAAATCTTACCAGAACCATTTACCTGTGCAATATTCTTATCTGAGGTCTGCCATTTAACTTTCTTAATAGAAGCAGATTTTGGTCTTACATAAGCATGAAGCTGCTTACTTCTTCCAACATAGCATATTGTATAATTTGTGTTAAGTCTTATACCTGATACTCTTCTTATAACTCTTACTTTACATGATGCCTTTGCATGTGTTGCATCTTTTGTCATAACAGTTATTCTCGCAATACCAACTTTTTTTGCAGTAATCTTACCGCCACTCGACACCTTAACAATACGCGAATTTGAACTCTTCCACTTAACTCCTGGAAGTTTTCCCGCATTAGATTTAACAGTTTCTTTCAATCTATATGACTGGTTTAATCCAATTCGTATATTATTTTTGTTAAGTTTTACTGTAGTATGAAGCTTACCAACCTTAACCTTACATGTTGCTGACTGTCTGTATTTTGTAAGCGTACATGTGATCGTACATGTTCCACTTTTCTTTGCAGTAACCTTTCCTGCTGAATTTACAGTTGCTATTTTTGTATTAGATGACTTCCATGTCGCTGTCCTGTTAGCCTTAGCCGGTTTTATCACTTTCTTAGGAGTAAAGCTCTGACCTAATGCAAGTTCCCTTGTCGAAGGCGATAATTTAAAATCTACTGCCTTATCAACATGAACAGCAACAGTTGCATTAAATCCACCATCTACTGCAGTACACTGAATAATTGCATCTCCAGGACCAACACCTGTTACAACACCCTTATTATTTACAGTCACTATCGTATCATCGAGAGACTGATATATTACCGTCTGATCAGTTGTATCTTCTGGTGTAAACTTAGGTGTTATTGTAAATTTATTCCCACATATAATATTCTGTGTTGTCGGAGAAACCTCAAAACCTGTCGCATGAATCGGAGCCTTCTCTACAGTTACTATACATGTACTTGTCCATACTTTATTGTCATTTGTCGTATCCTTATATGTTGCAGTTATTACTGTTGTTCCCTCTGCAATACCTGATACAACACCATCTGCATCTACAGTAGCCTTTGCCTCATCTGACGATGTCCATATAATGTCTCTTATAGTAGTATTCTCCGGTGTAAACACAGGTGTAAGCTGCAATGTACTTCCTATATAAACGGTATCTTCACTCGGTGTAATACTAAAGTCTGTAGCAGAAACCTCTTTTGCTGTTACATAAACCATACATGTTATAGCACCATTTTGTCCAAGATCCTCAGCCACACAGCTAAGTACTGCTATACCTTCCTTGACACCAGTGATAACACCATCTTTTGATACAGTAAATATCGAAGTATCTGATGATGAAAATGTAACATTTTTATTTACGTTCTCACTTGGCGTATATCGAAGATCTATTGTTTTTGAACTTCCAACAGCAATATATTCAGCCTTTGAGCCAAATGCTATTGATGTAAGTCTGTCCCTTACTGTTACAACGATAGTTGCCGATGCAATCGTATGATTATCATCTGACTGAGGAAGTACTGCCGATACCTTGATCGAAGTTGTACCAGGAGCAACAGCAGTAATAACACCATTTGAATCAACTTTTGCAATCTTATCATCATCAGACGTCCAGTTCATTCTAGTATCTGATGCATTTTCAGGCTGATATGTTGTCTTAACTGTATATGTATCTCCCTTTATCATATCAAGGCTCGTTACATCCGTTGTAATACTTGTCATAGGTCTTGATGAGATTATAAGATGACATGTTGCATACATATTTGCACTCTGTACTTTGATATACACATCACCCTCACGCTTCATAGTAACTTTACCTGATGAATCAATTTCGGCAATATCTGTAGGATTTACATCTGAAAGTGATGTTCCTTCAACACTCCACTTAAAGTCGGCTTCACTCTCAGTAGTATCAGCAGGACCATAAATAGCCCTCATAAATACATACTTCACAGCCAACGCCGTGGTATATGTATCATACTGCGTGACTTTCTTAGTATCCTGATCCTCAACACCAATTGCCAGTTCTGTTACCGGCTGGGTAACAGTGACCTCACATGTTGCATATACATTATTGTCCGGATTGAGTGCTGTGATAACTGTTTTACCTGCTTTTAATGCTGTAAAAGTTGCAGATGGATTTTTTTTACCTGATATCTGCTCAATCGTACCAACTTTAGGATCCGATGAAAGCCATATAAGATTTCGACTTTCCGTAAGATCCGTTGCGATAATCTTTTGTTCTCCAACCTCAACCTCTAATTTACTAGGAACTATATTAAATTTATCAACGCTGCTCCTAATCGTAATATTACATGATGCAGTAAGTGTAATTCCTTCTTTACTTGTCCATGAAAGTGTTACTTCCACATACTTATTCGTTTCGGTTTCTTTCTTTGCTATAATTGTAGCCTGCTGACCTTTTCTATCATCAGGTTTTATATCTATATATGTACCATTAGTATCTGATGTTGTCCATGTAAACTGATCTGACTCTGGATTAACATCCTCTCCAAATATTCCATAAAGTATTTGTTCCGATCCAATAGACATGTTCGCATTTGAAACATTAAGAGAAAATGTGTTTGCAATAGTTACTTCAATTATCACTTCTCCAAATTTTTGAAACCCAGGAATATTTGAAGTTACAACCCCAGACTTTGGTTTTACCTTAAATTGAGTAGTTCCAACTTTTTTTGTAGTAATCACCCAATCATTTATTGAAATATAATCATTGTAATTCACTCTCTGTTCTTTATTATCTTTATCTTTATATGTAACATAATCTACATCCATACAATCTTGTAAATCTTTAAGGCTTATATTAAATGCATCTGATAAATTATAATTTCCACCTATATTTACAGTTATGGATTTTGTTTCATATTTACTTTCAACTTGAACACTTCCACCAACATTTACAGGTCGACATCCTGGTACATTTTTCTGAGCGTCATCAAACCCCTTGTATGTTCCTACTACATAAAACTGTATCGTATAAATTCCAGCCTTAGCCTGAAGCTGATACATATTTGCCGATGATGAATAAACAAGTTTTGCATTATCACCATATTCATCAGATTTATTTCCAAGTGAATCTCTTACAAGAACCTTATCAGCTCCCTTACTTTTTGAAATAACCCAAATTAACTTATTACTTATTGATTCCAATGGATTAGCAACAAATACAGCTTTACAATCGATATATTCTCCATTTTTTATATCTACTGAAGAAGTGCCATCTGTAACCTCCGTTTCTGATGTAGAAACAGAATCTTTTTTGTAGACTTTAGGTCTTACATATACTGTAATTGAATCCTTAAATTCAGATGTTCCATCTGTATACTTAACAGAAAGAGTTGCTCTACCTGGTCCTACTGCTTTAACGCTCTTATTTTTTGTTCCATCTCGCACAATATCTATTACATCGGGATTACTAGTGCTCCAACTTGCTTCCTGTTTTGTTGCATCATCAAAAATCATATTAAGTTTAGATGTTTCGGTAACAGCACTTGTTCCAAATTCCAACTCTGTCTCAGCATTCATTATAAGTGAATTTCTTTCATCTGAGTCAAATATTCTAGCCATTTTGGCATCCACTGCATTATCTGACATATATTCATTTATAGAAAACATAACAGTAACAGATATAGTGAAAGACTGTATATCCCCTGTATCATTATTCTTAATTGTGAGCTGTATAGCAACTGTTCCTGTCTTTTTTACAGTTATCAAAACATTATTTGTTAATCCACTTCCACTACTATAACTCTTCCCCTGACTTGGTCCTAATCCCAATATTGATTCATCTAAGCTTTCCCATGTATAACTCGTATTCTCAGATGTTGCTCCTGTAACAGAAATAGTATCCTGCACTCGTCTCACTGACATTGATGTCTGTACATTTCGTCCTGCGCTATCTGTAATAGTATAAACTGGTTTATCCGCATCCGCAGCTTTCGTCGTAAAATGCGCCTTTACTGTAAACCCCACTACAAAGACAAACATGAACATGACCGTCAGACCTGCCATAAACTTCCACTTTTTCTTTATCTTTTCCTTTAATCTATTCATATTTTCCTCCCCTGACTAAATCCGTTTTTTGTATCACCTTTGTAATATATTATCGGCATAATATACTATTTACATAATAATACAAATTGATCATACACAGAAACGGAAACAACATGCACAAAAAGCATCCTACTTTAATATCATGTCTGCTGTAAATATGTTACCATACACACTATGTATGCACAGTAACATAACTGCTACACTTCATGCATATTACCTATTCATCCCAGTTATGGTAAACATCCTGTACATCATCATCTTCGTCAAGAAGATCGAGTGTACGGTTAAGCTGTCTTATATCATTCTCATCTGTGAGTTCTACATAATTCTGTGGAATCATTGTAACCTCTGCGCTTGCCATAGGATAATTCTCCTTTTCAAGTGCCTCTCTTACTGCTGAGAAGTCAGCCGGTGCAGTTATGATCTCATAAGCCTCATCCTCATCTGAGAAATCTTCTGCTCCTGCATCGAGTGCGAGCATCATAAGTTCATCCGGATCAACCTCTATATCATTGTCCTCAAGTTCTTCTTTTGAAATGATGATCTGTCCCTTTTCATCAAACATATATGACACACAGCCCTGTGTTCCGACACTTCCGCTTCCTTTTGTGAAAGCATTGCGCACATTGCTTGCAGTTCTGTTCTTATTATCTGTAAGTGCTTTTACGATAATGGCGATACCATTTGGACCATATCCTTCATATGTAACTTCCTCGTAATTTACTCCATCACCATCGCCTGCTGCCTTCTTGATACCTCTGTCAATCGTATCATTTGGCATATTGTTTGCTTTCGCCTTTGCGATAACATCACGAAGTTTGCTGTTATTTTCTGGGTCTGCACCGCCTTCTTTAACGGCTACGGCTATCTCACGTCCGATGATCGTAAAAATCTTACCCTTTTTTGCGTCGTTTTTCTCCTTTTTATGTTTAATGTTTGCAAATTTTGAATGTCCTGACATCTCTCTATTTTCCTTTCTTTAAATAACATAATATAATATTTTCCCACCATAACTAACTCATTCTAGCATTTTTCTACCATTCTTGCAATTATATAATAGAAAAATTTAGGTTTAGTTTAACAATATCTATTTTTCTTCTTTTAATAACCTGTCTATCCTTGTCATAACGCCAGGTACTTCCCCTACAAAATGAATGGCACACATAACCGTGTCATCACCCGCTATAGTTCCAACTACCCCTGGTATTTCAAGGTTGTCAAGTGCCGCTGCTATAGCCATTGCCATTCCTGATATCGTCTTTATGACAAGTATATTTTCAGCCTGATCCATCCACAAAAATCCATCTTGTAATACCCTTACATATTTGTGATAAAGATTTGTCTCCTTTTCCTGTAAGAGTGTGTATTTCTGATGGACACCATCAACAGAAACTTTTGTCAGTTTCAACTCCCTTATGTCCCTTGAAATTGTCGCCTGAGTTACGGCAAATCCTTCCTGTTCAAGTCTCTCTCCGAGTTCTTCCTGAGTTTCTATCTGATATTTGCCTATCAATTCAATAATTTTTGAACGTCTTTCAAGTTTCATTTTTCCCCTCTTTTCCTTTATATGCCATTTTACACTTTACCAAATACCTAACCTGAGAGTCCAAAAAGATTTTACAACTCTCCGTTTAACTTCTCCCTCATTCTCTCATAAAATCCGATTTCTGACAACTTTATGAGTTTTGTCGTGGCATGTGGTACTTCGAGTACAAGTTTATCACCTGTTGATAACTCTCCTATCGTCCTTCCGTCGGCGGTAACCATTGCAAGATCTATACCAACATCCTTTGTCTGACCTATCTCAAGTGTTATCTTCTCTTTTGCATCTACCACAAGGCTCCTTTTATTAAGTGAATGTGCACATATCGGTGTAACTACCATTGCTTTAAGGTTTGGCACCATCACAGGACCACCTGCTGACAGGTTATAGCCTGTCGAACCGGTTGGTGTTGAAATAATAAGTCCGTCTGCACGATAAATATCCGCAAGTTCATTTTCAAGATATACTTTTACGGTTATAAGTCTTCCGCTTCCCCTTTTGCTTACCACGATATCATTTAATGCATAACACGATGAACGACTGTCAGGCTGTTTAAAATATGATATTTCTTTTAGCATCATCCTTGATTCTATCGTATAGTCTCCTGACAAAAGTTTATCAAGCGCCGGATATACATTCTGATACTCAACCTCCGTAAGGAACCCAAGATTACCAGTATTTACTCCTATTATCGGAAGTTCCGTATGAACAAGATCTATCGCCGCCTGTATCATAGTTCCATCACCGCCAAGCACGATGGCACATTCTGTATTTTCATCTATATGATCTATATCGGTAAAATGCCTTATTCCAGCTGACTGCGTCATCTTATTTTCAAGTATCGTGCATATACAGTTTTTAGCTTCAAGATATTTTTTTATATCAAGTGCCTTCTCATAATTATCTTTTTTGTCACTATTAGTTATAATACAAAAAAATGTCATTTTTTTGCCCATTGCTGCTTACTCTCCTTTGCGGTCAGCTTTTACAAATCAAGTTTCTGGTGCGCTTTCTCTACGATTTCTTCTGCAAGTGCCGCATACTTTTCCTTAAATATCTCTTCTGCCATTTCTGTATCTTTCTCTGCAACTTCGCATGAAGCGTCTGTGTTATCCGTATCTTTCTGTATATAAAGAAGATATTCTATATTTCCCTCCGGCCCTTTTATAGGAGAAAAACTAAGATTAAGCACCTTAAATCCTATAGCTATGGCATATGTGATAACATTTCTTACTACCTCAAGATGAACCTTTTTATCCCTTACAACACCTTTCTTGCCAACCTTGTCTTTTCCTGCCTCAAACTGTGGCTTTATAAGACAGACTACCTGACCATCAGATGCAAGCAGATTTCTTACCGGTACAAGCACCTTTGTAAGTGATATAAATGCAACATCTATAGAAGAAAATCCTATATCATCAGGTACATCTTCATGTGTTACATATCTGATATTTGTTTTCTCCATTGAAATAACACGCTCATCCTGTCTTAATTTCCATGCGAGCTGATTTGTTCCAACATCTATGGCGTATACTTTTAAAGCACCATTCTGAAGCATGCAGTCTGTAAACCCACCTGTTGACGAGCCTACATCCATACATACCTTATCTGCAAGTGGAATCTGCCACAACTCCATCGCTTTTTCAAGTTTGTAGCCACCTCTGCTTACATATTTCATAGGTGTACCTTTTACCTCGATAACAACATCCTCATCAAATGTACTTCCTGCTTTATCCTCTCTCTGTTCTTTGACAAAAACATTTCCTGTCATAATGATTGCTTTAGCTTTTTCTCTTGACTCTGCAAGTCCCCTTTTTACAAGAAGTACATCGAGTCTTTCTTTTTTCTTATGCTCTTTCATGCTGCCTCCAATCAATTATCTTTTCTGCTATTCCAGCCGCATCTATCTCATATTTTTTCTTTAACATTTCAACACTTCCATGCTCTATGAATTTATCCGGCAATGCAATATTTTTAACAGCAGGCATTACCTCTGCATTTTCCTGACACCAGTGGGATACCGACTGCCCAAATCCTCCTGTCAAAACGCCCTCTTCCATAGTCACTATAAACCTATGCGTATTAACGATTTCAGAAAGCATATCCTCATCTAGTGGTTTTATGAACCTCGCGTTTACGATAGTGACACTTATTCCTCTGTCGTCAAGTATCCTCTTTACTTCTTCTGCTGTTTCAACCATACTTCCGACAGCGATAAGTGCAGTATCATCACCACTGGATATCAACTCGCTTTTTCCGTACTCTATATCCTGAGTAAACTCATCAAGCCCGGTATACGCTTTTCCCCTCGGATATCTTACCGCTACAGGTCCGTTAAAATCAACAGCAAACTCAAGCATTTTTTCAAGTTCCCAGACATTTTTAGGTGCCATAAGTGTCATATTTGGCATACTGTTAAAATAAGAAATATCAAATATCCCCTGATGTGTCTCCCCATCACTTCCAACAAGGCCGGCCCTGTCAACTGCAAATACCACTGGCAGTTTTCCTATACATACATCATGAAGTATCTGGTCATATGCCCTCTGAAAAAATGTTGAATATATAGCTACAACCGGCTTCATTCCACTTGCAGCCATTCCTGCCGCAAATGTAACAGCATGTTCCTCCGCTATCCCGACATCAAAAAATCTGTCAGGATATTTCACCGCCATCGCATTTAGTCCTGTACCTGATGGCATAGCCGCCGAAATAGCCGTTATCTCTTCATCTTTGTCTGCGAGTTCAACAAGTTTTTTACTAAAAACCGAAGTATATGTCAGCTGTTTTTCCTTATTCTTAAGCGAACCATCACTCGGCTTAAATGGTGCTACTCCGTGAAATGCTGATGGATCATTCTCTGCCGGAAGATATCCCTTTCCTTTCTTTGTACAGACATGCACGATAACTGCTTTTTGAAGTTTTGAGGCATTTTCAAATGCATTGACCATCTGCTTTACATCATGTCCGTCTATAGGACCGATATAGGTTATACCCATATCCTCAAACAACATCCCTGGGACAAATATTCTCTTAACAAGATCTTTTGCACCCTTTATATGATCTGCGAGTGTATTTCCTATATGTGACATACTTCTTAATCTGTTTTCGACATCTTCTTTAAATCCGGTATAATTTGTATTTGTCCTTATATTTCCAAGATAATTTGACATTCCACCAACATTTTTTGATATCGACATCTGATTATCATTTAAAACTATAACAAGATTTGATTTTAATCTTGCAGCATTATTTAAGGCTTCAAACGCCATTCCACCTGACAATGCACCATCACCTATAACAGCAAAAACTCTGCTTTTTTCATTCTGAAGATCTCTTGCCTTTGCCATTCCAAGTGCAAGACTTATCGACGTTGAACTATGCCCTGTGTCAAACGCATCACAGTTACTCTCACTTCTTTTTGGAAATCCACTCATGCCTCCAAATTGTCTGAGCGTATCAAAACCCGCTTTTCTGCCTGTAAGCAGTTTATGCGTATAACTCTGATGTCCAACATCCCACACCAAATGATCCTCAGGAAAATCCAGGCATAAATGAAGTGCCATTGTAAGTTCAACCGCACCGAGATTAGACGAAAGATGACCTCCAGTCATACTTATCTTGTGTACTAAAAACTGCCTTATCTCTTTTGCAAGAATTTTATAATCCCTAGGATCTATCTTCTTTATATCATTTGGTTCATTTATCTGACCAAGCAATTTTCCCAATTCAAACTCCATTCCACTGTAAATAATTCATAAACAGTAACTTTTTATTTTCTTCTGTTTATCAGTTTTTCTATCAATGTATATAAAAACTGATTTTCAAAAGGTATCTCTTTCATTATCGAAAGCGCCTTTTTAGAATACTCCTCCACATCCCTGTGTGCTTTCTCCATTCCGTAAAGTGATACATATGTCGTCTTTTCATTTTTCTCATCACTGTGCACAGGTTTTCCAAGCTCCGACGTAGTACTTGTTATATCCAGTATATCATCCTGGATCTGAAATGCCATTCCTATATTTAAACCTGCCTGCTCCATAAGAGTTATATACTTTTCATCTGCCCCGGCAAGAGCCGCTCCTGACATAAGTGAAGCCTCAAGTAGTGCGCCTGTTTTTAATCTGAAAATAAAATCAAGTTGTTTTTCATCAAGCTTCTTTCCGGTCATTTCCACATCAACAACCTGTCCACCGACCATTCCTTTTATTCCAGCTTTCTCAGATAATATACTAAGTGCCCTTATGGCATTTTTTGAATCTGAAGCTGCTGCCGCACCCTTTACTGCGGTCTCATAAGCAAAATTCAACAATGCATCACCAGCGAGAATTCCCATATCCTCTCCATATACTACATGTGTTGTCTTTCTTCCTCTTCTATAATCATCATTGTCCATAGCTGGAAGGTCATCATGAACCAGTGAATATGTGTGTATCATCTCTATTGCTGCCATAAATGGCTCTATAAGATTTTTATCATCCCCTCCAAACATCTTATAGGACTGATACATCATCATGGGGCGAAGTCTTTTTCCACCCGCCATAACACTGTATTCCATCGCATCGTATATCGTTTTCTGATAAGATGGTTCTTTTGGAAGATATCTTTTTAGCACATCCTCTATATATGTTATATTTTTTTGCTGTTCCTCTTTAAATTCTATCATAAAGCCTCCCATCCTTATTCCTGATCATCTTCAACTATAATAAGCTTTTTTTCAACTTTATCTATAGTCTCACTACACTTTTTTATAAGTTTCATTCCGTCCTCATATTTTTTAAATGACTCCTCTAAAGAAAGCTCTCCACTCTGCAAACTGACTATAATATCGTCAAGCCCCTCAAAACATTCTTCCAAAGACATCTTTTTTGCTGCCATTTAACTGTCCTCCATACTTTTAAGCCTTTTGTGTTGATGATACGACAACTCTTGCATAACCATCTTTAAATACAAGATTTATCTGTTTGCCCTTTTCTAGTTCATCAATTGACTTAATATTTTTTCCTGATCCATCAGAAACATATGCATAACCACCCTGAAGTTTATATAGCGGTGAAAGTCCCTTCATCTCCTGTATATACAATTCAAGCTGATGCTTTGATGATATGAGTTTTTGCTGCATAAGATTTTCTATTTTTTCCTGCACATCAGCAACATACATTCTTCTCTCATTTATCAGGTTTTTAGGACTTTCGTGCTGAATACATGTGATATACTGCGCCAGCCTCATCTTTTTTATTTTTAACATGTTTTCCATCTGCCATCTCAAAGAATGTGCAGCTTCTCTTAAAGCGATAACAGTTTCCCTATATGAATATACGGCAAGTTCTGCTGCCGCTGACGGTGTAGGTGCTCTAAGATCAGCCGCATAATCTGCAATAGTCGTATCAGTCTCATGCCCTACCGCACTTATTATTGGTTTCTTACATCCAGCAATTACTCTTGCAAGCTGTTCATCATTAAATGCCCACAGATCTTCAATAGAACCGCCACCCCGTCCTATTATTATGGTATCAACATCTGTTTTTTCAAAATACCTTATTCCTCTAATTATCGTATCAGCGGCATCTGTCCCCTGAACTTTGGCCGGATACAATATTATCTGGACATATGGATTTCTTCTATTTGAAATATTACATATATCCTGTATGACAGCACCTGTTTTTGCTGTCACCACTCCTATTTTTTTTGCATATGCCGGAATTTTTCTTTTTTTTGACTCATCAAAAAGCCCCTCATTAAAGAGACGCTTTTTTAATTTTTCATATTCCTCGTATAATCTGCCTGCTCCCTCTTTTGTAATATCTCTTGCATAAAGCTGATATTTTCCGTCACGTTCATACACATTTATATTGCCGTTAACAATAATACTCTGACCTTCTTCTAGTTTAAATTCCAGATTTTTTCTCATAGATGCAAACATAACACACGAAAGCTGAGATGTCTTATCCTTTATCGTAAAGTAGATATGACCTGACGAATGATATTTACAATTTGATACTTCACCTTTAACAGAGATATTACTTAACATATAATCTCTTACAAACATGTTTTTTATATACATGTTTACCTGCGATACCGAACTTATCTGTCCCATACTACAACCTTCCTATTTAAAAATAGGCAAAAAGGCAAAACCACTGTTTTGCCTCTGCAAATTTTTATTTAATTATTCTGATATCTCCTTGACAACAGATGCAAGTATTCCGTTTATAAAACCTGATGCTTTATCTGCGCCATACGCCTTGGCAAGTTCTACTGCTTCATTTATGGCAACTTTGTTTGGTACATCCTCGACATAAAGCATTTCATAAACGCCAAGTCTTAATATCGTAAGCTCAGATTTTGCAATTCTGTTTATAGTCCATCCATCTGCCTTTTCTTCTATCTTAGCATCTATCTGCTCCAGGTTTTCTACAAGTTCATTAAATTTGTCCGTAAGTTCTTTTTTATCTTTATCATCTGCTCCTTTAAGGTCTTCAAGATAAATCTCCATCTGTGTCCTAAGCGAATCCCTATCATGAAATTCTACCTGAAAAAGCATTTTATACAAGTTTTCTCTTATCTGTCTTCTAGTCATATAAATAACTCCATCCTTATTTTTTATGCATCAAGGTTAACGCCTGCAACTCTGACATTCACTCCTGATACTTTAAGACCGGTCATAGTCTCAATCTGCTGACATACTCTTGTCTGCACCTGTTTTGAAATTTTAGGAATACTGTAACCGTATTTCACATTTATGACCATATCAACATGAACACGACCATCATTCATAATAACACGCACACCTTTTGTATTTTTTACACCAAATTTATTCATGCCTGCCATAGAACTTACTCCTTCTACCTCAGTAGCTGCAAGAGCTGCAATAACAGACACAACATCAGAAGCTATCTTTACTTCACCAATATCTTTTTTTTCCATAACAATATCTTCCGCTCCCTGTTCTTTTGCCATAATGTTTACCTCCTTCATCGCACAAAACAGCGCATTATGATATTATTATAACAAAATCACAGACTTTTGCAATATTATTTCACATTCACAGGCGTAATTACTATTTTATCTGCCGCAATTCCCGTTTTTCTTTTTACGATATCTTCTATCTGCGCTATCTGCTGGTTTGTAAGTCCCTCTGAGCTGACGATAACATCTGCATTTCCATCACTTATGCTCACCATTGCATTCTCAAATCCCTTTGCCTGTAACATAAGTTCTGCTGCATTCTCCTTTTCAGAAATTTTTGTCATTGCTGCAACCTGTTTTATAGCACTTTTTTTATCTGCCGAAGATATCTTGTCATCATTTATTATGTTCATAAGAGTTTCTTTATTTTTAGCCCTTGTCTGCTCACGATTTAACTTTGAAGACGCAAAATAATCTGAGCCTATATTATTTGATACCATAACCGCCTCACCTGGATTTTCTTCGGATGCAAGCACCTCACCGCTGTCAGTTATAGTATATTCAGAATCTTTTCCAGCCGCATTCTCCTTTTTTTCGTCTGAGTTTTCATCTGTGTCTCCTCCTATATCTTCTGCTGAAATATCGGCAGTATCCTCACTATTAACATCAGGTGATACTGTTGCTCTTGCCGTTATACCATTTGTACTTATCTTCTGCCCCGTAAAATTAAGATATCCTGCCGCTATTATCATCAATGCAAGCGCAGTGATAACTATTCCATTTTTGTGACTTGACTTTTTCATATTAATAATGCCTCCTTGTCAAAATAAACATTAATCCATCTTCGTTACTTTGATTTTATGTGACTCTATGCCAAATAATGCCCCTACCATGTCAATTATTTCACTATCTTTTTTTCCTCCATCTGCTCCCTCACATACAATTGCAACTCCTGCTATCTTAGGTGATGTTACACTTACAACATATGGACTTTCATCACCATTGTTCCTTATTATTACATTTTCGTTTTTTTCACTTATATCAGATGTGTCTTTTCCCTTATTTTCTCCCCTCTCAGTATCTTTAAGAGCAATTTTTTCCTCGGATGATGCAAGTGTCACCATCACATTTGCATCACCTACACCATCCATACTTTCAAGAATTTTTTTTAGCTTCTTTTCCTGCCTTGCTGCATATGTATTCATTATATTAAGTGCCTCATCTTCAGTAATCTGATCACCACCGCTGCTGCTTACCTCATCAGTTGCACCTTTATCATTATTTCCACCATCAAAAAAACTTCCTGCAAGGATGATAATACCACAAGCTATTATGATCGCTATCTTTCCAATACCAAGTTCATGCATAAGACTGCCTTTTATTTTCTCTCCTGAAATGTTTTTTAACTTGTCTTTAATATTTATTTCCAAATCTGTACCTCCTCTCCCTTTAACAAATAGTTATCACATATATCCTTTTTTAATCTCTTCTCATTTTTAGTCAGGCCGGCACTTTTTTTTGCCGTATTTGAATAAGCCGCAATAGCACCGGACCTCGTATTTACAATAACATTTACTATCTCAAGTTCATCACCACAAGTCCTTGTCCTAACCTTTACACCACTGCAAGCAACATTATTCTTTTTCGCCATCCCCATCACCTGTTTTTCAATCTTTTTTTGACACTGAGCTACAAACTGCCTTTTAAGATCGCCCTCTGCATTTTTCAACTCACCTACAGAATCTTTAAATTCACTACTATATATATGCTCATTTAAAATATTATAAAAATCATTATCAGCACCAAAAAATTTTATCACAGGAGTCATAACGATAAGTATCATTATCAGTCCACAGAAAAATTGAAAATATTGCTTATATTCATCCTTGATAATAAGGCACTTTAAAACTGATGTTACTATTGTAAAAACAAGAATATTAAAAATCAGCTCCCTCATTTTCCCCACCTTTTAATTTGTCATAGTGCTTATAACTGCAATCGATACTGCAAAAAACATTCCCGCAAGTCCCACAGCATATGCAAGCAGTTTTATCGCATCAGCAGTCATTGAAAGACAGCTTATTATCCTTTTATCGGATACCGGCTGCAATACTGCCGCCAGGCCCTTATAAGCAAACTGGACTACCCATAATTTCAAAAGAGGTGCAACACACAACAGCACCAATACGATTATCCCTGCAACACCTACAGCATTTTTTACAAGTCTCCCTGCAAGAAGCACTGAGCTTGCTACATTACTTATTGCATTTCCAACTCCCGGAATTGAGCTTCCAAACTTTACAAGAAAAGAATTTTTTGCCTCTGCCGCAAGCGGCGCT
Source organism: uncultured Lachnospiraceae bacterium (assembly GCA_934320895.1). GTDB lineage: Bacteria > Bacillota > Clostridia > Lachnospirales > Lachnospiraceae > Butyribacter. The sequence goes on along the minus strand of CAKRFY010000017.1, from coordinate 11,863 downwards.
ACCATTCCCTGCACGACATTTATTCCCATAAGCACTACCGACATTGTCTTCATCACAAAACTAATAATATCCTTAACAAATTCCGCCATCTTTGAAAACATATTCTCCTCAGACAAATGATCTGCTATCTGAAGCCAGAAATAAATCCTTATTCCTGGAATAACAAATTTTACAAGAATTCCATCAGCAACCGTTATCATTATGAGGGTAAGCTGATAATATCCCGCCCCAAGCCCGGCACCCTTTGTAAATGAAATACAGGTAAAGTATGCAGGTGATAATACCTTCATAAAATCAAATATTTTTGTAAGTGTGTCACATGCTATACTGCTTGTCTGATTAAAAGCATTTGATAATATTGTAAAAAACAATATGTATATAGTATAAAATCCCATCTGTGCCACTTTCTTACCTTGAAGAAGTTTTGAAAAATTTGTTATGAGTGCCCCTGAGACAGCAATAAATATTATATTTATATACATACTTTTTTCATTACTGAAATTTGTTGTTATTCCATCAACAATGCTTCTAAAAAAATCATCAGGAGCCATGCCATGACCTGAATTTATTATCTTTCCCACATAACCGTCAAAATCGAAGGTATCTTTTCCCAGTATATTATCAATAGCATCCTGTATATCATGTGATGATATTTCATCCATAAGTTCATTATAAACATCATCGTCCCCCAATGCTTCTTTTGCCATATTCTCCCTACTTTCCCATAATACTGCTTATCGTTTCCAGCAATGTTGTGATTATCGGCATACTTACCGCCAGAATCATTATCTTTCCAAAAAACTCTACCTGATTTCCTATCGCACTATAACCTGAATCCCTGCATATCGATGCACCGAACTCCGCAATATATGTAATAGCAATTATCTTCATAAGAATACCGAGATAAACAGCCTCATCACCCATATATTTCTTTATGCTTACAACAACATCTACGATAGAACTTATCTTAGACACTGCGCAGCCAAGTATCAGAAGACAACCGCTTATTATTATAATAGTACTAAATTCAGGTTTGCTGTTTTTTAAAGGCAGCGCAAGAAACACCGCCATCACAGCTATGATCGCTACTTTTAACATTTTACCAGCCACACTTTCAAATCCATATATTTTTTGCATCAGCCAATTGTAAACAATTTCTCCACAGTTTCAAACAGCTGCTCTATATATGGAACTATCCATAAAAATACAAGTATCAGTCCCGCAAGACTTACAAGAAATGCCTGTTCATCTCTCCCCGAATGTTTTAAAACAGTTCCAAGTACCGAAACAAGTATCCCAACTGCTGCAATCCTGAAAATTAAATTTATCGTCATCTACTTCTCCATTTCTATATATCAGTAAAGCAAAAAACTTTTCTCCACTGCACTTTCATAAATTTTTGATGCTTCAAATTTTTAAAACAAGCATATACCTGTCATCATCCCAGATATAACTCCAATAAAAATACAGACTTTTTTCTGCTCAGCCATTTTTCGCCTTGCTTCAATCAGATTCTGTTCAAGCCTCTTTTCAAACAGCTCTATCTCATTTATCTGCGAATATATATCAAGTGTTCCAAAACTTTCTCCAAATTGACATATTATATTCTTATCCTCAACACTCAGAAGTTCCATATACTTATACTCCCTAAGCTGCTTTTTCCAGAATTTACCGGGAAGTCCTGAATTTTTTTCATCGATGAGTTTCGCTATTCCACTCCAGAATTTTTTTCCATAAACACAGCTTTCTGCCATCTGTACACATAACTGTGACATACTCTGTGCCGAATAGTTTATCTCACCGCTTATCTCAATAAGAATCCTTTGCCACTCCTCAAGCACCCTTACACGCAACATATAGCGTTCCCATATATACAATCCTGCCATTGAGCTTCCAACTGTGACAAGTAAAAAACCCGCTATCTTTACTGTTAATATATAACATTCCCCCTGTCATCAAATATGGCACTTACCTTTCCCATCATACCCTTTTTCAAAAGAATATATCTCTTAAATCTTCTTTTTCTCACCAGTTCACCTATAACCGGCTTATTTATCACTTCATCCATATCAAGTCCGTGAACTGTTGCTATAATGTTAATTCCACAGTTCATAACATACTCTATCGCCGCTGCATCTTCCTTTGAGCCAATCTCATCAACCGCAACAATTTCAGGTGCCATTGAGCGCACGAGCATCATCATGCCTTCTGATTTTGGACATCCATCAAGAACATCTGTACGACATCCTATATTATTTTGCGGACATCCAAGATGACATGCCCCTATCTCAGATCTTTCATCCACTATACCAACTGTCATTGCCCGGCCTCCTGTCTCCCCATCTGCAACATTTCTTACTATATCTCTTAAAAGAGTTGTCTTACCACATCTTGGCGGAGATATTATCAAAGTATTATAAAAATTTTCATTTTCATACAGATAATCCATCACACTATCTGCACATCCAATAACTTCATGCGATATTCTTATGTTTATAAATGATATATAAGTTATACTTCTTATCTTTCCATGATCCCAGATTATCTTTCCGGCAACTCCAACTCTGTGACCTCCCTCGACAGTAATAAATCCCTGACGTATCTCCTCCTCAAAAGCATATCTTGAATAGTTGCTTATATATACCATAGCTTCTTTTATCTGCGAACATGTTATCCTGCATGCCTCACTTATCTGCTCCGTCATTTTGCCATTGCGCGAAATAAAATACTCTTTTGCATTATATATCACAATAAGTGGCATATTTACACGCAGTCTTATCTCCTGCAGCCTTGTAAAATCAATCTCAGACTTTGTAAATAACTTTCTAAGTTCCTGCGGAAGAAGTTTTATTATTTCTTCCCTTTTCTTGTCCATCACCATCAGATCACCTCCCATTCCATTTATATGTACATCCCTTATAATTATGTTAAGTTTATTGCTTATATCAATTAAATGCGTTATTATTAAAAAGCAGAAACTTAACAAAGCTGCTGCAAAAATATAGTTATCTATTTATCCAAAGATTTGAAAGTGAGGTTTAAAAATGGAATACGGTTTAATAGGAGAAAAACTCGGACACAGCTACTCAAAAGAGATTCATGAAAGTCTTGCTGACTATACATATGAGATACATCCTGTCAGCAAAGAAGATTTTGACGAATTTATGAGTAAGCATGAATTTAGATCAATAAATGTTACTATTCCTTACAAAAAAGATGTAATTCCTTATCTTGATGAACTTGACGATAATGCAAAAGCAATCGGTGCAGTAAATACTATCGTCAACAAAGGTGGTAAACTCTATGGTCACAATACAGACTTCTCAGGATTCATGTATATGCTTAAAAAACATAATATTAAAATAGAAGGTAAAAAATGCGTTGTCCTCGGTGACGGCGGTGCTTCAAAAGCTGTTGTAGCCGTCCTCAAAAAAATGGGAGCGAAAGAAGTCATCATCGTTGATATTATCAAAACAGAATCAGCCATTACTTATGACGAATGTTTTGAAAAACATACTGACGCTGAATTTATAGCAAATACAAGTCCAGTTGGTATGTTCCCTAAATGTGATGCATCGCCTGTTGACCTCACAAAATTTCCTAAATGTGAAGCTGTTGCAGATGTTATCTACAATCCGCTTGAAACCAGACTTGTCGCTCAGGCAAAAGAACTTGGCATGATAGGTGTAAATGGTCTTGAAATGCTCGTAGCACAGGCACTTTATGCCGTAGAATTTTTCCTTGAGAAAAAACTTGATGAAGCAGAAATTGATAGAGTTTACAAAAAGATCTATGCAGATAAACTCGCAGAACAGGAAAAATAATTTCTATTTTATGTCATATATATAATATTTCAAAATTTATGAGGCAATAATGCGAAAAATCCGTATATGCAAGATCTTTCGCACTATACACCAAAAACATGTGCCAAAATAGGGATTAGAATATAAATAACCCGGAAGCAATGTCTTTGCACATTACTTACCGGGTTTTCTGCCTTTTACATATTTATATTATTTTGCATATCCATGTGGATGATTTTTATGCCATTTCCATGCAGTTGCAATAATCTCCTCAAGATCTGCATGCTCAGGTTTCCATCCAAGTATACTCTTTGCCTTTTCACTTGATGCGATAAGTTTTGCAGGATCTCCTCCACGGCGTGGTGATATAACGGCTGGGATAGGATGACCTGTTACTTTTCTTGCGGTCTCTATTACTTCTTTTACAGTAAAACCTACACCATTTCCAAGATTGAACACATCACTCTTTCCACCATCCATAAGATACTTAACTGCAAGTATATGTGCCTGCGCAAGATCTGTTACATGAATATAATCTCTCACACATGTACCATCTTTTGTGTCGTAATCATCACCAAAAATGCTTATCGACTCTCTCTGTCCGTTTGGAACCTGAAGAATAAGAGGGATAAGATGTGTCTCAGGATTATGTGCCTCTCCTATCTCTCCACTTACATGTGCTCCACAAGCATTAAAATATCTAAGTGCAACATAATGAACACCATGTGCAACATCTGTCCACTTCATCATCTTTTCCATGGAAAGCTTTGTCTCTCCGTATGGATTTGTAGGCTCTGTCTTGTCTGATTCAAGAATAGGAATACTCTCAGGTTCTCCATAAGTTGCCGCTGTTGAAGAAAATACAATCTTCTTAACATCATGCTCAACCATGCTCTGGAGAAGTACTTTTGTACCATAAAGATTGTTGTCATAATATTTTAATGGATTTGTCATACTCTCACCTACAAGTGAGTTTGCAGCAAAATGAATAACTGCATCTATTTTTTCATTGTCAAAGACACTGTCAATAAACTTCTTGTCTCTTATATCTCCCTGATAAAACTTTGCTTTTGGATTTACAGCCTCAATATGTCCTGTTTCAAGACTATCTGCTATAACTACATCTTCCCCGGCATCAACAAGCTCACTAACTGTATGTGAACCGATATAGCCTGCACCACCTAATACCAATATTTTCATAAAAACCTCCCTTTCTGCGATATAAACCGCAATACAACTTATTTTTTAATAATTCCCTGAATAATAATTATATTCCAACTGCTCTATTATGTAAAGCTGTTACTAATCTTTTGTTTTATATTAAAAAATAACCTGTTACAAAACAAGTAACAGGCTGTTTTTTTTATATTCTTTTTGCAAGCATCTCAATAACAAATATGACCGGAACCTGTGTTGTCCCATTGTATCCGCCATTTATACGACGTGTTTTTAGATTGTAAGAAAAATTCCAATCAGACATTTTAGCCAAAGTTGACAGAGGCGAATTAGTAATACTTAAAACACAACACTGTTTTTTCTTAAACTGGTCTACAGCTTCAATAAGCTTTTCATTTTCACCACTCTCAGAAAATGCTATCACAGCTGCATTTTTCCACCGAAATGACTCTATTGGATAAAACGCATCTTCAAGACCAACAGCAAAGTGTCCCATATTGCAAAAATATCTTGCTCCATATTTTGCCAGAGTTCCAGATGAACCAATACCTATAAATATTATAAGATCCGCTTTTCTTAAAATATCCGTCGCATATAATAACTTCTCTTCAAATGCACTTGAATTTGCTCTTGCAAAAAAATCCGAAAGTTCCTGAAGATCCTCCATAGGTGTGCAGGTATCATTTAAATTAATCTCCCTTTTCAGACTGTCTTTAAATTCGCAATAGCCCTCAAAATTATTTTTATTGCAAAAACGTAATATAGTAGAAGTTGATACCTTAACCTCCCTTGCAAGCTCCCTGATGGTCATATACTGAATCTTATCTATATTTGAAGTAATATATTTATAAATACGGATATCCGTTTCATTGTACTTTTGTATTTCTTCATATGAAAACATTATCTATTTCCTCCAAATCATTGTCAGCTCTAATCAGCCAACAATCTGTCAAGTTCATCAAGAAGAACCTGTTCCGATAAGATCCTTACCGCTTTTATTCCAAATTCAACCGCCCCTGCAACATTCTCAGCTCTGTCATCAAAGAAAATACTCTCACTCTTGTCAAGATCATATTTATCACACAATGCCTTGTAGATTTTCTCATCAGGCTTTGCCTCATGAATCATATAAGAAACCATAAGCCCATCAATATCATCCATAAAATCCGCATACTCCGTATGTTTTTTGAACAAAGTCTTAGGATAGTTTGATAAAATATATATTTTATATCCCTTCTCCTTTAATTCATGCACTTTTTTCCACACTTTTGGTCTTGGCACATGCATATATTCACCATGTCTTATAAACCATCTTATCGCTTCCTCATCATCAGGATATTTTTTACAGAATATATCTGCAATTTCACTATCTGATCTTGTACCAAGGTCAAAAACATCCCATGTCCTGTCAGGATCATTAAACATCTGTGTCCCAACTCTTATAGCATTTTTCTCATCAAGACCATAATCCATAAGCATCTCTTTCCATCTGTAATCAAGAAGCACTCCACCAACATCAAATATCAGATTTTTAATCATATCGTCGCATCTCCATTTCTACATAATTTATGTTTTTAATTTCTAAAATACCTACATAATTCGTTTTATCCTCGTGCAATGTAACAATTTATAATTCAATCTTCTCAATCTTCACACTGCTATTTATGATTCCATCCTTCCATACCATAACATAAACATTAAACTCCACACTGTCACAGTCATACACAAATGGTTCCTCTTTATAAACTACTGACTCTTTTCCCTCCTTATCCAATTCCTTTTTTCTCTCATATGCTTTACTTAATAATAATTTATTCCTTTCATCAACATTTTTTCCAAAACTCCTGTCTGGATAAACAGATGCCGCCTTCTCAATATACTCCATAAGCATCATAACTACTTTTTTGTGCTTTTTCATTGTGAAAAGTTCTGCTATCTTTTTTGCATTTTTTATAGTCGGATTTTCCCCATAATATAAAAGTTTTTCTTTTAAAACAATATCTCCTGCTTTTTCTGCCAACTCCATTACAAATTTATTCGCTTTCTTAGAAAGATGCCATTTGTCCTCAAGCGGTACCTGATAAATATCAGGAACACATGGATAACTGCAATAATTCAATGGTGGAAACTGTTTTAACGATGCTATTTTTAGTTCCTCATCAGTACATGAATGTTCACCTATATAACACATCTTGTCCCACACTATAGCAACCTGATATTCAAGAACACGAAGATGTTCATGTCCCTTTATCCAGAAATGACCAATCTTGCCATAATTATAGTAATAATTTTCAAGTTCAATATCATCAAAAAAAATCAGAAAATATGATTTTTCCTGTTTTACTATAAGTACATATCCTTCTTCTCTTTTTTCAAGTTCAATATTCGTAAATCCTTCAAATTTATCATTATATTCACCCGTACATCTTGCATTTTTAAATACAAGAAAACTTTCAACTGTATCATTCATAAGATAGATAATTCGGTAATCTCCACTACTGGCATTTTCATTCTTCCTATTAAAGTCAACAGGCTCAAACATTCCCTGTTCAATAATTATATTTAATTTATCTATGTTTGTAAGACTCACCCTTTTTGCTCCTCTTTAAATATTTGCTGATATTGTACATTATTTCATTTCTATATGCAATATTGATGCACAAAGGGCGTAACCCTTGAAAACACTGAGTTTTCATAGAATTACGCCCTTTTTTTAATTTGTTTGGATTATACTCTCTTAAGATATTCTCCTGTACGTGTATCGATGCTGATACGATCTCCTGTCTCTACGAAGAGCGGTACACTCACCTGTGCTCCTGTCTCTACAATAGCTGGTTTAGATGCACCCTGTGCTGTATCTCCCTTGAATCCAGGTTCTGTCTCTGTAATCTCTAACTCAACAAAGAGAGGTGGCTCTATAGCAAATACTTCACCATTGTGTGAAAGCATCTTAACCATTTCGTTCTCTTTAACAAATTTAAGTGAATCACCAACCTGATCAGCTGTCATATCAATCTGATCATATGTTTCTGTATTCATGAAATGATACATATCATCTGCGTATAAATACTGCATTTCCTGACGCTCAATGTGAGCCTGAGGACATTTCTCAGTTGGACGGAAAGTTTTCTCAACTACACCACCATTTTTGATGTTTTTGAGTTTAGTTCTTACGAAAGCAGCACCTTTACCAGGTTTTACATGCTGAAACTCGATTACCTGATATACATTACCTTCAAACTCGATAGTTAAACCATTTCTAAAATCTCCTGCTGATACCATTATCAAAATCCTCCTTAATGTGTGACTTTTGCGTCCCATTGTCTGTCCAATAAATTGCGACAAAACTCTTTTACTATTTTATCCTATTTTTCAACTTATTTCAAGTATTTATTTTAATACCAAAATGTAACTCTCTTTATTTTTACGCATATTTTTTAATATAACCTCTTTTATTGTGAGTAATATTCTGATGAACCGTGTTGCTTCTGTTATAAAACTTGATTATGCGAAAAAACAGGGACTAACCGGCAAAGGAATCGGTATTGCAATCATGGATACCGGCATCGGTTTTCACCCTGACATAATATATAATAATGGACCTTTACATTCATTTTTTGACACACTTTCCCAACGCAATACTTTCTATGATGATAACGGACATGGTACACATGTCGCCGGAATAATCTGTGGCAAAGGTAATGCCAGTAACAAACTTTATGAGGGAATCGCACCTGACTGCGAACTTCATGTAATAAAAATACTTGATAGAAATGGTGAAGGCAGTATAAGAAATGTCATGTCCGGCATTGACTGGCTTTTAAAAAATAAAACAAAGTACAATATAAGAATTGTGAACATTTCTGTTGGAAGTGTCTCACTCAAAAAGTTTGACGAAAATTCACCACTTGTTCGTTCAATAAATTCCCTCTGGGAAGCTGGCATGGTTGTTGTAACTGCAGCTGGAAACAATGGACCTTCCGATTATACCATTGGTGCTCCTGGAAATAGCCGTAAAATAATCACTGTTGGAACTTCCGATTCTATACAAAGCAGATTTTCACATGATTTTTCTGGCCGTGGACCCACAATGAACTGTATTAAAAAACCAGATATTGTAGCTCCAGGTTCCAATATAATAAGCTGTAATAATCTGATAAACCGTTCATTTTATATTTCAAGAAGTGGAACTTCCATGTCAACACCAATAGTAAGCGGATGCATAGCACTACTTCTTCAAAAATATCCTTATCTAACTAATAAGGATGTAAAACTTCATCTCAAAAGAACAGCTATAGACCTGCATATGCCACACGAAAAGCAAGGTTGGGGACTTATACGTTGTGATACACTTTTAAACTAACATAAAAAATATGCAGGTTCTCTATTTGAAATAAAGAACCTGCGGTTATTATCACATAATTTACTCTTCTTCTGATTTTTCCTGCAAAATTTCATCAAGTTTCTGAACAAACTCGCCCATATCATTCTTAGACAACTGTGCATCTGCTCCAAGAAGTTCTCCCTTTTTTCTCATCTCCTCATTTATCAATGATGAGAAGATTATAACGGGTATATCTTTTAATTCAGGATCATTCTTTATAAGCTTAAGAAGCCTGTGACCATCCATCTGTGGCATCTCAATATCTGTAACAACACATGCAACATTCTGCGCCACTGTTCCTTCTTCCTTATATTTCTGAAGAATCTCCCAAAGTTCAAGACCATTATTTGTGGGAATAATATGTGTATATCCCGCTTTTGTAAGACCATCATAGATCAATGTACTTAAAAGTTGTGAATCTTCTGCATAGATGATAGGCTTATTATTCTTCTTTCTCTCTCCTAGACCATCAATTTCTTTCAAATTTATTCCAACATCAGGAGTAATATCTGCAACTATTTTCTCAAAGTCAATAAGTATTACAAGTTTTCCATCAATATTTATAATTCCTGTTGTCACACCTGTTTTTGCATTATTTATCATACTATCAGGTTTTATGATCCGTGACCAATTCACTCTGTGTATGCCAACAACACCATTTACATGAAATCCTGATAAAAGACTATTAAAGTTTGTAACAAGGAACATGTCTTTTGATGGATCCGTATCTTCTTTCATCCCTAAGCATCTCGCAAGGTTAATAATTGAAATCGTCTCACCTCTTGTACTAAATGCTCCCTCAACATTTGGATGAGCCTTAGGTACAGGTGTAAGAGGCTGATATGTCATTATCTCCTTAACTTTCGCAACATTTATTCCATAATAATTTCCACTAACCATAAATTCGAGTATCTCAAGCTCATTTGTTCCACTTTCCAATAATATATTTGTATCCATCTCTGCCGACCTCCTCAGCTTTTCTTCATATTGTTTCAAAATATTCGCATATGCTAAACATAATAACCATACATTATATTTTATATTATCCACAATAATTTGTAAACTGCCACAATCGGCGTAATAACGGATAATACTGGATTTCTGTTACTTTTTATAATATATGATGTGTAAGCAGCAATAGACTTATTGCATAAATATGACTCTCGCCTATGCTGATGTAATCCACTTTTTCAGTAACCTCATGCTAAAGCATAAGGGTTTGCAATGGCTATATTATCAATATATTTCTATATCATATCCACCTTTAAATTCTCTACCTGCTTCAAGTTTATTTCCCCATTCGCGATTTTTCCACTCACCTTCATAATTTATATTATCACATCTTCCATACCATGGCTCTATACATACAAATGGAGCATTTTTCTTAGGAGGTGACCATAAACCAAATACAGGAGCTACAAATGAATAATCTGATTGTTTTTCATTTGTATCTAATGGGCATGCAAATGCTGGATGACCACCGATTGAAAAATATATATCTTCGTCTGATGGATTGACAACTATATTATAACATACACACTCCCCTTTTGACATATCTAATCTTTCATATTAAAATATATATTATTTATTTGTATACAACAACTTTAACACTATCAAGGAAGTCCCCCTCTTCTATTGAAGTGGTGGTGGTGACTTGCTTGTATCAGAAGAAGGATAGACCCCTTCTGATGTGCTGCAATAGCAGCTAATAGTGTTATGAGCAAATAGCAGAGTGGATTGCGAATATCCGCCTGACTAATACTATTAAATATAAGGGGGAAAAATGAATAAAGGAACTTTAAATAACGACAATATAATTCTCATAGGTATGCCCGGTGCTGGTAAAAGTACCATTGGCATCGTTCTTGCTAAAGTTATCGGATATACTTTTATTGATTCTGATATTATTATTCAAAATGAAAAACAAATGCTTTTACATCAACTTATTGAAAAATATGGCCTTGAAGGTTTTAACTCTATTGAAAATGAAATTAATTCAAAAATAAGTGCCCACAAGAGTATCATTGCAACAGGTGGAAGTGCCGTTTATGGAAAAGAAGCTATGTCACATTTAAAATCCATTGGTACTGTAATCTATTTAAAACTTCCATATGAAGAGATAAAAGAACGTTTAGGAGACTTAAATAAACGTGGTGTTTCTATAAAAAAGGGACAGACTTTAAAGTCATTATATGAAGAACGAATAATATTATATGAAAAATATGCTGATATTACTATTGAATGTTCCAACAAAAAAATAGGAAGAATCGTTGAAGAAATAAAAAACGCATTGTCTAACTAACAATTACATAATCAAAATATTTAATTCTAATAAAAAATAAATTCATGCTTTGCTTTAGTGGATTTATTTTTTATTTAGAATTTTTGTAAAAAAAAGAAACCTTGCGGTTTCTAAATTACTGATACATTCAAAACTGTATATCGATCATATGATGACTTCCTTTTGATTGCAAGAGAAACTTTTCGTTCTACACTCAAG
>CAKRFY010000016.1 GCA_934320895.1 uncultured Lachnospiraceae bacterium | reverse complement strand
AGAATCATAAAAATTCTGATGGATTTTTTCTTTTCTAAAAATCAAAACAAAAATGGTATGTTTTTCAGTGCCCTCCTATCGCACGGGGGAATAAATATTCATACAAGAGACAAACTTTAATCTTAGTTTTTCAACGCCTTTTCTAATGAACGACGAGTTGCAGCCTCATTCTCACACCACTTGAGGCACTTGTCATATCCATAAGATGCTGTATCCTTCTTCATCTTCTGAACACACTTGTTAAACTCTGCATCTGTTTTAGCATAAATTGCTTTCCAAGAATTCTCTTTGATAGATGTTGTAACCTGTGACCAAGTTGTTTTTAATTCATCGTCCTTAGCACTTGCTGAGTAAGATGTTGCAGGAGCTACTGTATAATTTCCACCTTTTTCCATATAGTCATTAAGGTTCTTGCATCCTGTCTTATCAACCCAATCCTGCTGAATTTTATACTCAGGAGTTTTAATATTGCTCTTCCAGTTATCACTGTTATATGTTTCACCATTTGAGTCAGGGTTCTCAGCATCATTAGCCCATGTAGAGAATGCGGCCTGAATCTGTCCATCCTGGAATGATCCCTTATGCTTCTCCATCTTTGTCTTTCCGTCAGCATGAGTCTCCTTACCAAATTTTGTGAAGTATGTGTTACCATCCTTATCATAATCCCATGTCTCACCCTTAGGACCATATCCGTATACCATACGTCCTTCAGGAGTTGCAAAGTAGTTGATGATCTCCATACATAAATCAGGGTACTCTGTCTTTGCACCGATTGTTGTAACACGGTCACCACCCTGTGTATTCATACCATAAACGATAGGCTTAGCTTCGTCAGGCTTCATACAATACATATATTTACCTGCTTTAAGATGTGCATTTGTGTTATATCCAAGTGAACCAGAGTAGTTGAAGATTGAGAATAATACACCACCACTCTTAACTTTAGCACTCATCTGATCATATGTCTGTGTCATTGAATCAGGATCTACAAGACCCTCACGATATAAGTCATTGTAGAATTTAAGCATCTTAAGGTATGGTCCGTTATCCTCAAGTGCATCATGGAACTTACCTGTCTTAGGATCATATAATCCAACTCCCATTTCATCATATCCGTAGTAAGCTGAAGCCGTTGACTTAACATACATAACCATTCCGTCATCCCAGTCAGACCAAAGTGAAATAGCATATGTAGGATTTCCATTGTCATCCTTAGGACAGATTTCATGCATTTTAACAAGCATGTTCTTAAAATCATCAAGATCTTTGATCTTAGGATAACCTAACTTCTTGTATAAATCCCAACGTGTATCCCATGTATAGAAAAATGCATCATGATCTTTACTGCTTGTTGCAATGTTGTGACCAATACCATATACTGTATCTTTCTGACCATCTGTAATTGTCTTTGTAAGACCACTGTTTTTCTTAAGAGCATCAGACATATGCTTCTCAATATATGGTCCACAATCTTTAAGAAGATCATCTTCATTCCAGTCAAGTAAAAGATTATTCTTAACGGCGTCAACATAATCCTTTGAATCACTACCCCAGATAACTATATCTCCAAGATTTCCATTCTGTGCACGTGTCTGATATACACCATCTGCGTCCGGGATAATATTAAGTTCAACATTGAACTTCTCTTTAAGTACATCTGCACCCCAGCCTGTCTGCATACCCTGTGTGTTTGCTAACTGACTATACACATCAAGTTTTATAACTCCACTTTTTTTCTTTGTTCCACATCCTGTAAGCATTGATGTAGAACCAACAACCATACTGCCTGCAAGCAATACAGAAAGCATTTTTTTACTAAATGCAGTTTTTCTCATAATTTTCCTCTTTTCTGTGTTGTATATTAACTCTCCGATCCGTGCACAACACAACACTGACCATTACTTATTCCTATGTGTATATTTTACAATTTAATGGATAATCGTGCAATATTTTTAAGCACTTTTATTACCCTCACTTTTTTTGAAGTTATATCCTATAATTTCTACATTTTTTATTTTTTTAACTATTTTGGATCTTCACCTGCTTTTTTAGCAAGCTTTTCATAATCAATGTTCTCATATTCGGATAAATCAATATCATCTTCGGCTTCATCTTTATTTTCTCCGCCACCATTATCTTTCTCAATCTGAAGAAATATCGGTTTTGCCATTCCACTTATCGTAAACATAATGCATACCGGACCTATTATTATACCTATAAACTCCGTAGTACTTGACCACACGAACAATATGATCTCAAAAGCTACAACCAGAAATATCAATATTGTTTTTTTGAAATATCTCAATGCTATTGTAAACGAATTCCTAAGTGTATTTACAACAGTATTTTCATACCTTCCCATAAGTGCATATGCATATACATAATGCGTAAACAGTAAAAATATTCCAAGTACAAATACTACTAAAAATACTATATTTGAATCTTTGACATTGTGATAAAGCTGAAAATCAATATACAACGCATATACTGCAAATGTTTGTATTACACCAGCTATACCACCTTTCAAAAAACTTGCCTTAAATTCTTTAAAAAAAGGTTTAAATATATAACCTTCTTCATCATCTACCATCTTTAATGTAATTGAAAAAGCAGCTACGGACGCAGCCCCCATAGTAAAAGCACCAATAATCCCACATGGAATCCAAAACAATCCCAACCACTTCGGAATAATAATTGCAAGTAAAAGCGGCAGACTGCAAAACAGCCATAAAAAGTTAAGTGCAAGTACATCCACAAGTCTTGTGCCAAACTTGTACAACGGACTTTCAAAGAAACCATTTTTGAACATATTAAAATTTATCCTCCTATCTGACTATAAATGTTGCATATATTTTTTAATGGGTGACTGCTTACACAATCACCCATCTATTAAAAATTATAATCAGATTATCAAACTTTGACATAAATTGCAATATCAGCCTTTAACAGCACCAAGCATAATACCTTTTTCAAAATATCTCTGCATAAATGGATATACACAAAGAATTGGAATAACTGATACCATTGAAATAGTATACTTAATAACCTTTGTATTCATAGCCTGCTCAATCGCACTCTTAGCAGTAGATGAATCTGCACCTTCCATCAATGCACCAAGGTTTGATGACTGATTCAGATAAATATAAAGTCTATGCTGCAATGTAAAGAGTTTTGAATTTCCTGACATAAGGATAAGGGAATCCTGGAATGAATTCCAATGTCCTACAGCACCGAAAATAGCGATTGTTGCAAGGATTGGTTTGCTAAGTGGCCATATAAGTTTTCTAAATACCATCATATATGAAGCACCATCAATAAATGCACTTTCCTCAAGCTCTGCCGGTATTGACTCTATATATGTCTTTACAAGAATGATATTATAAGGAGCCACGATAGCAGGAATGATATATGCAGAGTAATGATTTGTCATACCCAGCATTGCAAAGTTCATATACCAAGGAATAAGACCTGCATTGAAATACATTGTAATAACAAGGAAACGATACCAAAAGCTTCTATGCCACATTTCCTGCTTTGTAACAAGGTAACCGATAAATGCTGATGCAACTACCATGAGTGCAGTACCAAGAATAGTTCTGGATACTGATACGATAAATGCTGAACCAAGATCTCCTACATCTTTAAGAGCAAGGTAGTTCTGGATATTGAATCCCTTTGGCCAAAAATTTACGATACCTCTCTGTACATAATCATTTCTTGATACCGTATTTACGAATAAGTACCAAAATGGGAATATACATGTAATTGTAAATAATGTAAAGAACAAATAGTTACAAATATTAAATACTATATCACCAGGTGTAAGACGATATTTTCTTTTATGCTTTTTTTCGTACTCTCTTTCTCTCTTAGCATCTTCTTTTTCCTGTTTTGTCATTGCCATATCGTACTCACCTCCTAAATAATACTCTCACCACGAAGCAGCTTAGATGCTCCATTGGCAACAAACAACAATACTACGGATATTACTGATTTAAACATACCTACGACCGTTGACAACGGAATACTTCCGCCACTGCCCATACCTAACTGGTAAACATAAAGGTCAAGTACTCTGATAGACTGTGCATTTCGTGCATTTGAGAAACAGAGGTACTGGTCAAGACCATTTGTAAGGATATTTGCAATTGACATAAGTAAAAGTACAAAGAATGTTGGTAAAAGTCCCGGAAGTGTTACATGCCACATTTTCTGGAATCTTCCTGCGCCATCAACTGTAGCAGCTTCATAAAGGCTCTGGTCAATACCTGAAATACCTGCTATATAGATAATAGCACTCCAACCTACACCTTTCCATGTGCCCCATGCCCACATCTTGATCCACATGTGTGCATCATTCATCAGGTAATTCTTACCCTGTGCATCCTCTGCAAGCATTCCAATCTGTCTCATAAATGTGTTAACGAAACCATCTGTAGAGAAAATAGCAATCGCAATAGCATATACAAGTACCCAGCTTATGAAGTTAGGGATTGTTGTAAATGTCTGTACGAAACGACGGAATCTAAGACTCTTGATCTCACAAAGGAATATAGCGAATACCATAGGTACCCAGCTTGTAAATACATTCAAAGCACTAAGACCAAGTGTATTTTTCATAACATTCAAAAGGTCACGTCTTGTAGCTGCATTCTTAAATAAATATGTAAACCACTTAAATCCTACAAAGTTGCTCATTGATAAAGTTCCACCAGCTTTGTAATCGAAGAATGCATATCTCCAACCCCAGAGTGGTAAGTAGCAGAATACAAAAGCAAGTGCTGCAAATGGAAGGAACATAAGGAAAAGCTTATATTTTGATTCCATTTCAAATTTTTCACTCTTGTCAGCCTTAGGCATACCAGCCATAAGAATAAGTGTTGTAATAAGTAATACAATTGCGAACACTGCATATAAAATCATTCCATTAGGGAATATAGGCTTTACACGTCTTACGTTTTCACTGCTCTGAATCATATTATAACTTACATAACAAAGAGCAACACCAATCATCTGGACTACTGAACCTGCAAGTGAAAATATAAGTCCAAATCTCTGTAATCTGAGATTTCCCAAAGACATACATCCACCAGCAATAGCAAGGCAAATACCGATGATGAGTAAAAGTGAACCTAAAAACAATACGATAAACACACTATCATCAACCCATCCCATACGCAATGCCCTGCTGGCACCGCCAGTAAGACTTGAGTATGAAATACCAGATGTAAATAATGAAATCGTTGCGTCTATCAATTTAGTAATTCTTGATGGACTAAATGCTGGGAAGAACGCTGCAACTATAGCTAAAATAGTAATAAGTCTCTGTACTATATAGACATAGTCTAACGTACCTCTCCTTTCTTTTTTTTCTTCTTTCATAATGACCTCCTAAATCATAGTTGGATAATCTTTTGGTTTTATCAACCATTTATCTCTTATCTGACCTTCTTATTGAAATAATTATATAAATACAAGCTTTAAAATACTACCACAAATTATTGACCGAAAATACATTTACTTTTCATACAAGTTTAACATTAATTAATAATGTACATGCAAAATTTATATTTAATACATAAATTATTTGGTATAACATGCCAGTCAAGCGGATATTCTCAATCCACTCTGCTACTTGCTCATAACAAATCTTGTGAAATCTTTTATGGACAAAAAACTGCCATGCTCAAAAGCACGACAGTTTTTATTTAAAAATTTATTTTATGGCAGACAAACAATTGATTATTTTTTCTTCTTTTTGATGTATACTACAACACCTGCGATAACAACAACTGCAACAACCACAACAACTGCAACTGTTCCTGATGATGAACCTGAAGATTCCTCCGCACTGCTTGAAGCAGAAGATGTTGATGATGAACCTGCTGAACTGCTTGTATCTGCTGCTGCAGTAGCTTCAACTGCATTCGGATTATCTTTGTTAAATCCACTTATTGTAAATGTAATCTGGATACTATCCTTTGGTGTCAAAATTGATGGATTCTCATATCCTTCATTCTGCCACGTATTTACACAATCAAACTGATACAATTTAAGAAGTTTTGTATCTTCATTAATATATGGCTCTCCTGAAAATGCTTCCTTTCCATCAATTGACATCTTTACATCTGTAACTTTAACTGTTCCGTCCTCAATTGCACTAAGTGGAATATCTGTTGATGCATAGATAAGTGCAATAACATTGCTCTCCCCGTCAGGATCAGCAAGCGCACTGTTAATGCCTGTCACACCGATAGTATATGTACCATTTCCTGTGATTTCTGCATCAGTAACTTTTGTACTTTCAAGCTGTGTTGTACCATTGTCACCAGACTGAAGAAGTCCATTATAATCTAAATTCTTAAGGTCTTTTCCATCACGTCCTGTATTAGGATTAAACCATGCATCACGGAAAATCCATGTATCTTTCTGCTGAAAGCCAAAATAAGCATGATATGTTCCATCGGGATCAAACTTTGCCTTTCCTGCCTTTATACCTGCTTTTGTCGACTGTGGCTTTGTCGCTGCACTTGCTGCATTAGGTACTGCACCTATTGTAAGTGCCATTGCAAGAGCACATCCTGCGATAGCTGCCGAAATTTTTCTTAAAGATTTTCTCATAATAAATCTTCCTCCTATACTTTTTTTGACAGATGATATGACTATATAACAAACAAATAGCCAAGTCACCTAATTTCCAATATCTTAACCTAATTCTAGGGGTAAATACCTCAAAATAAAACCATATTTTTTTGACATATTTACCCCTAGAATTAGTTAAAATATTTACTTTTTAAACAACACTGCACTACTCTGCAAAAAGTAATGGCATGCGTATCATTATCTTTGTTCCAACACCTTTTTTGCTGTCAACAGTTATCCCATACTGCTCCCCATATTGAAGTTTAAGTCTCTGATTTACATTGCTTACACCTATATGACCTTTCTCTGCCGCCTCTCCTGAATTTATTGCATACCTTAGTTCTCCAAGTTCATAATAATCCATTCCGACACCATTATCTTCTACCGTAACAACGATGATCCCTATATCTCTGCTTACATGAACCGTAAGAATCCCACCATCCTCACTTGACTCAAGACCATGAACAAATGCATTTTCAACAAATGGCTGTATTATAAGTGGCATAACCTTTGCATCCATCTCTACATTATCATCAACTATTACCTGAGATTTTATCCTGTCTCCAAATCTGTATTCCTGAATCTTAAGATAATATTCAATAAGCTGTACTTCTGACTTAAGAGTAACCTCTTTATCACTCACCTGAATATTTCTCCTCATAATCTTTGCAAGCATTTTTACAAGTTCTTCTATTTCAGGCTCCTTGTTTATCTTTGCTTTCATTCTTATTGTTTCAAGTGTATTATATAGAAAATGTGGATTTATCTGACTTGCAAGCATTTTAAATTCAACTTCACGCTGTTTTGTATGGATCTTTTCTTTTTGGACCTGTTCATCAACAACCCTGCGTAAAAGTTTTTTATTATCATCCATCATCTTTTCAAGTTCTTTGTAAAGTTCAGCAATTTCATCTTCTCCTGTTATTTCTGTAACTTTATCGTATTCTCCAATCGCAACATAATGCATCTGCTTTCTGAAAAGTTCCATCCTGTTTGCATACATCTTTGAAAAAACAAATATAAGCACTACTGATGCAAAAAGACCAGCTATAACAGCCGTATAGCTTTTCAAACTATTTATATATATATCAGAAGTAAGATTCTGATATTGCTCTATCATAACGATCGTATAATGTGGTATATGCTTCTTATGATATCCACGCACTCTTGGATATATCTTATCATAAACAACCAAATAGTCCTTCACGCCGATTGTCATACGGTCAGCATACTGATATTGTTTTCTCTTTTTTAATTCTTTTGACAAAAATGGTGTATCATCATCCATCGAAAAATTCGTATATATCGTATCCTCATCATTGCATAAAAGTATTGTATTCATAGAACACTCTGTAATAGTATTTACTATAAAATCATTTTGAAGCTGCACGCAGAGAATTCCGATCATATTTCCATCATCATCTCTCATTACTCTTGTAACCTGTATATGTTTTTGTCTTGTCGTACGGCATATTCCATAACTCCAGCATACAGCACCCTTCCTCTCTATTGTCGGTTTATACCAGTCCTCAGTTTTTACGGCATCTCCAAGATAAAAGAAATATTTATTTGCACTTATAGGCTTATTATCTACAAATATCTTTATATCAGATATATCTCTTTTATAGTAATTAAGATAACTGTCTATTATTCCTAATCTTGCATTACAATCATCCTCAAATGATGAAATACTTTTGTATCTTCTCTGTGTGATATCTTTTACATCTTCATTTCTGTATAATTCATTTATCACATCCGTTGCAATTACCATTGACTCACTTATCTGTTTTTTTAATATTGCAACCTCACTTTGCCGCGTTTTCTTATTAAGTTGTACCATATTTGCCTGATTTTTTGCATTTGTATATAAACTCGCACTTATAAACGGAATCATTCCTCCAACAAAATATATAAGTATCATTCTGTGATGCAGCCTTAAACCACTCTTTATCTTATTCCTGATTTTTTTAAATAATTTCATTTGTGTATCCTCTATCATTTTCTTTGACCTAATATTGCCACTTTTTTACACTATAGTAATTCAGAAAAATTTATGCGTCAAGATTTGCTTTTGTAATATATTTATATTATTATATCAGAAAGTATAGTTGGGAAAATCCGATATGAGATATTTCGGAAGAATGGAGATTTAAATGTTTAATAAAAAAAAGAAGTTTATGATATTCTTTGAAATCATATGTGCTATTTCAATATGCTTATGTGCTGCCAAAATGATCAGATCAAAAGCAGCCTCTATCTACAGCAGTCCCATGTCATTTTTTTCAGATGAAAATGAAAGCAGCCCTACCCCATCAAATACCCCGGAGCCTGAATTTGACGGTGTCGTAACCGACTCCCACACGACTACGGTCACATCATCTGCCATAACAATAGAATGGACACCCGTCCAGAATGCTGACGGCTATCTCCTATCACTTACATATAATAATTCCACAACAACCATTGAAACCTCAGACACCTCATACGAACTAAAGAATCTTACCCCAGCAACGCTTGTTACATACAAATTAACCTGCTATCAAAAAAACATACTCGGTCAGAAAACCTATGGTACGATATCGCAGGAATTTAAAACTTGTTCTTCTGTCACAAAAGTAACAGGTGTCACATTTTCTGACAGGATAACATCTGTGGATGGTCAGGGGCAGATAACTTTAAGCTGGGATATCATCGGAAATGCCTCATATAAAATTTATTATAAACCAAAAGAAAGCTCTGAATTTACCATGTCAGGAATTTCATCGTCAAATTCATACACAGTTACTGGACTTAAAGCATCTGTTGATTATGATTTTTATGTTCAGGCATATTGTCTCACAGAAGAAAATACTGGTGATGCGTCAGATATATTTTCAGCTTCCACACTTCCATCTATTGTTGCAGCATTCAAATCTGAAGTTGAAACTGAAACACAGATTGATTTAACATGGGATGAAAACATAAGTGGCGATTATTATAATTTATATAGAAGTGTAAATGATGGTCCTTATGAACTTCTTTTACATACAACAAAAACTTCATATTCAGATGTCAACCTTGACCCCGGTACCATATGCTCTTACCAGATCACCAGTGTAAATGAACGCACTGGTCTTGAAAGTGCTAAAACAAATGTACTTCGTTGTGCTTCCAGACCAACAGCAGCAACGGGTGTTGCTATCAGTGCAAATACGGCAGATTCAATCTCACTTACATGGTCAGAAAACACAACTGCAACAGGTTATCTTATATATAGAAAGAAAGGTTCTGGCTCGTATGTATATATTACAAGTACAACCACACTTTCATACACCGATAACAACCTTGATTCCGGCACAAACTACAGATACAAACTGCTTTCATATACAGATACCGGTGACCACCCCGCACTTAGCTATTCAAATGAAGCCAAGACTTCCACTCTTCCTGCTAAACTTGCCGTAAAGGGTAAATCAGGTTTTGGTAAAATAAGACTGTCATGGACTGCGACAACAGGCGCAAGTGGTTATTATATCTATCAGCTTATTGATGATAATTACCAACTTATTGATACACTTGAAGGAAAATCCAATGTGTCAAAAATATATGAAAACATGAATACCGGCACTTCTTATTACTATACTGTCCGCGCATACAGAAATGCATTTTCACAGACCTTTACAGGCGAAAATTCTGAACAGATAACTGTAAAGCCTGTAAAAACAAAAAGGACCACAACCATCCCAAGCTATTATAAAACTAAAAAAACTCTGCTAAAAAGTGCTGCATGGGATAAAGTAACTTCAGTAAAAAAATATGCAAATTACGATAAATGTGTAACTATTCCCGGAATCAGATCTACTAATGTTGCCGGATTTGAAAGCACTAAAATGTGCCCTCAGGCCATAACATTTGCAGGAAAATATCTGCTTATAACAGCATATGATACATATTCCGAAGAA
Source organism: uncultured Lachnospiraceae bacterium (assembly GCA_934320895.1). Lineage (GTDB taxonomy): Bacteria > Bacillota > Clostridia > Lachnospirales > Lachnospiraceae > Butyribacter. Next base: position 45,907 of record CAKRFY010000016.1, on the reverse strand, counting down.
AAATCTGTAATATACATAATGGATAAATATACTAGAAAACTGCTTTCAGTTGCCGTACTTCCAAATAAAACGCATGCCGGTGGAATATGTTTTGATGGCAGTACAGTATGGGTAACAAATGGCAAAAAAATAAGTGGTATATCTTTCTCAGACATAACAGATGCTGCCCAAAAGAAAATGATATACAAAGAAGTAACATACTCTAAAACCTATACTACTAATTACACATGCTCATTTTTGACATACTACAAAAAACTCATATGGACTGGAGATTTTCAATATACTAAAAATGGAACTCTAAGAAGTTATGCCATTGAAAATCAAAATGCTGAAACATCTTCTTTAAAAGAAGTGTCAAGTGTAACAATTCCTCCCTCCGTTCAGGGATTAACATTTGCAACAGGAGGAAAACTTATTCTTTCGAGAGCATACGGTTATACAAATGAACTCAATATCTATAAACCAACAAATGTTGGCAAAACATCAATGAAACTTGGCAAAAAACTAAAAACAGTTGTCACTCCTGCTCTAAACGAAGGAATAGCCATAAATGCAACTTACCTTTATGTAAACTTTGAGTCTGCTCTTCCCGGTTCACTCGCCCTGAATCACATGGACAGAGTTGTAGCTTTTAAGCTGAAATCTATTTTGAAATAAGGTAACTTTATACAATAACTACTATTGGTCAAGCGGATATTCGCAATCCGCTCTGCTACTTGCTTGATAGCGTTAAAAAAGGAAAACTCTCCATATTATAAAATATAGAAAGCTTTCCTTTTTAATTTTTTATAAACCAATTATGTAACACTCCGATCAGTCAATCTTAAACTGTACCTGTATCGGTTCCTTAAGTGGTTTACCATTAAGAGATTTAACATTTGTAGTAATATTTAAAATATACGACTCATTCTGTGCATATGCCTCCATAGGCTCGATCTCAATCTCATTTTCAAGAGAATTATATCTGATCGCAGTTTTCAAAGGTGCAAGATTTAATGATGTAACATACAGATTTACATTATTGACTGTCTTTGGATCAAGTGGAACATTAAATTTTATCTTCCACACAAAGTTTCCTGTCTTGAATTTTAAATTTTGCTTTACTTTACCTTCCATACCCTCACTCATAGATTCAAATTCCAAGTAGCTAGCCATACCTTTTTCCCCTGCCTTTCATTATTACGTCTTTTCTCATTATATTTCTTCGTATTTTAGTCGTATTGCTTACTAACATATACTTAATTCTATCACATTATTTTTTATTTGAATAGTGTTTTTAAAGATAAGATTTGTTATACTATATGTATGGGTGTGTTACTGGAATATCTTATTTAACCAGCAGCATATGATCCCAACTTCAAAATAAATTGAAAGGAATTTTAGAATGAGTAAAACCAGTTTTAAGCCCGGCAACATGATATATCCACTGCCTGCAGTTATGGTTTCATGTGGTGACATCAACAACAGATCAAACATCCTTACTGTGGCATGGACAGGTACTATATGTACAAACCCACCAATGGTATATATATCAGTCCGTCCTGAACGCTATTCATACAATATTATAAAAGATTCAGGTGAATTTGTAATAAACCTGACAAATGAACAGCTTATTAAAGCAACTGACTTTTGTGGTGTTCGCTCAGGTAGAGATATCGATAAATGGAACGAATGTCATCTTACAAAGGTAAAAGCCGACACAGTTAAATGTCCGCTTATAGATGAGGCGCCTGTAAATATAGAATGTAAAGTAAAAGAAATTAAAGAACTTGGTTCCCATCATATGTTCATAGCAGATGTAACCGCTGTACACGCAGATGACAGATATATGGACACGAATAATTCATTCCATCTAAATGATTCAAAACTGCTCGCATACTCACACGGCTCATATTTTGAACTCGGCAGACAACTTGGAACATTTGGATACTCTGTCCGCAAAAAAAAGACAACCAGAAAAAAAAAGCACAAATAAATTTTTTAAACATAAATTATTATACAAAGAGAGAAGGTGTCTGTATGAAAATTATTTATATCAAAATTAAAAATTACAAATCAATTCGTGAACTTGAAATAACTGATATTGAAAATGCACTTATTCTGGTCGGCAAAAATAATACCGGAAAAACTTCTGTAATTGATGCCATACTTTTAGCATCAGATTTGAACCCTGCTCCAAAGCATGAATTTCTAGATATAACAAAACCAATTGAAATTTCAATTCAGATTGAGTTTACAGAAGAAGACTTAAACTACTATTATTCAAGAGGGATACTTTGCAAAGCAAATAGTTTCGAAAAATGGGTTGAAGAATTCAGGGAACGCATTCCTTCATATAAAGATGGCATAGTTTCATTTACATTCCACAACAATCCAAATGGAACAACCAGATACAATGATGGCTTTCACAAACACAATCCTGATATTGAAAAGATAATTCCAAAGATTTACCACATAGACCAGACACGTAACCTTGAAGCATTACAAAACGATGTTTTTAGTTTTTATGACAAAGAATCATTCCAAAAATTAAAAGAAAATGAATGTACCTTTGATCCAAAACGAAAATGTAACCGCTGTTTTCAATGTATAGGACTTATAAACAAAAAAACACCTGAAGAACTCTCTCTGTTTGAAACAGTCCGTCTGCTCCAATTCAAGCTCTTTCACACAAACCTGAGTGAATTTGAACGCAAGGTAAACGAGCATTTTCATATAAATGGAAGTCCTTCACAGGAAATAAGATATGAATTAAATTATAACATTGACAATCTCCTTAAAGTAGATACCAAAGTATATAATAAGGAAAGAGATAAGATCGTAGGCTCCTTGAATGTTCTTGGAGAAGGTCTTAAAAGTATCTATACCCTCTCGCTCCTTGAAGCATATATAGATGAAGAAAACACACTTCCATGTATTATACTTATGGAGGATCCCGAAATTTACCTTCATCCACAACTTCAAAAAGTAGCAAGTGAGATACTTTACAATCTTTCCAAAAAAAATCAGGTTGTTTTTTCAACCCATTCTCCAAATTTAATATTCAACTTCTCTACAAAACAGATACGCGAAGTTATATTAAATGAAGAATACTATACTGACATACGCAAAGACACTGATATCGATATGATACTTAACGACCTTGGATATACGGCAAATGACCTTATGAATGTAAGCTTTGTCTTTATTGTTGAGGGCAAACAGGACAGCAACAGACTTCCTTTACTACTAAAAAAATATTACTCGGAAATTTATGACGAAAACGGTCAGCTTCAACGAATTACTATCATACCTACAAACAGCTGCACCAACATTAAAACTTATGCAAACCTTAAATATATAAACAAGTTGTACCTTAAAGACCAGTTTCTTATGATACGTGACAGCGATGGCAAAAATCCAAAATATCTTAAAAAGCAGCTTTGCAGCTATTATACACAGCGTTCAAAAGAAGACCTTGGAAATCTGCCAAAAGTTGAGCCAAAGAATGTGCTTATATTAAAATACTATTCTTTCGAAAACTATTTCCTTGATCCCAAGATTATGACAAAAATAGGTGTAATAAAATCGGAAGAAGACTTTTATAATATACTTTACAAAAAATTCAAAGACTACCTTTATAAACTCACAAGTGTAAAAAAAATGCAGCGCATAATTGGTAAACATATAAAAACAAAACAAGACATAAAAGACAACATTGAAAGCATCAAAATCTATGTGCGTGGTCACAATCTCTTTGATATTTTTTATGGCAGATATCATGGAACTGCTGAACAAGAAATATTACAAAAATATATCGACATTGCACCACGCGATACTTTTAAAGATATTTTTGACGCAATAGATGCTTTTGTTTATTTTGAAAATCGTAAAAAATAAAAGCTCAAACTCACTGTATAAATATATATTCGATATTTATTGTTGAGTTATGCACAAACAACTTAAATATTTCTTAATAATTTTTAGGTTGACATAACTGTACATTTGACTATAATAGTTTTATGTGTTGAACTCTGCCTATGCCCACGCAATATACTTATTGTTGCATTTATAAGACAGAGTCTTACATAATAAATAAAAAACATGTACTAATAGGATGAAAAGAGACATGTATAAAAATATACTTATATGAATATAACAAACTTGATATAGATAAGATCAAAAAATAAAAATATCCGTTCAAATGAGGTGCAAAATGGAAAATCAGTATATTATAAAAGGAGGCACTCCCCTCAAAGGTGAAGTAACAATCGGAGGTGCCAAAAATGCAGCACTAGGAATACTTGCTGCTGCTATCATGACAGATGAAACAGTTACTATTGACAATTTACCTGATGTTCGTGACATAAATGTATTATTACAGGCTATAGAGGGAATAGGTGCTACTGTTGAACGCATTAATGCTCATATGGTAAAAATTAATGGAAGTACTATCGGAAACATAACTATAGACTATGATTCTATAAGAAAAATTCGTGCTTCATACTATCTTCTGGGTGCATTACTTGGAAAATACAGAAAAGCGCAGGTTGCTCTTCCAGGAGGCTGTGATATAGGAAGCCGTCCTATTGACCAGCATCTCAAAGGTTTTAGGGCACTCGGTGCCACTGTTACTATTGAACATGGTATGATAAACACTTTTGCTGACTCACTTACAGGAAATCATATTTTTCTAGATGTTGTATCAGTAGGTGCCACAATAAATATTATGCTTGCTTCATGTATGGCAGAAGGTCGTACAGTTATTGAAAATGCTGCAAAAGAACCACATATAGTTGACGTTGCAAACTTCTTAAACAGCATGGGAGCTGATATCAAAGGTGCAGGTACAGATAAAATTCGTATAAAAGGTGTATCTAAACTTCACTCAAGCGAATATTCTATTATTCCTGACCAGATTGAAGCTGGAACTTTTATGGTTGCAGCAGCAGCCACACACGGAGATGTTCTTATCAAAAATGTTATTCCAAAACATTTGGAGGCAATATCGGTAAAACTTATAGAAATCGGTGCTACCGTCGAAGAATATGACGATGCCGTAAGAGTTTCTTCTGATTGCAGACTTGGTCATACTCAAATAAAAACTCTTCCATATCCTGGATTTCCTACGGATATGCAACCACAGATAGCTACGCTCCTCGCTCTTTCAAATGGCACAAGTACAGTTACTGAAAGCATATTTGAAAATCGTTTTAAGTATGTTGATGAGCTTGCTCGCATGGGAGCTTCCATAAAAGTTGAAGGCAATGTCGCTATTATAGAAGGCGTTGAAAGCTTTACAGGCGCTGCCATAACAGCACCTGATCTTCGTGCCGGTGCTGCCTTAGTTGTAGCAGGACTTGTAGCAGAAGGCTATACGACAATCGATTCAATTCATTTTATTGAACGTGGATATGAAAATTTTGAAGGCAAAATGACAGCCCTTGGTGCGTCTATGGAAAAGATTCCTGTGGATGATGAACGTGCCGTTATGAAATTTAAATTAAAAGTAAGTTAATATATACCAATGAGGGCAGGCTTTTGGCTTGCCCTTGCTTGCAATGAGGGGGTGTATTAAAATTTATCCTTTAAATTTTAAGGACTATTACCAGATTTTACAAGTACATTATGATGCATCTCCTGATGTCATCAAAGCAGCATACCGAAAACTCTGTACACTTTACCACCCTGACGTAAGCCACAATCCGAATGAGGACAAGCGTATGCTCGATATAAACGAAGCATACAGTATACTTTCAGATCCCGACAAAAGAACCTTATACCACAAAAAGTGGCTTAATAACCGTACCTTGCGTTCACGAAATGTTTACCCGGCTGCTTCTTTTGACGGTTCTTTGACAAATATATCTGCAAAGGATGTTCTGGATAAATTCTTTCACGCACTTCTTACAAAAAATTGGAAAAATGCTTACTCCTGCCTCACGCTCGAAGATCAGGAAAAGTTTTCTCTTGAAGAATTTAGTGCATGGAAAGATGCAGTGAACTCCTGCTTTGAAATGCAAGACTATAGGATATCATTTTATAAAAACTATCAAAAATGCCGTCTTGAGGGAATTGTATACCCTCAGGTAACTGAATTTGCAGTTATTATAAATGACACAGATCTGCAGTTATCACAAACTTCGCAGAATATATCTCACAAATATGTTGCCTATGACGGAACTTCATGGAAAGTATGCCTTGGCATGCATTCTCTGAAACAGGCAACACTAAAATTTAAGCTTATGGCTGCAAGACGACAAAATTATGACCCGGTTTTGCTTTATAATAAAGCTGTATCAAGAAATGATCCTTTGACCGGACTGTTAAGTGAAAAAGGCTTTTATGACGATGCATTTAAAGAGATTGAAAGACATAAACGTTACAATAATCCAGTCACTTTTGCCGTATTTCAAATTGACAGTGAGAAAGCAGAACGCGAACTCTACTGTCTCTGTCAGTGTGCCAGCATAATAAAAACAGAAAGCCGCATAAACGACATCATTGCCAGACTTGGGAATAAACAGATTATATGCCTTTTCGCTGAAACAAATGAAATTCAGGCTGCTGCCGCAGTTAATAAATTCCTGCAAGCTATAAAACAGCGACAGAGTGAACCATTTACAGTAAATGCGGGCATTATGCAGTACAACAAAGTTCATTCTCTTGAAGATACCATTTTTTCTATTTCTTCAAATGTAAGCAAACAGAAGAATACAATAAAAATGAACAATATACACACATAAGGGGGAATAAGCATGATTATTGAAAAAAGGTTTAAAAATCAAACAAGCAGACTGCTTATATTAAGTCTTTTTCTTGTTATTGCATCTGCTTTTTGCTTCTCGCAAAAATCTTATGCTGCAACAAAAAAAACTACACTTAAAACATCATCTGCATCCATTTATGTAAATGGTACATACACTATCTCACTAAAAAACAAACTCAAAAATGCGACTTACTTTTATTCATCAAGTAAAACATCCATTGCAAAAGTATCTGCCAATGGTGTTATAACAGGTCGTGGAAAAGGTACCGCAAAAATAAATGTCCGTTACAAGTACAATGACAGTTTTAAACATGTTGGCACTTTTAAAGTAACCGTCAATAAATCTGCCTTAAAAAAAGATTACAGAAAAGTTACCGCAACGGTAGGCGATGTTCTTAAACCATCCGACTATCTAAATAGCGTAAACGCCTCAGCTGAATATGAAATAACAAGCAGTTCACTTCAGGTTGCTTCAGTCGCTACAAACGGTGCAATAACATGCCTTAAAGCAGGTACAACATCGCTTACATTGCACGAAGTTTATAATAAAAAGAGTCGTAAAATAGGCAATATTGATCTTACAGTAATAGGTGCTTCACTCCGCACTAACTATTTTAAGATAGCATACCTTAATACTCTTTCACTTGATAAAATAATCGAAAACAAAGACGAAGATGCTATATATTCATTTACATCTGACTCAATCGATATAACCAGATATCTTGACCTGTCAGGCAGTGGTATCATATCAACGGTTACTGGAAACAGTGTAAAAATATTTAACATAACACTTGTTGAAACAAAAGCAACAGGTGAAACAAGAAATATTGGAACATTTAAACTTGAACTTACAAACGAACCATTTATAGCAGAAGCTGATCAGAGCATCAAAATTGGTCTCGGTGCAACACTTTCACTTTCTGACTATGAAGGTATAAATATAACAAATCAACACTCGGGTGCAACCTACTCCTTTAAGCCAAAGGATACAAGCATTATTTCAAATGAAATGGTTGCAACAAAATACGGAACAACTACAGTTGAAATTGAAGAAACTTATCTGAACAGAGTTACTACGCTCGCTGAAACTGTTCAGGTTACAGTAACAACTTCTTCAACAAAAAAAGAACTTAACTTAAATGGCTACACAACCATGGTCGATGGCGATATTTATGGTGATTATCCTGTTGACTGCCGTGACCACACAAAAACATATTACTATGAAGCTGAAAATACATCCATCTGCACAGTAACGACTGGCGGAACAGATAAAGATCAGGATTACCTCGTAATTTCTCCTTTAAAAGTAGGTATAACATCCATTTCCGTATTTGAAACAGTTCCCGGAACTTCGAAAAAGGAAAAAGTTGGCAGCTTTAAAGTAACAGTTAAACAAGATACCAGCGAACTGCCAGATATAACAAAATTAAAAGCAAGTGATATCATAAGAAACATATCATTTACACATAATGACAAAACTGTAACTGGAGTAGTCAGCACTACTAATCTTATGTGTAATTTCTATGACAGTACCCGTGGTGGATTTATTGACTATGGTACTAAATATTCAGATATAACACGTGGCAACTTTACAATGATACTTAAAAAATCAAAATACAATATTACAAATGTTGAGACAAGTAATGGTGGTACCATATGGACATTTACTATAGACCTTGGAGACAGCAAACATACCCTTGTAAATGTTCCGGTTGTATTAGTTTCATCAAGACTTGATCCTGGTACATTCATTGACAATATCACTGTAAAACTTGGTACGACTACAAACAAGATAACAGAAATCGGTGCTAATGATACAGTATTTACGACACAGTTTACTGCCGCACAGTATGTAGCAGCCGGTGCCACTGAATACAGCAGCAACTACGCAACAAAAGTACCACTTAGCAGCCTTACAAATGTAACTTGTACAGTAAATCAGAAAACTTATAACAGCGTAAATACACCTACAGCAAATGCTGCTGTTAAAAAGATAAGTACACCTGTCACAAAAGACAATAAAACATGGTCATTTACAGTAGAATTTGAAGATGGCACAACAAGAACATACACAGTAGTATTAGGCTTAAAATAAACTTAGGAGGCATAAATACATGTCAGCAAAAAAAGGCAGCTTCATTGTATTTGAAGGAATTGATGGAAGCGGAAAAACAACACAGATAAATCTTTTAAAACAAAAAATCGAGTCACTCGGCATTAAATGCCTGGAGACAAGAGAACCATCTGACGGCCCAATAGGTGTTATGATACGTCAGTGCCTTACAGGACGTATGCAGATGGATGAGGCTGCTCTTGCTGCACTATTTGCCGCCGATAGACTAGACCACATAAGTAACAGCACAAACGGACTCAAGAACAAAATTGATAATGGAATAGCTGTAATATCAGACAGATTTGTACTTTCAAATTACGCTTATCAAAGCGTAAAAGCTCCGCTTGAATGGGTAATGCAGCTAAATAGTCAGGCAACAACTATATTACGCCCGGACTGTCATATATTTATTGATGTTGACCCTGAAATAACACTTGACCGAATGGCAAATGGTCGCTTTGAAAAAGAACTTTTTGAAAACAAAACACGACTCACACAAGTTCGTGAAAAATATCTTGAAATTATTGAAAAACTTAAACCAATAGAAAATATAATTATAATTGATGGAAATAGTTCAATAAATGACATAGCAGACGAAATCTGGCAAAAAGTATCATATTTATTCACTGATTGATACATTATACACAATTGTGATATAATATATATAAAGATAAAATCCAGATTAACATATCAAATATTTTATCTTTACAAAAAAGAAAAGGAGGAATTATCTTTGGATTTAAAAATCACCCCAATGCAGCAGCTCCAACAGATTGAACAGGCTGCAAAAACAACTGAATCAGATGGTTCCTTTCGTTTCACATTACTCAGTACCATAGAAGAGCAGGAACTTCAAGCAACCCTTTTTACCATGATGCAGGAAATCACCCAGCAAGGTGACAAATTGGGCAAACGCATGGATATAAGAGACATGAAAAATTATCGCAGACTAATAAAAGAATTTATGAATGAAATAGCTACACATTCACATGAATTCAGTCGTGAAAACTTTCTCGATAAAAAAGGCCGCCACCGCGTATATGGTATTGTAAAAAAAATAAATCAAACCTTAGATGAACTGGCCGCAGAACTCTTAAGAGAAGAAAAAGACCACTTGGCTATACTTGGAAAAATTGATGAAATCCGAGGTTTGATACTTGATATTATCACATAATGTATCCAAAAAACAATCGGAGGTTTAGATATGGCAAATTTTAATGATATTATTGGCCAGGAAAACATAAAAAAACATTTACAGACTGCTATCAGACTGGGCAATCTGTCACATGCATATATTATCAACGGAGAAGATGGTTCCGGCAGACAGACACTGGCATCCGCCCTTGCAAAAACCATTCAATGTGAAAACCGTACTCAGGACGGTGACGCATGCGGTGTATGTAGATCATGCAAACAAGCTGAGTCACACAACCATCCCGATATTATATATATCACTCATGATAAGGCAAGTATCAGCGTAAACGATATTCGCGAACAGTTAAACAATGATATTTCTATTAAGCCTTACAGTAGTGAATACAAAGTATATATCATACCAGATGCAAACAAAATGACAGAACAGGCTCAGAATGCACTTTTAAAAACGATTGAGGAACCACCTGTATATGCCATTATTATACTACTTACAGAAAATGTAGATAGCCTTCTCCCTACAATACAATCTCGCTGTGTAACACTTACTATGAACCCTCTTGACAAAGATGAGATATGCAATTACCTTGTCAATAAACTTCAAATGGAGGATTCTCAAGCTCAGATAGCTGCAAATTACTGTCAAGGAAATATCGGTAAAGCTATCCGTTTTGCAAGTTCAAGTGATTTTATTGAAATGAAAAATCAGGTACTTAAGCTTCTCAAAAATGTTGATTCAATGGATATCCCTTCCATTATGGACACCATAAAAGAATTTGCAAATCACAAAAATGATATCAATGATTATCTTGATCTCATGCTTTTATGGTATCGTGATGTTCTTATGTTTAAAGTTACAAAAGATGCAAATCTTTTATTATACAGTGATGAATATTCAGCCATATCAGAACAGGCAACAAAAAGGAACTATGAAGATATCGAGAACATCATAGCCGCTATCGACAAAGCAAAAGTCCGTCTGAAAGCAAACGTAAATTTTGATGTTACTATCGAACTTATGATTCTTACAATGAAAGACTAATTTTGTATATGGAGGAAAACATGATATTAATTACAGGCGTTAGATTTCGAAAATCGGGAAAGGTATATTACTTTGATCCAACCGGATTTGACATAAACAAGGGTGACCATGTAATTGTTGAAACAGCGCGCGGAATAGAATACGGGCTTGTCGTTCTTGGGAAAAAAGAAGTTACCGATGACAAGGTGATTCAACCCTTAAAACCCGTTATACGAATAGCAACCGAAGAAGATGACAAAATAAATGCTGACAATGAAATAAAGGAAAAAGAAGCATTTAATATATGTCTTGAAAAAATTGCAAAACACGGCCTTGAAATGAAACTTATTGATTCTGAATATACATTTGACAAAAACAAACTTCTCTTCTATTTTACCGCCGATGGCAGAATAGATTTTAGAGAACTTGTCAAAGATCTTGCATCTATTTTCCGAACAAGAATCGAACTCCGACAGATAGGAGTCCGTGATGAGACAAAACTTATTGGTGGAATTGGAATATGTGGAAGACCTCTTTGCTGTCACACTTTCCTTTCTGAATTTGCTCCTGTTTCAATAAAAATGGCAAAAGAACAGAATCTTTCACTCAATCCAAGTAAAATATCCGGAGTATGTGGACGACTTATGTGTTGTCTCAAAAATGAAGAAGAAGCATATGAATACTTAAATGAACGTCTTCCTCATATAAACGAAACAGTCTCAACATCAGATGGCTACAATGGAACTGTTCAAAGCGTCAGTGTCCTTAAACAGCTTGTCAAAGTTCTTATAACAAAAGAAAATGATGAAAAGGAAGTCAGAGAATACCATGTTGATGATCTTGAATTTGAAAAAAGTTCAAAAAGAAACTCTCCATCTCCCGGACTTGCACTCCCTGATGAGGAACTTGACGAAAATGCATTAAAAGAACTTGAACAGATGGAAAAAGGTGATATTGAAGATTTGGCAGAAGAGGCTGAGCAAAATAAACCTAAAAACAAACGCCAGCCAAAAAAGAATTTCAATAAACACAAAAAAAGCTTTGACCAGAAAGAAAACAACCATGAAAATTTCCAGGCCAAAAAAAACAAACATGTAAACCGAGAAAATTATCATCAGTCACCAAAAAATTTCCGCCGTGGTAATGGTAATAACAATGGCGGTTACAATAATAACTACAATAATTTTAAACCTGAATAGGAATTATATATGAATGATAAATTACACTTAAAAAATGGCGAACGACTTGACGATCTTCAATTAAACGATCTTCATATTATACAAAATCCTGAAAAATTCTGTTTTGGTATGGATGCTGTATTATTATCATCGTTTGCATCAAAAACTATAAGAACAAATGACAATGTTCTTGACCTTGGAACTGGTACCGGTATTCTCCCAATACTTCTTTCTGCCAAAACAAAAGCCAAACACTTTAGTGCACTTGAAATTCAACAAGAAAGTGTTGATATGGCGAAAAGAAGTGTAACATTAAATAATCTTGACGAACAAATTGATATTATAAACGGCGATATAAAAACAGCTTCACAGATTTTCGGTGCGGCTGTTTTTGATGCTGTTACAACAAATCCACCATACATGAACGATAATCATGGAATTAAAAATCCTGATATGCCAAAAGCAATAGCCAGGCATGAAATATTATGCACACTTGACGATATTGCAAGAGAGTCATCAAAACTTCTAAAAACTGCAGGACGTCTTTATATGGTACATCGTCCATTCAGAATGACGGAAATATTATGCACACTTGCAAAATACAAACTTGAAACAAAACGCATATGCATGGTCCAGCCCTTCGTCTCCAAGGAGCCAAACATGCTTCTTATAGAAGCTGTCAAAAATGGAAAACCTTTTGTTAAATTTGAACCACCAATAATAGTATATGATACACCTGGTGTATATACAAAACAACTATTAAATATATATGGAGGAATACTATGAATGTAAATGCCTCAGGCACACTCTACCTTTGTGCAACACCTATAGGTAATCTTGAAGATATGACCTTCAGGGTAATAAGAATACTTAAAGAAGTTGATCTTATTGCAGCTGAAGATACCAGAAACACAATTAAACTGCTAAATCATTTTGAAATAAAAACACCAATGACAAGCTACCATGAGTACAATAAAATTGACAAAGCAAAATATCTTGTTGAAAAAATGCTGACTGGAACAAATATTGCACTTGTAACAGATGCAGGCACACCAGGAATATCAGATCCTGGAGAAGAAATTGTAAAGCAGGCATATGAATCTGGAATAACTGTTACATCTCTACCTGGAGCCTGTGCATGTGTTACAGCACTCACATTATCAGGACTTTCAACAAGACGTTTTGCCTTTGAAGCCTTTCTTCCAACAGACAAAAAGGAAAGAAAAACAATTCTTGAGGCACTTAAAACTGAAACACGGACAACTATCATATATGAGGCACCACATCATCTTAAAACTACTCTTTCTGAATTATATTCATATATAGGAAATCGCAGGATAACTCTTTGCAAAGAGCTTACAAAACTACATGAAACAGTACAACAGATGACACTCGCTTCTGCCATTGAATATTATAATACGATACCTCCAAAGGGCGAATATGTTATAGTAATCGAAGGAATCTCACACAAAGAACTTGAGGCAATTTCTATTCATGAATGGGAAAAAATAACCATTCAAGAGCATATGGATAAATATCTTTCTAACGGTATGGATAAAAAATCGGCTATGAAACAGGTCGCACTTGACAGAGGTATTCCAAAACGTGAAGTTTACAATTCACTTTTAAACAAATAACACTCATTTTATTTTTTATTACTTTTAATACAGGCGTGTCTGTTTTTTCTATAAACAATCACGCCAATTAAAAGTGCATAGATTAACAAATCACTGTTTTTATCCACAAAATAATTGTTATCTTTCTCATCATTTCTATATCTCTCTGCTACTATTCTGACAATTTCATCAATAAATGTTTTTTCAGGAAGCTCATCAAACATAGGACTATCCTCGTATTCATATTTATCACATTCATCATTTATATATTTTAATATAATTCTTAGCTCTACAGGCATAATATAATCATACTTATATTCATCTTCCTGTGCTGCCACACAGCAATTATTATTTTGTATTATCTCCTCCGCAGTTAAAGGCATCATATTACCACTTTCATACATTCGATTAAATATGTTTTTTTTCATATAAAAAGCACCATTAACTATTTTCACTACATTATATGCTTAAGTTTTTATTAAGTTCATTGCCTTTTTTTTAAAAACACACTATACTAAACTATTGAACAATTAATATTTTTATTAAGGAGGGTAATCTTGAAACGTTTATATAAGGGAGCAGCATTACTATTATTATTTGGATTATCAATTTTTCTGTTTAGAAAAATGATACCTGAGGCATCAGCAGAAACCTCAAGCGCAACGCAATTTCAAACAGCAACATTTCCCATAATGTATCTTCAACTTGGAAATGATTACACAATAAATACTCTTCATGGATACAGCAGTGAGTTAAACAGCTCCTCAGTAAGAGAATCAATCACACCTCTTTCTGAAGACAAATCTTTTTATGTCAAAATAAAAGAAAACAAATTAAAAATAAAAAAATTAACATACAATTTAAAAGATATCGCAAATAACAAAACAATAGAGACAAATAATCTCACCGCATTTGATCTTAAAAATGGCTATAAAACACTTAAGATCAAATTATCAGAAAGTATTGATACCAGCACTGAATATGGTATGGACTTTACGCTTACTACAAGTATGAGTAAAAAAATACATTTCTACACCCGTATAAAATATTATGATACTGACTTTTTCCTGAAACAGAAAATGGACTTTGTAAATAATTTTCACAATGCAACATTTAGCAATGGGAAAAAATTTAAATATATGAATTATCTTGAAAGTAATGCATCAAATAACTCATCATACGCCAACGTAGATATAAATTCATCTCCTGAACTTATTACATGGGGTAAGTTAAATCCGAAAATCATTTCCGAAACTGTCCCTACAATCAAGGAGATAAATGTTGAAACGGCAGCAATACAGTATCAATATTATGTACGTGCAAAAACATCGTCAGGTAATGAAACATTTCTTGTAAAGGAATTTTACAGAGTTCGTTATTCCGGTGGCAGGATTTATTTGCTTTATTTTAAAAGAAATATGGAAGCAGATTTTAATCCAAAATTTATTTCTACTAAAAAAAGTCAATTTAAACTTGGAATAACAAATGAACAGAATTTTGATATTACAACAAACAAAAAATCAAATGAGGTTGCTTTCGTGCGTAACGGTTCTCTATGGTACTACAATTTAGACAAAAATATTTTACACGAAGTTTTTAGTTTTTCACAGGAGAAAACAGATTATCTTAGAGATTGCTATGATCAACATAATATAAAAATACTTAATTTTGATGACAAAAATACTATAAACTTTGTTGTTTACGGCTATATGAACTGCGGTGATTATGAAGGTCGTGTTGGTATTATACTTTATAATTACAATCCTTCAAAAAATTTGATTACTGAACGTGTATATATTCCACTCGAAACAACTTATCAACAGTTAAAAGAAGACTTTGGAAAATATTGTTATGTAAATAAACAAAATATCTTTTATTTTTCAATAAACGATGTAGTATATGCATACAATATATCTTCAAGAAAATATGAGATATTAACCCAAAATGCTGTAAAAGATAATTTCTCAATGATGCAGGATGCTAAATGTTTCGTATGGTCAAATGCCTCAAGTTCAGACTATGCACAAAAAATTACAATATTAAACCTGGATACGGCAAAAAAACTTGAAGTAACTGCAAAATCAGATCAGAGTATTGTTGTTCTTGGTACAATTGATGCAAATGTAGTTTATGGCTTTGTCAAAAATAAAGATATTTATGAAAGCAAAAGCGGTGAACTAATACAGCCGGCTTACAAACTTGTAATTTCCGACTGCAATGGCAATATACTGCGTGATTATCAAAATAAAGGTATTTATGTTACCTCTGCAACTGTTGATGATAATGTAATCCGCTTAAAAAGAGTACGCAGAACAGGAAATCAGTTTAAATCTACAAACTCTGACAGTATACTCAACCAAAAAAAGAAAACAGAGACAACTATACATGTTGCAAAAAAAGTTACAAAGCAGTCTCTTACAGAAAAATATATCTGCATGCCAACTGAACATGTTATGAAAAACATGCCTGAAATACAACGCTCAAAACATGTAATGGTAACTGAAAATACTACACTACATCTTGCAGATATAAATAATACGGCTATAAAATACTATGTTTATGCATATGGTCAGATTACAACAAGTTTTACAACCCCGGCAAAAGCAATTAGAAAAGCTGATGAACAGATGGGCGTTGTGATGGATAACAAAACACATTTAATTTGGGAACGTGGCGGAAAATTCATATCAAAAGAAGTATCTGGTATGTCTTATCCTTCTACTACAGACAGTATAAAAGCATCAGTCCTTATGCTTCTCCAGGCAGCACAGGCACAAACTGAAGAAACAGCCTTAAAAGGCAATTCACTAATGTCAATGTTAAAAAAACAAATTGAACAACCTGTTGATCTTACGGGATGTACACTGGATGAAATTCTTTACTTTGTAAGCAGCGGTAAACCTGTAATCGGTATGTTAAGTTCATCCCATGCAGTTGTAATAACAGGATACACCGCAAGTACAATTACATGGCTTGACCCTTTAACTCATAAAAAAGCAACAACATCACTTAATTCTGCTGAAAACACATTCAAAAATGCAGGATACACATTTGTAAGCTATGTAAATTAGAAGTCAGGCGGATATTCACAATCAGCTCTGATACTTTTCATAACACTATTAGCTGCTATCACAGCATATCATAAGGGGCCCATCCCCGTCCTGATACAAGGAAGTACCCCACTTATTGCTCTACGCAATAAAAGTTTGGTACTTCCTTGATAGTGTTAAAATACAGACTATTTCTTTTTTATATCTCCAACCTTAATTTATTTTTTCTTAACTTATCGATTTTCTAATTTACTACTAATTTTTAATTGTTAATTTTTCACAAAAATAAATATATTTTTTGTTATTTTTGACACTAGAAAAAGCACAAAAAACATATTAGAATGTGAACCATCTTAATTTTATTATTTGATGTGTGGAAAGGACATGTATGATACCCACACACTCACATAAATCAAAGCATTATTTTTCAAACATATGTCAGACTAAAGTATACACTATCGAACCACTCCATATTAAATTTACACTTAGTTTGATTTTTATTATAGCATTACTTACAGGTTTTAACATTACTGCTAAAACCACTATGGCAGACGACTCCATTTTTAATTCAGACAAAAAGTCACTTAGCATAGATACTCCACATATGAAACTTACACAATCCGTAAAACTTAAAAAGGGTATTATATACAGCGATATTTTAAATCAATCTGCAATAAACTTTTATTATATAAATAATCCATCCTCGAATTATATACTATATATAAAATGTATTGATGAAAATATTTCGCCAAACTATATTCAATTTTTTGATAGCTCCTACAATGAACTAGCTTATTACCCACAACAAAAATCATCATACTTATATATTGATATGAACTCAATATTATCTGGTACATCAGAAACAAAACGTATTTATGTAACCATAGGCAATGCTTCTGCATCTAATGATAAACTTGTAAATATTCTTTATGATAAAAAAAAGATACCTTCGAAACAACCGCAAAAAACTGCAACTAACAACACTGTCAATAGTAAAAATAAAAAGAAAAAAAGCACATCATGTAAATCCAAAAATGGAAATAAAATTAAGAAACCAAAAAAAGTCAAACATAAGCCGCAAAAGCGTACTGCTACTGCTACTACTAATAATAAATCTCAAAAAGGCGCTGCTACCAAAATCAGCAGGAAAACAATCAAAAAAACAACTACTAAACATAATATTAAAAAGGCAAAAAAAATCGCTCGGCTACGCCATGTTTCGCTTTCAAACAATTATGTTTCCATAAAAAGAAGAGCTTGTATATATCTTAAAACCTCAATACAACCATCAAATCTGCGTGGTTGCAAATATATATGGACAACAAGCAATAAAAAAACTGCAACTGTTTCAAATGGAAAAGTCACTGGAAGATCACCTGGACTTGCTATCATAAAAGTAAGTGTAAAACATAATACCATCACAAGAACAGCAACATGTACCATACGCGTATCGAAATAAATACAGACATAAGAAAGGAGGTTATCATGACAGAAAGCTTTATTCCAAACAAAATAAAAAAAATCATCTCGACTTCCGAAAATATTTATACATCAGAAGATTGTTGTGTACTTAAAATTTTAGATAAAAATAATTCAAAAAAAGTACTAAAAATCTCCCCTTACAATGAAGATGAATATAACCTGTTAATGATTTTAAAACAATCTGATAATAAACATCTACTTAAGCCTGAAATAATACAAAGAAAAAATGGATTTATTTATGTAATCTACCCACATAAAAAAACTCTTCTTGAAAATATATCATCAGATGGTTTTAACTTTTGTAACTTACTTCGTTTGTCAATTGACCTATGCCAGGGAATAACTTTTCTACATGAAAAAAAATATCTCCATTTAGACATTTCACCTGATAACATTTATTTAAATGATGACAGCTCATTTTGCATTGGTGACTATTCTTCTGTCAGAAGATCAGGAAAAATAAGCAATCAGCGTAACCTTTATTTAACGCCCGGTTACTCTCCTCCTGAATTCACCGCATTACAAAAAAGCAAATTATCCATCAATGAACTCTCAGATGAATATTCGCTCGCCAAAACTATTCTTTCACTTTTTCAGGAAAAATATAATAACAAAGAAGAAGATAATGATAATATAAAAGAAGATACTAACTTGCTTGAAAATTTTAACCAAATACTTATGAAGGCATGTTCGGAAATCCAAGAATTCAGATACCCCTCTATATCTGAATTTAAAAATGCTATATTTTCATTTGAAAAACAAAACGAAAACAGTATTACAGATTTTCAACTTAATATAAATATTTCAAATAATTTATTTAATAACCTGAAAACACTACCAATTAAAAAAGAGCAAGCTGTTATTTGTACAAACACATTTTTTTCCTTTATTAATACACCTGTTTTTATGACAATTGCTATTGTATTGGCTATACTGCTTCCTGCAATGGTATTATATAATATATTTTTTTTACCACATATGTCTGGCATGCCATCAAATGAAGCTGTTAAAACAATTGCTTCTACAAGTACAATTCCTAACAATCCAATAAAAAAAACTGTCTTTGAAAGTAATAGCCCTGATAACACATCAACTATGACAGTTCCAGCTTCTGCCATTCCAAAAACAGATTTACCCCAGGCTAAAAATAATATAGCCAATACCACCAGTCCACCCCCTATATCATATATTAGTGAATTTGATGTTGGACAACATATTATCAAAAAACTTTCTGCTGATAAACTCAAAAAAATTGCCGGAAAACCACTTGATAATAGTTCACTAAAAATCTTATCCGCAAATAATAATCTAATTTATGATATAAGCGATATTTCATCCTTTCCAAACATTGAAGAACTTTATATATCAAACAATAAAATAAAAAATATTGATACATTAGCAAAACTAAAACATCTAAAAACATTAGTCATATCTTCAAATTCCATAGAAGATATCTATATGCTGTCAAAAATAAAAACACTTGAAAACCTTGATTTGTCATGTAATAAAAAACTTAAAAACATAACATCGCTTACAAAGTTAAAATCACTTAGATTATTATGCATTAGTGAAACAAATATATCCAAAAAAGAAGTATTAAGACTAAAACGATCACTTCCAGATTGTGAAATTATTGATTAAAGAAAGAGAGAATAACTATGAATACTATTGTTAAAACAAACTATATTAAAAATACCAGATTTATAACTACAATTAAATTCCTTTTTTATACATTTCTTTATTTTATGCCAGTCATCTTGTATTTATCTGAAAACTCACATACAAGAATCGCACAAGCCGCTACTCCTAAATTTCAAAATAAATATAGTACTATATATATTGGCAGATCATATAAATATAACATTGTAAATGCACCTAAAAACACAATTATTAAATTCTCAACAAATAATAATAAACTCGCAAAACTCAATTCCAAAACTGGACTTCTAATTCCCAAAAAGAAAGGCACTCTTACACTAAAAGCCGAATTAAAAAACACAACCAAAAAAACTGCCATCGTCCTCACCAAAAAAGTTACAATCAAGGATAAAGTAATATTAAAAAATAATGAAGAACTTCTTTGTCCTTCCACACATATAAATAGTATAAACTTCACAGTCAGACTTAAATGTACCCGCATAATGCAACTGACACAAGTAGAAAAATCTTCTATTTCACTTTCTAAAGATACACATATTGTAAAAGGTAACTTTAAATCTTTATCAGATGACGGAAGATATATAACATATGAATTAAATAATGCCTCCATAAAACTACTCTCTCCTGGTGACAGCTCAATGGATGGCACATACGAACTTACCTGCACATTATCTGAAAAAAAATATAATATTGACTATATTGAACATATGCTTGGTCAATCTGTTACTGGCTTTGTTTTTGACAAATTTGGTAATGCATTAGAAAATGCTTCGATCACCCTTACCCAAAACAATATGTCATTAACAACAAAAACAGATAAAAATGGCTATTATATTATTCGTTTTCCAAAAGCAGAAACTGTAACTATGTCTGTTTTCTGTAAAGATTATATTCCTAAATACATTGACAATATATCCTTAAAAATAACAAAATCAATATGTAAAAATATTGTACTACATAAAAATAATTTAGAAAATTCATCAGCTCCAGATCTGACTGCATCATTTAAAATCACCGATAACAATAGTCACATCAAAAAAATAGAAATCTCAACACTTGATTCAGTTGCATCGGACAGATCACAAACAACAAAAAAAACTTTTTTTACCGATAATAATGGGAATCTCCTATTAACTAATGCAAACAGCAGCATAGATACATTATACACTGATGCAGACATAATAAATATATCTGACACTTTAAATACACTTTCATATACTGATGCCATGAAACTAAATGATAATAAAAAAGATATTTTTAATTTTTCGCATACCCAAAATTACTGTATTAAAATATTCACAGACAGTCACGGCTCATACTTGTTAAAATCTGAATTTTATTTTTCATTTAATAATTTCATATCACATCATGTTGTATTTAATATATCATTACCTTCCATAGAAAAAACATATTATCCTGAATCATTACTGCCCATTACCGTGGGCAGTAATATTAGTTACGATAAAATAAATTATTATAATGCATATCTTTATAGAATTGGTACTAATATACCAATGTGCTCATTTAGTTTTTACGAAAATACTCCTGCTGATTTTAAAAAACAGATAGACAAAATGAATTTATATCTGAATGATGGAAATTTATATTATGCATTGTTCCGAATATATGATCAATACGATAAAGAACTATTATCCCCTTCCCTTTACAGATTTGAAGTAAAAAATTCAAAAATATATTTTGAAAATTCAAAAATTGAATTCAATAGTTCTTCTGCAGCAGATAATAAATATACACTTTTACCATCCTACCAAAATACACTAACTGATATTTCTCTTCTGCCACAGGATACGACATGTTTAAATACAGTTCTTTGTTCCTACAATAGTTATGGCGATATAAAGAAAACTACCTTTACTTCCCTATCATCACAATTATTACAATATGAACTTTTAAATTCTGGTAACAGTTATATCCTCTACACTGACAATTTTAATTTTTAATAATGTTATAAATAATTAAGAAATATATACTTTAATCTACATCCATTTCATTATATAATAAAGGTATGGTAAACTATAAACTTTTTAAATGAATGGAGATATTATGAAACTATTAAGCGTTACAATTCCAAGTTATAATTCACATGAATATATGGAAAAAGCAATCAAATCAGCTCTTGTAGGTGGGGACGACATTGAGATTCTTGTTGTTGATGACGGCTCATCAGATGACACCTTACAAATTGCACAAAAATATGAAAAAGCTTATCCGAACATTGTACGTGCGATACACAAGGAAAATGGCGGACATGGTTCTGCTGTAAATACAGGTCTTGCAAATGCAACAGGACTTTACTTTAAGGTTCTTGACAGTGATGACTGGTTTGATAAAGCCAGCTTATTAAAAGTTATGGACTTTTTGCGTACCATTGTAACTGATGCAAAACCAATTGACATGCTAATTTGTAATTATGTTTATGAAAAGCCAAGTGCTCACAAACATAAATCTATAAATTATCACAGTGCTATTCCGTGCAATAAATTCATTACCTGGAATGATGTTAAGCACTTTAAGATGAGTCAGAATCTACTTATGCATTCCATCATTTACAAAACAAAATTATTAAAAGAGTGCAATTTAAAATTACCTGAGCACACTTTCTATGTAGATAATTTATATGCATATATTCCTTTGCCATATGTAAAAAACATGTTTTACCTTGATGTTGATTTATACAGATATTTTATTGGCAGAGAAGATCAGTCAGTAAACGAAGCAATTATGATCAAACGTATTGATCAGCAGCTCAAAGTTACAAAACTCATGATTGATGCACATAATCTTTCCGCAATCAAAAATAAAAAACTCCAGGCATACCTTACAAAATATCTTGCAATGATGATGATTGTAAGCTCTGCACTCCTTGTAAAAGATGGTACACCTGAAAGTCTTGAAAAGCGAAAAGAACTTTGGGAATACCTTAAAACCAAAAACAAAAGATTATATCATGTAATTTCAAACAGAAAATTTGGTCGTCCTTTACAGCTAAAGAGCAAAGTCGGAAGACAGGTTATAATACTTGGTTATCGTTTTTGCAACAAAATTTATGGTTTTAACTAATGATCACGATTAAAAAGGGGGTAGTGTGAAAAATAAAATTTTTCACACCCAAGATTTGTGTCTGCGCACACTTGACACAAACTTGATATGCACAAAAAACGTGTGCAGAAATGAGGTTTTTATGGAAGTACCAATTTATTATAATGAAGAAGAAGAATGGCAACGTGCTTTACTCCTTTATGATGCCGTTCTGAAAGAAATCTGCACTAAAATAGAAATTTTAAATAATGAGTTTAAACTAGCTCATCAATACAATCCTATAGAACACATCTCCTCACGAATAAAATCAGCTGACAGTATTGCCAGAAAGATGAGAATTAATAACAGAGAACTTACAGTAGAAAACATAATTCGTTATGTAAATGATGTTGCAGGTGTCCGTATAATCTGTACCTTTACATCCGATATTTACCGCATAGCTGATGCAATAGCTAAGCAGAGTGATGTAACTGTTCTTCGTGTTAAAGATTATATTGCAAATCCTAAACCAAACGGGTATACAAGTTATCACATGATAGTATCTATTCCTATTTTTCTGTCAAACGACAAAATAGATACTAAAGTAGAAATACAGATAAGAACTATTGCAATGGATTTTTGGGCAAGTCTTGAACATAAAATTTATTATAAATTTGACGGAAAGGCTCCAGATGGAATTCGTGAAGAATTAAAAGAATGTGCAAATATTATTTCATTTCTTGATCAGAAAATGTTTTCTATCAATGAGGATGTCAAACATTATCATGATGATTTTAATGGTGGCTCATTTGTAACAAATGATCTGCCCGCACATATTACAAAAGAAAAATCTGACACTATTCCACCTGAATTAAAATCACTATACGGAAGTGTTGTTTCTGATTAGCCATACATGACTACCTTATTTAACTACACAAAAGGCGTAAATCTTTTAAAGTTTACGCCTTTTGTATTCAAATTTCCATATTTAATTTTATAAATACATTTCTGAGCATATATTATTTATTCCATATCACCAAACTTATCAAGTCCAGTATTATTCTTAGCCTCATCAAGAGCCTGCTGTTCTTCCTCTGATAAAATCACAAATGCTTCACCATTTACGACTTCTTTTGCATATGTAAAACAGCCTTCTCTTGAACTATGCATTGAATTTATTATAAAACCATTATCCTCATCTGTAAGTAAAACAAGAACAAAACTTAATTTTCCGCCAATTTCTTTGAATGCATCATACTTTACTAATCCTATTTTTCTATAAGAAGAAACAAGTTTTTCTGAAACATTATCTACTTTTTTACTCAACTCTCCTACTTCCGCTTCAAGTATATCAACAGACGAAAACTTATCTAAAATTGCTTTTTCAAGATTTTTTCCATCTTCACCTGCCATAAATTTCTTATATTTCTTTCTTGTACTACTATTCTTCGCCATGGTTACAATAAGCATAATAAACAACAATAATATAACCCCTGCCATACCAATTACAACATATCCAATATCAATTCCAAACTCTTTAAACAAATCCATTTTTAATTAACCTCACTCTCATTTTTAATGCCATTTATCAACTCAAGTATTCTCTCAAATTCATTTTGTGAATAATATTCTATTTCTATCCTTCCTTTATCTTTTGACTTTCTGTTAATATTAACTTTTGTTCCAAAAGTCATTTTCAGATTTTCCTCATACCTTTTATAAATTATTTCTTCCTGTGGATTTACCTGCTTTTTATCTTCTTTTCTTAAAGACTTTCCACTTAAAATATTTTTTACCAGTTTCTCAGTCTCTCTTACACTTAATTTCTCATCAAATATTTTTTGAGCGATCTCATACTGTAAATCCCCATCTTCTATTGGTATAAGTGTTCTTGCATGTCCACTCTTTAACTTTTCTTCTATTACCATCTGCCTAACTCTCTCATCAAGTTTTAAAAGTCTGAGAGAATTTGTAATAGCAACTCTGCTTTTTGCCACTTTATCAGCAACCTCATCTTGCTTCAAATTGAATTCCTTGATAAGCTGTTCGTATGCCTCCGCTTCCTCTATAGGATTTAAATCCTCTCTCTGAATGTTCTCAATAAGTGCAATTTCCATGATTTCCTGATTACTATAATTCTTAACAACAACAGGTATATCCTTCAATCCTGCAATCTTAGCAGCTCTCCATCTTCTTTCACCGGCAATTATTGTATAAAATCCTTTTTCAGCTTTCTGCACCACAAGTGGCTGTATTATACCCCTTTGTCTGATTGACTCTGCTAATTCCTGTATTGAGTCCTCATCAAAACTCTTTCTAGGCTGATTTTTATTTGGTTCGATTTTATTGATGTCAATTGTATCAACTTCCTTAATAACTTCTTTTACAACCTCTTTAACTACTTCCTTTGTCTTTATATTTTCTTTTTCAGACTTTGTTTTTTCTTTTGCCTGTGGTATTAAAATATCTATACCCTTTCCAAGTCCTTTTTTCACGATGATTTTTTCCTTTCACTCTACTTAATGCTTTTCATACTTTACAATAATTATTTTTCAATCACTTCATCTGCTAAAGCTCTGTATGCTTCAGCTCCTGCAGACCTTGGAGAATAAATAGTAATCGGCTGTCCATAACTTGGTGCTTCCGCCAATCTTACATTTCTAGGAATTATAGCCTTATATATCTTCTCATCTATATTTTCTTTAACATTCTCTACCACTTGCAATGAAAGGCAGGTTCTTGCATCATACATAGTAAATACAACACCCTCTATCTCCAATTCATTATTCAATCTTTCCTTTACCAATTGAATTGTATACATCAATTCACTTAACCCCTCTAAAGCATAATATTCACACTGGATAGGCACAATTACAGAATCAGCTGTTGTCATTGCATTTACAGTTAAAGTATTTAATGATGGTGGGCAATCAATTATAATAAAATCATAATCATCCTTTATTCTGTTAACCTCTTTTTTTAATATAAATTCTCTTCCCTCTTTTCCAATAAGTTCAATTTCTGCTCCCGCTAATCCCCTCTCCGCTGGAACAACAAACAAATTCTCAACTATAGACAGCATTATTGTATCCTCTATTTTCACATTTCCTAAAAGCAATTCATAACTTGTATTTTCAACTTTGCTTTTATCTATTCCTAGTCCACTCGTTGTATTTCCCTGAGGATCCATATCAATTGTAAGTACTTTTTGCCCTTTTTCTGCAAGACATGCCGAAAGATTGATTGCCGTTGTTGTTTTTCCTACTCCACCCTTTTGATTAGATATTGCGATTATTCTCCCCATCTTTCCACCTCATTTCTCAAAATGTTTCACGTGAAACATTTTAGTTATTTCTTCAATTTTATTTATACTATTATTGTAAATAATTATATCATTTCTTTTCAATGTATTTCCATAGTATTTATATGTTATTAACTAAGCTGATTATCAAAGCATTATTAATGCCATATCATAAATATATATTATAAGCTTTTATTTCTGCTTAATAAAATTTCATAAAGCAAAAATAACACACTGTCTTCACATTTTCCAGTAATAATAATTTTTATGTAAAAATGATAGTATACTTGATATTTTTTACTTTATAAGAACAAGATTTCATGTAAAACAAAAAAATGATATAATGTTTCACGTGAAACATTATATCATTTTTGAAATCATTCTTCCACTATTAGCGAAAAATATTCATATATTTTTAAGCTTGACTATTATTAGTTGCATTTATAATATGCTCAACAACAACTAACTTCTATATATTTTAACACTATCAAGCAAGTCCCTTCTGATATACTGCGATAGCGACTAATAGCGTTATGAGTAAGTAGTAGAGCAGATTGCAAATATCTGCTTGACTTTTGTATTACTATAAGTTCTAAATTATTTTATAGTGGATTTTTTCTTGGCTTTCCTCCCTGTCTTGGATACTTTTTATTTAATTCCTTTTTCTTTTCGAACAAAACAAAGCTCCTATTAATGTCTGTATTAGGCAGACCAAACTTAATAATCTCCTTCTCTTTACAGAATAATTGTTTTTGTGCATTCTCCGCTGCAATAAGTTCCTCATTAACATCGCCAGATTTATATGAAACAAATATGCCTCCAACCTTAACAAAAGGAACACAATACTCAAGTAATGTTGACATATTAGCAACTGCTCTCGAAACACAAACATCAAACTGCTCTCTATATTCAATATTTCTACCAAGTTCCTCCGCTCTTGCATGAATGGTCGAAACATTTTTCAGATCACATATTTCTTTTACTTCGTTCAAAAAGTTTATTCTTTTATTTAATGAGTCCATCAATAAAAATTCGGTCTCATTTAAAACAATAGCAAGAGGTATTCCTGGAAAACCTGCTCCTGTACCAACATCTATTATTTTTTTGCCTTCCAAATTCATTTTAGTAATCAAAGCAATACTATCAATAAAATGTTTATATACGACTTGCCTCTCATCTGTAATCGCTGTAAGATTCATAACCTTATTTTTTTCCATCAAATATTCATAAAACTTTTCAAACTTCTCAATCTGAATATCTGTCAATTCAATATTTGCAGCTAAAGCTCCATCTTTCAGAATCTCTTTCAACATATCACTCATATATTCTCCTTCTCATATTTGAGATAAATCTATTGCAAATTATTTTCCAAGATAAATAAGTAACACTGATATATCTGCCGGTGAAACTCCAGAAATTCTTGAAGCCTGTCCCACAGATTCAGGTCTTAATTCTTTCAATTTTTGAACAGCTTCCTTTCTCAAGCTATAAACATCATCATAATCAATATCATCCGGTATTTTTTTACTCTCCAACTTTTTATACTGCTCAACCTGTCTTAATTGCCTTTTTATATATCCCTCATATTTAAGTTCAATATTCACCTGTTCTTTTACATCCTCAGGTAATTCCTTTCTCTCCTTATCAATATCCTTAATTATTTCATATGATAATTCCGGTCTTTTCAGCAATTCTGCAAGTGTAGTCCCTGATTGCAATGGCGTACTTTCATATTTAGCAAGCAACTCTTGCACTTCTGCCCTAGCACCGACAGTAGTTTTCCTCATTCGTTCTACTTCCATATCAATCATTTTTTCTTTATCAATAAGTTTTTTATAACGTACATCATCTATCAAACCAATTTCATGACCTATTCCAGTAAGGCGCCTGTCCGCATTGTCCTGTCTAAGCAAAAGTCTGTATTCAGCTCTTGATGTCATCATTCTATACGGTTCATTCGTTCCCTTAGTCACAAGATCATCGATAAGCACACCTATATAAGCCTGCGAACGATCTAAAATAACCGCATTTTTTCCTAAAAACTTCATTGCCGCATTTATCCCAGCAATAATTCCCTGAGCTGCTGCCTCCTCATATCCAGAGCTTCCATTCGCCTGACCTGCACTAAAAAAACCTGATATATTTTTAAATTCCAATGAAGCTTTTAACTGAAGAGGATTTATGCAGTCATATTCAATAGCATAAGCATTTCTTACAATTGCCGCATGTTCAAGTCCCGGAACAGTGTGATACATTTTATATTGAACATCCTCTGGCAGCGAACTTGACATTCCACCTATATACATTTCATTTGTATACAATCCTTCTGGCTCTAAAAATACTTGATGTCTTTTTTTATCTGCAAATCTTACAACTTTATCTTCTATAGATGGACAATATCTTGGTCCTGTACCTTTTATATTTCCAGAATATATTGGCGATCTGTCAATATTTTCTCTAATAATTTCATGTGTCTCTTCATTAGTATATGTGAGCCAACATGACACCTGATTTCTCTCCAATTTCTCAGGTGTGTTTGTGAACGAAAACGGAACTATCTTTTCATCACCTTTCTGCTCTTCCATCTTCGAAAAATCAATCGTTCTTTTATCAACCCTGGCAGGAGTACCTGTTTTAAATCTTCTAAGCTCTATTCCAAGATTTAAAAGAGACTGACTAAGATGATTAGCTGCACTAAGTCCATTAGGACCTGTATACTGACTTACATCACCATATATACACCTTGCTTTCAAGTATGTTCCGGTACACATGACAACAACACTACATGGATAAATAGCATCAGAAGTTGTCTTAACCCCGATAACCTTTCCATCCTCTACAATTACTTCTGCTACCTCACCTTGCTTTATCGTAAGATTATCAGTATTTTCAAGAACCTGTCTCATTGAATTACTATAATTTTTTTTATCGGCCTGCGCGCGAAGTGAATGTACTGCCGGACCTTTAGACATATTTAACATCTTAGTCTGAATAAATGTCCTATCAATATTTTTTCCCATCTCACCGCCAAGGGCATCTATTTCTCTTACAAGATGCCCTTTTGAACTTCCACCTACATTTGGATTACACGGCATCATTGCAATACTATCTACACTGACAGTAAATATAAGAGTTTTCAATCCAAGCCTTGCTGTTGCCAAAGCAGCCTCACACCCTGCATGCCCTGCTCCTATTACAACTGCATCATATCTTTCATAAGTATATGACATATTCTCAACCTCCATAATCTTTCGTTTTATTTACTATTTTCCCATACAAAACTCTTTAAATATTTTATTTACCAGATCCTCAGACGCAGTTTCTCCATTTATAAGTCCGAGTCCCTTATACGCATCCATCATATCAATAGTATAAAAATCCTCCGGCATATTATCATCTATAGCCTGTAATACAGAATCAATACTTTCTATTGCAGCCATAACCGCCTCTTTATGTCTTATTCCTGTCAAATAAACCTGATTATTAAATGAGATGTTTCCATTAAGAAATGAATTATTTACATAATCTTCTAACTCTTTCATCCCCTGCTTTGTCTCATTTGAAAATATTATACATTCCCAATTAAGTTTCTTTTGTATATCATCAATAGTTGTTACAGGGTTTAAATCAGACTTATTCATCAATATGACACCTTTTTTATTCTGCAATATATCAATAATCTGAAAATCAGCATCATCAAGTTTATCACTAGAATCCACAACATAAATTATAAAATCACATTTATCTGCATATTCTATAGCCTTATTAACACCTATATTTTCAACAATATCGTCAGTCTCATGTATACCAGCTGTATCTACAAGGTTTAATATCACATCTCCAAGTTTAACCCTCTCTTCAAGAATATCCCTGGTCGTTCCCGCTACATTAGTTACTATTGCTCTCTCCTCATCAAGCAAAAGATTCATCAACGATGATTTTCCGGCATTTGGTTTTCCTACAATAACGGTATTTATTCCCTCTGATTTCATTCTTCCATCATCGAAATGTTGCACAAGCTCACTTAATTTTTCTTTGTCACGCTGAAGCTTCTCCCTCAATTCAAACCTAAATTCACCAAGATCATAATGTTCTGGATCGTCAAGCGCAGCTTCTATATACCCCATATTATGAAGTATATCCTGCCTTATATCCTCAATATATTTCGACAAATTTCCCTCAAGCTGACTTAAAGCACTGTCTAGTGCATAATTATTTTCAGAAGAAACAAGTTTCATAACAGCTTCTGCCTGAGCAAGATCTATTCTTCCATTTAAAAATGCCCTTTTCGTAAATTCTCCTGGCTCTGCCAGAATTGCACCATTTTTTAATACTGTCTCTAATATCTTTTTTACAATAAACGGACCTCCATGAGAATCAATTTCTATGACATCTTCTTTAGTATAACTATTTGGTTTTTTCATAACCAAAACCATAACTTCATCAATAACTTTTCCATCATCAACTATAAATCCATAATGTATTGTATGTGAATTTACCTTTTCAAAATAATCATACTCCTGCTTTACGCCAGCTTTCTCACACTCTGATCCTAAATCTATCTGACTTCTCTTCCTAAAAATTTTACCGGCAACAGTAAGAGATTCATCTCCACTTATTCTTATTACTCCTATTCCGCCACCCATCCCACTTGCAATACTAGCAATAGTTTTCGTATACATCAAATCCTCCAAAATAAAATATAATGCAATTCAAAAAGGGACTGTCAATAACCAGCCCCTTTCCTTTATTCGCTATCTGTTACTTTTTTCTCATCAACAGAAACAGTCTCATTATTCTGATCATCTCTGTTGTAATTTTTTCTATATGGATTATTATATTTTCTATAACCTCCATTATTTTTGTACCTTGATTTGTTGCCATAACCATATTTTTTCTTTTTATCATATTCCTTTTCCAATCCTGGCTTCAAAGAAATAACAACTTTTCTATATGGTTCTTCACCCTCACTGTGAGTTTCAACAAATTTATCATTTTGAAGTGTAGAATGAATAACTCTTCTTTCATAAGGATTCATAGGCTCCAAAACAACACTTTTATGAATTCTCTTAACTTTGTGTGCAAGATTTCTTGCAAGATTTTCAAGTGTTTCTTTTCTCCTCTGGCGATAATTTTCTGTATCTATTTTAACCTTCACATAATCCTCAGTTTTTTTGTTAATAACAAGACTGACAAGATATTGAAGAGAATCAAGTGTAATACCTCTTTTACCGATAAGCATCCCCATCTCATCGCCTGAAAGTTCAATATTCATTTGATTTTCAA
This sequence comes from uncultured Lachnospiraceae bacterium, assembly GCA_934320895.1. GTDB lineage: Bacteria > Bacillota > Clostridia > Lachnospirales > Lachnospiraceae > Butyribacter. The sequence goes on along the minus strand of CAKRFY010000016.1, from coordinate 14,262 downwards.
CTTCATTGTACCCAATCTCAATATCAACATTCATTTCCATAGCCTTGAATACATCACTTAAAAATTCAACCGCAGTTTCCTGTATATCATCTTTTTTTCTGACACGAACAACTGCCTGCTTACTAAATAATCCAAGTATTCCTGAACTTCCTTCTTCAACAACTTCATACTCTACTTTATCACTAGTTGTCTGCAACTTTACCAACGCATTTGTTATAGCATCATCGACAGTTTTTGCTGAAAATTCTCTCCACTCTGACATATTCTCCTCCGTTTCTACAACGGCATATACAAATACTGTTTGTTATTTTTTGCTCGCATCATTATCACCACGAGCTAGCATATTTGCATATGCAGCTATACTACCTTTTTTATAATTTTTATTTCCGCCATTATTAGGTGATTCCTTTGTACTGACCACCTTTGCATTCTTATTTATTCCTTTACTCTTATTTGTTTTCTGCACCTGTGTATTATTATTTATTGTACTTGTCCTCTGTTTTGCTATATCCTGCATTGTTGTATTCGGATCAAGTCCCATTTTCTCCATACGCTTTTTATTTTTCTCGACATTTTTTGCCATTTCAGCATCCATATCCATCTTTGAAAAATAAACATTTATTCCAATTCCCTGGAATATACGAAAAACATTACCAGCAACCCAATATATACCAACACCTATAGGGAACATAAAACACATAAGACCCGTAACAAATGGCATAACATTATTCATCGTCTTCATAGACTGTGCTGTCGGATTATCTGCTGCATCCGGCTGCTGCGTTCCTGCCATGCTTATCTTCATGCTGAGAATCTGTGTAACAACAGATAATATAGGGATAATAATACTTATATTCTTTATTCCCGGTGTGTCCGCAATATTTAATCCCAGAAATGTATTGATATGTTTTGATTTATCTGCAACTTCCATAATTGCTGTTTTTAGATCAGGGCACTTTGCAGCAAGCTGCGTCCATGCACTTGTATTAAACTGACCTAAGACATCAATAAAGTAACTTATATTATCACTTTTCTTTGCTGCTGATACAGCATTCGTAACAACATACGTACTTGATGAAACCATCTTTGAAAGCTGCTCAACACTTACTCCAGCACTCTTAACCTGTTCTGCAATTCCACTGTAAATATCATAAACTTGAGGAACATATGCCGGAATATTGTAAATTACACGATACAATGCAAATAATATAGGAAATGTAATCAACATAGGCAGACATCCACTTGCCGGACTCACACCATACTTTTGATACACTGCCTGTGTTTCTAAAGACATCTTCTGCTGTGATGCCTGATCTTTCTTATTTTTATACTTTTTCTGAATCGCCTGAATTTCAGGATTCATTATCATCGACATTTTAGAGAATTTCTGCTGTTTAATCTGCATAGGCATCATTAAACCATTTACTAAAAAAGTAAATAAGATCATACAGATTCCCGTATTTTCAATACCAAAATTTGATAATAAAGCATATAACGCCTGTAAAATATAACCCAAAACTCTCGCAATCGGTCCTAAAATAGCACCCTGATAAGTCGTTAAAATTACATTCATAAACTATAAGTCCTCCTATGCCAAATCAAAGGGGAATCAAGGGACCGGATCGTACCCACCCTTCGCAAAGGGATGACACCTCAAAATTCTTTTTACAGCCAAAAAACTCCCTTTAAAAAAACCATACTTTTCAAGCGCCTCTAACGCATACTGTGAACAAGTAGGTGTATATATACACGCCGGTCTTCCTTTCAAGGGAGATATATATTTACGATATATTTTTATAACAAATATAAGTATTGATTTCATAGTTAATCATCTCTTAAAATCCCATGCATTTTGCCTAAATGTAAAAATGCACTTGCAATATCACTATACTTTTTACCCTTAGCTGTATTCCTTGCAATTATAACAATGTCATAACCCCTGGCAAACTTTTCTTCATTTAACCTGATACTCTCTCTTATCAATCTGGTAACCCTATGCCTGACAACACTATTTCCAACTTTTTTACTAACTGTTATTCCATATCTGTTTTCACTGTTGCCTGTTTTTAATAAATACATAACAAGATATTTATTGGCATAGGATTTTCCATGATGATATACATTTAAAAATTCAAAATTTTTCGAAATAGATATAAACACAACTTTTCCCTCTACAAAGGCAAATCTTTATAATAGAAGAAAAGGTCACATAAATGCGACCTATGCGGATAACTTATGTCTTCCTTTTGCTCTTCTGCTTGCTAATACTTTTCTTCCATTAGCTGTCTGCATTCTTTTTCTAAAACCATGAACCTTTGATCTTGATCTTTTCTTTGGCTGAAATGTCATCTTCATTACAAAACACCTCCTTTATTTCTACTTCTACGCATATAATCACGCATATCACATATTATATTAGTAAAAGTCAATTTCGTCAAGTAAAATTCTTGATTTTAATTTTTTTTATAAATCTTTTATTATATGCAGCCAGCTTTATAACTAGAATGCCGTGTAGTATAAATTGTTAACTTAATATCATTTTTAATCATATTATTAACATACATTAACATATTTTCAACATTTTTATGCACAAGTTGATATTGTTAATTTCAAAAATTGTATATATGTTTATTTAAATTAACATATATTATAATAAGAAGAAATATTTTTATTATAATATTTTTTACATAAATTCCCACATTAATAATCCACATGATTAACATCTGTGTTTATATGTCTCAAAGTCCTATAAACATTATATATCATATCTTCAATAAAATATATGTTCGATATTGAGTTATGAACAAATTGTGCACAAATTGTTCATAACATTTGATTTTTACTATATACTTTCAACAGTTATCAACAAAGTTATCAACATTATCCACTTTTTTGCCTTTTTTTAGTAATTTATGACATTTTTAATCTATAACAAGTTATGCACAATTTTTGTTTATCTAATGTTGATAACTGTTAATAATCCTTGATATTCAGTTTTATATTCATTATCAACATTATAAACATCACATACACAATTTTTATTAACATCTCTTTACTTTTGTTGATAAAAACTTGTATTTTGACTATTTTTGAGATAAAATGAGTATGTATGATGTGTTAATAGCGCCTATTTTTCTTTATTTATATATTAGGTTATGCACATTTTTGAAATTTTAAGGAAATGAGGTACAAAATCTTGGAAAATGAGCTTTATGAAAGATGGGATGAAATTCTTGAACGTATGAAAGTGGATTTCGATATTTCAGATGTATCTTTTCGTACTTTTATCAAGAAATTAAGTTTATATGGAATTGAAAATAATCTTATTACAGTACTAATAGATGATACAAGCATTGGAAGCAACAGTAAACAATTTATCGAACAAAAATATAATACATTTCTTTCTGTTGCCATCGAAGAAGTAACAAATATTCATTACGATATTACCTACATTTCTTTAACTGAGCTTGATGCTAAAAGCTCTAACAATATTCCTGAAAAAGAAGAAAAGAAAGTAAGGCTAAACCCTTCTATCAATCCAAATTATACATTTGATACTTTTATTGTCGGTGATAATAACGACTATGCACATGCTGCATCATTAAAAGTAGCAGAAGAACCTGGTGATACTTATAATCCTCTTTTTATATATGGAGGTGCCGGTCTAGGAAAGACTCACCTTATGCACGCCATAGCCAACTACATTTTAGAACATGATAAATCCAAAAAAGTAGTGTACGTTACAAGCGAAACATTTACTAATGAAATAGTCGACGCTGTCCGTGATAGTAAGAATGAACATTCTACTGCGCGCCAGGATTTCAGAAATAAATATAGAACAGTCGATGTTCTTCTAATAGATGATATCCAGTTTATTGAAGGTAAGGAAGCTACACAGCTTGAATTTTTCCATACCTTTAACCACCTCCATCAGCAAGGAAAACAGATAATCATCTCAAGTGATAAACATCCTTCTACTATGACAACACTTGAAGAACGTCTTCGCTCACGCTTTGAAATGGGACTTACCGTAGATATCAAAACACCAACTTACGAGACCAGAATGGCAATTCTTCGCAAAAAAGTCATCGAAGAAAATATTGCTATAGATGATTCAATACTAGATTATATCGCTTCAAATATTGTTTCTAATATAAGAGAACTTCAGGGAGCTATAAATAAAGTTATCTCATTTTCAAACCTTTGCGGTAAGGAAGTGACAATGGAACTTGCAAAAGAGGCTTTATCCGATATGATAAATCCTAATATGAAACGTCAGATTACAATAGATTATATTACTGAAACCGTTGCTGATCATTTTGGAATTACGGTAAAAGATCTTATGTCAACAAAACGTAATTCAAATATTGCATTTCCACGACACATATGTATGTACTTATGTCGCCAGCTTACTAGTAGTCCACTTGCTGAAATAGGCAATAAGCTCGGTAACAGACATCACTCAACTATATTACATGGTATTGAAATAATAGAAAAAAAATTAAACGATCCCGATAATAATGAAGACCTTATTAAAACACTTGATGTTCTTAATAAGAAAATAAATCCTCAATAAATAATTTTCTTGTAGATGGCAACACTCAGATTAACAGTGTTGTTGTTGAAATAGAATTAACATATTGACATTTTTTGTTGAAATAGATCAACAATCTTACCATTTCTGATTTTTAAATTGTTGATAAAATAGTAGTTTTCAACATTAATTCAGATTTTGTTAAGATAGTTATCCATATTGACAAATTCAGTATCTACAGTGGCTAGAGGTACTTTTCAACTTATCAACACCCCCTACTGCTGCTACTGCTGAAATCTTTAATATTATTTTATATTTTTTTGCAAATAAATTTCTGAAGGGAGTTATACACAATGAACATCATTTGTAACAAGAGTGATCTACTCGAAGGTATTAATATTGTTTTAAAAGCTATTCCCGGCAAATCTACTATGGCTATATTAGAATGTCTTGTTATTGAAGCTGAGAACAATATTATCAAACTAATTGCCAATGATCTCGAAATTGGTATTGAAACTGTAATTGAAGGTGAGATTGTTGAAGAAGGTTGTGTTGCTATAAGTGCTAAAGTTTTTTCTGACATTATTCGTAAATTACCTTCTGATCAAGTTGAAATTAATGTTGATGAAACTTATCAGCTTAACATTAAATGTGGAAAAGCAAAGTTTAATATTTCTGCAAAACCTACAGATGAATTTCCATATCTTCCACAAATTATAAAAGATAAATATGTGGAAGTATCTCAATTCACACTAAAAGATATTATCAGACAAACTGTCTTTAGTATTTCTGATAACGAAAATGCTAAAGTTATGACAGGTGAATTATTTGAAATTAATGATTCATCTCTTAAAGTAGTTTCTTTAGATGGACATAGAATATCTATAAGAAAAGTTGAACTTAAAAATCATTATGATAATATCAGTGTTATTATCCCTGGAAAAACATTGATTGAAATAAATAAAATTCTTAATGGTGGAATTGATGATGAAGTTAAGATTTACTTTACTGACAAACACATCCTTTTTGAATTTGACAGTACAGTAGTTTTATCAAGACTTATAGAAGGAGAATACTATAAAATTGATAAAATGTTGTCAAGCGATTATGAGACAAAAATCACAATAAATAAAAAAGAAATGCTTGATAGTATTGACAGAACAACATTACTTGTAAAGGAATCCGAGAAAAAGCCAGTTATTATTGATATCAAAGATAATAGCATGGGGCTTGCTATGAATTCATCAATTGGTTCAATGCATGAAGAAATTGATGCTGTTAAAGAGGGGAAAGATATACGAATTGGATTTAATCCACGTTTTTTAATGGACGCATTAAGAGTTATTGATGATGAGGAGATTACTCTTTATATGATAAATCCTAAGGCACCTTGTTTTATCAGAAATAAAGACGAAAGTTATATTTATTTGATTTTACCAGTTAATTTTAATTAAAACGATTGGAGGCTGTGATGGAAGCAATACAGATTAGTGATGAATTTATAAAACTTGGCCAGGCACTTAAACTTGCCAATCTTGTTTCTTCAGGAGTTGAGGCAAAGATTGTGGTTCAGAATGGTGAAGTTAAGGTTAATGGTGAGGTTGATACTAGAAGGGGCAGAAAACTCTATCCACAGGATGTGTTTGAGTATAATGGCAAACAGGTTACTGTTATCGGAGAGTAAGGTGGGACTGTTATGAAAATTGATTCTATAGAGGTTGGTAACTTTAGAAATTATAATTCTGCCAGGCTTGATTTTCATGAACACACCAATATTCTTTATGGTGATAATGCCCAGGGAAAGACGAATATCTTAGAATCTATTTTTGTAGCGGGAACTACTAAATCACACAAGGGCAGTAATGATAGAGAATTGATAAAAATTGGCTGTGATGAAGCTCATATACGTATGTTTATTAAAAAACGGGGAATATCTCATCGTATAGATATGCATCTAAAAAAAAATAAAGCAAAAGGAATTGCAATTGATGGTATTCCAATCAGACGGTCAAGTGAACTGCTTGGTATGGTAAATATCATATTCTTTTCGCCTGAAGATTTAAAAATCGTAAAAAACGGACCTTCAGAAAGAAGGAAATTTGTAAACCTAGAATTATCACAGCTTGATAATGTTTATCTTTATGATCTTGGAGAGTACAATAAAGTGCTTCAACAGAGAAATAAACTGTTAAAGCAGATAATGTATAAACAGTCACTTATTGATACGCTTGATATATGGGATGAACAGCTTGTAATGTATGGCACAAGGATAATTGAAAGTCGTACAAAGTTTTTGGAAATGCTTTCAGAAATTGTTACTGAAAATAACGCAAAACTTACTGGGGGCAGAGAACATGTTAAGGTTTTTTATGAACCTGACATAAAAATTGAAGATTTTGCAGAAAAGTTAAGACAAACAAGGCAAAAGGATATGCATTTTTGCAATACGGGTGTTGGACCGCACAGAGATGATATTTGCTTTATGAATGATAACATAGATATACGTAGATATGGCTCGCAGGGACAGCAAAGAACCTGTGCGCTATCACTTAAACTTGCAGAGATAGAACTTGTAAAAAAAATAATAGGCGATACACCTGTATTACTACTTGATGATGTACTATCTGAACTTGACAGGAACAGGCAGAACTTTCTTCTAGAAAGTATAAGTGGTATACAGACGATAGTAACATGTACCGGACTTGAAGAATTCGTTGATAAAAGCCTTGCTTTAGACAGAATTTTCAGAGTGAAAAATGGTACAGTACAGATAGAAAAATAAGGTGGAGAGTATTAAATATAATGCAATTAGCAGGAAATGGAGGAAAAGATGGGAACAGAAGTAAGTGGTGAATACGGTGCAGACCAGATTCAGATATTAGAGGGACTTGAGGCTGTGCGTAAAAGACCGGGTATGTACATTGGAAGTACATCTGTAAGAGGGCTTCATCATCTGGTTTATGAGATAGTAGATAATGCAGTTGATGAGGCTTTGGCAGGATATTGTACTGAGATTGAAGTATCTATAAATGAGGATAATTCCATCTGCGTAAAGGACAACGGTCGTGGAATTCCTGTAGGTATAAATAAAAAAGCAGGACTGCCAGCGGTAGAAGTTGTATTTACTATCCTTCATGCCGGTGGAAAGTTTGGCGGCGGTGGATATAAGGTATCAGGTGGACTTCACGGTGTAGGTGCATCAGTTGTAAATGCTTTATCTGAATGGCTTGAAGTTACGATACATCATGAAGGAAAGATGTACAGACAGAGATATGAACGTGGAAAGGTTATGTATCCGCTGAAGGTTGTTGGAGATACAACCAAAAGAGGAACAGAGGTTGTATTTTTACCTGACAAAGAAATCTTTGAGGAAACTGTTTTTGATTTTGATACACTTAGACAGCGACTTCGCGAGATGGCATTTCTCACAAAGGGGATAAAGATAACACTTATAGATAAACGACTTGAAGAGCCTAAAATAAGAGCTTTCCACTATGAAGGTGGTATTAAGGAGTATGTTGATTATCTAAATAAGAGTCAGACGCCGCTTTATGATGATGTAATTTACTGTGAGGGAACAAAAAATAATATTTATGTTGAAGTTGCTATGCAGCATAATGATTCTTATACAGAAAGCACATATAGCTTTGTAAATAATATTACGACTCCAGAAGGTGGAACACATCTTACAGGATTTAGAAATGCACTTACGAAGTGTTTTAATGATTATGCAAGAAAGAATAAACTACTTAAAGACAGTGAGTCTAATCTTGCTGGTGAGGATATAAGAGAAGGCCTTGCTGCGATAGTAAGTATCAAGATTTCTGAACCTCAGTTTGAAGGTCAGACTAAACAGAAACTTGGAAATAGTGAGGCCAGGGGAGCTGTAGAGAGTGTAATGACCGAACAGCTTACGTATTTCCTGGAGCAGAATCCACAGGTTGCCAAAATTATATGTGATAAGGCTATTCTTGCACAAAGGGCAAGGGATGCAGCGAGAAAGGCACGAGATCTGACAAGAAGAAAGACTGCGCTTGAGGGCACAAGCCTTCCGGGAAAACTTGCTGATTGTAGTGACAAAGATCCAAAAAATTGTGAGATTTATATAGTCGAGGGTGATTCGGCTGGTGGAAGTGCAAAGACTGCAAGAAACAGAGCGACACAGGCTATTCTTCCACTTCGTGGTAAAATATTAAATGTTGAGAAGTCAAGACTCGATAAGATTCTTGTAAATAATGAAATTAAGGCGATGATAACAGCATTTGGTACCGGAATCGGTGAAGATTTTGACATATCAAAGCTAAGATATGATAAAATAGTTATAATGACTGATGCCGATGTAGATGGTGCACATATTGCAACACTTATGCTTACATTCCTTTATAGGTTTATGCCTGAACTTATCAAACAGGGACATGTATATCTAGCACAGCCTCCTCTTTACAAAGTAGAGAGAAATAAGATTGTACGCTATGCTTATGATGATAATGAACTTGCAGAGATACTTGCAGAAATCGGAAGAGATAGCAATAATAAGATACAGCGTTATAAAGGTCTTGGAGAGATGGATGCAGAGCAGCTCTGGGATACGACAATGGATCCTGAAAAGAGAATACTTCTCCGTGTAAATATGGATAATGATTCCGAAGCAGAAATGAATGTAGTGTTTAATACATTGATGGGCGATAAGGTTGAGCCACGCCGTCAATTTATTGAGGAAAATGCTAAATATGTAAGAAACCTGGATATATAGTATGAAAAAGAGAATTTTCATATCTAAAAATTAATAAAATGCAGAAATGAGGATGAAAATGGACGAGAATATCTTTGATAAGATTAATGAAGTTGACCTTAAAAAGACCATGGAGACCTCATACATAGATTACGCAATGTCAGTAATAGCTGCGAGAGCATTACCTGATGTAAGGGACGGTCTAAAACCAGTTCAGAGGCGTATTATGTATGCCATGATAGAATTAAATAATGGACCAGACAAGCCACATCGTAAATGTGCGCGTATTGTCGGTGATACAATGGGTAAATATCATCCACATGGTGACAGCTCTATTTATGGAGCTCTTGTAAACCTTGCCCAGGACTGGTCTACAAGATATCCGCTTGTTGACGGACATGGAAACTTTGGTTCTGTCGATGGTGATGGGGCAGCGGCCATGCGTTATACTGAAGCAAGACTTAGTAAGATTTCAATGGAGATGCTTCGTGATATCAAGAAAGATACAGTTGATTTTATACCAAACTTTGATGAGACTGAAAAAGAACCAGTTGTACTTCCATCAAGATTTCCTAATCTTCTTGTAAATGGAACATCAGGTATAGCGGTTGGTATGGCAACAAATATACCACCTCACAATCTTCGTGAGGTTATTGATGGTGTCGTAAAAATAATCGATAATTATGAGATAGATAAAGAGACTGAGATTGAGGATTTATTAAAGATAATTAAAGGACCTGACTTTCCAACTGGAGCAGAAATTCTTGGAACAAGCGGTATAGAAGAGGCTTACAGAACAGGAAGGGGAAAGATACGGGTTCGTGCGGTATCCAATATTGAGCCTATGGAAAATGGCAAAAACAGGATTGTTGTAACAGAACTTCCGTACATGGTAAACAAAGCAAAACTTATAGAAAAAATATCAGAACTTCACAGGGATAAGAGAGTTGACGGAATAACAGACCTTCGAGATGAAACAAACAGAGAAGGTATGCGAATCTGTATTGAACTTAGACGAGATGTAAATCCTAATATAGTTCTTAATCAGTTGTATAAACATACTCAGATGCAGGATACATTTGGAGTTATAATGCTTGCACTTGTAAATAATGAGCCCGTAGTAATGAACCTTTTACAGATGCTTCAGTATTATTTGAAACATCAGGAGGAAGTCGTTACAAGAAGAACACAATATGACTTAAATAAGGCCGAGGAAAGGGCTCATATCGTAGAAGGGCTGCTTATTGCACTTGACAATATAGATGAGGTAATACAGCTTATAAGAGCTTCAAAAACAGCAGCAGAGGCTAAAGAAAAGCTTATGGAGAGGTTTTCTTTGTCCGAACCACAGGCAAATTCTATTGTTGAAATGCGTCTTCGTGCTCTCACAGGTTTGGAAAGAGAAAAACTGGAAAATGAATATGCAGAATTAAAAAAAGTAATAGAAGAATACAGAGCAATTCTTGCAGATCGTAAGGTATTACTTGGAGTTGTTAAAAAAGAAATTATTGAAATACGCGACAAATATGGTGATGACAGAAGAACATCCATTGGATATGATGAGTTTGATTTATCAATGGAAGATCTTATTCCAAATGAAAATACAGTTATCACAATGACAAAACTCGGATATATCAAACGTATGTCAGTTGATAATTTCAAGAGTCAGCATCGTGGTGGCAAGGGGATAAAAGGCATGCAGACTATAGATGATGATTATATTGAAAACATGCTAATGACAACCACACACCACTATATAATGTTCTTTACAAACAAGGGAAGAATGTATCGTCTTAAGGTATATCAGATACCTGAATGTGGACGTACGGCAAGAGGAACAGCTATTATCAACCTCATACAGCTTATGCCAGATGAGAAGATAACAGCGGTTATAACGCTACGTGATTATGATGAAAACAAATATCTTTTTATGGCAACAAAGAAGGGTATTGTAAAGAAAACATCAATTATGGAATATGCCAATATCAGAAAATCAGGACTTCAGGCAATAAACTTAAGAGATGATGATGACCTTATAGAGGTTAAGGTCACAGACAATACAAAAGATGTATTTCTTGTTACAAAGCATGGTCAGTGTATCCGATTTGATGAAAATGATGTAAGAACGACAGGGCGAGTATCTATGGGTGTTATAGGTATGAATCTTTCATATGACGATGAAGTAGTCGCAATGCAGTTAAATACTCAGGGAAAACATTTACTTATAGTATCTGAATACGGTATGGGTAAGAGAACGGCAATTGATGAATTTACTGTACAACACCGTGGAGGAAAAGGAATAAAATGTTATAAGATTACCGAAAAGACAGGTAATGTAGTTGCGGCAAAAGCTGTAAATGAAGATACTGAAGTTATGATTATAAATACAGAAGGTATAATCATACAACTTATGGTAAATGAAGTATCAGTTCTTGGACGTATTACATCGGGTGTAAAGATGATCGAGATGGATTCAGAAAATAAAGAAGTTGTTGTTGCAAGTATGACACGCGTCAGAGAAACTATTCCTGAAGAAGTTGAGAATGGTCTTATCGAGGAAGATGAAATAAAATAATAAATCTTATTAGCCCGGTTGTTTGATATTACCGGGCTATATTCAAATGTTGAAAAAATGAAATATTAGAAAAAGCAAGATATTTTATAAAAATATAAGAAAGAGGGATAAAATGAGAGAAATTTCAACAGAGGAAATAACAAAAAACATCAAAGAAATGTGTATAGAAGCAAACTATATATTATCAGATGATGTGAAAAATAAAATAATAGATTCAGCAGCAATTGAAGATTCTGAAATTGGGAAAAAGATACTCAGTCAGCTCGAAGAAAACATGGATATAGCTGAAAATGAACAGATACCTATATGTCAGGATACGGGGATGGCAGTTGTATTTATAAAAGTAGGTCAGGAAGTACACATTACGGGTGGAAGTCTTGAAAATGCAATAAATCAAGGGGTCAGAGAAGGATATACAGAAGGATATTTAAGAAAATCAGTAGTGAAGGATCCTCTTATTAGGGAAAACACAAAAGACAACACACCTGCAATAATACATTATGAAATTGTTCCGGGGGATAAAGTAGAAATAACTGTTGCACCAAAGGGATTTGGAAGTGAAAATATGAGCAGGGTATGTATGCTAAAACCGGCAGATGGTATAGAAGGAGTAAAAAAAGCTGTAATAGAGACCGTAAAGCTGGCAGGACCTAATGCGTGTCCTCCGGTAGTTGTTGGAGTAGGAATAGGTGGAACTTTTGAAAAATGCGCATTGCTTGCCAAAAAAGCACTTACAAGAGATATAAACAGTGAAAATGGCATTGAATATGTTGCTGAACTTGAAAAAGAACTTCTTGTCGAGATAAACAATCTAAATATAGGACCTGGTGGACTTGGGGGAAAGATAACTGCACTTGGAGTAAATATTGAAACATATCCAACGCATATAGCAGGGCTTCCAGTTGCAGTAAATATGTGTTGCCATGTAAATCGCCATAAAAACAGAATAATATAAAATATTGAAAATTTATATGTACAAGATTTTTACTTTGTGCAAATTTAATATGTGAAAAGACAGATGTATAGTAAATAAAAAAATTAAGGAAATGAGGCAGATAAATGGATAGATATATAAATGCACCAATAAATGATGAAGTAGTAAATTCATTAAAAGCAGGGGATTATGTATATATAACGGGAACCATATACACTGCAAGAGATGCAGCTCACAAAAGAATATATGAGGCTATAAACAAAGGAGAGAAAATACCATTTGAACTTAAGGATAACATAATTTATTATCTTGGACCATCTCCGGCAAGAGAGGGACAGATTATAGGCTCAGCAGGACCAACTACAAGTAGCAGAATGGATAAATATACACCATTATTGCTTGAACATGGTTTGAAGGGGATGATAGGTAAGGGAAAGCGTTCAGAAGAAGTTATAGAATCAATGCATAAAAATAATGCAGTATATTTTGCGGCAATAGGAGGAGCGGGTGCATTATTATCAAAATGTATAAAAAAAGCAGAAGTTATAGCATACGATGATCTTGGAACAGAAGCCATAAGAAAGCTTGAAGTTGAAAATCTTCCGGCAATAGTTGTAATAGATAATCAAAAAAATAATATGTATGAGACACAAAAATAGTTATTAAATTATATTTGAGGCAAAGCAAATTGTGTTGGAAAGCTATTAAAAAAATGTAAAGTTCCCCTAAAAATAGGGGAAAATAATAAAAAATGAAAAAAAGTAAAAAAAATGATTGACAAGTAGCTGTAAAGTTGATATACTAGGTCTTGCTCAGCAGAAATTTGCTGAATGGAGAAATACTCAAGAGGCTGAAGAGGCGCCCCTGCTAAGGGTGTAGGTCGTTTACGCGGCGCGAGGGTTCAAATCCCTCTTTCTCCGTTGTGGTTTATTCCACTAAATTTCAATTTATTGGACGGTCGTGAGACGAGATACAAAAGATTGAAAAAAATACTTGACAATGTCGAAAAGATGTTGTAAGATAGATATCGCTGTCGCAACAAAGCGATGAGGAGATAAAGCTGGAAAGCAAGAGATTTTCTTGTCAAATGTGATAGTGAGAAGTTGAGAAATCTTTTTAAAGGTTTCTAAAGATTTTATTTTTTGGAAGAACTTCAAAAAATAAAACAAAAAAGTTCTTGACAAGCTAAAGCAAAGGTGATAAGATATATATCGTTGACGCAAACAGCGAGTCAGCAAAAGAGAGGTCGGATAAAGACCTTGAACCTTGATAATTGAACAGTAAAACAACCCTGAAAATTCTAAAATAAATTTTCAAAGTTCTTGTCTAACACATGCAGATAAGAACGCGCGAGGTAAATCGGATTGCAAAATCCAGACTTAAGATTATTTCTTAAGTAAATAAGACAAAGCCAAGTTTTACTTGGACAGGTCAAAACTTAAACATGAGAGTTTGATCCTGGCTCAGGATGAACGCTGGCGGCGTGC
>CAKRFY010000015.1 GCA_934320895.1 uncultured Lachnospiraceae bacterium | reverse complement strand
TGCATTTGTCATTCGTAATAAAATAAGTTTTTCTTTGTTTAGGACATTTGGCATGACACAAAAGGACTGCAAAAAAGCAGTTTTTTATATGATGCTTGTAATAACTGCAATCGGAATGTCTGCCGGTTGTATATTGGCTGTTATTATTGGAGTTACATATATAAAAAATGTTTTTAACGGTTATGCCGGATATTATCTTAGTTCACTTGTAGGTGCTGTTTTATGGCAGACAGTTATATGTGCGGTTATTTTTGTATGTGCATACAGTATATGCGTAAGTAAAAACAGATTAGCAGTTTTAAAAAAGACATATAGACGACAGAATGAAAAAACAAAAAAATACCGGTTTAAAAAAATTGACATAAGTATAATTTTTGTTCAGACAGTATGTATTTTTTTTGTGTTGGCATCGTTTTATTTTATCAATGTTTTTAGTGATAAAGAGGAAAATATAAATTATGATCTGGTTAGTAAAATTGATCAAGTTTCATATCCGCTGCGAGGCTATGATATTGGTTTAAATGGAGATGATTATTTTAGTTTTGATGAGTTAAAAATATTTGACAGATACAGGGATAAAATAAATATATCAATAGAGGCTGAAACAAAACAGTGTTCGATTTTGCTGGATAAAGGTAATGTGGACAAATATTTCTCGGATTATATAAAAGAAAACAGTTATTATTCATCAAATGAGAATGATGTAAGTACAAAAGAAAAAAATGATACTTTATGGAAACAGGTGGCGGATAAAGCCGAAAAGTATGAATCGGTCACAGAAAATATAATTACAGTTTTGCCGGAAAGAGAATTTCAGGCATTTCTAAAAAAGAATAGTATAAGAAAATCGGCTTTTAGTAATAGTGGGGAGAAAGCCTGCGTAGTTATCCTGCCTGATTATAAAGAGAAAGGGAAAATGTCATCACCGTCAATAAAGGAAAATGGAGAGATTAAATTAGGCGGGATAAGAGGCGATGAGAAGAAGGTAAACTTCTATTCTGAAAACTTTAAAGTCGGTGCACTGCTCAGTGGAAACAGTGAGGAATCTAGCAGTATTGAGATAGTTATGGACGAGAAAACTGCAATAAAAAGCCGAACCGTATTAGGATGCAATAATATAACAATAGAAATGGACAAAAATACAGTAATGCCTGTGCAAAAGGAAGTAGAGCGTGAAGTCATGTGTCTGATGGCATCCATACAGGGAGGAAGGGTGGATTCTTCGGGAGTAAAGGCTAGTGAACGCAAGCTGCTGTTAGACTATACTGCTGTTTTGAGTAAAACTATAATGGTATTTAGTATGATTATCATAGGTATCTATATAATGTTAGATATTTACATAGACTGGGAAAAACATAGATATGAATATGGTGTTATGAGAAGTTTTGGGATGAGTTATTCCAGATTACAGAGAAAGCTGTTTTTGCGCTACAGTAACAGCATTATAGTGGCAGGTCTGCTAAGTTTGTTTTTTGTGAAAGGTGCATATATGAGTGACATGCTGTCTAAATGGCAGATTGTTATCGCTGTTTTGTTTGTGGTGATATTTACATATGTTTTAAGGGGAGTGTCGTATTATGAAAAAAGGCATGAAACGGTGAGTATGATGTTGGGGGAAGGGGAGTGATTTTCACTGCTTAAAAACAATTTCAAATGAAATGCTTTCGTTTTCACTTGCAGCACTTATCTTTCCTCTGTGAAGTTCTACAATTTCTTTTGCAATAGCAAGTCCAAGTCCGGCACCGCCCGTTGATGAGGCTCTTGAGGAGTCGAGTCTGAAAAACTGTTCAAATATTCTGTTTAGTTTTTCGGGAGAGATTGTTTTTCCATGATTTTTAAAGAGGATATGTATTTCATTATCCTGCTTTGTGAGCGTACATATTATTTCAGTGTTTTGGTAGCTGTAATTTACTGCATTACGGATAAGATTATCAAATACGCGTGACAGTTTATCAGGATCGCACATAAGATATATATCAGGTTCAATCTGAAGATTCCAGTTCAGTGCATGTTCTGATAAGATAGGGATAAATTCATTACATATCTGTTCAAGCATACGGCTTAAATTGACTTTTTCAATATCAAGTTCGATATTTGTGAGATTGAAGCGTGTGATATCAAAAAATTCATTGATGAGGTCTTCGAGGCGTTCGGCTTTATTAAGGGCTATAGAAGTATATTTTTGGCGTGTCAGATCAGGAATATCAGGTTCATCATTTAACAGAGTGAGATATCCGATAACGCTTGTGAGAGGTGTTTTTAGGTCGTGTGCAAGGTAAACTATAAGGTCGTTTTTTCTCTGCTCTGCTTCTTTGGCAAGCTGCGAGTTATGAACAGCATTTTCTCTTACGGTATTAAGTTTATCCTGAATGGATTTTAAATCTTCTGAAAGAACTATTGATTGTTCAGGCTGTGTTGTGAGTTTCTTGGAGGCATACAGAATTTCATTGATATATCGTGTCCACTTTGCAAGAAAAGATAATGTGACAATAAACCATGTTGTAAAACAAAGCAGACCTCCAATAAACCATTTATGATTATCTATGGATTTAAGAAGAACATATTCAGGATCTTCAGGGTACCATACTTTACGGGAACATATCGCGGCGGCGGTAATAAATATAATGAAAACAAGTGCGATAAATCCTATTACAGTGAGCATATAACGCCTGATAAGTTTTTTTGTGAGATCATTGTTTTTCATACTGCACCTCTGTTAAATTTGTTGTATTTTTATTTTTGTATTTTCGTGTCATAAGCTAGAAAAATTGAGTTTTTTATTTCTTAGTTCTCGATAGTATATCCAACACCCCAGACGGTTTTTACATATTTGGGTTTTCTTGCCGGTTCATTCATTTTTTCGCGAAGTCTTGCTATATGTGTCATTACGGTATTGTTGCTGTCCATATATTTTTCTTTCCAGACAGCTTCAAAAAGTTCTTCGGAGGACACGACATGTCCTTTGTGTTCGCACAGATACCAGAGGATATCAAATTCAAGCGGAGTGAGGGAAATCTCTTTGTTATTTAAAAATACCCTGTGACTGCTCTTTGATATATTTAATCCTCTTATATCATGTTCAATAGGGGCTGCGGGAGAATTGTAATGTTCACTTTCATTTTCGGCTTTATTATATCGGGTGTAGCGGCGAAGCTGGGTTTTTACTCTGGCGGCAAGTTCAAGAGGATTGAATGGTTTGCAGATATAGTCATCAGCACCAAGTGTAAGCCCTGTAATCTTAGCGGAGTCCTCAGTTTTTGCGGTAAGCATGATAATGGGAAAAAAATAATCTTTGCGTATCTGTTTGCACAGTGAAAATCCGTCAATATCAGGCAGCATAACATCAAGTATTGCAAGGTCAAGTTTTTTGTGCATGGCACATTCAAGGGCATCTTTGCCATTGTAAAATTTAAAGACATTAAAGCCATCATTTTCAAGATATATCTGAACAAGGTCTGCTATATCTTTTTCATCATCAACTATCATTATGTTTGTATTCATTAAAAATTCCTCCGGCGGCAGTTAAGTTAAATATATATTAGCATCAGGGTATCAGGGTGTCAAAGCATAATATAGGCTTGAAGAAAATAGCATGTAACTAAAATTAATATATATTTATTACATTTTCTTTAAACTTACAGTTTTTTGTTTTTCAAATGTTAGTATATGTTATAATCAGTGGTAACGATATTGTGGTTTATAAGTAGATTGGAGGTGTAATTGTATGGCAAAGACTGTAGCAATAGGAATACAAAACTTTTCGGAAATTATTGAAAGTGATTATTTTTATATAGATAAGACAGATTTTATAAAAGAATGGTGGGAAAGCGGTGACAGCGTAACTCTTATTACACGTCCAAGAAGGTTTGGAAAGACACTTAATATAAGTATGCTTGAACAGTTTTTTTCTATAGATTACGATAGTAGAGGAGATTTGTTTGAGGGGCTTTCGATATGGCACGAAGAAAAGTACAGAAAACTTCAAGGAACATATCCGGTGATAAGTCTGTCATTTGCAAGGGTGAAAGAGATTAGTTATGAGTCGACACGCGATAAAATGTGTCAGATAATCAGAAACTTATATATTAAAAATATTTTTCTAAAAGAAAGTGATGTATTAACAGATGCAGACAGACATTATTTTGACAGGATTTTGTCTGTAGATGTAAGTGATAGTGATGTGACATCATCTATATATCAATTGTCGGATTATCTAAGCAGATACTATGGTAAAAAGGTCATTATTTTTCTTGATGAATATGATACGCCAATGCAGGAGGCATATGTAAATGGCTTTTGGGATGAACTTGTGGCTTTTACAAGAAGTCTGTTCAATTCTGCATTTAAGACAAATCCATATCTTGCAAGGGCAGTGATGACAGGTATTACAAGGGTTAGCAAAGAGTCAATTTTTTCGGATTTAAACAATTTAAAAGTGGTTACAACTACATCTAATGAATATGCGACAGCATTTGGATTTACGGAAAAAGAGGTTATAGACGCGCTTGATGATTATGGATACAGCGATAAAAAAGAATGTGTAAAAAGATGGTATGATGGATTTACATTTGGAAGTAAAGGCGATATATATAATCCATGGTCTATTTTAAATTTTCTTGATACAGGTGAGGTTGGCACATATTGGGCAAACAGCAGCAGTAACAGTCTTGTGGGAAAACTTATCAGAGAGGGAAACTCTGATTTGAAAAATACATTTGAATCATTGCTTCATGGAGAGACGATACGCTGTGCTATAGATGAGCAGGTTGTATATGATCAGCTTGATGACAATGATGATGCGATATGGAGTCTTCTTCTTGCGAGTGGATATTTAAAGATAATCACATACCAAAAGAAGGATAAGGAGGGAGAAGAAACATTATACGATCTTAAATTAACCAACGGTGAAGTTATTGATATGTTTTACAGTATGGTGCGTGGCTGGTTTGGAAAAGCAAAATCTTCATATAATGATTTTGTAAAGGCTCTGCTTTCTGGAAAACTTAAAGAAATGAATGTATATATGAATCGTGTGGCACTGCAGTCATTCAGTTATTTTGATATTGCGGATTCGCCATCATTTGATGCACCGGAACGTTTTTACCATGGCTTTGTTTTAGGTCTTATCGTAGACCTTTCAAGAGATTATGTTATCACATCAAACAGGGAAAGTGGCTTTGGCCGTTATGATGTGATTATTGAGCCGAAAGATACAGAGAAGGCTGCCATAATTCTTGAGTTTAAGGTACATGATGAGGATGAAGAAAAAACGCTTGAAGATACTGTAAATTCAGCACTTGATCAGATTGAGGAGAAAGAATATGCGGCAGGTCTTATAGCCAGAGGGTTTAAGGAAGAGAATATAAGGAAATATGGTTTTGCATTTGAAGGTAAAAAAGTGCTTATCGGCTAGTACACTGGTTTTAAAAAATATTTGCTTATAATATTTTTTGAAACGAAAAAAAGTCAAAAAAACAGTTGACATGTAAAAAACAGTATGATATAGTAATATCGTTGTCGAAAGACAGCGGTATTATTTTATATTATATGCGCTTCTAGCTCAGTTGGCAGAGCACCTGACTCTTAATCAGGGTGTCCAGGGTTCGAACCCCTGGAGGCGCATTGAAAGTCCTCGTTTGGCAGTTAGGTCTGTTGGGTAGGGACTTTTTTTTATGTCTTGTAGAGTGATGATATGGTACATTAGATTGTTTAGAAGTATGATTTTTGTATTTAAAAATTCTTAGTAAGAGTTTTTTGGATTAAGAGATTAAAAAGTGCCGATAATAAAAGTACAAGGTATAGGATAGGTTATGTCAGTTATTATATTTACAAAAATGAGAAGAAATTGATTTGTTCACTTATGTTATTATGTACTGACGGAAGGAGTATACTATGGATATTGTTATAACTCACAAACAGATGGAGTTTTGGAAAAGAAATATTACTGCGGTTTTTGGAATGCTGGTATTTTCAATAGGTATAAACTTGTTTGTTGTGCCTGCTGACTTGTATAATGGAGGTGTACTTGGTGTCAGTCAGATCATAAGAACTGTTTTGGTGAGATATCTGCATCTTTTTTCGGGCAGTACGGATATTGCAGGTATTATCAATATGATTCTTAATGTGCCGCTTTTTATTCTGGCATATTTTTCAATAAGTAAAAATTTCTTTGCGAGAACATTGGTGTGTGTTGCCAGTCAGACATTTTTTCTGAGTGTAGTTCCGATACCTGCAAAGCCGATTGTTGCAGATGCTCTTTCGGCAAGTATGATAGGTGGCATTTTTGGTGGAGCAGGAATTGGTATTGCTTTGCGGGCAGGCGGTTCAAGTGGTGGAATGGATATTGTCGGAATGTTCTTTACAAAAAAGTTTAAGGGATTTTCGGTTGGAAAGATATCACTTATGCTAAATGCAGTGGTTTATGGTGTATGTGCGGTTTTGTTTGGCGTTCAGACTGCTATTTATTGTATAATATATTCTGCTGTAAGTATGATTGTCACAGACCGTACACATACACAGAATATAAATGCTGAGGTTATTATCTTTACTAAAAAAGAGCCTGTAGAGATTATGGATTATATTGTAAATCAGTTTAAACGTGATGCGACGTGGTGGGAAGCAAAGGGAGGATATACTGAGGAAAAGACATATATGACGATAGTTGTCTTGTCTAAGTATGAGTGTGTGCAGCTTAGAAGGGAATTAAAGCAGATTGACGAACATGCTTTTGTCGTTGAAAAAGATGGTCTTAATATTATGGGACGGTTTGAAAAACATCTGTAATCTTTGCCTTATAAAAGAAAAAGAGGAAAAATGAGGGAGGCTCCGGCGTGGGAGAAAAGGAAAAGAATAAAAATAAGATGAGATATGAGAAGATAATAATGAATATCTCTCTAATAGGAAGTATTTTGTTTATGTTGTCAGAAGGACTTATGGCATATTATACAAAATCACATTCACTTTTGATGGATTGTATTTTTGATGTTACGGATCTTATAATGATAGGTCCGTTTATGGTGTTGGTGCCACTTTTATATAAGCCTGTGACGGAAAAGAGACCATATGGATTTTCACAGGTGGAATCACTTTTTGTTGTTATTAAATACAGTGTCCTGCTTGTTATTACTATTCAGCTTGTGCTGGACAATATGTATACGATATTTCACGGCGGCCGTCATGTAGACGGCGGAAGTATCGCTGTTTTTGAACTGGCAGTTTGTCTTGGCTGTCTTATCATTTATCTTTTGATGCACTATTTTAGTAAAAAATATGCATCTCTTACGATTCAGGCGGAAATATATATATGGAAACTGGATGTTATCTCAAGCTTTGGTGTTGCTGTTGCGTTTTTTATTCAGATTATTGTAAAAAAAACAGAGTTTGCATGGATAGCTTATTATATTGATCCGGTGGTTGCTATTGTGATGGCATGCTTTTTGCTTATAGAACCTGTAAAAATGATTTTTGCAAATCTGAAAAATCTGGTGCTTTTTGCTCCTGAACAGGATATAATGGACAATATAAGAATAGCTGCGGAGAAACATATGGATAAGGTATATTGTGATATTGAATTTCTTGATGTTATTCAAACCGGGCGAAAGACATGGGTTGAGATATATTTTAAAAGCCATAATGATATTATAAATACCAAAATTCTGTTGCAGCTTCGTAATGAAATCAGGGAAGAACTTAGAAAGGAGTTTGACCAGGTGTATGTTGAACTTATTCCGAGTCTGCCGGATTAAATTGACTTAGAGGAGTGAGAGATATGGGAAGAATATTATCTTACATAATGTTTGGTTTTTTTGTCTGTACGTCAATAATATCTGTAAGTGTTCTGCGCAGTAAAGAAAGGTTAAATATAAATAATATTCTGTTTGCTCTTGTTTGTATAGGAAGTTCAATCTGGAGTTTCTGCTTTGGTTTTATCTGGATTCAGGAAAGACCTCTTATTGCCTATTATTGGCGTTGCGCTGGGATGATCGGCACATTTATGTATATGATATGTGCGATTCTTGTTATAGCCAGATGGTGCGGTCATGATATGTGGTGGGTAAAGATAATAGAACTTTTTCCTTTTTCGGCGATAATATTATACCCTTTTCTTATGCAAAAAGAAAATACTGTATATCATATATCATCTCCGATAGGTATGACTTATCTGTTTACTCCAAGTATATGGAATACCCTGTATGATATATATTGTGTCGGATGTGCAGCAGGGGTGTTTATATTGAGCGGTTTTCTTGTTAAAAATGGAGAAAGAAAATGGGAGCGTGTTACTGGTATAAGACTTATTTTCTGTGAATGTGTTATTGTTGGTGGTATGCTGCTTGATACCATAATGCCGATGTTTGGATTTAGTGCATTTCCCGGAAGTACATTATCACAGTTTTTAGGTGTACTTCTTGTTTACAGAGTCTATCTTTTTGTTAACAAAAATCAGGTCAAATTGGAGAATGTGTCTGAGTTTGTCTATTATTCAGTTAAATTGCCAATGCTCATATATGATTATAATAAACATTTAAAAATAGCAAATAAGAGTGCTGTTGATTTTTTGAAGCTTTCTGCATATGACTATGAAGATGTTATGTTGTCAAAATTGTTTGAGGTAGATGAGGATGAGCTTAGCTATGGAGGAAATTCAAAGAAAGTCGATGCCAGGTGCAAGTCTAATAATGCACATTGCAGGCTTGACATAAACAGGATAGTTGATGAATTTGGAGAGATAATGGGATATATCGTAATCATTGATGATCTGACTGATAAGATAAGGACAATTGAGGAACTTGAAGCTGCAAGAAGGAGTGCAGATGATGCTAATAAGGCAAAATCAGCGTTTCTTGCACAGATGAGTCATGAGATAAGAACGCCGCTTAATACGGTACTTGGCATGAATGAGATGATATCAAGGGAGACTGAATCTGACCAGGTAGCCAAATATTCATCTTATATTAAAAGTGCAGGGGAGACGCTTCTTGGTATCATAAATGATATTCTTGATCTTTCAAAACTTGAAGCAGGTAAGACCAATATAATTATGGAGGATTATAATCTTAAATTTGTTGTAAATGATATTATCAATCTTATCTCTCTTAAGATTAAAGAAAAAGGGCTGAGATTTAAACTTAATATGTCGAAAGATATGCCGATGTTCTTACATGGAGATGCACTTCGTATAAAACAGGTAATTATAAATATAATGAATAATGCTGTTAAATATACGCAGAAAGGCTCGATTACACTTGGTTTAGAGTGGGAAAAGATAGATAAAGAAAACATACAGCTTATTTTCTCGATCAGGGATACAGGGCGTGGAATTAAAAAAGAAGATATCGACAGGATATTTTCACCATTTGAGAGAGCAGAAGAACAAAAAAATTATCTTATAGAGGGAAATGGTCTTGGACTTTCAATTACTAAAAAGCTTGTAAGCCTTATGAATGGTAAGGTAAGTGTGAACAGTGTTTTTGGTGAAGGTTCGGTTTTTGAGGTTCAGATACCGCAGAAAATAGTGCATGATAAAAATGGTGATGATACTGTTTCTTTAAATGTGAGAGAAAAAGCAAAAGAATGTCATATTAAAGCACCTGAAGCACATGTTCTTGTTGTTGATGATGTTGAGACAAACAGGATTGTGGTAAAAGAACTGCTGCGTATTACAAATATCAATGTGGAGCTTGCTGATAGTGGGAAAAAATGTCTTGAACTTATGAGTAAAAAAAGATATGATATTGTATTTCTTGACCATATGATGCCTGAAATGGATGGAATAGAGACATTGAGACAGATAAGAGCTATGAAAGATTCTCCGAATGGGGATACACCTGTTATAGTTATGACTGCAAATGCAGTAACAGGGGCAAAAAGAGCGTATCTTTCAGAGGGATTTGACGATTATATTTCAAAACCGATAGGGTATATAGAGTTGGAAAATGTAATAAAGAAATACATCGATGTAAAGTAAAAACGAAAAAGGATATTGCCGAAGCAATATCCTTTTTTGGTAAAATAAAAATGCGCCTCCAGGGGTTCGAACCCTGGACACCCTGATTAAGAGTCAGGTGCTCTGCCAACTGAGCTAGAAGCGCATATGTGTTGTTTGACGACAACAATTGAATTATATCAGAATTTTTTGAAAAATGCAAGTACTTTTTTAGAAAAATTGTAAAAAAATTCTAGCATGTACAATATAAGAGTGATATACTTAAAATAAATTTGGAATAATTGAGTTATATTAAGCACAGAAATGAGGTTTGACAATGATAGCAAAGAAAATGGTTAAATATGTTGAGGGAAGTTCTGTTATTCGTGCTATGTTTGAGGAAGGAAAAAAGATGGCACAGAAGTATGGAGCAGAGAATGTATATGATTTTAGTCTTGGAAATCCGAGTACCCTTCCACCAAAGGCAGTAAATCAGGCGATTATAGATGTTGTCAGCACAGAAGATCCGAACAGAGTCCATGGATACATGAACAATTCGGGATTTGAGGATGTGAGAGAGGCGATAGCACAGTCTTTAAATAAGAGGTTTGAAACTGATTTTTCGCAGAGAAACATTCTGATGACAGTCGGTGCCGCTGGGGGATTAAATGTTATACTTAAATCAATTATCGATCCGGAGGATGAAGTTATTACATTTGCGCCATATTTTGGGGAGTACAATAATTATGTTGCAAATTTTGATGGAAAGATCGTAGCGGTTTCACCTAATCCACCGACATTTCAGCCAAATATAAAGGAATTTGCCGAAAAGATCACAGCTAAGACGAAGGCTGTTATAATAAACAATCCAAATAATCCGACAGGTGTTGTTTATTCTGAGGAGACGATAAAAGAGCTTGCGAAAGTTCTTGAAGATAAGCAGAAAGAGTTTGGCACAGCCATTTATCTTATATCAGATGAACCGTACAGAGAACTTGCATATGATGGTGTTGATGTACCATATCTTACAAAGTATTATACAAATACGATTGTAGGTTATTCATATAGTAAATCATTGTCACTTCCGGGAGAAAGAATAGGTTATCTTGTAATTCCTGATGTTGTGGATGATTTTGAAAATCTTATTGCGGCTGCAAATGTGGCTAACAGAATACTTGGGTTTGTAAATGCTCCATCACTTCAGCAGCTTGTTATTAAGAAGTGTCTTGATGAGAGTACGGATGTTTCAATTTATGACACAAACCGCATACTTTTATATGATAAACTGACATCACTTGGATTTGAGTGCGTAAAGCCACAGGGAGCGTTCTATTTGTGGATGAAAGCTGCAGAGCAGGATGATGTTAAGTTTGCGGCTAAGGCTAAAGAATTTAATCTTTTGCTTGTTCCGGGAAGTTCGTTTATGTGTCCGGGATATGTAAGAATAGCTTACTGTGTTGACAAAAAAATGATTGAAAGATCATTTGCTTCGTTTGAAAAGCTTGCACAGAGTTATGGTTTGAATAAATAAAGTTCGGAATGGAGGATATTTTATGAGCAGCTGGAGAGATAATTTGAGAACAATAGATCCATATGTGCCTGGAGAACAGCCACAGCTTAAGGATATGATAAAATTAAACACAAACGAGAATCCATATCCGCCATCACCTAAGGTGAAGGAAGCACTTGATAAGTTTGAAGTTGATACACTAAGACTTTACCCTGATCCTGATTCAGCACTTCTTGTGGAGGCACTTGCAAAGAGATATGGTGTCGGAAATGATCAGGTGTTTGTGGGTGTTGGTTCTGATGATGTTCTTGCAATCGCGTTTATGACATTCTTTAATAGTAAGAAGCCTATTCTTTTTCCTGATATAACATATTCGTTTTATGATGTCTGGGCTACACTTTTTAACATTCCTTTTGAAAGACCGGCACTTGATGATGATTTCAATCTTGTGGCAGCAGATTATTATAAGGAAAATGGTGGTGTTGTTATTGCTAATCCTAATGCGCCTACAGGAATCAGACAGGATGAAAGCTTTTTGAGGGATATTATAGAACATAACCGTGACGTTGTTGTTATTATAGATGAGGCATATACAGATTTTAGTGGAGAATCTGCCTTATCTTTGACAAAAGAATACGATAATGTGCTGATTATACAGACTTTTTCGAAGTCACGTTCAATGGCTGGTATGAGGATAGGTTATGCAATGGGAAATCCTGAACTTATCAAGGCGATGAATGATGTCAGGTTTTCATATAATAGCTATCCGATGACGAGGCTTTCAGTTGCACTTGGTGTTGCTGCAATTGAAGATGAAGATTATTTCCAGAAGACAACTAAGCAGATTATTGAGACGAGAGAGTGGACAAAAGAAAAGCTTAAAGAACTTGGATTTACTTTTGGAGATTCAAAAACAAACTTTATATTTGCAAAACATGAAACGGCAGATGCGGAAGATATATTTGCAAAACTTCGTGAAAAACATATATTTGTAAGACATTTTACAAGTGAACGTATAAGAAATTATCTCCGTATTTCAATTGGTACGAGAGAAGAAATGGAAACATTTATTGGTGAACTTAGGAACATATTGTAGAGGAGATGTGCAATATTTGACAAGTTGCATTAAATAAAGTAATATCTCAATGTGTAAATTGGTTTAATATAAGTAAGCGAAGCGGATAGAGAAGTTTCGCCGTACAATGGGATATGATTTGAATAGTTACATCATACTGGAGGGTAAAGATGAAAAAAGTAATAACATACGGAACTTTTGATCTGCTTCATGTAGGTCATATCAATATACTCAGACGAGCCAGAGAGCTTGGTGATTATCTGCTTGTAGTTTTATCAACAGATGAATTTAATGCCATAAAGAATAAAAAGGCATATTATTCATATGAGGATAGAAAGCAGATTCTTGAAGCTATAAGATATGTTGATGAGGTTATTCCTGAAAATACATGGGAACAGAAAATTTCAGATGTTGTTGACAATGATATTGATGTGTTTGTTATGGGACATGACTGGGAAGGAAAGTTCGATTTCCTCAAAGATTATTGCGAGGTTGTGTATTTGCCAAGGACAGAAGGAATTTCAACATCTAAGATAAAAAATGATCTGGGACTTAAAGGTCAGAAGAAAGAAGACTAATAAGACCAGGAATTTTGATGAAATATTTGGGACTGTTGTTGGCAACAGTCCCTTACAAATGTTTAGAAAGGATTTATTAATATGTTTATAAATAAGGTGAGGGCAAAAATGGTAAGCGGATACCATGTGTTGAAAAATAATGCCAGACGAATATTGAAAAGAGCACCTAAGATGAAGTTCTTTTATGGCAGCTATTATAAGCACTGTCCGGTTGTGGAGAATAGAATCCTGTTTGAGTCGTTTCACGGAACAACAATTTCAGATTCGCCATTTTATATTTTGAAGGAACTTTTGTCGAGAGATGATGCGAACAAGTATGAAATTTATTATAGTACAAATCCGGAAGATTATGAAACTCACAAGAAGTTTATTGAAGCAAATGACATTCCGGTGAAGCTTGTAAGTATTACATCATATAAATATTTAAAAGTGCTTGCAACAGCGAAATATCTCATAAATAATAGTTCTTTTCCTGTATATTTTATAAGGAAAGAGGATCAGGTTTATCTTCAGACATGGCATGGAACACCTCTAAAAACTCTTGGAAAACAGATGCGCAAGGGTATTGAGTCTATGTACAATGTACAGCATAATTTTTTGCAGGCAAATTATCTTATGCATCCAAATGAATTTACAAAGGATGCTATCATGGGAGATTATAATCTTAATCCATTATATACTGGAAAGGTTGCACTTAGTGGATATCCGAGAAACAGTATTTTTATGGATAAAGAAAAGGCAGCTAAAGTGCGTAAACAGCTTGGACTTGAGGACAAGGTTGTATATGCATATATGCCAACATGGAGAGGTACAAGCAATCATTCAGTAAATCAGAATGCTTACAGCAAGGAAGTTACAAAGATGATGAGCTACCTTGACAAAAATCTTAAAGATAATCAGATTCTATATGTGAATTTTCATCCAATACTTAAAAACAGTATTCAGCTTGGTGACTACAAGCATATAAAGAGTTTTCCGGTTGAAGTTGATAAATACGAATTTTTAAATAGTGTAGATGCTCTTATTACTGATTATTCAAGTGTATTCTTTGATTTTTCAGTTACAAGGAAGCCTATAATACTTTATATGTATGATTATGACCAGTATATGTCAGACAGGGGAACATATTTTGATATAAAGGAACTTCCTTTTGTAAAATTATATGAACTTGAAGACCTTAAGGAATGGCTTGTAACAGAAAAGATTCTTGGGGAGAGTTATGATGATGGAGATTACTGTGAGAAGTTTATTAAGTATGATTCATTGGATGCTCCAGCAAAAATGCTTGACCTTGTTTTATACGGCAAGGAAGATGGAATGGTCGTTCAGGATTATTCAGAAAACAGGCAGAAGCCGAGAAGAATAATACATCCTCAGAAAGTTGCAACACAGGGAGACTTTGAGGTTATAAAGCAGTATACAAAGGATAATGACATTGTTCAGTTTGAGAAGAAATGGTTTAAAAAGAAGGTAAGCTGTACTTTATATGATGGCTATAATTATGATTTTGATTATGTTATCATAACAAATACAACTCCGAGAACATACTGGGAGGAGTTTTTATACAAACTTGGCGTTAAATCTGTTGTAACAAGATTACAGGAGAGAGAACTAAAGAGAACATTTCCAAATTTAAAAGTTCAGACACCATATCTGCGCGAGTTTTATGTTGCGGCAGAGGGATGTGGAACAAGGAATACAAAGAGAGTTCCGGTTGAATCTGATATAGAAAGCGGATTTGATGGTGTTACTTTAAAAATAAGAAATAAAGAAAGGTTTGTACCGCTTAGTTTTATGATTCTTGCGAAAGACTATTCTATTTTATGCATGAGGGAACTTTCGGATGAGGAGAGAAAAAGTGGTGTGATCCATGAGGACTTTAAACGCTGGCATGAAAAGATGTCACCATCTGGAAGATATCAGCTTGCCGCAGAGTTTGTGGATATGGAATCGGAAGAAAAGTTTATTGGAACATTTTATTGTCCTGAACTTGCAAAGAAAGCTGATGCTGGGGTGGAAAAATATGACAAACCTAACGCATATCTGCATCCATGCATTATTGAAAAAGTAGGAGATCCTGAAAGTATACGTTTTTATGAAGAAGGAAAGATGGCCGTTGTACCTTATTCGAGAAACGGTGACAGGACGATTTCTATTGTGTTATGCAGGCCACACAAGATTGTAGATGAATATACACAGGCAAAGATCAAAAAGATAAGATCAAGCAAAAATACCTGCACGGTACTTATGAAAATGAAAAAGCAGGAAGGTCTTACAATAAAGGATGTTGTTTTAAGATACAGGAGTGCGCTTACTTATGATATCTCGGTTAAGTATGATATTAGAGAAACAGAAAAGCATTATCTGATAACAGCATATATCAATTTTGACGAGATGAATCTGAGAGAGTTATATTGGGATTTGAGAATTCTTGCAGAAAAGTATGGTATTGAGAATGAGATAAGGGCAAGATTTACAGGAAATTACTGGAAGAATAATTTCTATATTACAAATAGACAATATTCAGCTGGCGAGGGACATATGACATTTCCTTATTATACTAAGGGAGGATGCCTTGCATTCCTTTATCGTCAGGATTCAGAATACGACGCATATTCCACAAAGATTAAAGAAATGGTGGCGAGTGCAATTTATGTGTTGTTTAAACCTTTGTTAAAGAGAAAGAAGATCTGGCTTGTATATGAGAAATTCTGTTCAATGGCACAGGACAATGGATATTATTTCTTTAAATACTGCATGGAAAATCTTTCAGAAGAAGAAAAGAAAAATATTTATTATGTAATTGATAAAAAGGCACCTGATTATGAAAAAATCAAGCAGTATGATGACCATATAATCCAGTTTATGAGTCTTAAGCATGTTTTATATGTACTTAGTGCAGTTTTATATGTAGCGTCTGATTCAAGGACACATCTTTATGCATGGAGATGCAAGACAAGTCTGATAAGGTCGAAAATTGATAAAAGACCTATTTTCTTCCTTCAGCATGGTGTGACGGCACTTAAGCAGGTTGGACCGTTGTTTGGAAGAAAGGGAAGCAGCCCTATGACATATTTTGCTACAACTTCACAGTTTGAGCAGGATATAGTTGTGAAATATCTTGATTATTCAGAAGGTAAAGCTCCGATTACAGGCTTCACAAGATGGGATGTTCTCGAGGATACATCTACAAAAGATGATAAGCTTATCCTGCTTATGCCTACATGGCGTTCATGGCTTGAAGAAGTAAGCGATGAGGACTTCTTAAAGAGTGAATATTATAAAAATTATTCAAGTCTGCTTCAGAGTGAACGTCTGGATAAAATACTTGAAGAACATGATGCAAGGATGATCTTCTATATTCATCCTAAGTTTGCAGGATATCTTAAAAACTTTAAAAAGACGGGCGAGAGAATAACATTGGTTCCATTTGGTGAGGAGCCATTGAATGAGATTATGAAAAAATGTCATTTGCTTATAACTGATTATTCAAGTGTATGTTGGGATGTTTATTATCAGAAGAAACCGGTAATATTCTATCAATTTGACCTTGATCATTATAATAACGCACATGGCAGCTATATCGATATGCAGAATGAACTGTTTGGACGACATGCATATGAGAAAGAGGAACTTATAGATAATATAGAGGAATGTATGGATAGTAACTTTGCATTATTGCCAAAAGATGAGAGAGAACATCATCATTACTTTGAATATATAGATGATAAAAATAGTGAGCGTACTTATATTTATCTAAAGAGCAAAGGCTATTAAAATATTGTTTAAATTATTCGCAGCGTCTTGCAGTTTTATATAGGGCGCTGCGAATTGACATTTAGGAATTTTATGTGTGAACAGTAACACAATATTAACATAAATGTATATTAGCATAAACAGATAGTTAGTAAACTGATTTTGATATAAAAATGGATAAGAAAGAGGTAATTTATGAGTTTAAGAAAACAAATAAGCTTATTTCTGAGTTTTGCAATTTCTATAACATCAGTATGCCAGGTTACTCCTTTAAATAACAGCGTATCAGAAATTACAAAAAAAGCAGAAGCAGCAGAACTTGCAACGACAACAACAGATCCGGCTTCAACAGCGGATGTAGCAACGTCAGCAGCTACTGAGGCAGATATGAGAGTGGTTTTTACGACCGATATTCACGGACAGGTTGTCAATTATGATTATCAGTCGGAACAGGAAGTTGTCAGGGGGCTTAATAAGGCATATACATTATTGAAGAAAGCTAGAAATGAAGTTGGGGAAGATAATACTCTTACATTTGATCTTGGAGACAGTGTATATGATTTTACAACGGATTATATATATAACAATGCTCCTGAGACTTTACAGCCTGTTTACAGTGCGATGTCAAAAGTAGGATATGATGCGATCACGCTTGGAAATCATGACTTTGATTATGGTTATGACTATATTGTTCAGCAGCTTGAAAAATCAGGTATGATGGACAAATGTGTATTATCAAATGTGTATAGTGCTGTAAACGGAAAAAGTGTTTTTGGTGTAGAAAATAAGATTATAGATAAAAAGATAACAAATGACAAAGGACAGACAATGTCTGTGAAAGTTGGTATAATAGGAGAAACAGTTCCATCTCTTTCAAGTAAGGAAGAGAAACTAAAGGGAAAGCTTGTAACAGAAGATATTCTTGATAATGCTAAGAAACAGGCAGCAGCTCTTAAGAAACAGGGGGCAGATATAATAATTGCGTTGGCTCATTCAGGTTTTGGTACTGATAATCCAAAGAAAAAAGCGGGTGATATGGCATATATGCTTACGACGGTAAGTGATATAGATATGGTGCTTGCGGGACATGAGCATATAGACTTTCCAACGGCAAATACAAATGATGCACATTATTCGCTGCCTAATGTTGACAAAACAACAGGACTTGTAAATGGAAAAAGACTTATTATGGTTCAGGACAGTTGCCGTGGTATAGGTGTTGTGGATCTGAAGCTTAAATATGACAAAGATGGAAAGATAGTGCTTGACAATTCAAATTATGAAATAAGAAAAGTGAAGAAAGATACTGCAGCTGATGAGGGGATTACTTCGGCTATGTCAAAGTGGGATAGTGTTTTAAAAGCATATTGCAGTACAGAAATTGGTATGATTGCATCTGGGGAAAGATGGAACAACTATTCTGCGCTTCTTGAAAGTAATGATATTATACAGGTGGTTCATAATGCACAGATAGATTATGCTTCCAGGTTTGTTGCTGCCAATAGTTCGAAATATGGAAACTATCCGATAGTTTCGTTAGCGAGATATACTAAATATGGTGGAGAAGGTGGAGGAGCTTATTCGGATATTTCAGGAAAACTAATGGAGGGTGATCTGGATTCTCTGGCAAATTACCATAGGTATGTATATATATATTCAATAACCGGAAAGCAGTTGAAAGAGTGGCTTGAATGGTCTGCATCAGTGTATCAGACTACAGGGACTTCAAAAGATACAAAGTGGAATAATATTATAATATCCAACTTTATAGATAAAGAAGGTGGAAACTCTCTTATTCAAGAGTCATATTTTGGTGATCTTAGTCAGTTTTTTCAGTGTAGCGGTATAGAGTACACTATAGATCCGAGTGTGGCACCAAGATATGATACTAACGGAAGTCTTATAAACAATACAAATAGAATAACTTCAATGACATACAATGGAAATAATATCAGTGATGATCAGATGTTTATTCTGGTAACAGATAAGATTACACCTCATATGCAGTGTGAAGCAAATAGTGGAGTAAGCGACAATGTACTTCAGAGTTCACATGATAATCTTCAGGATGTTATTGAAGACTATCTTCGTGATAAGGCTCAGATAAGCGATTTGAAATTGAATGTTTCACAGAACTGGAAATTAAAACTTCCAGATAATTATAAATTTGTTCTTGAAAGTGGAAAAGCGGGTGAAAATCTTTTGCTGGCAAAGAACTGGTGTAAGAATATTTATAATACGATGGGTGTGTATAATTATTATAATTGTGATACCGGAGTTCAAAGTACGGAGGACGATTCGCTGCCATCGGTTGTTGTATCTGAAACGAGTAAGACAGACACAAGGAGCAGTGTACCCGTCAAAGTTATTGCAAATGCAAAATCTGGAATTGTTTTAAAGAAGTATGTCCAGGGTGATTATGGTATGAATTCAGAAATATGGAATACAAATCCGGCAAGTGGTGGAGCCATAACTATGGATTCTGATACTTTTGATGCCCCACAAAATGGAGTATATTCTGTTTATGTTCAGAGTGGCAATGGGAAGTCAGTGATTGAGAAAGTTGCAATTACTAATATTTATCCGACATCGATTATTGCGCCGACAGTAAGTTCAGTTGCAAATATTGATGATGAGGTTAAGGGAAAGGCTTATCCAAATCTTACTGCAAATGTAAAAATAGGTTCGAAAGTTTATAAGGGAACTGTTAATGTCAAAGGAAACTTTACTGTTAAGATACCTGTTCAGAATGCAGGTAAAAAGATTACGGTATATGTTTCTGATAAGACCGGTAAAAAGAGTAAAAGTACAAGTGTAGTAGTAAAGAGAAAAGGACCTAATAGTCCTAGGATAACTTCTGTTAAGAATAATGGTTATGAGATAAAGGGAAATACGAATGACACCAATACAAAGGTGTATGCAGTTATAGGAGATTGTGTATATGTTTCCAAATCGATAGGTTCTTCTTACTATAAGAAGAGTAACGGATATGATAAAGACCTTAAGATAAAAATGGTAAATATAGTAATAAAGGGTAACGGTGATTACACTATTGCAATACCAAATCAGTATTCAGGTACAAATGTATCAGTGTATGCTATAGATCGTCTTGGTCGAGTCAGTCATGTAAGAAATAAAAAGGTTTCAAAAAGTGCACCGAATAAACCGACTATATACACTGTTTCAAGTGCAGACAGATATGTATTCGGATATCTGCCAAACAGCGGCAAATGTACGGTCATATTGAAGATTGGAAATAAACAGTGTACGACTACGGCTGATGCAGACGGATATTTTAGGGTGGTTACGCCAAGACTTTATGCAGGTAGTACATTTTCAGTTTATGGAAAGGATAAGGTTAATGGTAAGGTAAGAATTGGCGTATCAAAGTCAAAGACAGTAAAAACGGCTGCTGAGGTTTATAAGAATCATAGGAATGTAAAGCTGCATATAGGAAATGTTACAAATAAGAGTTCGTATGTTACGGGAAGATGGGCAAACGGAAAAGCCACTGTTTATGTTTTTGTTGATGGAATCGTCTATGTAAGAAAAACAGGTGCAGACGGTAATTTTAAGTTTAAACTTAAGAAACATGTAGCAGTAGGAACAGGTATCTATGCAATAATAAGAACGGCTCATGGTGCATCTATAAAGGCGATGAGAAAATATGCAGTGAAACTTGGCAAGCCAAGTACCCCTAGTATTTACGGCAAACTTACAACAAGGACAACAAAGATAATCGTACTCACTAAAGAAAGGGTTCCGAGAGTTGTGCTGAGAATTGGAAAGAACAGATATACACGGACGAGGTCAAGTGGATATTCAAGAAGAATGCACAGATATCGTTATATATTTAAGATAAGAAGATATCCATACAGGACACATCTTAGAGCTTTTGCAACCAACAGTGCAGGAACGAGTCAGAGTAAATTAAGAATAATAAGATAAAAACAGTGCAGGCAGTTGCAATCTTAGGTTTGTAACTGCCTGCAAATCCCTATAAACAGGGGGATTACAAAAAAATGCAAAAAAAATAAAAAAAATTGAAAAAAGTTATTGACAAATGGTACAACATAATGTAATATATATCTTGCGTCACGGGAAAGCGGTTAGCGAGTAAGCAAAGCAAAAAGCAACTCGGGGTGTGGCTCAGTTTGGCTAGAGTACCTGATTTGGGATCAGGGGGTCGCAGGTTCGAATCCTGTCACCCCGACTGGTGACGCATTAAATAAATAAAGCGGGAAACACATTTGTTTCCAAATGTGCGGGTGTAGTTCAATGGTAGAACACCAGCCTTCCAAGCTGGATACGTGGGTTCGATTCCCATCACCCGCTTTATGTGTCAGTAGCTCAGTTGGATAGAGCAACGGCCTTCTAAGCCGTGGGTCGGGGGTTCGAATCCCTCCTGGCACGTTTTAATTTTATATGGTGGGTATAGCGCAGTTGGTTAGCGCGCCAGATTGTGGCTCTGGAGGCCGAGGGTTCGAATCCCTCTATCCACCTTTTTATATCCTTGTATATCACAAGGATTTTTTACTATATAGGCAAGCAGCATAAATTCATTGACAGCATGATAAATATTGCTTACTATATAAGTATTGATATATGATGGGCCGTCGCCAAGCGGTAAGGCACAGGACTTTGACTCCTGCATCCCGCGGGTTCGAATCCCGCCGGTCCAGTTTTATGTTGGAGGCTTAGATATTAAGAAAAGAGGATGGTTGAAAATGAATATTGTATGTTTGGACTTAGAGGGTGTGCTTGTTCCTGAAATCTGGATCGCATTTGCAGAGGAGACAGGCATTCCTGAACTTAAAAGAACTACGAGAGATGAGCCTGATTATGACAAGCTTATGAATTACAGAATTGGTATTTTAAAAGAGCATGGTCTTGGCCTTAAAGAAATTCAGAGCACGATAGCAAAGATTGATCCTATGCCTGGTGCAAAAGAGTTTTTGGATGAGCTTCGTTCGATCACACAGGTTATTATCATCAGTGATACATTTACACAGTTTGCAAGCCCACTTATGAAGAAGCTCGGCTGGCCTACGATTTTCTGCAATTCACTTGAGGTTGCGGACGATGGAGAGATTACAGGATTTAAGATGCGTTGTGAGCAGTCTAAACTTACAACAGTAAAGGCACTTCAGTCTATCGGTTATGATACTATTGCAAGTGGTGACAGCCACAATGACCTTGGAATGATTCGTGCAAGCAAGGCGGGATTTCTTTTCAAGAGTCCTGATAGTATTAAGGCAGAAAATCCTGATATTGAAGCTTTTGATACATATGAAGATCTTATGGACGCTATTAAGAAAGCGTTGTAATTATATTACATAAAAATGATATGGATTTTTAACAAATTGTTTTGTTTACTGTTTTGAATAGAGCAGAACAATTGTTAGAAATCCATTTTTTTATGTAAAAAATTTAAAAAGAATGTTATAGTTAAATATAATGATGTAGGAGGAAAATGAGGAGGAGAGCATTGAAAAGACCAGTGATTACAAAATTCTGGAACGAGAAAACCAGAGATAAAACAGAAGGAGAAAAAATAGAACTTTTTTATGTGTTCGCCGGAAATCTGAGGTTAACAGCAGACATGCAGGAATATGAATTGTACGCGGGAGATGTTATTCTCACAGATTTTGGCGAAAAATGCGATTGGAAACTTGGAATAGA
Source organism: uncultured Lachnospiraceae bacterium (assembly GCA_934320895.1). Lineage (GTDB taxonomy): Bacteria > Bacillota > Clostridia > Lachnospirales > Lachnospiraceae > Butyribacter. The sequence goes on along the minus strand of CAKRFY010000015.1, from coordinate 38,549 downwards.
TGGATTGATGGTACAGTTGTCGGCGGACTACTTTTATATTTGTTCACAAACTAATGGAAAACAACTGCATTTTTTCTGTAATTCGATAGAGGAAGAGGGAGATAAATACAACCGTTTAAAGCAAATTATACAGAAGATGGCAAAAGAGTATATAGCAACAGAAAGATATGATAGATTAAAATATACATCACTTGCGTATCAGTTATTATTGCTTTTGACAGAAGAATTTTCAGATATAAAAAAATCAGGGATACAGGCAGTTAAAGGAGGTTTATATTTATGAATAAACAAAGGAATATATCGATCAAAACAAAGCTTTTAGGAATCATAATTCCCGTAGTTGTCGCTATCGTAGTGGTACTTGTACTTGTGGCATATGAGATTTCATCTGGTATTATAGAGAACTATTCAGAAAATCTTTTGGAGTCCTCTGTTAGTAATCAATCAAATGAGATTGAATCATGGCTTCAAAAAAATATTGTTTCATTTCAGATGGCCAAGAGAACTATTGAGCAGATTAAGCCAGATGATAAAGAGCTGCAGAATATATTAGATGGTTATTATGGTGTTGATGACAATTATCCTGAGGGATTATATATAGCGGATTCGACGGGAAAACTTATGAAAGCGTCGAAGTCGAAGAAATCTGAGTCTGATGTTATACAGAGTGTGTGGTATAAAGAAGGGCTTACGAGAGTGAATATGCATGTTGGTTCAGCATATAAGAATTCAGAAGGCGTAAATGTAATAAGTGTTTCTGCAATGTTGAATGATGATTCAGATAATGTGCGTGTTATTTCAGCAGATATGACACTTGACCGTATTGCTATTATAGTTAATTCATTTATTGAGATGAATAAGGCAGAATCTATACTTGTAGATAAAAATACAGGTACGATAATAGCAAATAGAGATAATGACCTTATATCACAAAAAATCGGTAATGGAAGCCAGAGTAATTATTATAAGCAGCTTGCAGAGAAAGTTACTGCAAAGAAGTATGATTCAACAACAATTGATGGAAAGATGACTGTTTTTAAAGAGGTTGATGGTACAGACTGGCTACTTGTATCATATCTGCCTAAAAGTGTGATTCTTTCAGATATTGTACATCTTAGAACAGTTATGATAATCATAAGTGTTGTATGTATAATTTTATTATGTATTCTTATTGAGCGTGTTACACATATTGTTATAAAACCTGTAAAAACTATGACAGGTATTATTACAAAAATGACATCGGGTGATTTTACTGTTACCATGGATGTTAAGGGGCATGATGAGATTGCTGTTATGGGGCAGAGTGTGAAAAAGTTTATTGTTACCATGAAACAGATGATAAAGGAGATGGGGGATGTTTCGGGAAAACTTAAGGAGCAGGCTGATAAGAGTAAAAGTGTTTCTGGTGAAATGAATTCGTCAGCATCTATACAGTCGCAATCTATGAGTGAACTTAATTCGACGGTAGATCAATTGTCACTTTCTGTAAATGAGATAGCTGAGAGTGCGACAAAACTTGCCGGATTTGCGTCTGATACAAAAGATGAGAGTGGCCAGGTGGAAGACAGGATGAATGAGACTGTGCGTGTGTCTGAAAAAGGCAGAGAGGACATGAAGCAGGCAAGTCAGGCGCTTGAGAGTATAGAAAAGTCTATTCATAATCTTGAAGAGGCTGTAAATAAAGTAGGAAATGCATCGGGGGAGATTGTACGGATTATAAATCTTATAGGAGAGATTGCTGATCAGACTAATCTTTTGGCATTGAATGCGTCTATTGAAGCAGCTCGTGCCGGTGAGGCTGGAAAAGGATTTTCTGTTGTTGCATCTGAGATTGGAAAGCTTGCAAATAGCAGTACTGAATCTGTTGCTGACATCACAGCACTTATAACGCAGATAAATAATCTTGTTGCCGATGCTGTGAAGCAGGCGGGAAGTAGTGCACAGGATATATCAGATAGTGCAAAGCTTATACATACAGCTGTTGATACATTTGACATTATATTTAATAATATACAGGATACGGGCACTTTGATCGATGGAATGGTCGATAAAATAAATGAAGTGGATGCTGTTGCCACAAATGTTGCTGCAATTTCAGAGGAACAGGCAGCAAGTTCAGATGAAATTCTTGCAACCTCAGAATCGATGCTTAAGCAGGCTGAGAATATTTCTAAAAATAGTGATGCTGTAGAAGATGAAGCTGATAGTCTTGCAGTGTCAGCAAAGCAGCTTGAAGATCAGGTTAGCCAGTTCCAGATTTAGAAAAGGAGGAAATATTCATGAAAAAGTTAATAAGTTTGGTTATGTGTTTTGTGTTGATCGCAGGATGTTTGAGCGGTTGTGTTGGAAGTTCAGGGGCAAAAGATTCCTCCGATATAAGTGAAAATGGAATGAAATTATTAATATCATTATCAAGAGTTGATGATTTTACAAATAAGATTATTCAAAAGGCAAAGGATGTGGCTGAGAAATCGGGCGCGAAAGTAGAACTTATAGATGAACAGGATTCTATTGAAAATCAGGTTAGTGATATAAAAAAGGCAGTAACTGAAAAATATGATGCTATTATATGTGGTCTGGTAGATATAGATACAGCTTTTGAAATTGAAGCGATAGCAGGGGACATTCCTATAGTATTTTTTAATACATGTCCTGACAGCGATAGACTTGAAGCAGGTAAGTATATATATGTAGGTTCAAATGAAAAAGAGGCAGGTAAATATCAGGCAGAGGCAGTGTTAAAGGACTTCCAGTCATCTGATGAAATAAATGTTGCTATAATTAAAGGTCCAGAGTTTCATACAGCAACAAAACCGAGAACGGATGCTTTGAAAAATGCATTAAATGCTTCAGATAAGAAAATAAATTTTGTGTTTGAGGATAGTGCAGACTGGGATAAGACGAAAGCAAAGGACATGTTTAAACAGTTTTTAAAAACTGGTCAGAAGTGTGATGCAGTTGTATGTAATAATGATACAATGGCTACAGGAATTGTTGAGGCATGCAGGGAAAATAATCTTAGTGATATAAAAATATATGGTATTGATGCAACAGCAGATGGCTGTACAGCTATTGAGGCCGGAGATATGGCATTTACGGTTTATCAGTCCGCGACTGGTCAGGGAGAGATGATTGTTAAAGCTGTTGCTGCATTAGTAAATGGAGCTGATCTTTCTAAGCTTAAAGGTGTTACAAAGGATAAGAAATATGTATGGGTACCATTTGAAAAGGTTGATAGTTCAAATGTAAAAGATTATGAATAGAAAGTAAAATAAAAAGACGATTAGGCTGTTATGCTTAATCGTCTTTGTTTTTACATATATATGTCTTCAAACTGATCAACAGGAATAGGCTTTGAAAAATAATATCCCTGATATATCCCGCAGCCCATTTGTGTGAGTCTGGAAACCTGTTCTTTAGTTTCAACACCTTCAGTTATAACAGAAAGACCAAGGGTTTTTGTTAGTGCTATTATCGTATTTAAGATAGACATGCTTCGTTCTAAACGGTTAGGAGCTGTTGAACTTAAAAATCCCATATCTATTTTAATTACATCAACATCCATATCTTTTAGTGTGTTAAGAGAAGAATAGCCACTTCCGAAATCATCTATTTCAATTTGAAATCCATATTGTCTGAACTTATTTATAATATCAAGTTCATTTGCCATACCTGTCATAATAGCAGTTTCAGTAATTTCAAGTTTAAGGGTTGCAGGTATAATATTGTATTTTTCCACAAGAGATGTGATAGTTTTATATATATCCATGTAATAAAAATCTTTTGTGGATATGTTTACTGATATGTATAAATCGTTGCGGCCGTTTTTCTGCCATTCAGCAAGTTTTTGTATTGCCAATTCCCAGATGAATTTATCAAGACGGTAAATAAGACCTGTTTTTTCAAATACTTCTATAAAATCGCCTGGAAAGATAAGACCGCGTTTGGGATGCTGCCATCTTACAAGTGCTTCTGCACCGATCATTTTTCCATCAGATGTCATCTGTGGCTGCAGGTACATACAGAATTGTTTTTCTTCCAGAGCTTTATCAAAATCTCCGACAAGCTGCTTTTCAACAATTGTGTCATTAAATATTGCATCATTATAATATGCAATGAATTTATCATAGTTTTCGTTAAGTGTTTTTATTGCAAGATTAGCCTTATCGCACATTATCGATATATCCTCATTAATATCTGTGATCTCATAAACACCGATGTATATATGAAGATGGTACAGATCATTGTTGAAGGTGCGTCCCATTTTCTGAATAGCTTCTATAAAATATTGCTCTTTAAATCTTGATTTTGGAATACATGCGGCAAACTTGTCTCCGCCTGTCCTGCCGTAGACTATACCCTCTCCACATTGATTTTTAAGAAGGTCAGCTTCCATCTTTAAAACTTCATTTCCTTTTTCAAGACCGAATAAATCGTTTATGAGTTTAAAGTCTTTGATGTTGGAACTAAAAAGCAGCCATTTTTCATCTGGGTTTGTTTTAAGAAGCTCGGCTGCTTTTACTGCAAAATAATTTTTATTATATAATCCTGTAAGAGTATCATGCGTTGCAAGGTATCTTTCTTTTTCAAAAGCGATATGCTTCTCTGTATTGTCAATAAGATTTAGGAAAAATCCGATATATTCATTTTTTTTATCAAATAATTTTCTGTATTCAACATCAAAATAATGAGTTTTATTATCGATGATCTTTTTATCACTCCATTCAAGTGAATTGACATTGTTGATATTGTGTTCTTCTATCCATGTCTGAGCGTAATCAGATATGGTTGAAAGAGAATTTGAGGGATTGTTAAACATTTTTGACGCATGGTCATTTGCATAGACACAATCATTGTTTATATCAAAACATATTACAGAGTTGTTCATTTCGGTTACAACGATAGACAATGTTTTGTCTATGAGTTCATTCGGAGAACGATAAAGTGTCAGGTAACATATAAGTATGGCTGCAAATACAAAAAAAGGAAGTGACAGATCTACAGGAAATTCTAATATATTACATGCAAAGTTTAATACTATGATAACACACATTACAGCAAGTATAGGAAAATATTTCTTGCGGTAAAAATCTGGTATCTGCATGATTTTTATCGTAAATGATGCAACAATGCAGAATACCAGACAGTATGCAAAGACATAGTGCAAATAGTAGAAAATATTTTTGGTGTCTATATGATATAGTTCAAAATTCATGTATTTTACTATTTTTAAAGTAAATGCATTATGAAAAAATGTATTTAAAAATAATGAAATACCATCTAAATATGCAACTATAAAGCATCCGGTTCTAAAAGGTGTTACTTCATTGAATACAAGTGTATATTGTTGAGAGTACTGAAGTATATATATAAGTACCATATCAAATGAAAACAAATATAATGCTTCCATAAGATATGATAGTGTTTCGTTTTTAGAAAGGGCAAAAAAACTGTTGCATAGTATGGTTATAATTGCAAATATAAGACATTTTTCAATTGAAGAAGCAACATCGCTTTTTATTTTTCGGGTGTATTTAATACATATTAGTAGGGGTAGTATCATTAGAAATAAAAACATAGGGTATATTTTATCCATAAAAGTAAACCTCCATTCAAATATAAACTCTTTTTGAAATTAATGTCTGAACATAGCCAATACACTGTTTAATTTATCGGTATTTTTCTTGTTCGTATTAACAAGAGTCTCATTATCATCAACAATATTAGAAAGTTCTAAAGTTTTTTCAGCAATATTGTTAACGCCTTCGGCTGTTTCTGATACTGTTGTATTAACGGTATTTACCGAGTCTGCGATATCAACGATGGAACTTAGAAGTATCTCTATCTGTTCGTTTATAGCAGTCATACTATCATCAAAAACAGTAGCGTCACTATTGTACTGTTTTGCAACAGTAGTGAAATCTTTGTAATCTTTTAAAACGGTTTCATTTAAGAAATCGGTGCTTTCCTGTAAGCACTGTGTAAGGTCTGATACGGCAGTATTTACTTCTCCAATGATTGTTTCTATATTGCTGACGGTTGTTGTAGTCTGGGTAGCAAGGCTGCCAATTTCGTTTGCAACGACAGCAAAACCTTTACCTGCTTCACCTGCTCTTGCTGCTTCAATAGATGCGTTTAGGGCGAGGAGATTTGTCTGCTCGGAAATTTCAAGTATTGTCTGTGTAAATTGATTTATTTTTTCTACAGATTTTGCCTGTATCATTGCTTTATCCATTTTTTCTTTTACATTTTCATAGATATCAACAGTTTTATTTGTGGCAAGTTTCGTTTTCTGCTCAAGGTTTTTGGCACGTTCCTTTATTGTTTGTGCCGTATCTTTTCCATTGCCTGAATTTTGTTCAATATCTGTTGCATGTTGTTTTATGTTACTAACAGTTTCATTTACAGTTTCCATTGTTGCGGCAGTTTCCTGCATTGCGGCTGCAATCTCACGGGTAGTGTCAGTGTTTGAATCACTCATTGTATGTATTTTTTCAGTTATGTCTGAGAGTTGGTCAGTTGTATCCTGTATATCTGATTGTACCTGGTTTATGGTTGAGATCATATTGCGTAGATTTTTACGCATATTGTGAATTGACAATGCCATATGTCCAGCTTCATCCTTGTGTTTGTAAAGTTTCTGTGATGCAGGATTGCTCTTGAAGTTAAATTCAGCAGTATCCTGAACAATACCATCAATCTGTCTGATAGGTTTAGTTATTTTTGTGCCTATAAGGAATCCAATAATGATGGTAATTATTATTGCGGTCATGGCACCTCCGGTGATCTGCTTTGAGAGAGCTGATGATTGGGCATTTAGTTCACTCTTTGGAGCAGTAAGTATATATTTCATACCATTTTGCAATGTTTTATAATACATCACTTTGGATGCGTTTTTATATGAATATGAGATTAAAGTCTGTTCCTTATCACCATCTTTAAGTGCATTTACAAGCGGGCTCGTGCCATTATCGGTTTTTTCGAGGTTTGTACCCACTTTGAGTTTCTGGTGATACATTATATTGCCATCTTCATCTGTAAGAAAAGAGTATCCTGTATTAAATATTTTTGCTGAGTTCGCAGTATCAGTAAAGGTATTAAAATTTATATCCATGCCTACAATGCCTATGGATTTACCGTCAACATATATAGGTATGACATATGAAATCATATAAACATTTATGTTGGAATTTATGTAAGGTGACATCCATGTGGCTTTTTTGTTTTTGACTGGGATATAATACCAGCCTACATGTTCCGTATCATCTTGATCATACATGGAAAAGTCTGTAGGAGTTACACTTTGAAATTTGCTTTTGTCATCATTTCTTGTAAGAAATAATCCGCTTGTAGGCTCAGTAAATTCAGGATTATATCTTATATAAGCAGTAAGAGCACCAGGAGTATCCTGAGCTGATTCCATAAGTATAGGAAGCATTTTTTTTGTGTATTCATTTACATAACGGCTGCTACTACAAAAAACAGAAGTGTTATCAAGTTTTGCTTTTGCCATGCTATAAACCATGTTTACTGAATTTTCAACATTTTGCATGGTTTCGTTTAATTTATCTGTTTGGGTTATGCATGCAATCTCCATCTGTCTTTTTGAATCTTCAACGGATGTTTTAGAGGAGTTTACAATGCTTATGGCACCACATATAACCGTTGAAAGGAGTGAACAGAATATAACTGCCGCAATGATTTTGGTTTTAATAGATTTCATAATAATTTCCCTCCCGTTTGTTCCATACTTTGACTCCAATATGAGTACCTTTATTTTAACATAAAGTTGTTATTTTTTAAATAAATTGTGCAGATAAATTTGAGTCGAATTTTAGAATGTCAGACAGAATCAGTTGGAAGTGCCGGAATATTTAAAATCTATTGTATTCCTTTTACAAAAATTGTGTTAAAATGGTTTCCGGTCTGACAGAGGATAATAGAGTTTTCAAGGTTCAGCACACCTTATTGGTGTGGGAAGTTTTAGTAATTAATTTAAGGAAATGAGGTTTTGATTTAAGATGAAAGATTTAACAAATGGAAAAACGTTGCCACTTATAATGGGATTTGCGATACCTATTGCTATAGGAAATATATTTCAGTTGTTCTACAGTCTTGCGGATACAAGGATAGTGGGGCAGTTTCTTGGAGAAAATGCACTTGCATCTGTCGGAGCGACAAGTTCACTCAACAATATGATAATTGGATTTTTGCTTGGTATGACAAATGGGTTTGCGATAATAGTTGCCAGAAGTTATGGGGCGAGAGACGAAAAAGCAATAAAAAAGGCGGTAGCAGCGACATTTGTGCTTGGAATTGCCGTGTCGTTGGTGTTTACAGTATTAAGTGTGGGATTCCTTAGAAATATTCTTGAATTTTTGAACACACCTGAAAATCTGATAGATGGTGCGTACAGATATTTTAAGATAATCCTTTTAGGAATGACAGGTGCGATGCTCTATAATGTCTGTGCCGGACTTTTCAGAGCAATAGGAGACTCGATTACGCCACTTATTTTTCTGATAATTTCCACATTTGTTAATATAGGTCTTGATATTTTGTTTGTTTGTGGATTTAAGTGGGGAGTTGAGGGAGCAGCATTTGCAACTGTTCTGTCTCAGATAATGTCATTTGCATGTTGTTTTGTGTATATGCTTAAGAAATATCCTGTACTTCATTTTGGCATAAAAGATATAAAACTTGAAAAAAGTCTTGTAAAATCAATGTTTGCTATAGGCTGTTCAATGGGATTTATGAGTTCGCTCATAAATATAGGCTCTGTTGCACTTCAGGGAGCGATAAACTCTCTTGACAATGCAAATTATATAGTTGCACATACTGCGGCAAGAAAGATTTCGGAATTTTTTATGCTGCCGTTTACTGTTTTTGGAACAACAATGGCAACTTTTTGTGGTCAGAACATGGGAGCAAAAAAGCCTGACAGGATAAAGAAAGGAATATGGCAGGTAACAATAGTCACATGGATATGGTGTGCGTTTATGGTGCTTTTGTCATATACTGTTGTGCCGTACATGGTTGAGATGATAACAGCGACAAAGCAGCAGCAGGTAATAGATACGGCAACACTTTATCTGAGAGTTGACACATTGCTTTACTTTATACCTGCTGTCATATGTATACTCAGAAATGCTATGCAGGGAATAGGAGATAGTGTTACACCAGTCGTATCAAGTTCATTTGAACTTATATGTAAGGTGCTTGTGGCAACATTTTTGACACCGGTACTCGGATACTGGGCTATCATCTGGGCTGAGCCGATTGCGTGGGTTATAATGGTTATACCACTGCTTATAGGTATAAAGAAAAATCCAGTAATAAATGGAAATGTATAAAGGGATTTTTATTTACACTTTTGATATAAAATGCATCGTCCGTTTTTACCAACCTCCTCAATTGCGCCGGTTCGTTTTAGAACAGTAAGTGTCGTCTGTGCAAGACGGAGAGGAATCTTGGCACATTTGGCAAGATCTTTTGAAGTGAAAGTTTTGGCAAGTTCATCGGGCAGCAACAGAGCGTAATCACTACTACTGCCAATATAAAGTTCATCATGGAGTGCGACAGGAATACGGTCGTACCGTGATGAACCTTTTTTTCGAGTTTCATTCCATCCGTTTAAAAGCCGGTATTCTTCCATGTCAACGAGTACAAGACAAATATGCAAATTGGGATTTGATAAAAACATACTTATTTTATATAGCTCGATAAAAGCATCAAAAAAAGTTCCCGTTTTAGGAGATTTTCTCTTTTTGGAAATCTCCCCTGTATTCTCGTCTATCCAGTAAAGCCATTTGTTGTGGGGGATGGGATAGACGATTGTAACAGGATATTTTTCTAGAAAAACACTCAGTTTCTTGCGCATGGCATTGAAATTTCTTGTTTGTATCTCTATGATCTCATCATCACGCATAATGTCAGCAACAAAACGGTCAACTTTTATTTCCTGATGTGAAATATCAGGTTCATAAAAGTTTTTTAGAACTGCGTGCATTGTTTTTTCTTTTAAAGTACCAATTCCGTTGGTTTCACGCTCTTTGGCAATGATTTTTTTGCAGGCATCGGCAAAAAGTTCTTGGTCGAATGTGGTGATTGGCATTATCGCCTCCTGATTTATATTTCTATTTTACAAATTTAATGGAATAATAATACATATAATCGTTATCAGTGTCAACGCTATCTCCATTGATGTACGGTATAGGAAGCATACTAAGACTATTTTTACCATATATAAGTACTGCCAGACCTTGTTCTGTACCATATTTTATGGAAAGAGTATTCTGAATATATGTTGATGATTGTCCATAGTATTTTTTGCCTGTAACATTATCTAAAATTTTGTTTTCTGTCGAATATTGGCAGGTTTCATCCGTAACTATCAGCTTTGCGGAAGAATTATCAGAATCAGGGGCAATCACTATAATTCCATTATTAGCAGATGTTATATTATTGTAGGTCAGTTTAGCTATATTTTTATGTGAAATTCTTTCACCTGATCGATACTCTGACATATAAATATCCAGTTCTTTGAATGTATCTTTGGTATTATATTTAAACATGACTGTCTGTTCTGTTCCGGAAAATAGTTTAGCTGTTTTCATTTCCGGACTGTCATTAGAAAAGGTTTCTATATAATTTTTTGGTTGTTTCCATTTATTATACAATATTCTGCCTGTTGCTGCTGAGAATATTGCAAGCATTATAAGAAGTGCTGCTATTATACGCTTTAAATATCTTTGCTTATGGCTGCTGTCTTTAGATACCTGTATCAGTGTATCTTCAGACTTTTTTGCTACGCTGACAGCATCTATATCTTCGCCTGCCAGAAATTCATTGATGGTAATGTTTAATATATCACATAATTCTAAATATACAGATACATCTGGCAGACAGATGCCGCGTTCCCATTTTGAAACAGATTTATCACTCTTACCTAATTTTTCAGCAATCTGTTTCTGAGTCAATCCAATTTCTTTTCGTTTTCCAGCGATATATCTTCCGATTTTGATAAGATCCATAACCTATCTCTCCCTTCTTAAGATAATACTATCTCTTTAGTACCAAAAGTACACCCCTTAAAGGTAGAATTAGGAATTATTCTGTGGATTTTGTTTATTTTGTGCTTGATTTTGTCTTTCATATAAAAGAATATTGTATTCTAAAAATTTATTGAAAATCGATTTATAAAACCTGTGAAAGCATAGTATATTTTACTATTTTCTGCAAACACTAACCATTGTGTATTATTAAATTTTGGAAGAATTGGAGGCAGTCGGAAGATGAGCAGTGTTACGCAGCAAAACAGTACAGATAATACAAAGCAAAGCAGCTCCATTATTTTTGGAAATGATTTCAAAATGCGTCAGCAGAAGATAAGCAGTCTTTTTAAACTTGATGAGAATTTTGATCTGCTTCATCGTGAGGTTGAGATTGGAGGCAGGAAAGTTTCTATTTATTCAGTGGACGGATTTTTGCCCGGAGATACTATAGAAAAACTTATGCAGTTTTTTTATTCTATAAAAGAGGAAGATATGCCGGAAGATATGGCTGGTTTTATAAGTAAAAGTACGCCATTTGTTGACATTACGGAGATAAAAACAGAGCAGGATTTTATAGATAATTTTCTTGCCGGACTTACTTGCATGATGATAGAGGGATATGATGGGATTCTTGCCCTTGATCTTAGGGAATATCCGGGACGAAGTGTGGAGGAGCCCGAAAAAGATAAGGTGCTGAGAGGTTCAAGAGACGGATTTATTGAGGCACTCATTCCTAATATGGCACTTATCAGAAGAAGGATAAGGGATATAAATCTTGTGTTTAAGTTTGCAAGGGTAGGCAGGAGTTCAAGAACGGATATCGCTATCGGATATATGTGTGGCAGGGTAAATGAAAAAGATGTAAAAAAAGTCATGGACAGAATAAATTCAATGGATGTGGATTCACTTACGATGAATCAGGAAAGTCTTGCTGAGATGCTTTTTCCGGGAAAATGGATAAATCCTTTTCCTAGATATAAATATACCGAAAGACCTGACACGGCGGCGGCAAGTCTGCTGGAGGGAAGTATTGTCATACTTGTCGATAACTCTCCGGCTGTTATGATACTGCCTACATCATTGTTTGGAATAGTGGAGGATGCAAATGATTATTATTTTCCGCCTGTAACGGGAACATATTTAAGGTTTACAAGAATGGTGACAAATATACTTGCCGTTTTTATCACGCCTGTTTTCCTGCTTCTTATTGAAAATCCGGAGTGGGTACCAAAATGGCTTGATTTTATACTGATCCGTGATGATATAAATGTAGCACCGATATTTCAGTTTCTTATACTTGAATTTGCAATAGACGGATTGAAAATGGCAGCAGTCAACACGCCAAACATGCTTACCACACCGCTTAGTATTGTTGCAGGTATAGTATTTGGTGATTATACGGTAGATTCTGGTTGGTTTAATCCAGAGATAATGCTTTATATGGCATTTGTGGCGGTAGCAAATTATACACAGAGCAATATGGAACTCACTTATGCAGTAAAGTTTCATCGTATAATATTATTGATTTTTACAAGTATATTTGGTGTATATGGATTTATAGCCGGAACAATACTGCTTGTAGCATCGCTTCTTATGACACATACACTATTAGGAGAGGGCTATCTATATCCGCTGATACCGTTCAATGCAAAGTGTCTTGCAAGAAGATTTTTCAGGATGAGTCTGCCGTCATATGAGAAGACGCACAAACAAGGATAAGAGTAATAGTTCAGCCTTGTATTTCCTTAAAACAATAAAAAATATCTAAAAGTTTTATTGCTTTTTTATGTCCTCTGTACTATAATAACTCAGTATGCGAATAGTGTTATATTTTAATAAGTAGAAATATTGTTATTTTACACAGGAGGCGTAAGAGTATGAAAACAGTAAAAAATAGCTTTTTAGCGATTGTTTCAATGCTTTTCCTTGCGGCTGCTATCAATCCGGCTGTGTCAATGGCCGCAGAAAAGGGAGCAGAGCAGGAGCTTGGAAACAGTTTGTCGCTTGCGTATTGTATTCCGTTTGTCGGAATGCTTCTTTGTATAGCGATATGTCCATTAGTTATCGGAGAATTATGGGAAAAATATAAAGCCGTAGCAGTAATTTTCTGGTCGCTTGCATTTCTTATACCATTTGCCATAGGCTATGGTGGAAGCAAAACTTTTGAAGAGTTTCTCGAAGTCATTTTCGGAGATTATATAACATTTATAGTGTTACTGTTTGGTTTGTTCTGTGTAGCAGGAAATATAGCACTTGAGGGCGACCTTGTCGGTACACCTAAAGTAAATATTTTAATGCTTCTTATCGGTACGCTTTTATCTAGCTGGATTGGTACAACAGGAGCAAGTATGCTTATGATAAGACCTATAATCAGAGCAAATAAATGGCGTAAAAGAAAGGTACAGATAATAGTGTTCTTTATCTTTCTTGTTTCAAATATCGGAGGATGCCTTACACCAGTTGGTGATCCACCACTTTTGATGGGATTTATGAATGGTGTTGATTTTTTCTGGAGTCTACATCTTATTCCGATATTGATATTAAATGTAATACTTCTTCTTGCACTTTTCTTCGTGGTAGATACACATGCATATAAAAAAGATATTGCTGACGGTCTTAAACCGGAGGTTCTTGAAAGCAAGACACCTATTCGTCTTGTAGGTGCAAAGAATATCATTTTTCTTGTGATGATAGTCGGTGCTGTTATATTAAGTGGTGTTCTTCCAAAAGTGAGTCCATTCTTTGCGAAGAGTATTCATATATATGGTGAGGTAGAGTTTGGATATGCATCACTTCTTGAAGTTGTAATAATACTTGCAGCAGCACTCCTTTCATACAAGACTACTAATAAGAAAGTCAGAGATGATAACCATTTTACATGGGATGCAATCGAGGAAGTTGCGATTCTTTTCATTGGTATATTTATCACAATGATACCTACACTTCTTATTCTTGAAGTAAAAGGTGGGGAACTCGGAGTAACTAAGCCATGGCAATTCTTCTGGATAACAGGATTTTTGTCAAGTTTCCTTGATAATACACCAACATATCTTGTATTTTTTAAGACTGCACTTTCACTTGGATTTAAAGATGGAATACAGGTTACTGGAGGATTTATTCCAAAAATTCTTCTTATGGCGATTTCGTCAGGAGCCGTGTTCATGGGTGCAAACACATATATCGGAAATGCACCAAACTTTATGGTTCGTTCAATTGCCGAGGAAAATGGTATTAAGATGCCATCATTCTTTGGATATATGCTTTGGTCACTGAGTTGTCTTATACCAGTATTTTTGATTGATATGATTATCTTTTATTTATAATTTTTTAAAATTGTATTTTGGTAAAAAATCCGCTATACTACTAATAATGTTGGTATGGTGGATTTTTTATTTAGGAAAAGAGGAAATATGATTTTTGATACACACGCTCATTATGATGATGAGAGATTTGACGAGGACAGGGAAGAACTACTTCTTTCCTTAAAGGATAAAGGTGTCGGGACAGTTGTAAATGTCGGTGCAAGTGTTGCGTCAACAAAAAAGACATTTGAGATAGTTAAGAAATATGATTTTATGTATGGTGCGGTTGGTATCCATCCAGAGGATGTAGAGAGACTTGATGAGAGTCATATGGAGTGGCTCAAAGGTCTTGCGGCTGATGAAAAGATTGTGGCGATAGGTGAGATAGGTCTTGATTATCACTATGATGAACCGGGAAAAGATATTCAGAAGAAGTGGTTTGCAAGGCAGCTTGAACTTGCCTATGAACTTGACATGCCGATAATAATCCACAGCAGGGATGCGGCAGCAGATACACTTGATACAATGAAAGAACATCATGGCGAGGAGCTTGGCGGAGTTATCCATTGTTTTTCATATAGTCCAGAGATGGCACAGATTTATCTTGATATGGGATATTATCTTGGAATTGGCGGAGTAGTTACATTTAAGAATAGCAAAAAACTCAAAGATGTTGTGAAAATGGCACCGATAGAGCGTATTGTACTTGAAACGGATTGTCCTTATCTTACACCTGAACCGCATCGTGGAAAGAGAAACGATTCGTCTTATCTTAAACATGTGGTTGAATGTATTTCAGAGCTCAAAGGAATATCGGCGGAGGAGATTATAAATATCACTTATGATAATGCAATGAGGATGTATAGACTAAAATAGATTAGTGTTAAAAGCACGGAAATGAGGTAATATGGCAACACTTGGAATACCACAGAATACAATAGAGATTTTACAGAAATATAATTTTAGATTCCAAAAGAAATTTGGTCAGAACTTTCTTATAGATACTCATGTTTTAGAGAGGATAATAAGTGAGGCTGGCATAACAAAAGATGATTTTGTACTTGAGATAGGACCCGGAATAGGTACGATGACACAGTATCTATGTGAAAACGCAAGAGAGGTCATGGCGGTTGAGATAGACGACAATCTCATACCTATACTTGCAGATACATTATCTGCTTATGACAATGTCACAGTTGTAAATGAGGATATACTTAAACTTGATATTGCAAAAGTGGCCAAAGAGCATAATGGCGGCAGACCGATAAAGGTTGTTGCAAATCTTCCATATTATATAACAACACCTATCATAATGGGATTATTTGAAAGTCATGTGCCGCTTGAAAGCATAACAGTCATGGTGCAGAAAGAGGTCGCAGACAGGATGCAGTCAGGTCCTGGAACAAAGGATTATGGTGCATTGTCACTTGCCGTACAGTTTTATTCAAAAGCGGAGATAGTCGCAAATGTTCCGGCAAATTGTTTTATGCCACGACCAAATGTCGGCTCTGCAGTTATAAGACTTACTTGTCATGAGGAAAAACCGGTGGATGTAAAAGACGAAAGTTTTATGTTTAAAATAATAAGAGCATCATTTAATCAAAGAAGAAAAACTCTTCAGAATGGATTAAATAATGCTTCAAATATCAATGTAAACAAAGAGCAGGTTGTTGACGCATTGGAAAAAATGGGGCTTCCTGCAACTGTCAGAGGTGAGGCGTTAAGTCTTGAACAATTTGCCACACTTAGCAATCTGTTGAAAGATTAGACTGCCTGAAAGGTCTGATATAAATAATAGTGTAGTAAAAGGCAAACAATACGCATCCGCCTACAAGGTCTAAAAATGAATGTTGTTTAAGCGTTAGCGTTGATATGCAGATAAGAATACAGAGTATAAGCGATGAAAGTCTGATGATTTTTATCGCTTTTCTTTTTTTGTCACTTTTAACGATGTTAACATTATCAACATTTCTAAAATAATAACTGCGGCTTATACCAAAATGAATCGCAACCGAGTTAAAAACATGAATACTCGGAAAAACATTAGTGTCGGTATCGGTACGGTAAAGTATATCAATAATTGTCGTAAATATATTGCTGTGGTCAAATGTTTTTGGACGCATTGTTTGCGCATTTGGAAAAACAGTGTAAATAATAAGCGAAGTTGTCATTCCAAGCAACAACACGGCACAACATCTGTAAAAGTCATCGAGGTGCTTTGTCTGAAAGAAGAGATAAAGCAGACTGACTGCGACATATAAAAACCATAAGAGATATGGAATTATGAAGATTTCGCAAAACGGAATATAGTCATCTATTTTGCAATGTATGTTGATAAAATGTACATTGGTTCTTTTTTCAAGGGTCATAAACCAAAAAAGATAAATTGGCATATATAAAATAATAATTGCATGTTTGTACTTAAAAAGAAAATCTTTTAATCTAGTCATAAAAATCCTCGCTCTGCCATTATAGTGTAACCATATTCATATTTAATAAATACAGTTGATAATAAAAATGCCGTTGCACTGTATGCTGTGGCATGGATTGGTATGTGAAAATGTTTTGCATATGTTGAGATACTTTCAGTCAACAAATGTAATGAATAGTTTAGCATAAAAAATTGGATTAAACAATTGTATTCGTATAAACTTTGTAGTAGTTATTTTCTTTTTTTTTGTTATAATAAGAGATTGGATTTGTGAAGGGAGGAATAAACTATGCGGATTCTTCTTGCAGAAGACGAAAAAGACTTAAATTACATTATCGTTCAAAAACTGACAGCTGATGGTTATAGCGTGGACTGCTGTTTTGATGGTGAAGAAGCAATCGACATTATTTCTTACACGGATTTTGATGCGATTATTTTGGATATTATGATGCCGAAAGCTGATGGCTTTGCAGTGCTGGACGTTTTGCGGAGTATGAATAAAATGACTCCGGTGATTTTTCTGACAGCAAGAGATTCTGTCTCGGATCGAGTGAAAGGTCTTGATCGTGGTGCGAATGATTATCTCGTAAAACCATTTTCTTTTGAAGAGTTATCAGCACGTCTCAGAGTTATGACAAGAACTTCTTACGGAGTTATGAGCAATGTTATTTGTGTTTCGGATTTATCTATGGATTGTAATGCACACACTGTTTCGCGAGGGGGTGTAGAGATTCATTTATCCGCAAAGGAATATGCATTACTGGAATATCTGATGTACAATCAGGGGCGTGTGTTATCGCGTGAAATGATTGAGGATCATATATGGAACTTTGATTATGAGGGTGGAACTAATGTAGTTGATGTTTATATCAGCTATCTTCGGAAAAAGGTAGATGATGGTCATGACATAAAACTCATTCATACAGTGCGTGGCAGAGGTTTCGTGTTAAAAGAGGGAGTGTAGGATATGAAGAATTTATCTATCCGTTTGAAGATTACACTTTGGTTTACTGTAACTATGATTATAGTTGTAATATTTGCATATTTGGCTGTCTTTGCTGTAAGTCGTCAGATTTTGATTAAAACAATACAGGACTCCCTCGTGCAGAATGTTGAGAACAATGTGGATGAGATTGAATATCATTCGGACATCAGCCAGCTTCTAAAGACGCACAGATATGACTATCTCATAAAGTATGGAAATGGATATTTGGATATTGATGATGACTTTCTAAGCAAAGTAAACGAGGTGTATACCAGTTTATATAGTAAAAAATTTGTTCTTATTTATGGAAGCAATCCAACATCTTCTATAACAGAGGGGTTGGATTTTAAGGATTCTAAGATTCAGAAGGTACGTTCAAACGGGAACTGGTACTATGTTTTTGATCGTAAACTTAAAGGAAACGGTTTGGATGATTTATGGCTTCGAGGTGCGGTTTCTGAGGAACAAGGTGAGCGTCAGATGTCAGGGCTGATACGTGCAGCTGTAATTTTGCTGCCTCTTTTGACAATATTAGCATCGGTAGGAGGGTATCTCATTGCAAAGCATGCATTAAAGCCGGTGCAGAAGATTTCGTGGACGGCAAAACAGATTAGTGAAGGAAATGATTTAAAACGTCGTATTGACATAGGCGATGGTGATGATGAGCTTCATCATCTTGCTGCAACTTTTGATGAGATGTTTGACCGTTTGGAACGGGCATTTGAACAGGAACGGCAGTTTACTTCAGATGTTTCTCATGAGCTGCGGACTCCAATGACAGTTATTAACGCACAGTGCGAGTATACGCTTGAGGAGGAGAGAACAGTTGAAGAATATGAGAATGCTATTTTAGTGATCCGCAGACAAGCGAGGAAAATGACAAAGTTAATCAATCATATGCTGGATTTTGCACGACTGGAGATGCGCACAGGAAAATATACAGATATATGCCTTGATGTGTCGGAACTTGTAGATGCTATTTGTTCAGATATGAAACTTATACATGAACATGGTATTACGTTAGAATATGCAACAGAAACAGTTGTTTTGTCTGTAAACCCAGAACTTTTTTCAAGACTTCTTACGAATCTGGTTAGTAATGCTTATCGTTACGGTAGGGAAAATGGACATATATTTGTGCATCTTAGGCGGGAGCAGACAACTCTTGTACTGTCAGTTGAGGATGATGGAATTGGAATCGAAGAGAAAGAACAGGATAAGATTTTTCAACGATTTTATCAAACGGATAGTTCTCGTGGAGGGGATGGAACCGGGTTGGGACTTGCTATGGTCTGTGAGATTGCGCATTACTACAATGGAACAGTTGATGTGAAAAGTGTGTTTGGGCATGGAAGTACTTTTACGGTGCGATTGCCGGGTGCAACATCTTCTTTGGAAATATAAAAAGGCTGCATTTTGTTCGGCAAGCAAAAGATTATATTTTTTACTAATGTTTTTCTAATAATTGAATGATACAATAAGCGTGCAATCAAAATTTAGATGCATTTATAAACAAACAATTTTAACAGATAAATGGAGGATTTATAAAATGAAAAGAAGAATAAAACAGTTTGCAGTTGTGTGTTTTGTTGCAGCAGCTATTAGCGGAACCGGAAATGTTTTTGTACATGCTGATTATAATGGTGTACCTGATAAGGTTACGATTAACGAGTCAAAACGAAGTGTTGTGCAGGGCAAAAAGTTTGAAGTGAAAGTTCAGACATCACCGTACAGTGCAGAGGATGATTATATCTGTTGGGAGATTGTTTCTGGAAAATCTTATGTAAGATTTGAAGATTACGACCGTACAGGCGATGATATGGACTTTATAGCAGTAAAACCAGGTACAGCAATCATACGTTGTTATGTATATGGGAAAAACAAAGAGCGTTATGGAGACACAATTAAAGTGACAGTAACTGCTGCAAAAAAAGATTATTCACTGCAGAAAGTCGGAAAATCCGTTAAATATGAAGAGGTAAATGATGATTTTGATTTAGAAGTCAGAAAAGGGCATTCAATCAAAGAGAGTGAATTAAAATGGAAAATCAGCAATTCAGGTATTGTGGATTTTGCTGAAAGGAAAAAAACCGGTCATGAAGTGGAGTTCTATGCAAAAAAGTATGGAACAACAAAGGTGACATGCAGTTATACAAACAGTAAAGGGGATAAAAAGTCTGTTGTGTATACGGTAAAAGTAGTTGATGATTATGATGATTGATAGCGTGGATTTGCCCCCAAAGCTGATGGGAAGCTGTTAGCTTTGGGGGTGAAGTTTTTTCTATGTTAATTTCAATATTTATTCGATTTCTTCCAGTCAATATTATCCCTGATATATTTAAAGGTTGTTTCTTCGCCTTCATCAGCAAGCATAGTCAGTAGTTTTTCAAGTAATGCCCGTGTGTCAGGATGCAGTACATAATAATCTTTGTTTTTGTTGTAGTATGCCAATGGAAAAGAATCATTATAGGTGTCACGGTTATAGTTTTTACTTGCTGAAATTCTGTCGCAGAACATCTCAAGTTCAAAAAACAACAATTTGAATTAGAAGATTTACGTGTAATGTCTTTGCAATCAATCCGTAATTTAAATCTGTTTGCAACACTTGTCACTGGCTATATAGGTATGATGAGCTGCGAAAAAGAAGATACAATTTTTATACTGGAATTAAAGGAATGTTCCAAGCGTATTTTTGATATACCAAAATTTATTTTTTATGGATTGGGCTATGTCATTGAGCATGTCCTTGCCAGAACACACTCAGGCATAAAAGGTTTCCTTTAAAAAAAGAGCAATCACAATAACTAACACTGGCTGAATGCTTTGCTGGATTGGGTTTCGAGTGATAGTGGTTTGAAAAATGGGGAAACTCAAAACCATATCTAAAATCAATATAAAAAAGCAATAATGGACATGACTACAAAAAATTCTGTATATAAAGGGGACTATTCGGGTTTGATTTTTATTTCATAATAATCGGGGCTGCCATCATTTTCTATCTCCTCATCTTCTGTGATACCAACATACTTCTTTGGATTGTCAAACAGCAGACTTTCCACCTCATTAACATCAATAATGCCTTCTACATTTGCCTGTAGTTTCCATGTGTTGTTAGACTTAATGGATTTTTTTGATGCACTGGATAAAGTATTGTCCATGCCACATAAATAGATTGTTCCATTTTTCATTTTAACACCTTCAAAAGTCGGAATCATATTATAGGATATGTTCTTTGTTGATTTTAGCGTGACATTAACAGAGAGAGGGGAAAGCTGTATCTGTTCAACCGATATGCCAGTATTTCCTAACAGATTACTCTTTGCCATGAAACTGTATTTACTTGAATTCCCGGACAGCGGAGCTTCTATTTTCCAAGTCGCAGATGTCACATTTTCTATTTGACTATCTGTGCCATGAATATACTGTCCGAGATTTGTCAATGTAATATTGATTGTTTTGTTTAAGAAATAATTCTTTTTTCCGTTGTTGGTAAACAGCATATTATATTCCAGGCTGCTATCTTCTTTTGCGTAAGGAAAGATTAGGCTGCCATCTGCATTTTTAGATAATGCTTTGCCATTTGGCAGAACAGACTGTCCATTTTCATTCGTTGTTGTACCGTCATAAAAATCATTCCAGCCGCTTAATTTTTCTCCGTCTATTGTAGCATTAAATTCATCAAACTCAGGAACGCTATCAGCATTGTTGAGCTTATAACCGGTGACCTTAAGCGATACAAATGCGTAATAGCTGTCCACTACAGTCTGTTGCACAGTTACTTTCACACCATCCTTTGTGCAAGTCGTGTTTTTACCATCCGGTTGATTTAATAAACCTTGCTCCTGATATTTAGAAATCTGTTCATCAGTGACATGATAATTATTTTTCATATAATCATTCCAGTGTTGTACGACTGCGGCTACAGCAGCACCACCTCCTGTAAGTATCATTAAGCAGATAACAGCCGCTGCTGCATATTTTTTAAATGTACCACTGAGAGTTTTTCTTTTTTCTTTTTCTAATCTCTGTTTTAAAACCGTTACCTGATGCTCATCTACATGGAGCTGTTGATATACTTTTTTAATATCATTTTCATAATCTATCTCTTTCATATAATACACACCTTTCTATTTGTCGGTTTAAATTTACTCCGTAAGTGATTTTCTTAACTGTTCTCTTGCACGGGCAATCTGCTGTCGTACCGTAGTTTCTTTTCGCTTTAAAATCTGTGCAATCTCCTTTAGCTTATAACCTTCATAATAATAAAGTTCAATTACGATACGGTATTTTGCAGGAAGCTGCATCACGGCACGAAACAGGTCAGACTCGTATTTATCTTCATAATGAATACTGTCATCAAGCTCTACTTCGTGCTTTCTCCACGGAGACATAAGAACAGACTTACTGCAGTTGACGGTGACACGGATTAGCCATGCCTTTTCATGTTCAGCATTTTCAAATACCGGTGATTTACGAAAATACCGCAGAAACACCTCTTGAAAAACATCATCCGCATCGGAACGGTTTCTGCAATAAGAGAATGCAATACGGTAAACCATATCCTTGTATTTTTCAATTACTTCGTCCATTTTTAATCGCTTCTCCTTGATTTATTTGTTTCGTTGGTGACTTGAAAAAACATTTCTGTAATTTTCATTGTACCATTTATATATTTGTTGTACTTGTTATATCTTCTTAGAAACGTTTCTATATAAAACACTCTGCGTTTGAGGAAAATGTTACATGAAGTTTAAAATAAATTTATATGGTAGGAGAAAAGCGGATGCCGAGTGGCAGCCGCTTGTGAAAATAAATAATTAGAGAAGCTAAAATAATATATGTGATTGTTAAGGTTAATTAGATATGTTAAACTAATAATAGCAGTTAAGGCAGTTATATATTTATTGTATGCTATAATTTAACAATAGTATATAAATCTCAAAACTGCTATTTTGATATATAAATATTAAAATTATTTGTTTTAAAGTAAATTATTGTTATATTGTTTGCGTTTAATTGTTATAAAAAAGGTCCTTTTGGAAGTGCGTTAACTAAGGCAATATTTGTACCTAAGGGAGACAATACAGTCAAAGTTTATGAACAGAAAAATGCAATACAGAAAGATGCTTCATTAGGTGATTATTATATTACTAGAGATTATTTTGAAAGCAAGATGAGGGGTTTTGAACTTTTACCGGGAGATATAATCGTCAGTTGCGCTGGTACGATTGGTGAGACTTATATTATGCCGGAAGGAATTGAACAAGGTATAATAAATCAAGCATTGATGAGAATGAAATTAATGCCGTCCGTTTATGTGGAGTATTTTCTAATATATTTTGATGTTATTTTAAAACAAACTGCGAGAAAAAGCAGTAAGGGTTCTGCTATTAAAAATATTCCGCCATTTGCTGAACTGAAAAGTTATTTAGTACCACTCCCACCACTTGAGGAGCAGAAGCGTATTGTTGCCAAGATAGAGGAAGTTTTACCATATTGTGAGCAGCTTATAAATGTAGGTAGATAATTAATATAAAACATAATAATTGTTCTAATGTTATTCATTACATTTACCATTAGTAATAGATTAGAAACTTAAATTTTGCCATAAGTAAAATATTATTTTTGGCTAAATAGAAAAGATATTTAGTTAAGGGTAGTGGTTTTTGGGTTGGTTGTGAATAATGTAGGCATAAAATTCAAAAGGAGTGACAGAAAAGATGATTTATAAAAAAATTTCATTTAGAGCAGATCCATTTATATATGAATTATTTTTCGATGACAGGATAACACTTGTTGGAGGGGATAACGGAACAGGAAAGACAGTATTATATGAAATTCTTGAAGACCTTAAGTTGACAGATCAATATAATGCAATAAAATTGTTTAATTACAAATCAGATAATATGAAAGAAAATTTGATAAAATGTAAGGAGTGCTTTGTTGTCATTGATAATGCAGACATTTTAATTGATGACGATATAAGGCGATTTATAAATTTTGAATTTTCTAATCAGTATATGCTTTTCTTGAGAAATTGTGATGGCTTAAATGTATCAGATAAAAGTTTTAAAATATTGCATCTTGAAGATAAAAAGATAACACTTCAAGATGAGTTATAGAAAAATGATGACATGACAGACTTTATGCTTTGATTTTTGCTTATAAGGTGGATAATAATATATCCACCTTAAACTAATAAATTATTGTTCACCGTTTTTTTCTAAATTTTAATTTTTTACTTTTAATATTTTTACTTGTATCCAAGGAGTATTTCTGTTTTTTTCTATGTTAATTTCAATATTTATTCGATTTCTTCCAGTCAATATTATCCCTGATATATTTAAAGGTTGTTTCTTCGCCTTCATCAGCAAGCATAGTCAGTAGTTTTTCAAGTAATGCCCGTGTGTCAGGATGCAGTACATAATAATCTTTGTTTTTGTTGTAGTATGCCAATGGAAAAGAATCATTATAGGTGTCACGGTTATAGTTTTTACTTGCTGAAATCCTATCGCAGAACATCTCAAGTACATATCTTGTAGGCATAGGCATACCAGAAAGTCCGTCTCTTGGATTTATTGCAAAATCTATCCAGTATTCAAAATGATGTTTGTTGCGTCCTTTGTGGTGAAGCCATGCGGAAGAGTATTTTTTATCTTCTTTTTCGGCAAAGTTCGGGCTTCGTTTGCCGCCCTGATAATATTTTACACCTGCAAAAAATTCTATAGGATTATATTTAGACCAGTCATGCATGATTCCCTGTTTGTAAAGACCGGCTTTAAAGCAGTAATGTCTTACAAGATTTTTGTGGTGAAGAATTGTGCTAAGATGACCGTAAAAATTTTTTAAGTAGTTCATGATATTTCTTTATTCCTCATTTCCTATTATATGTGTTTGAAATATATAAAATAGTTGCAATGCATACATTTGTGCAAATGACAATGTGCTTGTTCATTTGCAAGATTGGTATTAGCGTTACTATTTTAAGTGAATTATACTAATCACACTGTATGTGTGAACAACATCAGCGCATTAGTTGTCAAATTATATTTTATTGTAACATAACTTGTTGTTAAAGTAAAAAGCGGTTATCATTATTGAACAATATGTCGATATATGTAGTGTTTAGAATATAAAAGGGGAAAACAGGGTTTATGATTTATATTGCAGTATGTGATGATGAAGATGGTTTTTTGTTTTTGGAACAAAAATTAATATCAGCATATATGGAAAAGCATGCATACCAATATTGCGTGGATACATTTTCGTCTGGCATAGAGTTGTTAAAACGAGGCAATGTTATCGAAAATTTTGATATTATTTTTTTAGATATTAATATGGATGAGCTAAATGGTATAGAAACGGCTAGAAAAATTAGAGAATCTGGTAGTGACGCATATATTGTGTTTGTTACTGCATTTATTTCATATGCTATAGAAGGATATAAGGTAGATGCAGTTAGGTATCTTTTGAAGGAAAGTGATTGCTTGGAGGCATCTTTAGAGGAATGTTTTGATAGTATTATCCGGCGAATGAATTATCAGGAAAACAGAGAAACATTTGCTTTTTTAGAAGGTGATATGACGATTAGTCTAGACGATATTGTTTATATAGAGAGTAATTTGCATAAATTGACTTTTCATTTAGTAGAAAAATACAAAGAAAGATATACTATATATGAAAAACTGGATGTGTTAGAGAAAAGACTCAATTATTATAATTTTTGTCGTATTCATAAAAGTTATTTGGTTAATTTGAAATATGTTGAGGAAATAAAGCGATATAATGTAAAATTAACAGAAAATGTATGTTATACATCATATCTTAGTGTCTCACAGTCTAGATATCTTGATGCTAGAGAACAATTCATTTTTTATCAGGGAGAAGTATAATGGAAACATATTTTGCTGAAATTATTTATACTTTTTTGTATGTTATTCTTTGTAAAATGTTTGTAGAATCGTTTGCCAAAAGAAAAAGTGAGACTTTAATCTGGATGATGTGTATATTAATTTTAATTCTTACCATTTTGGATTATCTTGTTTCTGTCTTTTTTGCAGATCATTTTTTAGTAAAGCAAATTATAGTTATTTTATTAGGAACAACTATGATGTGGAGATTTTATCGGCTTCGTTTTCTAAAGTGTAGCTTGATTATTTTATTTTATCAGGGGTTGTGCTTTGCTGCTGATTATTTTGCATGGATGGCATTACAGAAATTAATAATTATCACTTTGATTGAAACAAGAATGTTAAAATTTTTAATGGGGACACTTAGCCAGCTTTTGGTGTTTGGTGTAATTATTGTGTTGCGTCATTATTTTGTACAGGAAGAGAAAGAGAAAATTACCGATATTGAATGGATAAAATTTTCTTTATTTCCAATTTTTACAATTTTAGCTATTATGGCGATGTTAATAAATTTTAATGGATTAAGTAATAAAAAACAAATAAACACTCTTATCTGTCTGGCATTTGGAATGTTGATTTTAAATATTTTCACATTTTATCTTCTTTGGGGTGCGATTGAACGAGAAGTAAAAATCAGAAAAGAACGGTTATCTGTGGAACGAGCAAAAAGTCAAACTGAAATTTATCGACAAATTTCAGAAAATTTTGACCAGCAGAAAAAAAGAGAGCATGAATATAAAAATGAATTAATGATTATTTCATCGTTGTTAAAACAGAATGAAGTAGAAAAATTGAAAATTATGTTGAACAAATACAATGATGAAATTGCCAATAGAGTTGATATTATTGATACAAACCATGTTATAATAAACGCTATTTTAAATACGAAATATCAGGAAGCGAGAGAAAAAGGAATTGTATTTGTATTGAAAGTTAATGATTTGTCTCAATTAAATATGGAAGATCAAGATATTGTTGTGATTCTTACAAATATGCTGAACAATGCGATTGAGGCATGTGAAAAATGTACGGGGAAAAAGATAATCAGAGTAAAAGCTATAAAAGAAAATAAAAAAGTTATATTTTCAGTTAGTAATACTTTTCAAAAAATTCCTCATTTTGTAAATGGCAAATATATTACAACAAAAAAAGAACCTTTTCATGGAATGGGAATAGAGAATGTGAAAGATATTGTAGACAAATATCATGGAACATGTGCAATACGTTATGATAAAGAACAATTTTATTTTGTAGTATATCTCTCAGAATAACTTTATAATATTATATGCTTCCGGAATGGAAGCATTTTTTTAATTCTGCAATTAGATTCTTAATTCTGCAATCAGGCTGAATTTGTATAAATAAATGGGCGATAATGTGTATAGAAACTATATGGGATATGGAGATTGAAAGGAAGATGGTTTACGGCATTAGCTGCAAGTTCATCAAATGGTTCATTTGGAATTTCGTTATCCGATAATATTTCAGTTAGACAACAATGGCAATATTGCTATAATGTTTTATCGCCAGCTTCTTCAACTATGAGGAATGTTTCTTTTATTATAGATTGGAAATATGATTTAGCTAATACAAATTATGAATTGTATAAATAGATATATAAATATATTTAATACGTATTATTAAAAATATTTATATTAGTATGAAAATAAGTTTATAGTATTAATAATAGTTACGGTAAAAATAGTCTATGTGCAAATGTTGAAATTATATAATAATATTTGCACATAGAAATTTAGGGGGTAAAGTTTTGAATAATTTAATGAAATTAAAGTGGCAACAGTATACGTTAGATATTTTACTAAACAATGTAAAAAATAAAAATCAAAATGTAAATGTGTTGAAATCAAAGCCGACAGTATATAAGCAGGATGAATTAACACTTAGTAAAGAGGCAGTTCAATTACAGAAAGCACAGAGGACACAGAAAGTTGCTAATACCTCTAAAAATATTAATATCGATAAAAGTATTAACATTGATTCTTATTTTGAAGAAGCAATCGAGCATAATACACTTGCAATAGCAAATGCTGGAGAATCTATTACAAGCAGTCCTGAAAATTCAGCAAAATATTTAGATTATTGTGAGGTATATCACCAAATCATAACAGATAAGTACACTTCATTAGTGGAGATTGCAAAACAGAAAGATAACCCTGAACAATATATACAGCAGAAATATTTTAATCCGGCTTGTGACTGGTTTGCATCTGATTTAACAGAAGAAGAAAGGGAAATTGGTTATCGCAATGAAATGTCTGTTTTAAAAAGAGGAACAACACAAAGTTTGGATTTTAAGGATTCTTTTTTTAGAATTAACAATATTAAGCTGTCGTATCAGGAAGAGGTATGTTCTGAAGTGTCTTTTGACAGACAGATGCTAAATAATCAAATTAATAATATTTTTCAGAAAAATAATATTGAATTAAAAGATGGAGAAAATTATTATTTGTCTGTAAATCCGTATGACTATTATATTTCTGTTGAAGGAGTAAATGAGGATAAAAAGCATGCTATGGAACAGGCACTTAATGTCGGAGATAATGGTAAAAATCTTTGGAGTCATATTTATTATTGTTCTACTAGAGACGAGGCAAAAAGCAGTCAGACCAACTTATTAAGTTATCAAAAGCATCGGACTTTTCTGGATGTTTATGAATATACTGGATATAAATTAAACGAGTTGGAACCTGCAAATGGAACATATTATACACCTGATGGTAAAGATATAAAAGTTTTAATTAAAAATGCGGTTTGGAAAGATGAAGATATACCTATTGATTTTAGGGAAGGTGTTGTGTCATCTATATGCGATCAAATTACAGAAATCTGTCAATATGGCTGGGATAATATATCCGATATGACTTTGATGATTTCAGGAAATTCACAAGGAATGCATGATATAAAACAAAATATTGATTTTGGACAGGGAAGTTCATATGTAAATAAATTTTTAAAGCATAGTCGATTTAAAATAATACAAAACTTTTAATGAAAAATTATTGTCAATTTGAAGATAATAGAAATTCTTTCACGAATTTCCATATTTCCGTCTCCAAACCTTTGGTGTCATCCCTTTCCATTGCTTGAATGAGCGTATCAGGTGGCTGCAATCTGAAAAACCTGTTTCCTGGCTTATATAATTTAAGTCAAGTTTGGTAAAGATAAGCAGGTCAGCGACACGGTTAAGGCGTATAAATTCTATATATTCTTTGCATGACTTGTTGTAGAGTTGTCTGAATGAACGGGCAAAGTTTGAATAGCTCATATTGCACATTTTGGCTAGTTCTTTTACCTGTAACTGTTCATTATAATGTTTGTCTATATATTCTGTTATATTGTCAAAAGGATTATCTGGTGCAGATACAGAAAGCACTTTTTCGTCGATATTTATTCCTTTTGATATCCATATGCGGCTCAAGTGTGTGAGCAGATTTGCCACATTTGAGCCTATCATCGTATCGTATCCATATTGTCTTGTTTTTAATTCTTCAATACATTGTTCGAAAATATCGTAAACTTCGTAGTTTTTTAAATCTTCTTTTGAGAAAAAGATATTTTCGGGATTTTTTTCGTATGCAATATTTAGCATATTTGAAAATCTTGATTTGTAGTTACCCGATATGTGCAGGAAATTAAGGTCAAATTTTATTACCTGATAGCGAATATCACAGCTTTCGGATAGCACAGTTTTGTTTGGAACAGGCTGGATAGAGCCATGTTTTTTGTCAATTTTTGGATGAATTTCATCGGAGAAAGTTGGATTTAAACATGCTTTTTTTTCTGATGAAAGTCCATTTGCTGAGATATTTTCTGTTGGTGTTTCATAAATTGAATGAATATGTTTTGGACAGAAAATTATAAGGTCACCAGGAGAGAGATTATAAATATTTTCGTCGCAGATAACTTCTACATTTCCGTTTAATATATGGATAATTTCAAAAAAATAGTGCCAGTGCGGTAGTATTGGGAAATTGTCTGGTATAGAGGTATGCACAAAGGCTTCTATAGGTGAATTTAGTCCGTCACAGTATTCATAAAGATTTTTAATGTTTTTTTCCATATTAATTCTCCGTTCTTGGCTGATAGGATGTTGGGGGCAAAAGTTAGGTAACACTAATTTTGTTTGAAAATATTATATAATATATAAACGATTTTTTCAATAATATAAATTTGCAAAAAAGAAAGCGAAAATAAAGCAAAATAGTGTTTTTACGACTCAAAATAGTATTATATGATTTGCATATATGATAGGTTTATACAATTTTTTTGTGTGTTTATTATATTATATACATATTTGCTGTGCTATACTGTAAAAACTTTCGTAAGAGAAAAGGAGGAGAATAAAAATGACACCTATGAAATGGTTTTATTCGTTTTTGAAGAAATACCGCTGGCGTATGTTTTGGGGTATAGTATTGACTACTATTGTTGCAGCCTGTGCTTTAGTTAGTCCGTATGTTTCAAAACTTATTGTTGACAGGGTTATTGAACACCAACAGTATGGTATGCTTAAGAATCTTATTATCATACTTATTGTAACTATTATAATAAGAGGAATATGCAGGTTTTTCTCACAGGTGCTTTTTGAAACAAGTTCACAGAATGTTCTTTATAGTATGCGTGATACTGTTTATAGAAAACTTCTTCAGGAGGATTTTGCATTTTATAATAAGAACAGAACAGGTGACCTTATGAGTCGCCAGACAGGTGATATGGATGCTATCAGGCACTTTGTGGCATATGTGATATATGTTACATATGAATATATTTTATATTTTGTAATAGCTCTTATCATGATTTTTGCGACTAATGTAAAGATGGCGCTATGTATGGTACTTGTACTTCCACTCACAGCGCTTACTACATATTTTCAGGCAAAAAGTGTAAAGCCGGCTTTTAGAAACTGCCGTAACGCTTTTTCAAGTCTTAATACTTTTGTACAGGAAAATGTAAGTGGAAACAGAGTTGTTAAGGCTTTCGCTAAAGAAGATTATGAGATGGAAAAGTTTGCCGTTGAGAATGACAAATACAGGGATTCTGAACTTGGTGCGGCGAATGTATGGAAAAAATATGTGCCACTTTTTGAACTTTTTTCAAATCTTCTTACATTGGTACTCATGCTTGTCGGTGGTATCATGGTTGTGAACGGACAGATGACAATGGGTGACCTTGTTGCAGTGAACGGTTATCTCTGGATGCTCACAATGCCGCTTCGTATGGCAGGCTGGCTTATCAATG
Source organism: uncultured Lachnospiraceae bacterium (assembly GCA_934320895.1). Lineage (GTDB taxonomy): Bacteria > Bacillota > Clostridia > Lachnospirales > Lachnospiraceae > Butyribacter. The sequence goes on along the minus strand of CAKRFY010000015.1, from coordinate 7,608 downwards.
ATATGCAGAGATTTACGACTTCGGTTGAAAAAATCTACAATACATATGTTGCTGAGCCTGATGTTAAGAAACCGATTAATCCTGTACACCGCAAGAAACTTGATGGAAATGTCAAATTTGAGCATGTTTCATATCAGGCGGATGATGAGGATATTCTTCATGATATAAATTTTGAAGTTAAGAAAGGTGAGACTGTTGGAATAATCGGAACTACAGGTGCAGGAAAGTCTACGGTTATGAACCTTTTGTGTCGTTTTTTTGACGCGACAGAGGGAAGTGTCTATGTTGACGGTGTAAATGTTAAAGACATAGATATGTATGAACTTAGGGAAAATATCGGTATTGCGATGCAGGATGTATTTCTTTTTTCAGATACGATTGAGGGAAATATCGCATACGGAAGACCGGATTGCAGCTTTGAAGATGTAAAGCGTGTGGCAAAGATGGCAGATGCCAACCTGTTTATCAAAAATCTTCCTGATGGATATGACACTATCGTAGGTGAACGTGGTGTTGGTCTTTCAGGCGGTCAGAAACAGAGAATTTCACTTGCCAGAGCATTACTTAAAGATCCGGCAATCCTTATTCTTGATGATACAACATCGGCTGTTGACATGGAAACGGAGAGTTATATTCAGAGACAGCTTGAAAATATAAATCATGCCTGTACGACATTTATAATCGCATATAGAATTTCTTCTATTAAAGATGCTGACAAGATACTCGTGCTTGATCAAGGCAGGATTATCGAGCAGGGAACACATGAGGAGCTTGTTGCGAAAAACGGATATTATGCGACTGTTTATTATCACCAGTATCCGATGGCAGCTAAAATGAGAGAACAGGGGGTGAAATAGATGGCAAGAAATAAATATGATGTTGACGAAGTAGTAGAGCAGAAATTTGATATTAAACAGCTTAAAAGACTTGTTGATTATATCAGACCTTATAAAGGAAAAATGTTTTTTGTACTTGTGCTTATGCTTTCCTCATCAGGACTTGGAATGTTTCTTCCAAAGTTTTTGCAGATTGAAATGGACAAGTATATACCTGACAAAGATATAAAATCCATTGTGATGCTTACAGTGCTTGCTGGTGTTATCGTTCTCTATTCGGTGATAAGCACAAGAATAAAGATAGATGTTACAACTAAGGTCGGTCAGGACATAATACATACGATAAGAGAAGATATTTTTAAGCATCTTCAGGAACTTCCGTTTAGTTACTATGATGAGAGACCACATGGAAAAATACAAGTAAGGGTAGTAAATTATGTAAACAACCTTAGTGATCTTCTGTCAAATGGTATCATAAATACAATAACTGACTTATGCAATCTTATATTTATATTGATATTTATGTTTGCAATGAGTCTGAAGCTTACGCTTATATGTCTTTGTGGACTTCCGGTGCTTATCATATATGTTGTATTTTTGAAGAAAAGACAGAGTCATGCATGGCAGGTTCAAAGTAATAAACAGTCAAATCTAAATGCATATATAGCAGAAAGTATTAATGGAATAAGAGTTACACAGGCTTTTGTAAGAGAAGAAAAAAATATGGATATATTTAATGACCTTAGTATGTCCTATAAAAAAGCATGGCTTCGAGCCGTATATTACAACTTTGCAATGGGACCTATGGTTGACCTTATATCAACGATAACAACATCATTTATATATGTAGTTGGTGTTTCATGTATTATAAACGGCGGGCAGTCAGGTGTGACAGTCGGTGTGCTTATCGCATTTACAGCTTATATAAGCAGGTTTTGGGCACCTATAAATACTATTGCAAGTTTTTATAACAGCCTTTTAACTGCAATCTCATATCTTGAGAGAATATTTGAGACAATAGATGAGCCAGTAGAAGTTAAGGATGCACCTGACGCAACGGATATGCCTCCGATAAAAGGTGATGTATCTTTTGAACATGTAAGATTCAGCTATGAAGATGGAGTACCTATTCTTAAAGATGTGAGTTTCGATGTAAAACAGGGACAGACAATAGCGATAGTTGGCCCAACGGGAGCAGGAAAGACAACAATCGTAAATCTTTTGAGCCGTTTTTACAATGTTGACAGTGGAAAGGTTCTTATTGATGGAATTGATATATCAAAGGTAAAAATACATTCGCTCAGAACACAGATGGGTGTAATGATGCAGGATAGTTTTATATTTTCGGGAACTATCATGGATAACATAAGATACGGAAATAAGACTGCAACGGATGAAGAAGTAATAAAGGCGGCAAAGACGGTATGTGCGCATGACTTTATTATGGATATGGAAGATGGTTATAATACTCAGGTAAATGAGAGAGGAAGCAGACTCTCAGTCGGACAAAGACAGCTTATCTCATTTGCAAGGGCGTTACTTGCAGATCCGGCAATCCTTATACTTGACGAAGCTACTTCAAGTATTGATACGGAAACGGAAATTGTACTTCAGGAAGGACTTAACAATCTTCTTAAAGGAAGAACTTCATTTATTATAGCACACAGGCTTTCTACTATTAAAAATGCTGACACTATCATGTATATTGATAAGGGCGGTATCGTGGAGGCTGGAAGCCATGATGAACTCCTTGGAAATAAAGGGGCTTATTATGAGCTTTATATGTCGCAATATATGTAATGCTGAACTGTTACATAGATAGTTGATGAGTTTTTTCTTGAAAATTTGACGCTGTGCCGTACATATATTTTGCACACTCAGGGACGCTTTCGCTCGGAGAATGTCGTAACAGTACATAAGTGAGCAAAAAACGCTCACTAAGTGCTGACGACATTCAAACGCCCTTCGGATGCGAAAATATATGTACGGCACAGCTGTTTTATTGAAGAGATTTAGGAGCAAAAACTTAGGCGGAGTTGGACTGATTTGAGAGAATATTAGAGATATCGTTTATTTTTTTGAAAATATTGAATATTTAAAGGGGAAAGTTAATTTGAAAGTATTAGTATTTGGATCATTAAATATAGATTATGTTTATTCAGTGGATCATTTTGTACAGCCTGGAGAAACGATTTCTTCCACGGATCGTCAGATTTTCTGCGGTGGAAAAGGACTGAATCAGGCGATTGCATTTGCAAAGTATGGTCAGGATACATGGCAGGCAGGGGCTGTTGGAATAGGAGATTCACAGATACTTTTGGAAATGTTGCAGCAGGCAGGAGTTCATACAGATTTTATTGCACAAAAAGAAGGATCATCAGGTCATACAATTATCCAAAGTACTCCACAGGGAGAGAACAATATTATTTTATTTGGCGGAGCTAATCAGACAATTTCAAAAGAAGATGTGGATAAAGTCCTTGGAAATTTTGAAAAAGGGGATTATATGGTTCTTCAAAATGAGATCAGTCAAATTCCATATGTTATGTGCTGTTTTAGCTTTATTTATTGTTTCTTCTATAATACTTTCATAAATGTTCTGCATCACTCAAGTGATTAATTCTTTATGATAAGCGTCACATTCACCACAGTCTTTTATTTTTTTAGTTGTGGTTTTATGTCAAGAAAAAGTGCAAGTGTTGTGTTACCACTATACTTTAGCACGACATGTAACATGTCTGTTTTTTGCTTAAATATGTCGTTAGATTGCTGGAACATGCAAAATATATTGAAAAATGGAATTTGGTAGAATATTATTACATATAAAAAATATAAAGGTGGAAAAAATATGATTTTAAAGATATGTAATAGAATTGTGGCATATGCAGGTTTAACTGAAGAACAGTCAGAAATATTTAAATATATAACACAATGTTTTATTGAGAAAATGGTTGTTTTTGTGACTATTTTAATTTATGGATATTTAAGAAATTGCACTATATATGCGATAACATTTTATTTTTTATGTACAGTAATAAGAAAACATTCAGGAGGTTTTCATATGGACACTTTTTTGAAATGTTATATAACATCAGTGCTGTTAGTTGTGGGGGCAGTGGAATTAAACAAGTTTTTTGATATAAGAGAAATATTTATGATTATATTCATAATAAATTTAATTAGTGCTGCTTTGATTATGATAATAGGATGCGTTAACAATCCAGAAATGGATATGACATTTGATGAATATCAATATAATAAAACACAAACTAGACAGACTATGATAATAGTTGAGGTTATACTTACTGTATGCATTTTTTTAAAAGTTAAAAAGACATACATAATATTATTATGCTATGCAGTAATATGTTGTGCGTTCTTTTTAATTTTAGCAAAAGTAGTTGAGCACAAAAACAATGATAATTGATATTATTGTTCACTGCTTTTGTGTAGTTCACAACGATTGATGTGAACTATTATATAATGAAATACATATGTTTGCACATGAAAATTCTCTATGTTATAATAATGGCGGAGAGAGGAAGTCAAGCGGATATTTGCAGTCCACTCCGCCACTTGTTCATAACACTATTAGCTGCTATCGCAGCATATCAGAAGGGGCTTGTACCTCTTCCTTGATAGTGTTAAAAACATTATATATAGAGGGTGTAAGTATATGAATATAGTAATCTGTGATGATCAGATAGAGTATACAGAAATAGAATATAATATTATAAAAAATTATTTGAAAGAAAAGAATATATGTGTTCACATACAAAAATACACATCAGGAAGTGCTATGTTAAATGAATGTGATTTGAAAAAGATTGACATTTTATTTTTGGATGTTGAAATGGATGAAAAAAATGGAATGGAGATAGCAGAAGAAATCCGTGGCATGAAGTTGGGAATGTATATCGTTTATGTTAGTGCATACATAAAATATGCATCGGATGGATATAAGTATGATGCATTTAGATATGTTCTTAAAAATAATCTGTTACAGCAGGGGATAGAGGAGAGCCTTGATTCAATATTAAATAGAAAAATGGATGAAGATAAAAAAATACTGTTTTCATTTATTGATGGAAATAAAACTTTGAGTATATACTCATTGCAGTATATAGAAAGTATGGGACACAAACTTTCGTTTTATGTTTATGAAAAAGAAAAAATAAAGAAATATGAAATGTACGGAAAACTTTCAACTTTTGAAAAAGAGTTAAAACCATATGGATTTGAAAGAGTACATCAAAGCTTTTTGGTTAATATGCATCATGTAATAAGTCATAAAAGATATGAGATTGAATTAAAGTCAGGACAGATAATTACAATTCCGAGGGCAAGATATAATGAGGTTGTGCAGATGATATGTAAATATATTGGGGAGTAGCAATTTGTATGGAAAAAATATTAAATTTATTTGTGATAATAGTAGAAGTTTTATGCTTGAAAAATTTTATTGGTATTTTTAAAAAGAGAACAAAAAATCAGTATGTAAATACAATATCTGAAATTCTATTGATATTCTTTATATATGCGTTAGATTATTTTTTTCAAAATATTGTGATTGTTAAGATGATGTTAGTGGCAACGTTAATATTGATATTTATATGTCTTTCATATAATGTAAAAATAGTACATGCTATGTTTATGAGTGTGACATTTTTATGTTTACTGACATTTTTAGATGTTGTAGTTTGGTTTTTACTAAAGAATTTGTTTGAAAAAAATGTAAATATTGCTGAATTAGATGCAGTAAGCGTTTATTATGTTACATTATTAACAAGAATCGTTGCGGTTGCACTGATAATGTATGCGAAAAGAAAGGTTTCTGATGTTGAAACAAAATATTTGATGGATGGAAAACAATTGCTTAAATATATGTATTTTCCTTTTATGACAGTAATTATTATTGTCGGAGTTTTAGTGTATTGTGATCAGTCTATGATTCATAATAATATTGTAATAATAATGGTATCACTTTTAGTTATAATGAACTTTATCATTTTTTCAATAATAGAAAGTGTGGTCAGATATGAAAAACAGTTAAGTGAAAATCGAATATTTGAAAGAGATATGAAGTCAAAATATGAGTATTATCAGTATGTATGTGAAAATTATGAGAATCAAAGGCAGGAAATACATGAATTTAGAAATCAAATGGAGTGCATATTGGATATGCTGCATAATGAAGAATATAATAAGACTGAAAAGTTTGTTAGAAATATAACAGCAGATCTTAATGATAAAACAGATTGTATAGATACAAAAAATGCTATAATAAATGCGGTTTTAAATCAAAAGTATCGGGTTGCATTAAAAAGAAATATACTTATGGTGTTTGATTTACAGCCATTGTCAGAGATTTATTTGAAGGACACGGATATTGTTTCAATATTGTCAAATCTTATTGATAATGCAATAGAAAATTGTGATAAGTGTAAAAATAAAAAGACAATAAATATAATGCTTAAAATAGACAATGCAGATAATTTTATAATAAGTGTAAAAAATACGATACCATCAAAATATAAATTTGATAAAAATAATATTGTTTCAAGTAAAAAAGATAAAATGAAACATGGATATGGAATAAAAAACATAATTAAGATAGTTGAAAAAAATCATGGACATTATGATTTTGAATGTAATGAAAATGAGTTTTGGTTTTCTGTGATAATTCCCCAAAAATAAAAAATTGAATAAAAAGATGCAAAACACACATAAATTGCCGAAATACGTCATTAGATTGTCGTAATGTGTAATATGTATTGTAATAATAAGTTTTCTGTGTATTATGTAGTTAATGGCAGGGCAAATAAAAGGCTTAAAAATTATTTTTTAATTTTGTACTAAAAAATTACTGTCATTTGTTAATATTTCTATCATAATAAAATAGCAATTTTATTTCGTTAGAAAATTATGCAAAATTATCATGAAATGGGGGAAAATCTTGAATAATGAGAATTTTAAAATAACGTGCCAAGAACTCTCCGAACCTTTAGGTTCGTGAGATGAATTGGCACAAACATCAGTTTATAGTATAATTAGCTTAGATTATTCTATTACCAATAAAGGAGTATTTTTTTCTTATGGATAATTGGAGATCAGCTAGTCATAATAAATATTTGTTACAATATCATCTGCTTTTGGAAAGAAAAGACATTTTTTAGTGATGGGTATTTCATCTGTTCTGTTGGCAATGTAAGTGAAAAGATGCTAAAAGAATACATAGAAAATCAAGGTCAGGAGGTGCAGTTATGAATAAGGCAATCAAATACAGATTATATCCTACAAACAAGCAGAAAGAAATGTTTGCCAAGACATTCGGCTGCTGTCGTAAGATATGGAATCTGATGCTCACAGATAAAATCGAACATTATAAGGCAACAAAAGAAATGCTTATAACTACACCTGCTCAGTATAAAAAAATGGATGAATACAAATATCTGAAAGAAGTAGACAGTCTGGCACTTTCAAATGTTCAGTTGCATTTGCAGACTGCATATAAAAACTTCTTTAGAGATAAGAAAATAGGTTTTCCAAAATTCAAGTCTGTTAAACGTAGCAGAAAAACTTATACTACCAATAATCAGAATGGTACAGTTTCTATTATTGGTAATGGTATCAAACTCCCAAAGACAGGTGTTATAAAAGCTAAAATACATAGGCAACCCAATACAGACTGGAAGATCAAGTCTGCTACTATCTCACAGGATAATGATGGTAAGTTTTATGCTTCAGTTCTGTTTGAGTTTGATAAAGTTAT
>CAKRFY010000014.1 GCA_934320895.1 uncultured Lachnospiraceae bacterium | reverse complement strand
ATAAAACAGTAAGAAATGTTTGTGAAAACTTTCAATTTCTCGATATGGATGTATTTGTCCATATTTTGAGTAGCAGGGATGAATATCACTATAAAGATTGTTTTGGGAAAGAAAGGATTATTAGTTCATATAGGCTTGAAATGACAGCAAGAATTGTTGGAAATGTACGCAAGCATTGGGAAAATGCTTGATTTGAAAGGATTTGATAGAATGATAGCAATAATTGATTATGATGCAGGAAATCTTAAGAGTGTTGAGAAGGCTTTACAATATCTCGGTGAGGAGTGTGTAGTCACAAGAGACAAAGATGAGCTTCTTAAAGCAGATAAAGTTATTTTGCCGGGAGTTGGTGCTTTCAGTGATGCTATGGAGAAACTTCATAAGTTTGGTCTTGTTGAGGTTATACATGAGATAGTTAAAGAGAATAAACCATTTTTGGGAATATGTCTTGGACTTCAGCTTATGTTTGAGAGCAGCGAGGAGGGACCGGGAGTAAAAGGTCTTGGTATACTTCCTGGAAAGATAGTTAAATTTCCTGAAAAAGAGGGATACAAGATTCCTCATATGGGTTGGAATTCGATTAAGATAAAAGAGGGGAGCAGGCTTTTCAAAGGAGTTTCTGATAATTCATATGTGTATTTTGTACATTCATATTATCTTCAGGCAGAAAATGAAAATGATGTTGCAGCGACTACAGAGTACATCACACATGTTCATGCATCTGTTGAGCATGACAATATATTTGCCTGCCAGTTTCATCCGGAAAAAAGCGGTGATGTTGGATTGCAGATATTAAAGAACTTTTGTGAGTTGTAAGTTGTGAAAAGTAACAAAGGAAAGGCTTGGTAGATATATGTTTACAAAGAGAATAATTCCATGTTTGGATGTAAATAACGGAAGAGTAGTAAAAGGTGTAAATTTTGTTGATTTAAAGGATGCAGGTGATCCAGTTACTGTTGGTGCAGCTTATGGAAAAGCAGGTGCAGATGAACTTGTATTTCTTGATATAACAGCATCTTCTGATGCAAGGGCAACTAAGATAGATATGGTAAGACGAGTTGCAGAAACGGTATTTATACCATTTACTGTCGGTGGTGGAATAAGAACAGTAGATGACTTTAAGGCTGTTTTAAGAGAAGGCGCTGATAAGGTAGCAGTAAATTCTGCTGCCATATTAAATCCTGAACTTATATCAGAGGCTGCAATGAAATTTGGGAGCCAGTGCGTAGTTGTTGCCATTGATGCCAAAAGAAGAGACGATGGAAAAGGCTGGAATATCTTTAAAAATGGTGGAAGAGTTGATATGCGGATAGATGCCGTAGAGTGGGCTATGAAAGCATATGAACTTGGAGCTGGTGAGATTTTGCTTACAAGTATGGATTGTGATGGTACAAAGGACGGATATGATATTGAACTTACAAGAACGGTATCTGACAATGTAAATATACCTGTTATCGCATCAGGTGGTGCAGGAAAACTTGAACATTTTAAGGAAGCATTTACTGAAGGAAATGCAGATGCAGTACTTGCAGCGTCACTTTTCCATTATAAGGAACTTGAGATAAATGAGGTAAAACAGTATCTTAGAGATGAAGGCATTAGTGTCAGACTTTAACACTATCAAGGAAGTCCTCCAACTCTATTGCGTAGAGCAATAAGTGGGGGGCTTGCTTGTATCAGGAGGGGTATGGGCCCCTTCTGATATGCTGCGATATCAGCTGATAGTGTTATGAGCAAGTAGCAAAGCGGATTGCGAATATCCGCTTGAATATATATATATTTACAGAAAAGAGGAAACTTATTATGGGAATGATAAATAATGATTGGCTTCCGGCATTGAAGCCAGAGTTTGCCAAACCATATTACAGGGATCTGTTCGAGTTTGTCAAAGCAGAATACAGCAGAGTTGTTGTTTATCCGCCGGCAGATGATATATTCAATGCTTTTCATTTTACACCATTATCAAAAGTAAAAGTTGTAATTCTTGGACAAGATCCATATCACAATGTAAATCAGGCACATGGACTTAGTTTTTCGGTACTTCCGAGTCAGAAGGAGATACCGCCATCACTTCAGAATATTTATAAAGAGCTTCATGATGATCTAGGCTGTTATATACCGAATAATGGTTATCTCAAAAAGTGGGCAGATCAGGGTGTTCTTATGTTAAATACAGTACTTACGGTAAGAGCGCATCAGGCAAATTCACATCAGAATAAGGGATGGGAGCAGTTTACAGATGCTGTGATAAATGCAGTAAATGAACAGGACAGACCTATCGTATATCTTTTATGGGGAAGACCTGCACAGAGTAAAATACCTATGCTTACTAATCCAAAACATCTTATATTAAAGGCACCACATCCAAGTCCACTTTCGGCTTATCGTGGATTTTTTGGATGCAGGCATTTTAGTCAGACAAACGAGTTTCTTGAAAAGAATGGAGTAGAACCTATAGACTGGCAGATAGAAAATATATAAACTTTAAGAATTACTTACATTTCTTTCAAACATATTGTGTCAAAAATATGTCTGTGTTAACATATTCTAAGGAGCGCATAAAGTAGCTGCTCATATATTAAGGTGGGATATGCTGATAAATACACTGATGTTGGCATATGTTTGAAAGGAGTGTTTTTTTGAGGAAGAAGAAAAAAATTATAGCTATGACTATGGCTGTTGCTATGTCACTGGTAACTGTATTTGGCAATGGGAATTATTCTAAAGCGGTTACAGTAAAAGACTCTGGCAGCAAGCAGGAGAATGTGTCATCAGAAGAGATCAAATCTGATGATAAGTCAGATTTTTCAGAGTTATACGACTCTGGACTTTTAAGTAAGGATAATGAAAATGTAGTTTTATCAAAGTATGAGAAAGCATCTGCGTTGATGGTGAATGGAAAGACGGAAGAACTTGAAAAAACGAAATTTACTATAAATAAGCAGATCGATTTTAATGAAAAGAGCAGATATCTTGTTCTTTTAGGAATGGCTGAGAGAAAGAGAGATGTAAGTGTTTCTTTTTATCTTGACGATTCTAATGAAAGTTTTGCAAAGATAAAACTTTCAAGTCAGAATAGAAAAAATGTCTGGACACTCAGCGATAATAAGTGTGCAAAGCTTAATGTTGAAAAAATCAGTGGAAAGCATAAAGTTTCATTCAGAGTGACTGATAATAATGATAAAGACTATTTGGGAAAAGATTTAAAAATCATGTTACAATATATGTTTTTCCTTGATGAGGACATACCTACAGTAGATGTAGATATTGATGAATCTAAGACTCCTATAGCATCAATGAATGGTGATGCGAGTCATCAGACAGAGTGTTATGGAAATATGACACTTAATATACCGGATGGTTATAAATCTGAGTATACAGATAAAGAACTTAAGACTGCAACATATGAGCTTGAGTATATAAGAGGGAGGGGAAACTCCACATGGGGACCTAGTAAAAGACCATATAAGCTCAAACTTGATAAAAAAGCAGATCTTTTGGGTATGGGTGCCAACAAACATTGGATACTTCTAGCAAACTATTATGATGTGACAATGCTTAGAAATAAATTTACATACTGGCTTGGGGATGCGATAGGTCTTGAGTTTACTCCAAAATGTGAGTTTGTAAATGTTGTTATGAACGGTAAATATCTTGGAAGTTACTATTTATGTGAACAGGTAAGAGTAGGAAAAAGCAGAGTAGACATTGATGACCTTGCTGCCGATGACGAATCGAAAGCGATTACAAGTGGCTCTGCAATAACGGGCGGCTATCTGCTGGCATGTGAGCAGGAGAGCGACAGGTTAAATATAAATACTGAAAAAGAAATGACATTTGCTATAGAAAGTCCTGATTTTGAAGATTATAAAAATGATGAGCAGTATAAATATATATCAGACTATGTACAGCAGACAGAGAATGCTATTTTTGGCAAAAATTTTAAAGACAGTAAAGGGATTTCATATGATGAGTATCTTGATGTTGACTCAGCGATAGATTATTACTGGGTACAGGAATTTTCATTAAATGGTGACGCTTTTGGCAACGGAAGTACATATCTTTACAAGAAGAGAAATGGCAAGCTTTACTGGGGACCTCTGTGGGATTTTGATTATGTTGCATGGGGAGCTACAGAATTTACTGATGGAAATAATGTCAAAGGATTACATCTGTCGAGAAATCCATGGTTTACAAAGCTGTTTACTAATGAAAAATTTAGGGACAAGTTTGCAGCAAGATGGCCATATATAAAGGAAAAATTTCTTGAGGGAATAAAAGATGGTGGTATCATTGACACATATTCAAAGAAACAGTATGCTTCACAAAAGGCAAATTACTATGTAAATAAAATGTTTTCTAATTATGAAGATATTTTTGAAGATAATGACATCTTAAAAGAATTTCTTGATGATACGAAGGTGCGTGAAGGTTTAGATCTGCCTGCAACAGCAAATAAAAAGATAACATATGATGAAGAAGAGACTAGATTTAAACAGTGGATCCGTGAGAGAATTGCATGGATCGACAAGAATATTTCTTCAATAGATACATTTACTTCAGGCACGAAAATGACTTTTAAGGTTGATGGAAAGACATATGCTACTGTAGATTATGTACAGGGAGTTGAAAATGATCTGCCAAAAGATCCAGTTAAAAAAGGATATTATTTTAAAGGCTGGTATTATAAACAGAAAATAGATGGAAAATCATATGAACTTAAGTTTTCTAGTGATGCATCATTTAATGCTAAAAAAGTTACTATATATGCAAAATGGAAAAAGAAGACAAAGGCTAATAAACTTAAAAGCTTAGTTTTCCAATATAAGGATATATATATGACACCATACGATGAGTATAATATTAAGTATAGTGTTCAGCCGCTTGGAGCAGTTACACCTGACATTAAGTGGACTACATCTGACAAGAAGATAGCTACAGTTAAAGATGGTGTTGTAAATTCCGTACAAAATCAGGGAGTTTGTACAGTAACCGCAAAGATAAAGGGATTAAAAGCAGTGAAGTGTAAAGTACATGTTGTTTCATGGGAGGAAATTGTTGTACTTAGAGATTTTAAGTTGAGCAAGACAAGTATGACATTAAAGAAAGGTAAGTCAGAAAAATTAAATGTTACATTATTACCTGCGAAGGTATATAATCCTAATATCTGTTATGAGTCTTCAGATAAAAAGGTTGCCGAGATTGATGCAGCAGGTGTAGTGCATGCCAAGAAGAAAGGAACAGCAATTATTGCTGTATACATTGCTCAGCAGGAGAAAGTTAAGTTCTGTAAAGTAAAAGTTAAATAAAAAACTGTGTTATACTGAAGTAAAAAATAAAGTAAATGAAAGGGATATGGATTGTGCCATGTCCCTTTCGTGCGTCAGGGCAACCGCATAAATAATACTCATAACTATTATATTTGCAATTTCATGTTTTAAACAACGATTATCTCTTCTATCTGAAAATCTTTGTTTGTGAAAAATGCATAAAAAAATAAAAATAAAGAAATATAAAAGTTGCATAATTACAATGAATATAAAAATATTATTGGTAAAAATATCTATAAAAAAGCAAAAAATTGATATTTAATCTAAAAATATTCTATTTTTTTTATACAAGATAAAAATTATAATAAACATAGTTAATGAAACGAAAAATTAAAAAAGTTAAAACAGGAGGAAAAGCAAATGAGAAAATCAAAATTATTAACAATGTTAGTAGTAGCAGCACTTAGTTTATCAATGGTAGGATGTGGTTCATCAGGTGGAAATGCAAGTAACGGGAATAGTGGAAACAATGGAGGTAATGCAGAAAAAACTGTGGCAAATAAGGATAAACCTTTATGTTGGTATAACCGTCAGCCGTCAAACAGTTCAACAGGTGAACTTGACAAGACAGCTCTTACATTTAATAAAGACACATATTATGTAGGATTTGATGCTAATCAGGGTGCAGAACTTCAAGGAAAGATGGTCCTTGAATATATTAAAAAGCATATTGATGAAATTGACAGAAATGGAGATGGTGTAATCGGATATGTGCTTGCAATTGGCGATATCGGACACAATGATTCGATAGCACGTACATGTGGTGTTCGTTCTCAACTTGGAACGGCAGTAGAAAAGAACGGAAGTGTTGAATCAAAGCCGGCTGGAACAAATGTAGACGGAAAATCTAAAGTAGTAAAGGATGCGAAGTTAGAAGTAAATGGAAAAACATATACAATAAGAGAACTTGCTTCACAGGAAATGAAAAATTCAGCAGGGGCAACATGGGATGCAGCAACTGCCGGTAATGCCATTGGAACATGGACTGCATCATTTGGTAAACAAATTGATATAGTTGTTTCTAATAACGATGGTATGGGAATGTCAATGTTCAATGCATGGGCAAAAGACAACAAAGTTCCAACATTCGGATATGATGCTAACAGCGATGCAGTTGCAGCAATTGCAGAAGGATACGGCGGAACAATTTCACAGCACGCAGATGTACAGGCATATCTGACACTTAGAGTTCTTCGCAATGCACTTGATGGCGTAGATGTTGATACAGGTATAGGTACAGCGGATGATGCAGGAAATTGCCTTACAAAAGATGAAGATTACAGATACAGTGAAGAAGAAAGATCATATTATGCATTAAATGTAGCCGTAACAGAAGAAAATTACAAAGACTTTACGGATTCAACAAAGATTTATGATAAGGTTTCCAAGCAGCTTGATGCAAGTAAGAGTCCTGAAAAGAAAGTATGGCTTAATATTTACAATGCATCAGATAACTTCCTTAGTTCAACATATCAGCCACTGCTTGAAAAATATGATGACCTTCTTAACTTGAAAGTTGATTACATTGGTGGTGATGGTCAGACAGAATCAAATATTACAAACCGTTTAGGTAACCCAAGTGAATACGATGCATTTGCAATTAATATGGTTAAAACGGATAATGCGGCTTCATATACATCAATTCTTTCAAACTAGAATTGTTAGCTTGAGATTAAACTGGTTGGTTGTTAATGGGGGCTGTAAAGCCCCCTTATTAAAAGAAAAGGAAGTATAGATATGGCAGGAGATAAAAATGAATATATCTTGTCGATTAATGGAATGAGCAAATCATTTGGCCGAAATAAGGTTTTAAAACATATTAGTTTAAATGTTAAACCGGGTTCTATTATGGGACTTATGGGTGAAAACGGAGCCGGAAAATCGACAATGATGAAATGTCTCTTCGGAACTTATCAAAAGGACGAAGGAACTATAATCTTAGATGGGAAAGAAGTAAACTTTTCAGGTCCGAAAGAAGCATTGGAAAATGGTGTGGCAATGGTACATCAGGAACTCAATCAATGTCTTGAGAGAAGTGTTGTAGATAATTTATTTTTGGGAAGGTATCCCAGAAATTCAATAGGTGTAGTTGATGAAGGAAGAATGAAAAAAGAAGCTTCAGACTTATTTAGAAAACTTGGAATTACAGTGAATATGACTCAGCCGATGAAGAAAATGTCCGTATCACAAAGACAGATGTGTGAAATCGCAAAAGCTATATCATATAATTCAAAAGTAATCGTACTTGACGAGCCTACATCATCCCTTACAGCACCGGAAGTTGAAAAGTTGTTCAAAATGATGAGACAATTGAAAACACAGGGCATTTCATTAATATACATATCACACAAAATGGATGAAATATTTGAAATTTGTGATCAGGTTTCAGTTTTGCGAGATGGAAGCCTTGTTATGACAAAAGATAGTAAAGATACAGATATGAACGAACTTATATCAGCAATGGTTGGACGTTCACTTGATAACAGATTTCCACCTGTGGATAATGAACCGGGAGAAATTATTTTCTCAGTGAAAAATTTATCTACTAAATATGCACCAAAACTTCAAAATATATCTTTTGATATACGAAAAGGAGAAATTTTTGGATTATATGGACTTGTAGGTGCAGGAAGAACAGAATTGCTCGAAACGATATTTGGAATGCGTACAAGAGCAGCAGGAAATGTGATCTATGATGGCAAAATAATGAATTTCACGTCGACCAAAGATGCAATGGATCATGGATTTGCACTTATAACAGAAGAAAGAAAGGCTAATGGATTATTCCTAAAGGGAGACATTACGTTTAATACTACTATTGCAAACATGAACCATTATAAAAAGGGAGTAGCGTTATCTAAAGATGAAATGGTTCGTACAACGGCAAATGAAATCAAAGTTATGCACACTAAGTGTATGGGACCTGATGATATGATTACAAGCCTTTCAGGTGGTAATCAGCAGAAAGTAATATTCGGTAGATGGCTTGAACGTTCACCTAATATTTTTATGATGGACGATCCGACAAGAGGTATCGATGTCGGAGCAAAGTATGAAATATACGAATTGATTATCAATATGGCAAAGCAGGGAAAAACAATTATTGTTGTTTCATCCGAAATGCCAGAAATTCTAGGTATAACTAATAGAATAGGGGTTATGTCTAACGGACATCTTGCAGGAATAGTTAATACAAAAGAAACAAATCAGGAAGAATTACTAAGACTTAGTGCTAAGTATTTGTAAAAGAGAGGAGCAAAAAAATGGCAGAAAAAGGTTTTGTTCTTTCGGCTGAAGAAGAGTTAAAACTTCGTGAGCCCATAGATGAATATATAGGAAAAATACAGGAGCAGATAGATGCTTTACGTCTAGATGGTACGGATAAAGTTAGGAGCTTGAAGAACCATATTGCAGTTGTAAAAGAAAGTAAAAATCTATCAAAAGAAGAAAAAGTAAAAATTATTGAAAGTGATAAGAAAGCATTAGAAGAGGCAAAAGCAATTGAAAGTCGCAATAAAGATAAGGTGAAAAAATTAATTGCCGAAGCTGAAAATTATCTTTCAGAAAAATACAACAGCCTATATTACAATAAAGTAGTTAATAGTTGTGAGGCTGAAAAAGAGGCTGAAAACAAAGAGTATGAAAAAAAATGTGCAATATTAAAAGAAGAACATACAGCACGGTTAAGTGCATTATCCGATTCGGATGAAATTAGAGATGAAAAATATGTTTACAAAAATAAATTATATGATGCCAAAATGTCACATGAGTCAAAGTGTCAGGAGATCAAGGACAGAAAACATGATGCATTTTTACATAAGTATCATTTAATTGATTTGTTACGAATGTCAAAGTATACATTTGCTCAAAAGAGAGCGCAGAGTATAGAGAACTACAAGTATTCATTTAATTTGTCACAATTCCTTTACAAGAATGGATTATATATTGTTATTGTTCTAATATTTATTGGATTATGTGCAATAACTCCAATAGTAAAAAATACACAGTTGCTTACATACACAAATATACTTAACATTTTACAACAGGCTTCCCCTAGAATGTTCTTAGCTCTTGGTGTTGCGGGATTGATTCTTTTAACAGGAACAGATCTTTCTGTTGGTCGTATGGTTGGTATGGGCATGGTAGCGTCGACCATAATAATGCATAGTGGTGTTAATACAGGCGGAGTATTTGGTCATATATTTGATTTTTCAAGTATGAGTCCTGTATCAAGAGCAATATTGGCATTGGTTGTTTGCGTTATCTTGACAACATTCTTTTCTATGATAGCAGGCTTCTTTATGGCTAAATTTAAGATGCATCCATTTATTTCGACAATGGCTAATATGCTTATCATCTTTGGTTTAGTTACATATGCAACAAAAGGTGTTTCATTTGGTGCAATTGACGCATCAATCCCTAATATTTTTATTCCTCAAATAGGTGGTTTCCCAACAATTATACTTTGGGCAATAGTCGCTATAGCAATTGTGTGGTTTATTTGGAACAAAACAACTTTTGGAAAGAATTTGTTTGCGGTAGGTGGAAATCCGGAAGCAGCAGCGGTTTCAGGTATTTCAGTATTTAAGGTGACTTTGGGAGCTTTCATTCTTGCAGGTATTCTTTACGGATTTGGCTCATGGCTTGAATGTAACAGAATGGTAGGTTCGGGTAGTGCAGCATATGGTCAAGGATGGGATATGGATGCAATTGCGGCATGTGTAGTTGGTGGTGTATCATTTACAGGTGGTATTGGAAAGATTTCAGGTGTAGTAACAGGTGTACTTATTTTCACTTCTCTTACATATTCACTTACAATTCTTGGAATTGATACAAACCTTCAGTTTATTTTTGAAGGTATTATCATCCTTGCAGCAGTAACACTTGACTGTCTTAAATATGTACAGAAAAAATAAATATTTCTTAATGATAAAGCTAAAAGTCGTTCTGATTATCTGGTTGATTAAAGGAACGGCTTTTAGTTTAAATTGGTTTAAAAAAGATTAATGATTTGTTATAATGAGAAACAGGTGGAAGAAATATAGAAATAAAAAACAATGGGAATACAGGAAAAAGAAATATGGATAAGTATAAAGTTATTTTGGTTGATGATGAAGAAGTAGTAATTCAAGCCATTAAAAACAGAATATCTTGGGAACAATTAGATCTACAGATTGTAGGTAGTGCAACAAATGGAGTAAAGGCATTGGAACTGGTAGAAAAATTGCAACCCGATATAGTTATAACTGACATAAGAATGCCATATATGGATGGCTTAGAATTATCAAAAAGGTTAAATGATGAATACAGAAATGTGCATGTAATTATTTTTACGGGGTTTGATGAGTTTGAGTATGCAAAAGAGGCGGTACATCTTGAAGTAGATGAATATATGCTTAAACCAATTAACGCAATTGAATTGTCAGAATGTCTTAAACGTGTTAAGAATTCTTTGGACAAAGAAAGAGAAGAAAAATTAAATGTTCAAAAGCTTGAAAATTATTTCAATGATGTTTTGCCAATTATTCAGGCTAACTTTTTTGTTTCATTAATAGAGGGAAGAGTTAATGAAAGTGAATATAAAAAATTTTTACAGGTGTACAAGATAGATTTAAAGGGACCGTATTTTTGCTGTGCAGTTTTTCACACTTCAGAAAATAATGTTCCGGAAGAAATGTCACCATTATTATTATCTATGTCAGTTGAGAGAGAAATAAAAGCAAGAATAGTGGAAAAATTCAAGTGTAGGGAATTTATATATTTAGGAAATACAGTTCTTATCATAGAGTTGAAATCAAAGGAAGAGACAGTAGAGCTTACCGATGCCTGCGATAAGTTCTGCAAGTGGGTTAACAGGGTGATCGGAGCAGTAGTAACTGCAGGTATTGGTATGGTATATGACACCATATTGAATATTAATAATTCTTATGATGGAGCAAGAGAAGCTGTATCATATAGGGTGTTGTACGGAACAAAGAGAGCTATAAACATTGATGAAATAACATTAAATAAACAAAATATGGGGTTACAGTCAGAAGAAATAAAGATGCATGAATTGTTTAAGGCTATTTATTTAGGAAACGAAAAGGCAATAGAGGATACAACAAACAGGGAAGTTGACAGAATACATAGTAATTCCAATACAGTTAGCCAATATAAGCTATACACAATGGAAATGGTAGGAGGTTTTTACAGATTTTGTGAAAATAATTTTATTGACTTTAATGATTTTCTTGGGGAAATGAGCAATCCATATGAAAAAGTGCCTAATATGGATGAAAATACATTAAAAAAATGGATTGTGAAAGTTTCTACAGAAATAGGAAAACAATTGAAAAATGTGCGAATCAGTAAATCGCGAAGATTAATAAATGATGCAAAAAATATTGTCGCAGACAGATACATGGAAGAAGATTTATCTTTGAATAAGGTTTGCTCAATAATGGGAGTGTCTAATTCATATTTTTCTTCTGTATTTAAAAAGGAAACAGGAATATCTTTTGTTTCTTATTTAACAGATTACAGAATGGACATTGCGGCAAGATTGATTTTGGATACAAATGAGAAAAGTTACAAGATTGGTGAAATGGTTGGTTATATGGATGCAAATTATTTCAGTTATGTATTCAAAAAAAAATTTGGAATTTCACCATCTAAATATAGAAAAGCAAAATTAAAATCATAAATATATGTAGGAATGGAATGTTGAAAAATAAAAGTAAAACAGGCGGGAAAAAGATTGATAATGGAAGAACAAAAAAATGGTTTAACAAAGGGGAATTCATAGGTCTTGATATACAGTCAATAATAATGACTGTTCTAACTATGCTTACGATTATAATCACTATTGTTATGGGGTTGTTGATCTATAATAGGTTTAAAATGTCAGTTAAAGAAACAAATATATCAAGCACTGAAGGAATAGTAGATAGTGTAGTGGAAAAAATGAATTCAGATTTGTACAATATCAGGCAGATTTCAAATGCAGCAAATTATAACATTGTTCAGCAATATGATGTTTCAAGTCAGGAATTTAATGATCAGTTTAGTTTGCTTTATGAAACAAACTCTGACAAAATTCAAAGCTTGGTTTTATACGATAATGATGGAAAACTTATGGCATCAGAACCAATATCGTCAGAAAAAAATAACATAGAAATAAAAAAACAGGCTTGGTTTTATAATGCAAAAAAGGAAATAGAGAATATTCATTTTTCTATGCCACATTTACAAAATATTTTTATGGATGGAACATATAAATATAATTGGGTTGTTTCTCTTAGCCGTTCAGTCGATATAAATGATGGTGAAGAACCGACAAGCGGAGTATTATTGGTAGATATGAAGTATTCAGTTATAGAAGAAGCGTTTGAAAGAATTAACGGAAAATCTAATGGTATATACTATTATTTATGCGATGGCAGCGGCAATATTATTTATCACCCTAGAAAAACAGAAATTGACAGAAAAAAAATAACTGAAAACAGTAAAGAAATAGCTTCATATGAAGAAGGAATATATGAGCTTAAATTAAATGGAAGAAAAGCAAATTATGTTATAAGCAATATGGCATATACAGGTTGGAAAGTTGTAGGGGTTGTGCCAGAAAGCACACAGATTATGATCATGAATCAGTTTAGATATTATATTGTAATAACAATCATAATATTGTTGATTATGCTTTTGGTTGTAAATAGATTTATTTCAAAAAGAATTTCAAAACCTATTCGAGAATTAGATGAATCGGTTAAAGTTTATGAAGTAGGTGGTAAAAATGATATTTATGTTGGAGGCTCATCAGAAATACGACATTTGGGATATTCAGTTCAGAAATCATATGAACGGATTGAGGAATTAACGGACGAGATTATTAAACAGCAGACGCAAAGAAGAAAAAGTGAATTAGCAGCATTGCAAAGCCAGATAAATCCACATTTTTTATATAACACATTAGAATCAATTACATGGATGGTAGAGGCAAAAAGAAATACGGAAGCGGTATTGATGATTTCGGAGTTGGCAAAATTACTTAGAATCAGTTTGTCAAAAGGAAAAACAATAATAAAAATAGCCGACGAAATACAACACAGTAAAAGTTACATGAGCATTCAGCTGGTAAGATACAAGGAGAGATTTGGCATTAAGTTTGATATAGATGAGGAAATTAATGATTACTGTATTGTCAAGTTAGTAATACAGCCACTATTAGAAAATGCAATATATTATGGTGTAGGCGACATGGATGTGGACGAAGACGGAATGATAATTGTTACGGGAAGAAAGATTGAGAATGATATATATATATCCGTGGAAGATAATGGAATTGGTATGAGAGAGGAAGTAGTAGAAAATATTCTTACGGATAATAGCAAAGTTCCGAAACACGGTTCAGGTGTAGGTGTAATAAATGTTCATAACAGAATTCAGTTGATGTTTGGTGAAAAATATGGACTTAAAGTTGAAAGTGAAGCTGACGAGGGAACAAAAGTTACAATACATATACCGGCAATCCCGTTTAATAGTGAAAATCAGAACAAACTGGAGGAGAAAAGTGTAGAAAGGAAGGATGAAAATGAAAAAAAATAAAGTTATCTTTCTTGCTACAGAAATTATATTGTGTGTATTGGCGCTTTTTTTCGTTATGAAAATGTTTGACCAAAACGAAATGGAAAAGAGAGTTGCAGTAATCGTACAAAATTTCGGTGACAAAAATTGGGATTCTTTCATAAAAGGATTAAAAGAGTCAGCCAAAGTCAATAATATTCATTTGATCATATGCAATACTAATGAAATCAATAACATAGACGATCAAAAAGAATTAATTAATGAACAAATAGAGAATAAAGTTGATGCTTTTATAATAAGTCCGGCTCCGGGAAGGAACACAAAAACAGAAATGAAGACTATTTGTGGGGACAAGCCTTTTATATTAGTAACTGATGATGTTTATTTGGGAGAAAATAAAAAATCCGAATACCCTGTAATAAAGCCAGATAATTATAAAATTGGCTATAGCCTTGGAAGAGAAATGGTTGGAAAATCAATAAATAAAATAGGTGTTGTATTAGGGCAGGAAGAAAAAGAAGAAACCGTTGACAGATACAAGGGATTTCAAGATGCAATAAAAGACAGTGGAATGAAAGTTGCATGGAAATATAACGGTATAGAGAATAAAAATATTTGGAAAATAGTGAATCGTAAGAGTAAAGTTGATGCAATGGTAGTGCTAGACAGCTATTTGTTAGATAATTTGGGCGAAAATGCAAGGGAAGATTCGTATAGCGGTGCAAAAATATATGGTGTAGGAAGCGATGTTGAATCTCTGGTCCTTGTGGATTATGGGAAAGTAGAATGTACGGTGATTCCTGATGGTTATGAAATAGGGTATAAAAGTGTTAAGGAAATCTCTGAAAGATTAAACCATCCTTTTTATGTAATGAAAAGTATTAATGTGGAACATAAAATAGTGCATAAGAGAGATTTATTTACTACTGATATGGAAAGGTTTTTATACTCATATGAATAAGAAAAAGAAGATTGTTACAGGTATGATCTTGTTAATGATTTTAGTCTGTAATATTTGCGGTTGTGGAAATGATAAAGAAGAGAAAAAGAGCCTGCTTAGAGTAGGAATTGTAACATATACTCAGGATGATCCTTTTATAAATGCATTAAAAGAACGGTTAAAAGAAAACTTAAAGACTCTGGAAAAAAAGAATATGAAAATAATGGTATCTGAAATAAATGGTGATAATGATCAAAGAGACCAAAATGAAGCTGTTGAAGAAATGATCGATGCGGGGTGCGATATAATGTGCGTAAATTTGGTAGATAGAACGGAACCATCTAAAATCATCAAAATGGCAAGGCAAAGTAATATACCAATTATTTTCTTTAACAGGGAACCGGTTAGAGAGGATTTGAAACAATGGGACAAACTTTATTATGTCGGTAGCAATGCTGAACAGTCAGGTAAAATTCAGGGGCAGATAGCAGCAAAATACATTAAAAAGAATAAAGAAGTTGATAAAAACCATGATGGAAAAATTCAATATGTATTACTGGAAGGTGAAGCCGGACATCAGGATGCCATAAGCAGAACAGATTGTTCTGTAAAAACAATTATAGGTAAAGGCATAAAATTAGAAAAACTAAGTTATCAGTTTGCGGATTGGAATAGGGGACAGGCAGAAAACAGAACAAATCAATTAATTAAACAGTATGGTGACAAGATTGAAATGATAATATCCAATAATGATGAAATGGCGTTAGGAGCTTTGGAAGTATATAAGAAATCAAGATATGACAAAAAACAGTGGCCGATCATTTTTGGCATTGATGGTTTGGATGATGCGTTAGAGGCAATAAAGAATGGAGAAATACAGGGGACTGTATACAACGACAAAGAGGATCAGGCGTTAGAAATCTCACGATTGGTAGTTGATATTTTTCAGGGAAATAGTTTGGAAAAACATAATTTACAACAAGAAAAATACTATGTGTCCCAATACAAAAAAGTTGAAAAAAGTAATATAGACAAATTCTTAAAATAAAGGTAGGTCAGTCAATATATGTGGAATGAGGAATTTTACAAAGAAATGGAGCCTGAGAAAAGATTAAAAATTTTTCAGGAAAATATAGAGTCAGATGATAATAAAGAATTGAGAGGAAGATTATGGATAGCAAGATATGGAAAAAGAAAACCTAAAAAAGACCTATTTATAGGATATCTTATGGAAATGAAATACATATCAGAAAGTGGATCCACTGATGTGAGCGGAGCAAAAAGAAAAAAGTTATGTAAGATTATTAATAATTTATGTATTGATAACTATGAACTTTTGTCTGAAGAACAGCGTGACATTCTTAAAGATGAATTAAAGAATACATTTAAAAAATTTATTCATGTAAGTAGAAGTGGAAGAGGTTTTACATCAGCAGTTTTTGGAATGGGACAATTATCAGATGAAGGAATTGCAAAAAAGATAGCTGAACAAATAAGCAAAATTGCATTTTTAACACCGCATATATTCAGAATGGATAAAGAATTTGAAATTATTCAGACAGCAGCACTGGAAGCCTATAGAGAAGAATATCCTAATAGGGAACATTTTCTGGATAAATAGGGTTTATAGGGTAATATTTGTGGTTGTAATTATGTATGTAATTTAAGAAAAATCTGTTACAATTTGATGAAATTGGATAAAAGATTTGATAAGAAGATAAGTATGTTATACCATTGCAATTTAGAATATATAGAGAAATTGATTTTTTATGCGTTTGCCCTGTTTCGTGCATCTTTAAGACTTGTATTATAATAATTTATTTGGTAAAATACTGATAATTGTGATAATTAAGGGGGTTCCATAGTGATAGATGAGACAGAAAATGTCGAGATTAAAAGAGTGAATATGGAAGGTGTCCCGGAACAACTTGTTTTTGGTCTTGATATAGGCACAAGAAGTATTGTCGGAACAGTCGGTTACCGTGATACAAAAGGTTTTACCGTAGTTGCACAGACCTCAAAAGAACATGAGACAAGAGCAATGATGGACGGGCAGATACATGACATAAATATGGTAGCATCTACCATAAGTGAGATTCGTGACAGACTTGAGCAGATGACAGGGCGTATCTATAAAGATGTCTGCATAGCAGCCGCCGGCCGTGTTCTTATGACCGTAGAGGCAAAAGCAGAAATTGACTTTAATTCTGAGACAGTTGTTACGACAGAAAACATATATACTCTTGATATGCTTGGTGTTGAGAACGCATATGAAAAATTAAGGGAAGAGAAAAAAAGTGATGATATAAAATTTTACTGTGTTGGATATTCAGTTAAACATTATTATCAGAATGATTATGCCATAACAAATCTTGAAGGACATAAATGTAACAAGATTTCATGTGAGCTTATTGCCACATTCCTTCCTGATGAAGTAGTTGATGGACTTTACGCAGCAGTTGAGAGAGCAGGGCTTTATGTTGCCAATCTTACACTGGAGCCTATTGCAGCTATAAATGTTGCCATACCTGAGAGATTCAGACTACTTAATATCGCACTTGTTGATGTAGGGGCAGGAACCTCAGATATTTCAATAACAAAAGATGGAAGCATTATTGCATATGGAATGATACCAAGTGCCGGAGATGAGATTACAGAATGTCTTGCAAAACATTATCTGACAGATTTTAATGAGGCAGATGCATTAAAGTGTAAAAGTACAGAGCAGGATGAAGTTGAATTTAATGATATTATGGGACTTCTGTATAAAGTGTCTTCTGATGAAATAGCAGAGGTAGTAAAAGATACGGTATATTCAATTACTAAGAGTGTTGCTGACAAGATTATAGAACTTAATGGTGGAAAATCAGTAAGTGCTGTATTTGTAGTCGGAGGTGGCGGCAAGGTAAGAGGATTTGTAGAGAGTCTTGCAGAGTTCCTTGAACTTCCAAAAGAAAGAGTTGCACTAAGGGGTTCAGAAGTTATGGGTAACATTACCTTTATGCAGGATGATATAAAGGTGGACTCACTTCTTGTTACACCTGTAGGAATATGTTTAAATTTTTATGAACAGCGAAATAATTTCATTTTTGTAAATATAAATGATGAACGTATCAAACTTTATGATAATGGAAAACTGACGGTTATAGATGCGGCACTTAATGTGGGCTTTCCAAATGAAGATTTGTTCCCTAAGAGAGGAAAAAGCATTATTTACACTGTAAATGGTGAAAAGAGAATGCTCAGAGGAGAACAGGGGGAATCAAGCGTTATAAAAATGAATGGCGTAGAAGTCGGTATGAATACGCCTGTCACACAAAATGCCAAGATAGATATAAAGCCATCTACGATGGGACAGGATGCTGAACTCGAAATCGAGGATATACCTGAATACAAGTCGACGATTAAATTTACATTTAATAAAAAAGAAGTTTTATGTCCTAGATTTGTTATTGTAAATGGAGAGTTTGTATCTGGTTTTTATGACATAAAAGATGGCGATGCGATAGAGTTTCAGGATTATTATACATTGAAACAGGTTCTTGAGTTTATGGATATCATATATTGTGGAAAGGTATATGTAAATAATGTGCCTGCTGATATGGATACAAAGGTTTACGATAATTTTTCGATATTGTGTGAGATTAAAAAAGAAGAGCCAAATTATAATGAACTTTTTGAAATGTATGGAGAACCGGAATTTCCAGAGGAGACTGTTTATTCAATAGAAGAGATTGAGGAAAGTCAGGAAAAAGCGAGAATTAGTGAGGATTCTGATACGGCAGTTTCAGATGAAATAGATAATTTAGATGAAATGAACAGCCAAGATGGGGAAAGGCTGAATACTTCAGAAAATGTTATCGGTACAGATGGTGTAGAAGAAGAACTACAGCAGGTTGAAACTCACAGTACCGGAGGTGAGACAGCCGGGGAAAGTAAAGCCGCAGATGACAGTGAAGAAGACATCACAGACAAGACGGGCGATATAAAAAATAATCCTGCTGTATTAAAAGGTGATATTCATGATATAACTGTTAAAGTAAATGGTGATACAGTTGTTATGAAAGGAAAAGAAAAATATATTCTTGTAGATGTACTTGATTTTTATCCTGTAGATACATCAGTGGCTCACGGTGACCATCTCGAAACATTAGTAAATGGTATACATGGTGATTTTATGACACCTGTAAATGATGGTGACGAAATTGTGATACAGTGGGTAGTGTGAAAATTAGAAGATTAAAAATTTTTACACTATGCGTAAAAAAACAGTGTAAGAATGGGATATAATAAAGAAATGAGGTAGATATGAGAGTATGCAGTATTGCCAGCGGCAGCAGTGGAAACTGTACATATGTTGGCAGTGGTGACACAAACATTTTGATAGATGCCGGAGTAAGTCGCAAAAGGATAGTAGAAGGTCTTAAAAAGATAGGTGTTTCTCCTGAACAGTTAAGTGGAATATTTGTAACACATGAACATACCGACCATATCCAGGGTATAAACATGATGGTAAAAATGTTTGACACTCCTGTTTATGCAACTGGTGGGACACTTGATGCCATAAGGCTTAAAGACAAAAAAGGTGTTATTTCAATGAATCATCTTTTTGAAGTACATGCAGACGAGCCGGTAGCTATGGGTGGGATAACGGTAATGCCGTTTTCTACTTCGCATGATGCTGCTGATCCAGTAGGTTATACATTGACGGCAGAGGGGCATAAGGCAAGTATAGCAACTGATCTTGGAAAATATGATGATTATACGATAGAGCATTTAAAAGATACGGATGTGCTTTTTATAGAGGCAAATCATGATATAAGTATGCTTGAAGCCGGAAAATATCCATATAAGCTTAAGCGAAGGATATTAAGTGAGTATGGGCATTTATCAAATGAAGATTCAGGCAGTCTGTTGTGTAAGGTGATAAATAAAAATTTAAAATATGCATTTCTTGCACATTTATCAAAAGAAAACAATTATCCGCAGCTTGCATTTGAAGCAGTAAAGTGTCAGTTATGGGAAGAAATGGGATTAAAAGATCTTGATTTTGACCTGTCAGTAGCAAAGAGAAAGGAGCCTTCCAAAATGGTTGTGCTTTAAGATAAGAAAGGAAAAGATAAAATGAAAAAAACAGTTATAACAGTAGTAGGTAAGGACAGTGTTGGTATTATTGCAAAGGTTTGTACATACCTTGCAGAAAACAATGTAAATATTCTTGATATTTCACAGACGATCGTAGGTGGATTTTTCAACATGATGATGATCGCTGATGTTGCAGAGTGCAAAACAGACTTTGCGGGATTTAACAGTGCTCTTGAAAAGATAGGTGAGGATATGGGTTGTACGATAAAGGCACAGCGTGAAGACATTTTCGACAAGATGCATAGAATTTAATGAGGGGAGTTAGTATGATTAATATAGCAGAAGTTAAAGAAACTAATGATATGATCGAAAAGGAAAACCTCGATGTAAGAACGATTACACTTGGTATAAGCCTTTTAAATTGTATAGATGATGATCTCGACAGATTAAATGAAAAAATATATAACCGTATCACAACTGTTGCAAAAGACCTTGTTCCTACAGGAAAAGCGATAGAGCTTGAATATGGTATTCCAATCGTAAACAAGAGAATTTCAGTTACACCTATTGCGCTTATCGGGGGTTCTGCATGTAAGACACCTGAGGATTATGTGACGATAGCAAAAACACTTGACAAAGCTGCAAAAGAAGTTGGAGTAAATTTTATCGGAGGATATTCAGCACTTGTTTCAAAAGGAATGACAAAGAGTGATGAGCTTCTTATCCGTTCTATACCTGAAGCACTTAAGGCTACTGATTTTGTGTGTAGTTCAGTAAATGTTGGCTCAACAAAGACCGGATTAAATATGGATGCAGTAAGACTTATGGGTGACATTGTCCGTGAAACTGCTGATGTAACGGTTGACTGTGACTGCAACGGATGTGCAAAACTCGTTGTATTTTGTAATGCACCTGATGACAATCCTTTTATGGCGGGAGCATTTCATGGTGTTACTGAAGCTGATGAGATAATAAATGTCGGAGTAAGCGGACCGGGTGTTATGAGAAAAGCACTTGAATCTGCACATGGACTTGACTTTGGAGCACTTTGCGAAAAAATCAAAAAGACTGCATTTAAGATTACAAGAGTGGGTCAGCTTGTTGCGCTTGAAGCTTCAAAGAGACTTGACATACCATTTGGAATAATCGATCTTTCACTTGCACCTACACCTGCTATAGGAGATAGTATTGCAGATATCTTTGAGGAGATGGGTCTTGAGAGAGCAGGAGCACCGGGAACAACAGCAGCACTCGCTATGCTTAACGATCAGGTTAAAAAGGGTGGTGTAATGGCATCTTCATATGTAGGTGGACTTAGCGGAGCATTTATACCTGTAAGTGAGGATCAGGGAATGATAAATGCTGTTCAGGACGGAGCACTTACGCTTGAAAAACTTGAGGCAATGACATGTGTTTGCTCAGTAGGACTTGACATGGTAGCAATACCGGGAAATACGAAACCTGAGACAATAGCAGGTATTATTGCTGATGAAATGGCTATAGGAATGATAAACCAGAAAACAACGGCTGCAAGACTTATCCCTGTTCCGGGCAAGAAAGTTGGAGAGATGGTTGAATTTGGAGGATTATTAGGTTATGCACCTGTAATGCCTGTAAATGAGTTTGACTGCAGTGAGTTTGTAAACAGGGGCGGAAGGATTCCGGCACCAATACACAGCTTTAAGAATTAAGAAAATTAAGAATAAACAGTAAATTACATTATTATACCTTGAAATTGTAGAAGTTTTGTTAATTTTTACAATTTTAAGGTATATTTTTTTGACATAATTGTAAACATATATATTGACGCGCGTATGTGTATTGTGAGATAATTACAATTGTATCATGAATAAAATTCATTCTGAATAATATTTTTTGATACAGGCGTAAAAATATTAAATTACTTATGCGATAAAGTCGCAGGAATGAGGTTAGAAACATGTCATTAGAATTATCAAAGAAAGCAGCAGCAGTTAAACCTTCGTCAACTCTTGCAATTACAGCAAAAGCAAAAGAACTTAAAGCACAGGGAAAGGATGTAGTTGGATTTGGAGCGGGCGAGCCTGATTTTAACACACCTGAAAACATCTGTGAAGCAGCAATCAAAGCAATTAAAGACGGTTTTACAAAATATACACCGGCTTCAGGAACAAACGAATTAAAAGAAGCTATATCTAAAAAGTTCAAAGAATTTAATGGACTTGATTACGATACAGACCAGATCGTAATAAGCAATGGTGGAAAACATTCACTGACAAATATATTTACTGCACTTTTAAATCCTGGTGATGAGGTTATAATCCCTGCACCATTCTGGCTTAGCTATCCTGAGATAGTAAAACTTGCAGGGGGTGTACCTGTTATAGTTACTACAACAAAAGAGCAGAACTTTAAACTTACAGCTGATGATCTTGTAGCAGCAGTAACTGATAAGACAAAGGCACTTGTATTAAATACACCAAACAATCCTACAGGAATGCTTTACACAGAAGAGGAACTTCGTGCAATCGCAAAAGTTGCAGTAGAAAAAGACTTCTATGTAGTAGCAGATGAAATGTATGAGATGCTTGTTTATGGTGAGCAGAAGCATATAAGCATTGCATCACTTGGAAAAGATATATATGACAGAACTATTACATGCAGCGGACTTGCAAAGAGCTATGCGATGACAGGATGGAGAATAGGTTACACAGGTTCATCAAAAGAAATCGCAAAGATGATGGGAAGCGTACAGAGCCACCAGACATCAAATCCAAACTCAATAGCACAGAAAGCAGCAGTAGAAGCACTTACAGGACCACAGGATTCAGTGGAGAAGATGCATGCTGAATTTGACAAGCGTCGTAAATACATGTACAAGAGAATCTGTGACATGGAACTTCTTGATACGCTTGAGCCAATGGGAGCATTTTATGTGTTCGTAGACGGCAGTGCGGTACTTGGAAAGTCATATAAGGGAACAAAGATAGACAGCATTCCACAGATGGCAGACATACTTATCAATGAGTACAATACAGCTATCGTACCATGTGCAGATTTTGGATTCCCTGATTGCTTCCGTCTCTCATATGCTATATCTATTGAGCAGATCGAGAAGGGACTTGACAGGATTGAGAGTTTTATAAAGGAATTGGTGTAATTAAGAAATAGAATGTTTCAATTTTAATAAAATTCATACGATATTATTAAAATTATTATAAAGTTAAAATATGTTATATTAAATAAGGTATATGAAAAATGATAATGCTTATTGAGATATTAAAGTCTTAATAAGCATTATCATTTTTGTTTTTATATTATAAGTCATTTAATATACGATTGGATAATATTCTAAATTTACATCCCGTTATCCGCGGAGATTAACATACAATTGAATGATATTCTAAATTAGAGTCCCGTCATTTGCGGAGACAAACATACAATTGAGTAATATTCTTGCCGTTACCCGCGATATATTACATATAAAATTTAAAACAAAAAACCCGTTAAGAACGAGTTTTTTAAATTCACACACTGTGATGCCCTAAGGCGATTTGAATAAATTTTTATTTGAACTTATGATGTAAGATCAAGTATGGTACTTAATCTATAAGTATGATATAATAAAAATATAAAATTGTCAAGGAGGTATTTGAAATTATGAAGCAAAAATATTATGTAGGTCTTGATATGGGGACAGCGTCAGTAGGCTGGGCTGTCACTGATGATAAATATAATATAATCAAGAAACATGGAAAGGCTCTTTGGGGAGTGCGATTGTTTAAAACTGCTGATACGGCAGAGGCAAGAAGAACATTTCGTGCTGCGAGAAGAAGAACACAGCGTAGAAAACAGAGAATGGAATTGTTGCAGGAAATATTCAGTAATGAAATATCAAAGGTTGATATTGGTTTTTATCAGAGAATGAAAGAAAGTAAGTATTGGATTGAAGATAAGAGAGATATAAACGGAAAGCAGCCAGAATTACCATATGCACTTTTTTGTGATGATGGATTTACAGATAAAGATTATCATGAGCAGTTTCCAACTATATTTCATTTGAGAAATACGCTTGTAAACGAGTGGACGCAAAAGTATGATATAAGACTTGTTTATCTTGCAATACATCATATCATTAAGCATAGAGGACATTTTTTGTTTGAGGGAAAGAAGATGTCTGAGGTGACGGATTTTGGCAGTGCATTTAAGGCTTTTTGTGGGGTAGCATTGGATAATGATATTGAGATAACGGTGGATGAAGAAAAATTAAAAGATATAGAAGATTTGTTGAAATCAAGACAAAAAAGTAAAATGGCAAAAAAGCAGGATTTAGGAAAGATAATAGCAGGAGGGGACAAGCAGAAAAAGGCACTTGCGGCATTGATTACAGGCTGTACGGTTAAATTAAGTGAGATATTTGCTGACAAATCACTTGATGAAATGGAGAAAAGTAAAATTTCTTTTGCTGACTCTAATTATGATGAATATATTGCGAATGTGGAGGAAATTTTAGCAGAAAGATTTTTATTGATAGCTGCCGGAAAGGCTCTTTACGACTGGGCGGTACTCAGTGATATATTAGAGGGTTCAACATATATTTCAGAAGCAAAAGTAAAGATATATGAAAAGCATAGGACTGATCTGAAAAAGTTAAAAGCACTTTTAAAAACAAGACCGGATGAATATAAGCTGATTTTCGGATTACCTGAAAAGCAGGCAAATTATAGTGCATATATTGGTATGGTTAAAAAGAATGGGAAGAAAGTACCTATAGATAAAAAATGCACAAAAGCTGATTTTTATTCATTTCTGAAGAAAACTTTAAATAAGATAAATTTTGAGGATGAAAAAGAAAAGGAAATTGCTGAAAGTATCATAAATGAGATAGAAAATGAAACATTTTTGCCTAAGCAGATAATAAGTGATAATAGTGTAATACCTTACCAGCTGCATGAGGCAGAGCTTGACCGCATATTAAAAAATGCAGCTTTGTATTATCCGTTTTTGAGTGAAAAAGATGATGAGGGTTATACAAACACAGACAAGATAAAGGCAATATTTAAGTTTCGTATTCCATATTATGTCGGACCACTTAATACATATCATTCTGACAAAGGTGGCAACAGCTGGGCAGTAAGAAAACAGGATGGAAAGATTTATCCGTGGAATTTTGAGAGTAAGATTGATGCAGAGGAAAGTGCCGGAAAATTTATCGGAAGAATGACAAATAAATGCACATATCTTATAGGAAAAGATGTTTTACCTAAAGAATCGCTGCTCTATTCAAAATTTATGGTTTTAAATGAACTTAACAATTTAAGGATTGACGGGGAAAAAGTGTCAGTTGAGATAAAGCAGGCTGTCTATGAAAATGTTTTTAAGAAATACCAGAGGGTAACGGGAAAGAAAGTTAAAGATTTTCTTATAAGAAGCGGTATTATAGAAAGAGAACAGGAATTGTCGGGATTTGACCAGAACTTTAAAAGTTCTCTTAAGGCATATCATGATATAAAACAGATAGCAGGAGATATAGAGTTAAGTCAAAATCAGAAAGAGGATATAATAAAAGATATTACGGCATTTTCAGACTCACAAAAGATGCTTAAAAAACGACTTAAGATTAAATATCCGGAGCTTAGTGATAAACAGGTGATCCAGCTTGCAGCCAAGAAATATACAGGATGGGGAAGACTTTCAAAAGAATTTTTAGAAGAAGTAGAGTCGGTCAATAAAGAAACGGGTGAAGTGCTAAATATAATATCAGCACTTTGGGAGACAAATGAAAATCTTATGCAGCTTCTCAGCAACAAGTATGATTATCTTTCAGAGATAAAAAGATTGAATGATGAGGCAGAAGATAAATCTGAGGTGGTAACATATGATGATGTTCAGAAACTTTATGTATCACCGGCGGTCAAAAGACCTGTATGGCAGACTTTAAAAATAGTAGAAGAAATATCAAAAATAATGGGAGGGAAGCCGGAGAGTATATTTGTTGAGATGGCAAGAGAACCGGGACAAAAAGGTGATGTAAAAGTTTCAAGAAAATCAAGGCTTTTGGAAAAATATAAATATTGTAAAAAAGAAGCACCTGAGATTTATGAAAATCTTGTAAAGGAAGATGATAATAAACTTAGAAGTGATAAATTGTTTTTGTATTATACCCAGATGGGAAGATGTATGTATTCAAATGAAGTGATAGACATAGAAGATTTGTTTACAAACAGGTATGATATAGATCATATATATCCGCAGTCAAAGGTCATGGATGATAGTCTTGACAACAGAGTTCTTGTAAAAAGAGAATTGAACAGCAATAAAACAGATGTTTTTCCGGTGCCAAAGGAATATATGGACAAGTCAAAAACGTTATGGGATATGCTTAAAAAGAAAGATTTAATTTCAAAGGAAAAATATCACCGTTTGACAAGGCGTGATGGATTTAGTGAAAATGAGCTGTCCGGTTTTATCGCAAGACAGCTTGTAGAAACAAGACAGAGTACAAAAGCAGTGACGCAGCTTCTCACAAAGGCATATCCAGAGTCGGAGATAGTATATGCAAAGGCTAATGCGGTAAGTGAATTTAGACATAAATTTAAATTTACAAAAGTAAGGAGCATAAATGATTATCACCATGCGAAAGATGCTTACTTAAATATTGTAGTTGGAAATACATACTATGTTAAATTTACAAAAGATGCGGCATGGTTTATAAGAAACAATCCGGGAAGAACATACAATCTTAAAAAGATGTTTGAACAGGAGACAGTCAGACGGGGTGATGAAACAGCATGGGTATCAGGTAAAAATGGAACTATTGTTACTGTAAATAAGGTGATGAGGAAAAATAACATACTGTTTACAAGAAAAGCATATGAAGTCAGAGGAGGCTTATTTGACCAGCAGATAATGAAAAAAGGTAAAGGTCAAATTCCTGTAAAAAATAATTTAGAGGATGACAGGCTTTGTGCAACAGAAAAATATGGTGCGTATAACAAGGCAAGCGGAGCGTATTTTATGCTTGTTGAATCAGATGATAAGAAAGGCAATAAAATAAGAACTTTGGAATTTGTTCCTGTTTACCTTGCAAAAAAGTTGGAAAAATCTGAGGATGCAGCAATAAGATATTGTGTTGAGAAACTTGAACTTAAAAATCCTGATATAAGAGTTAGAAAAATAAAAATGGATTCACTTTTTAATGTGGATGGATTTAGGATGCACCTTTCAGGAAGAACTGAAAAAAGACTTATTTTCAAATGTGCAGAACAGCTTGTATTGGATGAAGAAAGTCAGAAAATATTAAAAAAGACCGCAAAGGTTTTTGCGGATTATAAGGTCAATAAGAATATAAAGATTTCAGATAAAATGGAACTGACGGATGAGATGCTTATAAAGCTATATGAGTTATTTTATAAAAAATTAAAAGACACGGTATATAACATAAGACTTTCAACACAGGTAAAAACATTGGAAAGTGGTAAGGAAAAATTTGAAAAACTGTCTTTGCTGGATAAGTGTCTTGTGATTGAGGAGATATTGCATCTCTTTCAGTGCCAGAGTTCCGGTGCGAATTTATCATCAATAGGTGGAGCAGCTACAGCCGGCATACTGGTATTGAATAAAGAAATATCAAGATGTGGCAGAGTTGAAATCATTAATCAATCTATAACAGGATTTTATGAGCAGGTCATTGACCTGAAAACTATATGAGCTGGCGTGTAGTGGTTATTCATAACACTGCGAAACTGGACCTTCAATTAGGGTATCTTGTGGTTCGCAGTGATATGAATACCACAAAAATACATATTTCGGAGATAGGATTGATTTTGATAGAGTCAACATCTGTTTCATTGACAGTTGGTCTGCTCGCAGAACTTACAAGACAGAAAGTTAAAGTTATATTCTGCGACCAGAAAAGAAATCCGAGTTCTGAACTTATAGGTTATTATGGTTCGCATGATACAAGCAATAAAGTGAGGACACAGATAAATTGGAGCAGGTTTATAAAGGATAGTGTCTGGACTGAAATTGTGCGTGAAAAAATTAAGCAGCAGGAATGTTTTTTGAGAGAATTAGGTAAGGAGGAGGAAGCACGGCTTTTATCCGGATATGTCAGGGCAGTTCACTGGAAAGATGAGACTAACAGGGAGGGACACGCAGCAAAAGTATATTTCAACGCATTGTTTGGAATGGATTTTTCAAGAAGTCAGGATAATAATATAAATGCAGCATTAAATTACGGATATAGTATATTACTTTCTGCATTTAACAGGGAAATAGTTGCAAACGGTTATATAACGCAGTTGGGACTTTTCCATGACAATATGTTTAATCAGTTCAATTTTGGTTCTGATCTTATGGAACCTTTTAGAATTCTTATAGACAGGCTTGTGTATAACATGAATTTGATTGACTTTGAACATGAGCAGAAAATGAAACTTGTAAATGTATTAAATGGCGAGGTTTATATGGAGGGAAAACATTTCATTGTTAATAATGCCATAAAGAGATATACAAAAAGTGTATTTGATGCAATAAATGATTCGGATATATCGTTGCTTAGATTTTATTCAGTAGATGAGTTATAGGTTTATGAGAGTAATGGTAATGTTTGATCTGCCGGTTGTTACGACGGAACAGAGGAGAGAATATACAAGATTTAGAAAGTACCTGCTAAAAAATGGATTTGTGATGATGCAGGAGTCGATTTATACAAAATTGGCTTTAAATACTACCGTATCAAGAGGAATAATAGATGGTGTGAGGAAAAATACACCGCTTGAAGGACTTGTTCAGATACTTACTATCACAGAAAAACAGTATAGTAAAATGGAATTTCTGGTAGGAGAAGAACAAAAAGAAATCTTGCAATCGGACGAAAGATTGGTGATATTATGATACTTGCACAGGCAAAACTTGGAATCAGGGTAGAATTAACAGAAAATAAAACTACAGTATTTGTTGTGGAAAATCCTAAAATGTGGCGACAAATTCAAAAGTCTTTTATGAGGCAGATTTTGGGAGAAGAACAAAGCTGGATATTATCACATGAAGAAACCGAGATAGCGTGGAATAAGTATGTCGAATTGATATTAAATCCTTTACTTGCAGATGAGAACAGTAAACGCATTTTAAATAAATTTTTACAGTCAGTTCAGAATGTTTCAGTGAATGAAAAAAGATGGATGCAATATCAGGAACTCAATCAGGTGATACAAAATTTTTTCTATGATATGGAAATGGAATTTGATTTTGAATATGAAATTGACGAAAGTGTAGATATTAGTAAATTGGCAAAAGCTGTTGGGATACATATAGTTCAGGAGTATGACAACGATTTGGAGCGATTGATAAAATATTGTATTCTAGTGCGGGATTTATTAAAAATTCAGGCATTTATATTCTTTGACTTGAAAAGATATTTTTCTGAAAAGGAAATACAGGACTTTTATGCCGAAGCTATGAGTAGAAAATGGAATATTATTTTGTTTGAGAGCAGTCAATTCAGTATATTAGAGGAAGAAAAGTATTATATTTTAGACAAAGATTGTTGCTTTATCAGTTGAGTTATTTGCTCATATATGATATTATAAAATTATCTAAAGACAAGTATGTTTGAGTACGGAATATACATTTTATGCTGGTGATGGCATTTCATTTTTGAATTTGAGGTTTGAGAATGATGTAAAAATGTATGGTACTCAAACTTTATTGGCTGCCGAAGCTTCTGGTGCTTTGTTTGAGAATGATGTAAAAATGTATGGTACTCAAACTTTCATGTCGTATCTATAGTTGACTTTTAAGTTTGAGAATGATGTAAAAATGTATGGTACTCAAACGCTTTCCCCTCTACGTTCCCCGCTGCATATGTTTGAGAATGATGTAAAAATGTATGGTACTCAAACTGTTGACAATTAAAGTATAAAGATATATAAGTTTGAGAATGATGTAAAAATGTATGGTACTCAAACTAGGTACTTTAATGAATGGACTAACGATTAGTTTGAGAATGATGTAAAAATGTATGGTACTCAAACATAACGCTTAAAAGGAATCTTTCTCTTTTTGTTTGAGAATGATGTAAAAATGTATGGTACTCAAACTGAAACGGCGGTCATTGCTGTTTCACTCGCGTTTGAGAATGATGTAAAAATGTATGGTACTCAAACTGATATATCAGTTTTTCCAGGATCCGATCGTTTGAGAATGATGTAAAAATGTATGGTACTCAAACGTTTATTAAAGCAGATAAATATGCAGGTGGGTTTGAGAATGATGTAAAAATGTATGGTACTCAAACTCAATGGCAAGTGATGAAAAGACAATTGAGGTTTGAGAATGATGTAAAAATGTATGGTACTCAAACTGTTTTTGTATAGTTTGCACAAATCGTCATGTTGTAAAACTGAGTTTGCAAGTTCTACATTTCAGGGCGTTCCCAGAGGGAAACGTAGAAATGGAAGAAGCCCGTTAAAGCACATTATTAAAAAAGTAACGCAAACAATGATAAAATCGCCATTTAAAGCAGTTAAGTGGTGATTTTTTTGTATGTTATTAACAAAGAAATCTATATAAAATAATGCATATTGCATAAGAAAATAAAAAATCTAATATTACAAAATTGTTTATAGTGTACCAAACATAAAATATTTCTAACAATATTCACATATTAAAAAGATAAATCGTATGTTATCATTATTTCACTTAAGAAAAAACAAGCATTTTCATCTGTTTATCAGATGATAAAGTTCAATTATGAACATATATTTCTGAAACAAATACTGAAAGAAGGTGGAACAAGTGGCTAATGAAATACAAAATAAAGGAAAATCTAAAAAGAATAGAAAAACTGATGAAGAAGTGATACAGATAATAAGAAATCTTCGTTTGATTGACGATGTATTATTTGAGAAGTTTATGGAAGATGCAGCGGCGTGCGAAGAGTTATTACAGGTAATACTTGAAAATTCACGGCTGAAAGTTAAGCCGGAAACATTAGTTGCACAAAAG
The DNA here is from genome assembly GCA_934320895.1 of uncultured Lachnospiraceae bacterium. Lineage (GTDB taxonomy): Bacteria > Bacillota > Clostridia > Lachnospirales > Lachnospiraceae > Butyribacter. The sequence continues at coordinate 33,213 of CAKRFY010000014.1, read as the reverse complement.
TCATTAAGAAATCTTGCAAAGAGATCAGTTCGCTTAGATGCGTATATTGAAGGTGTTGAAGATAAAGTATATAATATAGAAATACAGAGATCTGATAATTGCAATCATGTAAAACGCGTGCGTTATAATGCATCAACGATAACAATTAATAAATCTGAACCAGGTGATGAATTTGAGGATGTTCAGGATGTAATAGTAATTTATATATCTGAGTTCGATATGTTTGGAGCAGGAAAAACATTGTATCATGTAGAAAATGTTATAAGGGAAACAGGCAATCCGGTGAATGATGATCTTATGTCAGTATATGTCAATACGGAAGTGGCAGATGATAGTCTGATAAGTGAACTCATGCAATGTTTTCTAAAAACAGATTTCGAGGATGGTAAATTTCCAAATATATCAAGAAGAATGAAAGAATTAAAACATGGTGAGGAGGACGAGAAGATGTGTAAAAGTGTAGAGGAATATGCCGAGAGAAAAGCGAAAGAGGCAGCAAAAAAAGCTACAGAGGAGGCAGCAAAAAAAGCTATGGCTGAGAAGAAAAAAACGGTAGAAAAATTAAATGATATGGGAATGGATATTTCTTTGATAGCAAGTGCTGTAGATATGGATGAAGAAACTATAAAACAGTGGTTAGAGAAGTAATGTTACTTTTTATGTCAATACAATAATATAGTTTACGATTACAAAGAAAGAATAAATAATATAACAGACAGTGGAGATAAAATAGAATTAGCATATAAAGGTTATTATAAAAGAGGGGATAGTCGAAGCAGCTACAGCGAAAATATATGCACACAGTTCACAGCCAATCAAAAGTGTGATATACTTAAAAAGCACTTTTATTTATACAAATTAGGTATTTGCGAAACAGTTATAAGTATTATAATTAAATTGTGCAATCAACACAGAATATAAATTGTTTTGTAAATATCTATTATACTAATATAATGGAGGGAACTATAAATGGGTAAGATTTTTAAATTCAATCAGGATGTTGATACTGACCAGATAATCGCTTCGCAGTATCTTCTTTTTCCTACAATTGATGAGATGAAAACACATACATTTGAGTCACTTGACCCTGATTTTGCGGCAAATGTAAAGCCGGGGGATTATGTGGTGGCTTCTGAAAATTTTGGCTGCGGTTCTTCAAGGGAACAGGCACCAAGCGTTTTAAAAGCACTCGGGGTTAAGGCAGTCATAGCAAAATCGTTTGCAAGAATTTTTTATAGAAATTCAATCAATATCGGACTTCCGGTTATTGTCTGTAAGGAGTTACATGAAAATGTAAATGCAGGTGATGAGATGGAACTTGATCTTCAGGAAGGTGTTGTGCATGTAGGTGACAAGGAATATCAGTGTACAAAACTTCCGGCATATATGCAGGGAATTCTTGACCAGGGTGGTCTTATTGCATCATTAAATAAGGAGGATTAATTTCATGGGAATGACGATTGCAGAAAAGATTATTGCGGCTGCCGCAGGCGTAAATGAGGTTAAGCCAGGAGATATACATACAGTAGAACTTGACAGACTTATGAGTAATGACGGAACAACACATCTTACAATAGATATGTATAACAAACTTAAAAATCCACATATCGCAGATGTAAACAAACTTGTCTGGATAGTAGACCACAATGTTCCTTGCGACAGTGTAAAAACAGCAGCTTCACATAAGAAGATGAGAGATTTTGCAAAGGAACATGGGATTAAATTTTATGAGGGAGCCGGTGTATGTCATCAGGTTATGATGGAAAATCATGTTACATCAGGCGAACTTATCTTTGGTGCTGACAGCCATACTTGTGCTTATGGTGCTGTTGGTGCATTTGGTACTGGTGTTGGATGTACGGATTATCTTTATGCTATGGTTACAGGTAAGTCATGGCTACTTGTTCCTGAGACACTCAGATTTAATCTTAAAGGAAAACTTAAAGACGGCGTTTATGCAAGAGATCTTATCCTTACTATTATAGGAAAGATTGGTGCTAACGGTGCCAATTACATGGCTATGGAATTTGGCGGTGAGGGACTTAAAACTCTGAATATGAGTGACAGAATATCAATTTGTAACCTCTGTGTTGAAGCTGGTGCGAAAACAGCGCTTATGGAAGTTGATGATATAACTATTGATTATCTTAAGGAGCATGGAAGAAAACCAAAGCACAGCTTTTCAAGTGATCCTGATGCAAAGTTTGCAAAAGTTTATGATATAGATCTCGGTGAGATTGAACCAATAGTTGCAAAACCTCATTTTGTAGATAGCGTGGTACCTGCAAAAGAATGTTTAGGAACACATATTGACGAGGCATTTCTTGGTTCATGTAATAATGGACGAATAGAGGATCTCCGCGTGGGTGCAGAGCTTATCAAAGGAAAGAAGGTAGCTCCACTTGTTCGTTTCCTTGTTGTACCAGCAAGTGCAGCGGTTTATGAGCAGGCACTTAAAGAGGGGATCATTGATACATTTATGGAAGCAGGAGCGATAGTTATGAATCCGAACTGCAGCGTATGCTGGGGAAGCTGTCAGGGTGTTATCGGTGAAAATGAAGTGCTTATAAGTACAGGAACAAGAAACTTTAAAGGTCGTGCAGGACATAAAGATTCGTTTATCTATCTTGCATCAGCCGCAACGGTAACGGCATCAGCAATAAAGGGCGAGATTACAACATCAGATTTGTTGTGATTAAATTTTATGACGGATATTTGCAGTTTAACACTATCAAGGAAGTACGCTGCTTCTATTGCATAGAGTAATAAGTGGTAGGTGGGGACTTGCTTGACTACAGCATTTGTAAGAAAGAATAAAAATGATAGACTTAACACAAGTCTGAATATAACGAAAAGAGGAAAAAGACATGGCACAGTTTAGTGGAAAAGTCTGGGTGCTTGGTGATGATATAGATACTGATATTATTATCCCTACAGAGTACCTTGCGTTAGAGACAGTTAATGATATGGCACCATATGCATTTTCACCACTCAGACCGGAGCTTGCAGCCCAGATTAGTGAAGGTGATATTATCGTTGCCGGAAAGAATTTTGGATGTGGTTCTTCGAGAGAGCAGGCACCTGAGATTATAAAAGCACTTGGTATCAAATGCGTTATCGCAAAATCATTTGCGAGAATATTTTTTAGAAATTCAATAAATAATGGACTTTTACTTATCGAGAATGATAAACTTCATGATGATGTAAAAGAGGGTGACAGTGTTACTGTTACCGTAAATGAAAATATAGAGTACAATGGAAATAAATATCCTATAGCATCACTTCCAGATAATCTTGTTAAGATAATTGATGCAGGCGGACTTGTAAAAGCAATGCGTAAATTAAATGGATTAGACTAGGAGGTAAGTTATGGGTTCAACGATTATTGAAAAAATCATTAGAAATAATGTCGGCAAAGAAGTAAAGCCGGGAGAGATAGTTACCGTAAATGTTGACAGAGTTATGATACATGATATCTTTATACCATTTGTTGCATCAAAGTTTGAGGAAATGGGATTTACAAAGATATTGGATCCAGATAAAGCAGTTCTTATATATGATCATCTTGTGCCTGCGAGTCAGGTCGATGATACAAGACATTTTCGTATTGGAAATGAATTTGTAGAAAAATATGGAATGAAAAATATCCACCGTTCTGATGGAATCTGTCATCAGCTTATGACAGAAGCAGGATATGTTAAACCGGGAAACATAGTTTTTGGAACAGACAGCCATACTACTACATATGGTTGTGTTGGTGCATTTTCGTCAGGAATTGGTTACACGGAGATGGCAAGTATTCTTGGAACAGGAACACTCTGGATTCGTGTGCCTGAGACTATCAAGGTAAATATAACAGGAAAACTTCCTGATAATGTGATGGCAAAGGATATCATATTAAAGCTTATCGGGGATCTTGGTGCTGACGGTGCAACTTATAAGGCACTTGAATTTGCCGGGGACACAGTAGAAAATATGTCGGTGGCTTCAAGAATGTCTATGTCGAATATGGCAATTGAAGCCGGTGCAAAATGTGCATTGTTTACACCTGATGAAAAAACGGCAGAGTATTGTGAGATAGAACTTACCGACGAGCAGAAGGATTTAGTTGGAGACAGTGATGCTGTTTATTCAAGAGTGATAAACTATAATGCTGAGGATTTAGTGCCTGTTATGGCATGCCCTTCTAATGTTGATAATGTAAAGCCTGTATCGGAGATTGAAGGAAAAGAGATAGATCAGGTATTTATCGGTTCATGTACAAACGGAAGACTTGAAGATCTGATGGCAGCGGCAGAGATACTTAGGGACAAGCATGTGGCACCTTTTGTAAAACTTATCGTTACGCCTGCAAGCCGTAAGATCTACAGACAGGCAGTGGAAAACGGAACGATGGAGATTCTTTCGAAAGCAGGTGCTATAATAACACATCCAAGCTGTGGTCTTTGCTGTGGACGAACAGGTGGTATTCTGACAGACGGAGAGACAGTAGTTGCAACCAATAACCGTAATTTCCTTGGACGTATGGGAACATCAAAAGTAGGCATCTACCTTGCGTCGCCAAAGTCAGCAGCAGCCTGCGCCGTAGCTGGAAAGATAGTAGTCCCTTCTTAATGATATAGATTATCAATAAAGATATATACATATGCTGTTTGTTTATGTTAGCATATCTGAGTAGTAAAAATATCTGCAGGCAAATAGCAGATTATTATGGAAAGGATGGTATAAATATGGTTAAAAAAATTGAAAATAATGATATGAGTGAAGTTTTATCAAGCAAGTGTGCATTGGTGGATTTTTCAGCAGCATGGTGCGGACCTTGTAATATGATAGGACCTGTAGTGGAGCAGCTGTCAGAAGAAAAGGATGATGTGGAATTTTTTAATGTTGATGTAGATAAAAATCCTGATCTTGCAATGCAGTACAGAATACAGAGTATCCCCGCCCTTGTTTTATTTAAAGATGGTAAGGAAGCAAACAGAAGTATAGGTTTTATACCTAAGGATAAAATAGAAGAGTTTATCTCATAAACAGATAGTGTCAGTTTTGGCAGAGCATATTTTTAGATATTGATGTGACAATGCTAAAATTGTTTATTATATGAGAAATGTTGAATGTTTATAATGCGTTGAGATAAAATAATAAAACCGGAATACAGATAGTAAATTTATCTGTACTCCGGTTTTGTTTATATTTTATAAAAATTAGAGATTAGTTTTATTTAGCAAAAGATTAAATATTAACCCATTACAACAGTTACATCATAGTGGGTCTGTCCTTTTTCATAAGGAACAACAGTTGTACCTGTAAGTTCTTTTCCGTTTACGATAAGCTTTGAAACACCTTTTTCAACTTTTGAAGGATTTTCAACTTTGATATTGTAGATTCCTTCGCGGTATTTACGTGTCATCGTAAACTCTGTTCCCATCTCAGAAGGGATACATGGATCAATGCTAAGACCATTTAATGTAGGTACTACTCCGAGGATGTACTGTGAAACATTTACAAATGTCCATGCAGCAGTTCCTGTAAGCCAGCTATTCTTCGCCTGTCCAAAGAAGTGTGCATCTTTTCCTGCTATCATCTGTGAGTAAACATATGGCTCTGTGCAGTGAATTTCACTGATATCTTCAATATAAGCAGGGCAAGTCTTTTTGTAGATCTCAAAAGCTCTGTTTCCACGGCCTATAACTGTCTCGGCACATGAAACCCAAGGATTGTTGTGGCAGAATATACCAGCATTTTCTTTGTATCCAGGTGGATAAGAAGAAATCTCACCAAGTTCTACATGGTATTTTGTGTAAGCCGGCTGAAGTAAAACGATACCGTATTTTGTATCAAGTTTTTCTTTTAATGAGTCGAGAGCCTTCTTAGCTTCTCCTGTTTCTACACCGATACCTGCAAGTACACAGAAGCCCTGTGGCTCGATATATATCTGTCCCTCTTCACATTCTTTAGAACCAATCTTTTTACCATATGCATCATATGCACGTACAAACCAGTCGCCATCCCAGCCGCCGTCAAGTACAGCATCGTTCATTGCTGCAACTTCTTTCATAGCGCGGTCAGCTTCTGCCTGATCACCTGTGTAAGCACAGAGGTCTGCATATTCTTTACCATATTTAACGAACATTCCACCGATAAATACAGACTCAGCAACAGGTCCCTCACTAGGGCCAAATGTCTGGAAAGATTCACCTGGATGCTCAGAGAAGCAGTTGAGGTTAAGGCAGTCATTCCAGTCGGCACGTCCGATAAGTGGAAGATTATGTGGGCCTTTGTGATTTACGATATAGTCGAATGAGCGTTTAAGATGTTCCATAAGAGTAACAGCTTTGCTTTCGTCATTATCAAAAGGAACCATTTCTTCAAGGATAGAAGTGTCACCCGTTTCACGGATGTAAGCAGATGTTCCGGCGATAAGCCATAAAGGATCATCATTGAAACCGCTTCCGATATCAGAGTTACCTTTCTTTGTAAGTGGCTGATACTGATGGTAAGCACTTCCGTCTTCAAACTGAGTAGATGCAATGTCGATGATTCTCTCTCTTGCACGCTCAGGAATAAGATGAACGAAACCTAAAAGATCCTGACAAGAATCTCTAAATCCCATTCCACGACCGATTCCTGACTCATAGTAAGAAGCTGAACGAGACATGTTAAATGTAACCATACACTGATACTGGTTCCATATATTTACCATACGGTCAAGTTTTTCCTCGCTTGATTTAACAGTGAACTTAGAAAGAAGGCTTTCCCAGTCGAGTTTAAGTTCATCAAGTGCTGCATATACCTGCTCATCAGTCTGATATTTTGCAAGAAGTTCATCAGCAGGTTTTTTGTTGATTACATTTGGAGCAACGAATTTTTCATCTACAGGATTCTCACAGTATCCAAGAACAAAGATAAAGCTCTTTGTCTCATCAGGTTCAAGTGTGATATTTATCTGATGTGAACCGATAGGACTCCATCCGCTTGCTATAGAGTTGTGTGCTTTTCCTTCTTCAACGACAGCAGGATTAGCGACACCACGGTATGCACCTAAAAATTCATCACGGCTTGTATCAAAACCATCTACATCAGCGTTTACTGAATATACGGCAAAATGATTTCTGCGTTCACGGTATTCTGTCTTATGGTAGATCGTAGAGCCGACTACCTCAACTTCTCCGATATTTAAGTTACGCTGGAAGTTTGTCATATCATCCATAGCATTCCAGAGACAGAACTCAACATAAGAGAAAAGAGTGATAGTCTTTGGCTTAGATGACTTGTTTGTAATCTTAAGCTGGTTTACTTCACAGTTGTCATTTACAGGAACAAAAGCTAAAAGTGATGCTTCAACATCATTTTTGCTTGATGTGAAACGGCTGTAACCCATACCATGACGACACTCATATGAGTCGAGGTCAGTTTTTACAGGCTGCCATCCTGGATTCCAGACAGTATCGCCGTCTTTTATGTAATAATAACGTCCACCCTCATCTGTAGGGATGTTGTTGTAGCGGTAACGTGTAAGGCGGAGAAGTTTAGCGTCTTTGTAGAAGCTGTAACCTCCGCATGTGTTTGAAATAAGTGAAAAGAAATTGCTGCTTCCAAGATAATTTATCCATGGAAGAGGTGTCTTAGGAGTAGTAATAACATACTCCTTATTTGGGTCATCGAAAAATCCAAATTTCATATTTTTCCTCCGTTCATATTGATATGTACTCTCGGTATCTTCTTAAAACGAATCATTTCGGCTGGATTTCCGATATACTGCTTCCATTTTCTAGTCGTACACACCGTGTACGCACTGCAAAAATGGAAGCAGTATATCAAAAATTCATCTCAAAATTCTTCGTTGAGAAGATTACGAGAGTGCATTTGATTTATAATAATCTACAAAAAATTATATTCTAAAAAAGAATTAAAAGCAATAATCATATAGCCTTATAATTTGCATATGATATACATGAAAAAATTGTTTTTTTGTATCGTTTTTACAAAAAAGGGGGTAATTGATATCATTTACAGAAAGCTCATGATGTTTTTTGAGATTATGCTGTTTGCAATGACAATATGTCTGGCGGACATATTATGTGGATGCGAGAGAAGAGATGAAAATGCAGATAAAAAGGATGAGTCTGTCAGTGTGCTTGCCGATAAAGGAGAAAAGATGGAGAAAAAAACTGCGTATCTTACATTTGATGATGGCCCCAGCTGTCTTACGGATAAATATCTTGACATTCTGGATGATGAGGGGGTAAAGGCGACTTTTTTTGTTATCGGGCAGCAGATAGAGGGAGAATATAAAAAAACAATAGACAGAGAAATCAAAACGGGGCATGAAATAGGAATACATACATATACACATGAGGCAGATGAGATATACTGCGATTGTCAGACTTATTATAATGATGTGATGAAGGTACGCGACGAACTGGAAAAAGGCTTTGGATATAAACCTAAACTTGTAAGATTTCCATGGGGAAGTGCAAATTCATATATAAGTAGTTACCGGAAGAATATCATAGGGATGTTTGAGGATGCGGGTCTTGGATATGCTGATTGGAATGTGAGTGCAGAAGATTCTGTAGGAAATCCTACAGCAGAATCAGTTATGAGAAACATAAGAAAGGATTATGCTAAATATTGTGAGCCAGTGCTTCTTATGCATGACTCAGGAGCAAATAAGGTGACACTGTCTGTGCTTAAAAATATAATAACAGAATTAAAAGAACATGGATATGAATTTGATACATTGTCAAACAGAAGCAAAAAATGTCATTTTTACGAATATTAAGAATTGGTTAAATTATTTATATGTATTGATTTGCAAAAGGCTATGTGATAAGATTTAATCTGTATGTAGTAATTGCGGAGGAAAAATAGATGAAATATTTTGGAACAGATGGATTTCGTGGAGAAGCAAATGTAAATTTAAATGTTGTTCATGCTTATAAAGTTGGAAGGTTTTTGGGATGGTATTATGGAAGAGAGCATAAAGCACGCATTATTATAGGAAAAGATACAAGAAGATCGAGTTACATGTTTGAGGATGCACTTTCTTCAGGGCTTACAGCAAGTGGAGCAGATGTGTATCTTTTACATGTCACACCTACTCCGAGCGTTTCTTATGTAGTAAGAACAGAAGATTTTGACTGTGGTATCATGATTTCTGCAAGTCACAATCCTTACTATGACAATGGACTTAAGGTTATAAATGGAAGTGGTCACAAATTAGAGGCTGAAATAGAGGAAAAAATAGAAGCATATATAGATAGTCCAGAGGATACGATTCCTATGGCTACAAGGGAAAATATCGGATGTACTGTAGATTACGCTATAGGCAGACACAGATACATAGGATATCTCATGTCGCTTGCAACAAGATCATTCAAGAATATAAGGGTTGGTCTTGACTGTGCAAATGGTTCTTCTTATTCAGTTGCAAAGGGTGTGTTTGATGCACTTGGAGCAAAGACATATGCGATCGGCATGGAGCCAAATGGTATCAATATAAATGACGGATGTGGTTCAACACATATCGAAAATCTTCAGAAATTTGTAAAAGAGAAAAATCTTGATGTAGGTTTTGCATATGATGGAGATGCCGACAGATGTCTTGCAGTAGATGATAAAGGAGAGGTTATTGATGGTGATGCCATACTTTATCTTTGTGGATGCTATCTCAAAGAAAAGGGAGAGTTAAACAACAATACTGTAGTCACTACGGTCATGTCAAATCTTGGTCTTTACAAGGCTCTTGAAAGAGCTGGCATTTCATATGAGCAGACAGCAGTCGGAGACAAATATGTAAATGCTAATATGATGGAGAATGGTCATTCACTTGGTGGAGAGCAGTCAGGTCATATCATATTCAGCAAATATGCAGTTACGGGTGATGGTGTACTCACATCACTTATGCTTATGGAAGTAATGCTTGAGAAAAAGACAAAACTTTCTGAATTAAGAAAAGATTTAAAAGTTTATCCACAGGTACTTAAAAATGTTCGTGTAGCTGATAAACCGGCTGCAAGGGAAGATAAGGATGTACAAGCCGCAGTGGAAAAAGTTTCAAAGGAACTCGGCACAGAGGGAAGAATACTTCTTAGAGAGAGTGGAACAGAACCTGTTATAAGAGTTATGGTAGAAGCTAAAACAGATGAGCTTTGTGAAAAGTATGTTGATGAAGTAGTAAAAGTATTATATGATAAAGGTCATGGAATTAATTAACGATATCTGATAAATATGTAATTTGTCGTTAAAAACATCTTGCTTTTATTAGGGTATTCGTGATATATTATACAAATGGTGATTTACGGGAGATTTCCCGGCAATGTTAAGGAGGAAATATTAAAATGAGTGTACAGGTAGAAAAGTTAGAAAAGAATATGGCGAAACTTACAATTGAAGTTTCAAGCGAAGAGTTTGAAAACGCAATTGTTAAGGCATACAAGAAAAATAAAAATAAAATCTCTATGCCAGGCTTCCGTAAAGGAAAAGCTCCTCGCGCTATGATCGAGAAGATGTATGGCAAGGGAGTATTTTATGAAGATGCAGCCAATGAGCTTATTCCTGATGCTTATGCTGATGCAGCTAAAGAAAGTGAGCTTGAGATTGTTGCACAGCCTGAGATCGATGTTACACAGATTGAAAGTGGAAAACCATTTATATTTACAGCAACAGTTGCACTTAAGCCAGAAGTTACACTTGGCGAATATAAAGGAATTGAAGTAGAGAAAAAAGAAGCAGAAGTTACAGATGAGGAAGTTGATGCAGAAATCAACAAAGTAAGAGAGTCAAATGCCAGAATGATCGACATCGACGACAGAGCTACACAGAATGGCGATACAGTAGTGATTGACTTTGACGGATATGTAGATGGAAAACAGTTTGAAGGTGGAAAGGCTGATGACTATACATTAGTACTTGGATCACATTCATTTATCGACAACTTTGAGGAGCAGCTTGAAGGAAAGAACATCGGTGAGGATGTTACAGTTAATGTTACATTCCCTGAGAATTATCAGGCAGAGGAACTTCAGGGCAAGCCTGCTGAGTTCAAAGTAAAGATTAAAGAGATCAAGGTTAAAGAACTTCCTGAACTTGATGATGATTTTGCACAGGATGTTTCAAACTTTGACACAATGGCAGAGTACAAAGAAGATTTAAAGAAGAAACTTACTGAGAATAAAGAAGAAGCTCTTAAGAGAGAAAGAGAAGAATTTGTGATCGGAAAGATCATCGAGAATGCACAGATGGATATTCCTGAGCAGATGGTAGATGCACAGACACGTCAGATGACACAGGAGTTTGCACAGAGACTTTCTTCACAGGGACTTTCAATTGATCAGTATATGCAGTTTACAGGTCTTACACCTCAGAAGATGATTGAGGAGCTTAAGCCACAGGCACTTAAGCGTATCCAGAGCCGTCTCGTTCTTGAGGCAGTAGTAGCTGCTGAGAATATTGAGACATCAGAAGATGAACTTAATAAAGAGATTGAAAACATGGCTTCAATGTATCAAATGGAAGTTGATAAATTAAAAGAAGTTATTGGCGAAGAAGAGAAAAAGCAGATCAGTCTTGACCTTGCAGTACAGAAAGCAGTTGAGATGGTTACATCTGCAGCAGTTGAAAAATAATTTTTAGCTTACGTCAGCCGATTTTAAGACAGATTATCAAGTGTGTTTATTGTGATAACATAGCACGCTATGTCATAGACTCTCTCAGATTTATATGTGGGAGTTTATGACATACATCTGACTGAACGGTTGGCGTTTTGCACTATATAAAGGGGGAACAAAGAATGAGTTACAGTATACCTTATGTTATTGAAAAAACAAGTGGAGGAGAGCGCTCATACGATATCTATTCAAGATTATTACAGGAAAGGATCATCTTCCTTTCAAATGAAGTAAATGATGATATCGCGAGTCTTGTTGTATCACAGCTTCTTTTCCTTGAATCACAGGATTCGACAAAGGACATACATCTTTATATAAACAGTCCAGGAGGTTCGGTAAGTGCTGGCTTTGCCATTTATGATACAATGAATTATGTAAAGTGTGATGTCTCAACTATATGTATGGGACTTGCAGCAAGTATGGGTGCTTTTCTTCTTGCCGGTGGAGCAAAAGGAAAGAGATTTGCACTTCCAAACTCAGAGATTATGATACACCAGCCATCAGGCGGAGCAAAAGGACAGGAAACGGAGATAAGGATCGTAGCAGAACAGATTCTTAAGACAAGAGAGAGATTAAACCAGATACTTGCAGAAAATACAGGAAAACCTCTTGATGTTATTGCAGCAGACACAGAAAGAGATAATTATATGACAGCTTTAGAAGCTAAAGAGTATGGTCTTATTGACGAGATAGTAACAAATAGAAAATAAAATTAATGTTCAGGGGAGGTCGAAATGGCAAACAAAAAAGATGACGCAAAATTAAAGTGTTCTTTTTGCGGAAAAACTCAGCAGCAGGTTCGTAAACTTATAGCAGGACCAAATGTATATATATGCGATCAGTGTATAGAACTTTGCTCAGAGATTCTTGACGAAGAGCTTGGAATGGAGAACGAAGAATATTTCGACGATAGTGATATTAATTTACTTAAACCAAAGGAAATTAAAAGTTTTCTTGATGAATATGTCGTAGGACAGGACGATGCTAAGAAAGTATTGTCGGTTGCAGTGTATAATCACTATAAAAGAGTGCTTTCAGGAAAAAACATGGATGTTGAGTTACAGAAGAGCAACATTATGATGGTTGGACCTACTGGTTCTGGAAAGACATTTCTGGCTCAGACACTTGCAAAGATACTTAATGTTCCATTTGCTATTGCGGATGCAACGGCGCTCACAGAGGCAGGTTATGTTGGAGAGGATGTTGAGAACATACTCCTTAAGATAATTCAGGCAGCGGATTATGATCTTGAACGTGCAGAACATGGAATTATTTATATAGATGAGATAGATAAGATAACAAGAAAAGGTGAAAATGTTTCTATTACAAGAGATGTATCAGGCGAGGGCGTTCAGCAGGCACTCTTAAAGATTCTGGAGGGAACAGTTGCGAGTGTTCCGCCTCAGGGAGGAAGAAAGCATCCTCATCAGGAATTTTATCAGCTTGATACAACTAATATACTGTTTATATGCGGTGGTGCATTTGATGGTCTTGAGAAGATTATCGGAACGAGAATAGGACAGAAATCTATTGGATTTAACGCAGAGATAGCAAATGAAAAAGATGACAATATCGGAGATCTTTTCAGACAGGTTCTTCCGGAAGATTTTGTGAAGTTTGGAATTATTCCTGAACTTATTGGTCGTCTTCCGATAAATGTTGCACTTGATCTTCTTGAGGAAGAAGCTCTTGAAAAGATACTTGTTGAGCCAAAGAATGCTATTACAAAGCAGTATAAGAGACTTCTTGAACTCGACGGGGTAAAACTTAGTTTTGATGCTGATGCGATCAAAGCTGTTGCTAAGCTGTCTTTTGAGAGAAAGACTGGAGCAAGAGGACTTCGTGCTATAATGGAAGATGTTATGACTGATGTAATGTATGAAATACCATCGGAAGATGATGTAAAAGAGTGTGTTATAACAAAAGAAGCTGTTTTAGATGGAGAATCACCAAAACTTATCATGGAAGATGATGAGATAAAGCAGATTTCTTCAAAACAGGATGGTCAGAGTGCATAGGATATTTACATTATAAAACTAAAATCAGAGGGATTACTTGTTAATCCCTCTTTTATATTATATAATATCATATGAGTGCGCTCACAATCTGCATTAAAAGTGGGAGCGGCTTAGCGAAACTTGAAATTTGGAGGAATTAAAGTGGAACAAAATATAGATAACAATGAAAACTATTCAGATAACAATGCGGGAAATATAGAAATTTATACTGGTGTACCTGTTGTTACACTGAGGGATGTTGTAGTATTTCCTGGGACTACTGTATATTTTGAGGTCGGCAGAGAAGCTACTGTAAAGGCGGTAAATGAGGCGATGCATGCAAAGCAGTATATTTTTGCTGTTGCACAAAAAGACCCGAAAGTAGAGCATCCAAAGAAAGAAGACATTTTCGAAGTGGGAACACTTGCACAGGTTAAACAGCTTGTAAGTATGCCGGGAAATGTTGTAAGAGTTATAATAGTCGGACAAAAGAGAATGAAACTTGAAAATCTTGAGTTTGATGACGGATATTATAAAGCAGATCTTGAAGAACTGGGAGAGACAAGGCAGATAAGCTATGACATCGAGACAATCGCACTTATAAGAGGATTAAAGGATTTATTTTCTGTTTATGTGAATGAGCGTGGAAAGATAAATCAGAATGTTGTCGAAGAGATCATGGACTGCACAGATCTGAATAGTCTTATCAATCAGATAGCCACAAGCATACCGGTGAACTATCAGTTTAAACAAAAAATCCTTAATGAACAGGATATATATCAGAGACATGAGGATATTTCTGTTATTTTAAGCAGGGAGATAGGCATACTCCGTATCCAGGATGATGTTGCAAGGAGAGTCAAATCACAGGTGGAGCAGAACCAGAAAGAATATTATCTCCATGAGCAGATAAAGGCTATTCACAAAGAACTTGGCGATGATGATTCAGAGACGGATGCAGACAGATATACTGAGCAGCTTGAGAAACTTAAAGCTCCTAAGAAAGTTAAAAAGAAAATAGCAGAGGAAATAAAGAGATTTAAACTGACAAATTCTAATTCTTCAGAAAATTCAGTTATCAGAGGCTACATTGAGACACTTCTCACGATTCCGTGGAAAAAGGCAAGTGATGATAATACAGATATCCAAAATGCTGAAAATGTGTTAAATGAAGATCATTATGGGTTAAAAGATGTAAAAGAGAAAGTTGTTGAATGTCTTGCTGTCAGGGCAATAAAAAAGGATGGATATAGTCCTATCATATGTCTTGTGGGCCCACCGGGAACAGGAAAGACATCTATTGCAAAGTCGATTGCAAGAGCAATGAACAGGAAATACATAAGGATATGTCTCGGAGGTGTCAGAGATGAAGCAGAGATACGTGGACATAGAAGGACTTATGTGGGAGCTATGCCAGGGCGTATTATTGCGGGACTTAGAAATGCAAAGGTGAAAAATCCACTTATCCTGTTTGATGAGATAGATAAAATGGGTGCCGACTATAAAGGTGATCCATCATCGGCGCTTCTTGAAGTTCTTGACCCTGAGCAGAATAAAAACTTTTCAGATCATTATGTTGAACTGCCGGTAGATCTGTCACAGGCGATGTTTATATGTACTGCAAATTCGCTTGACACTATACCAAGACCACTTCTTGACCGAATGGAGATAATACAGCTGTCAGGGTATACGGAAAATGAAAAATTCCATATAGCAAAAAATTATCTTGTACAAAAGCAGATAAATGCCAATGGATTGACAAAAGAACAGTTTAATATATCGGACAAAGCCATTCATACAGTTATACAGAATTATACAAGAGAAGCCGGAGTCAGGGGTCTTGAAAGACAGATTGGAACTTTATGCAGGAAGGCAGCAGTTGAAGTAGCAAAAGATCATATGGCAAAAGTAAGGATTTCAAACAGGAATATTAAAAAATTCCTGGGAAATTATAAATATATGCTTGATACGGTTTCAGACAAACCGCAGGTTGGTATAGTGAGGGGTCTTGCATGGACTTCTGTTGGGGGTGATACTTTAGAGATAGAAGTAAATGTTATGAAAGGAAAGGGGGCATTACAGCTTACTGGAAAACTTGGTGATGTTATGCAGGAGTCTGCAAGAATAGCATTATCATATGTTAAGTCACAGCTTACGGATATTGTTGAACCGGATTTCTTTGAAAAACATGATATACATCTTCATGTTCCGGAGGGGGCAGTACCAAAGGATGGACCTTCAGCCGGTATAACTATGGCTACGGCAATGTACTCTGCATGTACCAATAAAAAGGTAAGATCGGATGCAGCTATGACCGGTGAGATTACACTGCGTGGAAGAATTCTTCCGATAGGTGGCCTTAAGGAAAAAATCCTCGCAGCAAAAGCTGTCGGTGTAAGGCTTGTACTTGTGCCGGAAAAGAACAGAAAAGATGTTGAGGAGTTTGACAGCGAAGTTACTGAAAATATTGATATAAGATTTGTAACAGAGGCGCCGGAAGTGTGGAAACTTGTGTTAGAGGAATAAAATAAGGAGCAATATGAAGATAAAGAGTGTTAATTTGGAAACTGTATGTGGCATAACAAGTGTGTTGCCTGAAAATGACAAAGTTGAGATAGCGTTTGCTGGAAGATCAAATGTGGGAAAAAGTTCGCTGATAAATGCACTTATGAACAGAAAAGCATATGCGAGAACATCTTCACAGCCTGGAAAGACACAGACTATTAATTTTTATAACATAAATGAGGCATTATATTTTGTTGATCTGCCCGGATATGGCTTTGCTAAAGTATCAAAGGATACTGTAGCAAAGTGGGGGAAGATGATAGACAATTACCTTGAAAATTCAAAAGTTCTGCGTCTTGTATTTCTTCTGGTCGATATAAGACATAAGCCAAATAGCAATGATATACAGATGTATGACTGGTGTGTAGAATATGGATTTAATCCTGTTATTATTGCGACTAAGGAAGATAAGGTGAAAAGATCACAGAAAGCAAAGCTTATCAAGGAAATCAAACAGACATTAAATGTCGTTGAGGGAACACCGGTGATTCCTTTTTCAGCATTGACCAAAAATGGAAGAGACGAGATAATGGAATATATTGATCTTGTTTATGAAAATTTTAACTCTGAGAAGGAATAGGTACTAAAATCAAAGTAAAATAACAAACAAAAAGTCAGGAGGTAAGGTTTTGAGTAACAGAAGATATGGTAAGATACTGTTGGGTATGTTTTTAGTTGGATTTATAATGTGCTTTATGTGTAAGGACGCATCTGCGTTTGGAAATCTTTTAAAAAGCAATGAGACGAGTGTATTTGCAGGAAGTGTTATAAATCTGAGAGATTTTGTTGACGATACATACATGCTTGACAACTATGGTGAGGATTACAGCAGGGAAAATGACGAACAGTTACTTTCATATCAGTTTAATATAGCTAACAGAGACAGTGATTGTGCTGAACTTGATAAAGATGGAAATATTACGACGAAAAAGCCGGGAACGGTTATTGTCGATATCAAGTTTTCTTATAAAAATGTTTTTTCTATTGTTCCATTTACGATCAACATAATGGAGCCTGAAAAATTAAATGTAAGCTATGGAAAATCATCAGATATAAAAGCAGCATCAATTTATGATACAAATGATTATACTTTTTTATCAGATAAGGACAGTGTTACGGTCAGTGATACCGGAAAAGTTACTGTTCAGGGATTTAAAGACTCAAAAATATTTGTGAAAGGAAAAAAAGGTGAAAAAATTGAAGTTGCAGATATTTCAGTAAATACACCTAAATATACAGATGATGTAGTTGTAAGGGCTGTGGGAACAGAACCATATACACCACAGATAAATGATTATACGAGTTTATCAGATGACAAGCCTATAAAGTGGTCTTCTAAGAATGAAGATGTAATGAAGGTCACAGATGGAAAACTCGAAGCAGTAGGAATTGGCAATACGGATGTTAAGGCTGTTATTACTGCTAAAAATGGAGATATTGAGCATATTGAAGTTCCAGTTACAGTTACAGATCCTGTTATTCCTGACAGCAAGATGATTGTTGCTGTTGGTGGTAAAAAGTCAATGAAATTACAGGGAACATGTGAGAGCAGTGCCGTAGAATTGACTAGATCAACGACAAATAAGATATCGCTTACAGATGATGGAAAATTATATGCATCGGAAAAAGGAAAAGACAGCATAACGGTTACTGTTGATGGTAAAGAACTTGACTGTGATGTTACGATTACCGACCCTTCTTTGAAAAATACAAATATAGTAACATATAAAGGTGGAAAAAGAAAACTTGCAGTTGACGGTACTGTTGAAGACAGCGTTGTAAACTTCCAGTCAAAGAATGCATCGGCAGCAGCAATAACAGAAGATGGAACGATAAATGCCAAAAAGGTTGGTCATGTAAAGGTTGTTGCTAATGTGGATGGAAAAAAGATTACAGCAAATGTTGAAATAGCATCTAAAAATGCATACAATGCAGCACAGAAAGAGATTGCAATATCAAAAACAAAAACAAGATACAGCCAGGCGCGTCGTATGTCAGGAAGTAATTATGATTGCAGTTCTATTGTATGGAGAACATACAGAAGATATGGTGTAAACTTTGGTGTAACTTCGTCATGGGCGCCTACGGCAGCGAGCATGGGATACTGGTGTGCTAAGAATGATAAAGTGATTTACAAAACAGGAGTATCATCATCAAAACTTCTTCCCGGGGACATAATATTCTATTCATATCAGAGAAATGGAAGATATAAAAACATAAGCCATGTTGAAATGTATGTAGGAAACGGAAAGAGTGTTTCGGCAAGTAGTGCACACAACAGAGTTATTCATTATGCATATAAAAACAGATCTGTGGTAATGATTGCAAGACCGACAAAATAGTGGTAGATTATTTTATGGCAGATTTGTGAAATAGGTTTGGTCTGATAGATAGCAGATTTCGCAAAACTGTTATAAATTATGGTGTGATTTTATTTAGCTGCTATAAATTAAATTGCCTATAATACAAATATTATAAATTAAGGAAAAGTGGAGGCTGATTATAATGAAAATAGTCGTTTTAGCAGGTGGTATCAGTACTGAGAGGGATGTTTCACTTATTTCTGGTGCCGGAATTTTAAAGGCTTTAAGGCAGAGAGGTCATCAGGCTATTCTTCTTGATGTATTTCTTGGATATAAAAAAAGAGGCGATGATGTAAGTAACATTTTTGATAAGTCAGATGAGATGGACGATCATGTAAATGATATACAGGCAGTAGATCCTGACATTGAGGCGGTTAAAAAAATGAGAGCCGGTGATGAAAAGGGACTGTTTGGCCCAAATGTTATTGAAATCTGTCGTCAGGCTGATATAGTTTATATGGGACTTCATGGTGCTGACGGGGAGAATGGAAAGGTACAGGCAGCTTTTGATATTCTTGGAATCAGGTATACCGGCTCAGATTATCTTGGAAGCGCACTTGCCATGGATAAGGGAATGGCAAAGAAAGTATTTTTGCAGAGCAATATTCCTACACCAAATGGTTTTACTATGACAAAGTCTCATGTTGTGAAACTTCCTGATGAAATAGGCTATCCATGCATTGTAAAACCATGTTGTGGTGGTTCAAGTGTCGGAATGAGCATTGCTAAGAATGAGGATGAATATAATAAAGCATTAGAGCTTGCATTTAAGTATGAAAACGAGGTAGTCGTTGAGGAATATATTAAGGGTAGAGAATTTTCGGTCGGTGTTATCGGTGGAAAGAGTCTTCCTATTATCGAGATCATTCCAAAATCTGGCGTATATGACTATGAGACAAAATATCAGCCAGGCATGGCAGAAGATGTGTGTCCTGCTCCTCTTTCGGATGAGATTACAGATAAGATGCAGATATATGCTATTGATGTGTATAGAGAACTTAAGCTTGGCTCTTATGCAAGAATAGATTTCCTTCTCGATGCGAATGACAATATGTATTGTCTTGAAGCAAATACACTCCCCGGTATGACTGCTACGAGTCTTTTGCCACAGGAGGCAAAGGTTCTTGGAATAGAGTATGGAGTTTTATGCGAGCAGGTTATCGCGCAGGCACTTGCTGCATATGATGGTGAAGCGGAAGAACTTCCTGCACCAGGCACGAACAGCCATTATGGAAAAGCTGACTTAAAAGAGTTACATTAGTAATGATAGAAGTTAAGCGTAATAATTAAAAATATTAAATATATCTGTCGGCGGAGATATCTGCCGGCAGAAAAATTTTAGAAGGGAAATTTAGTAAGAATGAAAGAACTTACAATAAAAAAAATAGCAGAAATCTGTAATGGTAAACTCTATGCAGATGAAGATATAGAGAATAGTGAAATCTTTTCAATAACAACAGACAGCAGAAAGATTGAGAAAGACTGTATGTTTGTTGCTATAAAGGGCGAAAGGGTTGACGGCAATAAATTTATAAAAGGTGCATATGAAGATGGAGCGATCGTGTGTCTATCTGAGGATGAGCCTGAGAAAAATCATATAGATATTTTGAAAAATAACGGATATATAGTAGTAGAATCATGTTTTCAGGCGTTGAAAGATATAGCTGAATTTTATCGTGAAGTGATGCAGACAAAAATAATAGGCATTACCGGAAGTGTGGGAAAGACTTCTACAAAAGAGATGCTTGCGTCGGTTATGTCGGAAAAATTTAACACATTAAAAACGCAGGGGAATTTTAATAATGAGGTTGGAGTTCCTCTTACATTGTTCAGGCTGAGAGATGAGCATGAACTTGCAATAGTAGAGATGGGGATAAGTGACTTTGGCGAAATGTCAAGGCTTGGAAAAATAGTTAAACCAGATATGTGTGTCATAACAAATATTGGCCAGTGTCATCTTGAAAATCTAGGTGACAGGAATGGTGTACTAAGGGCTAAGACAGAAATATTTAATTTCCTTAAAGATGGTGGAAAAGTATTTCTTAATGGAGATGATGATAAACTTGCCACTATTAGTGATGTAAACGGTTCAAGACCTGTTTTCTTTGGATTTGATAAGAAGAATGATATATATGCTGAGGATGTAGAGTTAAAGGGACTTGCAGGAACTTTATTTACAGCAGTTACACCAAAGGGAAAGATTAGGCTTCGTGTAAATGTTCCGGGACGTCATATGGTATCAAATGCACTTGCAGCAGTTGCTATAGGACTTGAACTTGGCCTTGATGAAAAACAGATAGCAGCGGGAGTTGCTGCATTTAAGCCGGTATCAGGTCATAGCAGTATCATAGAGACAGAGCATTTTACTATAATGGATGACTGCTATAATGCTAATCCTGTTTCTACAAAAGCAGGGCTTGATGTTTTGGCACAAGCTGAGGAGAGAAAAGTTGCGATACTTGGTGATATGTTTGAGCTAGGTGAGGATGAGGAAAAGCTGCACTATGAGGTTGGAGAACATGCTGTTAAGAATGGCATAGACTGTATCGTGTGTGCAGGCGGTCTTGCAAAAGAGTATTACAATGGAGCGAAGGCAGCAGGCAAAACAAAAGATTTATACTATTTTGAAACACGAGATGAAGCTATAGAGAAATTAAAAGACATTGTAAAGGAAAATGATGCGATTCTTGTAAAAGCATCACATGGAATGAAATTTGAAAAGATAGTTGAAGTTTTAAAACAGATGTGATAGAATAATGTGCGTTAAAGGCTGTGAATGTGTAAAGTAGTCGTATATCATTCATTTAGAGAGAAGATGTCCCCGGCTGAAAGCATCTTTATGTTACGATTTATGATGAATTTCCCACAGGAGCTTCACTGTTGAATTTTAGTAGGCAGTGACGGATCAGCGACCGTTATCTGCAAATTAAGGGTTTATGTGTATATCACATGAAAATCAGGGTGGTACCGCGGCAATAGCCGTCCCTGACTGTAGTGCAGTCCGGGAGGTACCTTTATATATAAAACTTTCCGTATTTCTTATATGGAAAGTTTTTTTATTATATGGCAGACATAGTACTATATAATAAAAAAGCTCCGTAAGGCTCGCACATTAATGTGTTGACATGAAAATAAAGAAAGGAAAAAAGAAATGAAAGACAAGCTTAAAAAAATTCTTGATGATGCTATGACACAGATTGATTCGTCAGAGCGTCTTGACAGACTTAATGAGATCAAAGTATCGTTTTTAGGAAAAAAAGGAGAACTTACATCTGTGTTAAAGGCGATGAAGGATGTAGCTCCTGAGGACAGACCAAAGGTTGGTCAGCTTGTAAATGAAGCAAGAAAGACTATTGAAGAAAAATTAGAAGAAAAAAAGGAAATATTTGAAAAGGCTGTTTTAGAGGAAAAACTCAAAAGTGAAACAATAGATGTTACACTTCCTGGCAACAAACTTGCAATGGGACACAGTCATCCAAACACAATAACACTTGAGGAAGTTGAAGATATATTTGTAGGAATGGGTTATGAAGTTGTTGAAGGTCCTGAGGTTGAGTATGATTACTATAACTTCGAGGCGCTTAATATTCCTGACAATCACCCTGCAAAGGATGAGCAGGATACTTTCTATATAACAAAAGATATACTTCTTCGTTCACAGACATCATCAGTTCAGGTACATGAGATGGAAAAAGGAAAGCTTCCTATAAGAATGATAGCACCTGGAAGAGTTTTTCGTTCAGATGAAGTTGATGCTACACATTCTCCTACATTCCATCAGATAGAGGGTCTTGTGATCGACAAAAATATTACATTTGCAGATCTTAAGGGAACACTTCAGGAGTTTGCCAAGAGACTTTTCGGAGAGGATACAAAGGTTAAGTTCCGTCCTCACCATTTCCAGTTTACAGAGCCTAGTGCTGAGATGGATGTCACATGCTTTAAGTGTGGTGGAAAAGGCTGCCGTTTCTGCAAAGGTTCAGGCTGGGTAGAAATTCTTGGATGTGGTATGGTTCACCCTCATGTACTTGAGATGAGTGGAATCGATCCTGAGGAATACACAGGATTTGCATTTGGTGTAGGTCTTGAGAGAATAACATTGTTTAAATATGAGATTGATGATATGAGACTCTTATATGAAAATGACACACGTTTCCTTAAACAGTTCTAATATATGATTTATTTTCAGTCAGATAATGTATCAGAGAGAAACTGAATAGATTATTTAGCAAAAAACAATGGTATGTTGTACTGGAAAGATAATATTTTTGCAGATATAAAGATAATAAGAAATATATTGATAATTTGGAGATTCTGTATAGAGATACAGAATGTAAAACGAAAAAAGAAAGCAGGTATAGAAATATGGATACATCTTTTTCATGGATAAAAGCATATGTTCCTGACCTTGACTGTACAGCTCAGGAATATACGGATGCAATGACTTTATCAGGTACAAAGGTTGAGGGATTTACTGAATTTGACAAAAACCTTGATAAGATCGTTGTAGGTAAGATAAATAAGATCGAGAAGCACCCTGACGCAGATAAACTTGTTATCTGTCAGGTGCAGGTTGACGAGGACGGAAAGGAAGTACAGATAGTAACAGGTGCTTCAAATGTAGCAGAAGGTCAGAAAGTTCCTGTTGTTCTTGATGGAGGACATGTTGCAAGTTCACATAAAGATGGTGAGTCAGAGAACGGATTTAAGATTAAAAAAGGAAAACTTCGTGGTGTTGAATCATTTGGTATGATGTGTTCTATCGAGGAGCTTGGTTCAACAACTGATATGTACCCTGATGCAGCGAAAGACGGAATTTATATATTAAGTGATAATCCTGAGTACAAAGATGCAAAGATTGGTTCAGATGTAGTAGAACTTTTAGGACTTCACGATGTAAGATTTGAGTACGAGATAACATCAAACAGAGTTGACTGCTTTGGAATGATAGGTATCGCAAGAGAAGTTGCAGCAACATTTGGCAAGGAACTTGTTGTGCCAGAGGTTAAGGAAACTGGAAACAGTGAGGATGTAAACGATTATATATCCGTTGAAGTAAAAAATCCTGAGCTTTGTCCAAGATATACAGCAAGAGTTGTTAAGAATATCAAACTTGCGCCTTCTCCTGAATGGATGCAGAGAAGACTTGCTTCAGTCGGAATTCGTCCTATAAACAATATCGTAGATATAACAAATTATGTTATGGAAGAGTATGCACAGCCTATGCATGCATATGATCTTGACAAGATAGAGGACAGGAAGATTATCGTAAGAAAAGCTGATAAGGGTGAGAAGTTTGTAACCCTTGATGGTCAGGAGAGAGAACTTGACGATACAATGCTTATGATATGTGACGGTAAGAAGCCAGTTGGAATTGCAGGTATCATGGGTGGAGAAAACTCAATGATAACTGATGATGTAACAACAATGCTTTTTGAGGCAGCAACATTCGATGGAACAAATATCCGTCTTTCGGGAAAGAAACTTGGTATGCGTACAGATGCTCAGGCAAAATTTGAAAAAGGACTTGATCCAAACAATGCGATCGACGCAATGAATAGAGCATGCCAGCTTGTTGAAGAACTTGGAGCCGGTGAGGTTGTAGGCGGAGCAATAGATTACTATCCTGTAAAAAAAGAACCTATAGTTATTCCTTACAATGCAGATAAGATAAATGCACTTCTTGGAACAGATATTGATGAAGCTACAATGGTAAAATACTTTGAAAAGCTTGACCTTACTGTTGATACAGATAAGAAAGAAGTAATTGTTCCAACATGGAGACAGGATCTTGAGAGACTTGCTGATCTTGCAGAAGAAGTAGCAAGATTTTACGGATATGATAAGATTCCTATGACACTTCCAAAGAGCTCTGCAACAGCAGGCGGATTGTCAGAAAAACTCAAACATGAGAAAGCAGCCAGGATCGTAGTTGAGGGATATGGATTTAATGAGGGAATGACATTCTCATTCGAGAGTCCTAAGGTATATGATAAATTAAATCTTCCAGAGGATGATATTCTTAGAAAGAGCATAAAGATAACAAATCCTTTAGGTGAGGACTATAGTGTGATGAGAACATCAGCACTCGGAGGAATGCTCACATCACTTTCAACTAATTATAATAGAAGAAACAAGAATGTAAGACTTTATGAGCTTGCAAATGTGTATCTTCCAAAGCAGCTGCCTCTTACAGAGCTTCCAGATGAGCGTATGCAGCTTACACTTGGAATGTATGGGGATGGAGATTTCTTTACAATGAAGGGTGTTATAGAGACACTTATGACAAAGCTCGGTCTTAAGAAAAAGGCAGAGTATGATCCACAGGCAGGAAAAGCATTCCTTCATCCTGGCCGTCAGGCAAAAGTTATGTATGACGGAGTGCAGGTTGCTTATTTAGGTGAAGTTCACCCTGTAGTCCAGAAAAACTTTGCTATCGGAGAGAGGACATATATTGCCGTAGTTGATATGAAAGCTATCATGGATATGGCTGACTTTGAAGTAAAATACGAGGGCGTTCCAAAATTCCCTGCTATGACAAGAGATATAAGTCTTAGCATGAAGAAAGAAGTTCTTGCGGGAGATGTTGAGAAGGTTATCAGCAAGAAAGGTGGAAAACTTGTAGAGTCATATGAACTCTTTGATGTATATGAGGGTTCACAGCTTGTCAAGGGATTTAAGTCACTTGCATACAAGATCGTATTCAGAGCAAAAGATCATACACTTAAAGATGACGAGGTAAATGCAGCAATGGATAAGATCATAAAGGCACTTGCCGAGATGGATGTAGAACTTCGTCAGTAATATGAGTAAGTGATGACAAAGCTTATCACAAACATAAGATAAATTTATAATAAACAGGCAGTATCGTTAGTATAGCGGCATTGCCTGTTTGTTATGTAATAAAAATTTAATTATTTTAATATAGTAAAATAATTAAATTTAAGATATTATATAAAAGGTCGCAGTGCAGATAATGTGCTGTGTTTTTTAAGTGAACAATGCTATGCGGGAATGAGGATCAAAATGAAAAAAAAACATAAGTTTATGGTAAGAGCTGTTTCATGGGTGTTATTTATAATATATCTTGTGATGATGGTTTATTTTTTGTTTTTTAGTGAAATGCTTGGCAGAACGCCGAGTGATACATATCACTATAATCTTAAACCTTTTACCGAGATACAGAGATATCTTATATATTATAAAAAGCTTGGAAATTTTTATGTTCTTTTAAATCTTATGGGAAATGTCATATGTTTTATGCCACTAGGGTTTGTTTTGCCAATATTGTCATATAAAAACAGAAGTCTGTTTAAGGTTACACTTACATGTTTTTTGTGCTCGGTGACAGTAGAACTTATACAGCTTGTATCAAAACTGGGCTCTTGTGATGTGGATGATGTTATCTTGAATACATCAGGCGGTATTTTGGGATATCTGTGTTTTGCCATATGTATGAAGATATTAAGACATAAGACATCAAAGAAAAATAAGAAAAAGAGATAGAGTATATCGGATAATGGCATAGAAATGAGGAACAGTGTGAAAAATCCATATATGCAAGATTTTTCATACCAAGGATTTGTGTCTGCGCACACTTGACACAAACCTGCTATGCACAAAAAACGTGTGCAGAAATGGGAAATATTATGTTTAATAAAAGAAAAAAAAAGAGAAAAAAAGAAGGCGAATTAAGACTTACTGACAAAAAGCATCCTATATCAGGAATATGGTCTGTATTAGTAGGTATATTTGCGTTTATTATGTTTATCGTAACATGTTTCATGTCAGGAGATAGTGGCGGGAATGGAGGGATGATAGTTGGTGTAGTAGGGATACTTTGTTTTATTATAAGTATCACAGGCTTTATCCTTTCGTGGATGAGTCTTAGAAAAGAGAATATCAGATATCTTTTTCCAACGATAGGTGCTGTTGCAAACGGGTTACAGATAATAGGGTATATGGTTATATATATATGGGGGACATATATGTAAAAGTAAGTATAATTTGTGCAAAAATAATATAAAAAATTATGTTTTTTGCAGAGAGGATAAAAGTTATAATCAGATTTATCAAAACATAAAAATTATATGGAAATGAGGAAATTTATTATATGGCAATGAATTTTTCGGAAGAAGAAAAAAAGAAGATGCTTGCAGATGATTCTGAAATTTATCAGAAAAGAGAAGATGGCCTTGATGCCAACAACGGGGAGTTAAAAAAATTAAAAGGGCGTAAAAAAGGAGAGTATTTCAGACAGTATTATATGGGAAGTGTAGCAGTCTTACTGGTTATAGCGATACTTGCAGTGCTATTTTTTAAAAATGCTTTTGAGAGAAAACCACAGTGTGCGCTTTATATAGCAATAGAGGATGATGTTTTAGACGAACAAAAAGTAGCTGATTTTGAAAAGGAGATAGAAAAATATCTCAACATTGACGGAAAGAAAGAATATGTAAAGATTGACAATGGAACGGATGCAAAACAGGTACAGACATATATATATTCGGGTGTAGTCGATGTTGTTATAGCATCGGAGGATACATATAAAAGGTGGTCAAGAGAGGGATGCATGACTGAACCTGGCACATCAGATACTGTATCATTTTACAATGACTATGATAAGGAAAAAAAGTTTTTCTCTGAATATGTATCGGGGGAGGATGTAAGAGAAAGTGATGAAACTGCCAACAAGGCTAGATCAGCAGATGGAAAGACCTATAACTTTGGACTTTATTTAAATGGCAGCAGTAAGTATACAAAAGAGCTTGGAGGACTTTTAAACAAGCCTGTTATAGGAATATCAGCAGCATCAAAACATGCGGAAGAGGCCGCTGAATTCGTAAAGTGGATGATGAAAGAAAAATAAATGTAAAAAAATGGTTGACAGATATTTAATTATGTATATAATAATAGTCATGACAAAGGTGTCACGAAGAAATATTCGTGGCACTTTTTTTGCATTAGTGGAGAATTAGACTCTAATGTTTAGTTACTTTGCCAGTTAGATTTGTTGTCCGGACGCACAGATTAAGACAAGGTTAAACCAAGATAAAAAGGAGGCACATTATATGTCAAATGAAATTTTAGATTATATTAATAGTAATCTGTGGGGTGTCTGGTACCTCATAGGTGCCGCATTGGTTTTCTGGATGCAGGCGGGATTTGCAATGGTTGAAGCTGGTTTTACAAGAGCAAAAAACTCAGGAAATATTATTATGAAAAACCTTATGGATTTTTGTATAGGAACAATAATGTTCATTGTCATAGGTTATTCATTGTTACTTGGAAATGATGTCGGTGGTTTTTTAGGAGCACCGGGATTTAATATATTTAAACATTATTCAGATTTTGATTTTTCAGGATTTGTATTTAACTTGGTATTTTGTGCAACAACAGCGACTATAGTTTCAGGTGCTATGGCAGAAAGAACTAAGTTTATATCATATTGTGTTTATTCAGCAGTTATATCAGCAGTCATCTATCCGATAGAAGCTCATTGGACATGGGGTGGCGGTTTTCTTGCAAAGATGGGATTTCACGATTTTGCCGGTTCAAACTGTATTCATATGGTAGGTGGTATATGTGCTCTTATCGGTGCGGCAATGCTTGGACCTCGTATCGGAAAGTTTAGTAAGAGAACAGGAAAGCCACATGCTATTCCTGGTCATAATCTTACAATAGGAGCACTTGGTGTATTTATCCTCTGGTTAGGATGGTATGGATTCAACGGAGCAGCAGCTACATCACTTGAAGATTTAGGTTCTATATTCCTTACAACAACAATAGCTCCTGCTGTAGCAACAGTAGTATGTATGATATTTACATGGATCAAATATGGAAAACCGGATGTTTCAATGTGTCTTAATGCATCACTTGCAGGTCTTGTAGCTATCACAGCATCATGTGATGTTACTGACTGCTTAGGCTCATTTATCATAGGTGCTGTAGCAGGTGTACTTGTAGTATTTGGTGTATGGCTTCTTGATTATAAACTTAAGATTGATGATCCTGTAGGTGCAGTGGCAGTACATATGATGAATGGTATCTGGGGAACATTTGCAGTAGGTCTGTTTGCTACAAAATCAGCACCAGGATTTCAGATCGCACTTGATGGTGGGGCAATAAAAGCTGAAGGACTTTTCTATGGCGGTGGATTTACACAGCTTGGACTTCAGATAACAGGTATGGCAGCAACAATTGCATGGACAGTTGTTACAATAACAATAACATTCTTAGCTATAAAACATACATTAGGGCTCAGGGTATCAGCAGAAGAGGAACTTCAGGGACTTGATTCAGTTGAGCATGGTCTTTCATCAGCATATGCAGACTTTATGCCAGCTGGAAATATGTTCTATTCAGCAGGTACATCAGTTGAGACACTTAAAGGAAATGTTCCTATAGATAAGGCTGTTGAGGTTAAAAATGTATCGACGGCGTCAGCACCAAAGCCTGCGGCATATAAGTCACAGAAAGTTGAAAATGATACAGAGACAGCTAAACTTACAAAAGTTTCAATTATATGTAAGCAGAGTAAATTTGAAGATCTTAAGGAATCTCTTAACAATATAGGAGTAAACGGACTTACGGTTACACAGGTACTTGGCTGTGGAACGCAGAAAGGTATGACAACAAAATATCGTGGTGCAGAGCTTGATGTAGTACTTTTACCTAAGATGAAAGTTGAAGTTGTGGTAAGTGCCGTACCTGTAGAGAAAGTTATTGAAACAGCGAAAAATGCACTTTACACTGGAAATATCGGAGATGGCAAGATATTTGTATATGATGTTGAAGATGTAGTTAAAGTTCGTACAGGTGACAGTGGATTTGACGCATTACAGAGTGACGATGAGATTTAGGCATAAAAAATCAGTGTATGTTTCTTATATGATCTGTAAGGTTTTGAATGTTTAAAAATGTTTTAGTATAGAATGAAAATTAAGGGGACTTTCTTTTGAAAGTCTCCTTAATTGTGTAAAAATGCCTATTATTGTCATAAAAAATAAAATGGCGTGAAAGCCGCAGTATTAAATGAATTGTAACAATCGTAATAAAAATATAATAGCACTAAGTATTGACATTGATTCAATTTAAAACTATAATTCGTAAAGTGGAATAGGGAAAAGATATAATGATTTATGGAGGATATCATGGAAATCAGTAATAAACAAAAGAATAGTATTACGGGAAACAATGATGCATCAGGTCTTGTAAAAAAGATTGCTGCGATTGCGGTTGGAGTTGTAGTGGTTCTGGTCATTGCAGTTGCAATAGGTATAAGAGTCTATTACAATAGTCATTGGTACTCAAATACTAAAATAGGTGATAAAGATGTGTCGGGCATGACACTTGCAGAGGCAACAAAGACTATGGAAAAAGTTTATAGTTCATATAAACTTGACATTAAAGGCAGAAATGATGGAAGTCTTATCATAAATGGTGATGACATTGATTATAAAGTTGATGTTAAGACAGCTGTCAAAGAAGCATATGACAAGCAGCATTCCAAATTTTCATTTTCTAAGCTGTTTAAAAACAATGATACCAAGATAGAGCCAAAGGTTTCATTCGATGAGAGCAAACTTGATTCTATTTTAAACGCTGCGTCTATAGTAAAGGGAGACAGCAATTATAAGATAGTAGCTCCCGTTAATGCAAAAGCTACATATTCAAAAAAGAAGAAATGCTATCAGGTAGTAAAAGAGAATGTTGGAAACACACTTGACAAAGACAGCTTTTCAGAAGAAGTAAAAAAGGCACTTGATAACGGCGAGACATCGATGGATATAAGTGATGGCAAAAAATATCCTGATATATATGAAAAGCCAGCGATCACTTCAGATGATAAGGAAGTGAAAAAAGAGGTTAATGTATGTAATGCAACAGCACTCAGATGGGTTACATGGACTATACATAAGGGCGTACAGGAAAGTGCAACACCTGAAGATATCAGCAAATGGATTACATACAGCAATGGAAAAGTTGTTGTTGATAATCAAGCGATGAGAGATTGGATGGAAAAGCTTTGTCTGAAATATAAGACTGTAGGTGGAACAAGAAAGTTCAAGAGCCATACAGGAAAAATGATGACACTTTCCGGCGGTGACTATGGATGGCAGCTTGATTATGAAAAAATGTGTGCACAGTTAAAAGAAAGTATAAACAAAAAGGTAAGCAAAAATCTTCAGAACGATTATATTAAGAATCAGGATGAGGCAAGTCAGAAAGCGATTACTATTAAACAGAAACCAGAATGGTTAGGAACAGCATACAGATATGATCCTAAGAATAAAATGAATGACTGGAATAAAAATAGTTATATAGAGGCTGATCTGGGATCACAGATAGTATATGTCTTCAAAAATGGAAAAATTATCTATTCATGTGCAACTATATCAGGAAAGCCGGTACCAGGAAGAAAGACAACAACAGGAATGTTTTTCATAAAAGACCATGCAAGACACAGAGTACTTAGAGGAGACAACTATGCAACACCAGTAGCAAACTGGGTACGAATTACATGGACAGGAACAGGATTCCATCAGGCAGAATGGCAGCCATGGGGAAGCTGGAGCCCTAGTCTTTACAAAGTAAGAGGTTCACATGGATGTCTTAACTTAAGTCCGTCAAGTGCAGCAAGTATATATCAGCTTACAAGTTATAAGCAGATGGTGTTTATGCACTACTAAAAATCACTATAAGACAATGTAGTCAATAAAAATATGATATCAAACCAAAAAGATGCGGAATTATTTTGGAAAGCCAAAATAATTCCGCATCTCTTTTATAAAGTATACCCAAACCATAAAAAACATATAGAATAAATTAAAACTCCATAATAATCCTAAAAAACATTACTATCATATAAATATATATCATTAAAAAATATTAATAAATTTACACCCCAACAACCGTAAAACGCATTCAAAGCACAGCAAAATAACCACGATTTTTTGCGTCCGTCATAAACTACCCAAACAATTTAACTCCATCAGCTTCTCCATAGACAGCAAATCCATCAAACTCGTTTTGTTCAAGTTTATTTAGAAATTTACCAAGTTTCTTAGGTCTTGCAATAACTGAAACCATATATTCGCTTCTTAAATCTTCAGCATATGAGAGAGCATCAGCATAATTGTCCTTATCATAGAAAACTGCAATACGTTTTTTTCGGTCTGGGATTGCATAATTTTGTTCCATAAGGATTCCGAAGATTCTTTCAAATCCGATAGAAAAGCCTACAGCTGGAATATCTTCATTCAGGAATTTTCCAATAAGATTATCATAACGTCCGCCTCCTGCAACAGCACCACTGTAACCTTCGGCAGCAACTTCAAAAATAGTACCGGTATAATATCCCTGGCCTCTTACAAGAGAAGGAGTAAACTGAACCGGGATAGTTCCGTTTGAAGCTTTACTTACAGTATCGATAATATATTTTAGATCATTTACATATTCTGCATCACAGACATCTGCAATAGAATCAAGAGTTAAGCTGCCACCTTCAAAAAGATTTATAAATTTGTCAATGGAATTTTTGTCAAATTCGTTTTCTACAAGTTCTGTCTTTACACCATCAATTCCAATCTTATCAAGTTTATCAAAGATGATGGCAAGCTTTTCATTATCAGCTTCATCAAAACCGGCATATGAAAAAATACTTCTAAGGATACGGCGGTCATTTATCTTGACAGTATAATTCTTTAAGCCGACTCTGTTTAATGCTTTAGTTGTAGTGAGGATAAGCTCGATCTCGGCATCTCTTGAATCGTTTCCGATAATATCTATATCACACTGCATAAACTCACGCAGACGACCTTTCTGAGGTCTCTCGGCTCTGTAAACACGGTCCATCTGAATAACCTTAAAAGGTGTCATAAGCTCGTTTTTATTATTTGAAAAATATCTTGAAAGAGGGAGTGTAAGATCATATCTAAGACCCATATCAGAAAGTTCTTTTTCTGTGACATCACCTTTTTCAAGTGCTGATGAAAGTTTCTTTCCTCTTTTGAGAACTCTGAATATAAGGTTAAGATTTTCACCACCCTCACTTTTATCAAGATTTACGGCATCCTCGATAATAGGTGTAGTAATGCGGACAAATCCGGCATCTCTGTATGTTTCAGCGATTACATTTTGAAGATAATCTCTTATTTCAACTTCTTTTGGAAGATAATCTCTTGTTCCCTTGACTGGTGTAGATTTCATATCAATAATCATCCTTTCTGAAAAATAATAATCTGGTAAATTTTGTACAATAACAACCTTTAATACTTTATCATATCTTGCCTTTAAGGGCAAGAACGGGATATCAGAAGGGACATACCCCTCCTGGCACAAGCAGATCCCCACCTCTATTTATTGCTCTATGCAATAGAAGCATGGGACTTCCCTGATAGTGTTAAATAAAAAAATCAGATCAGATAAAATTCTTTTTTGACTTATTGGCGTGAATAGTGTAAAATTGAAAGATGAAAAAAGCCGAAATATCGGTGAGTTAAACTATATGGAGGAAAGACATGGATAATAAGTTAAAAGTTGGTATCCTTGGTGGTACTGGAATGGTAGGACAGAGATTTATCTCATTATTAGAAAATCACCCTTGGTTTGAGG
>CAKRFY010000013.1 GCA_934320895.1 uncultured Lachnospiraceae bacterium | reverse complement strand
TGCATTTGTCATTCGTAATAAAATAAGTTTTTCTTTGTTTAGGACATTTGGCATGACACAAAAGGACTGCAAAAAAGTAGTTTTTTATATGATGCTTGTAATAACTGCAATCGGAATGTCTGCCGGTTGTATATTGGCTGTTATTATTGGAGTCACATATATAAAAAATGTTTTTAACGGTTATGCCGGATATTATCTTAGCTCACTGGTCGGTACTGTTTTGTGGCAGACAGTTATATGTGCGGTTATTTTTGTATGTGCATACAGTATATGCGTAAGTAAAAACAGGTTGACAGTGTTAAAAAAGACATATAGACGACAGAATGAAAAAACAAAAAAGTACCGGTTTAAAAAAATTGACATAAGTATAATTTTTGTTCAGACAGTATGTATTTTTTTTGTGTTGGCATCGTTCTATTTTATCAATGTTTTTAGTGATAAAGAGGAAAATATAAATTATGATCTGGTTAGTAAAATTGATCAAGTTTCATATCCGCTGCGAGGCTATGATATTGGTTTAAATGGAGATGATTATTTTAGTTTTGATGAGTTAAAAATATTTGACAGATACAGGGATAAAATAAATATATCAATAGAGGCTGAAACAAAACAGTGTTCGATTTTGCTGGATAAAGGTAATGTGGACAAATATTTCTCGGATTATATAAAAGAAAACAGTTATTATTCATCAAATGAGAATGATGTAAGTACAAAAGAAAAAAATGATACTTTATGGAAACAGGTGGCGGATAAAGCCGAAAAGTATGAATCGGTCACAGAAAATATAATTACAGTTTTGCCGGAAAGAGAATTTCAGGCATTTCTAAAAAAGAATAGTATAAGAAAATCGGCTTTTAGTAATAGTGGGGAGAAAGCCTGCGTAGTTATCCTGCCTGATTATAAAGAGAAAGGGAAAATGTCATCACCGTCAATAAAGGAAAATGGAGAGATTAAATTAGGCGGGATAAGAGGCGATGAGAAGAAGGTAAACTTCTATTCTGAAAACTTTAAAGTCGGTGCACTGCTCAGTGGAAACAGTGAGGAATCTAGCAGTATTGAGATAGTTATGGACGAGAAAACTGCAATAAAAAGCCGAACCGTATTAGGATGCAATAATATAACAATAGAAATGGACAAAAATACAGTAATGCCTGTGCAAAAGGAAGTAGAGCGTGAAGTCATGTGTCTGATGGCATCCATACAGGGAGGAAGGGTGGATTCTTCGGGAGTAAAGGCTAGTGAACGCAAGCTGCTGTTAGACTATACTGCTGTTTTGAGTAAAACTATAATGGTATTTAGTATGATTATCATAGGTATCTATATAATGTTAGATATTTACATAGACTGGGAAAAACATAGATATGAATATGGTGTTATGAGAAGTTTTGGGATGAGTTATTCCAGATTACAGAGAAAGCTGTTTTTGCGCTACAGTAACAGCATTATAGTGGCAGGTCTGCTAAGTTTGTTTTTTGTGAAAGGTGCATATATGAGTGACATGCTGTCCAAATGGCAGATTATTATATCTGTATTGTTTGTGGTGATATTTACATATGCTTGCAGGGTAGTGTCATATTATGAAAAAAGGCATGAAACGGTGAGTATGATGTTAGGGGAAGGGGAGTGATTTCTATTATTTTACGAAATTTCTTCTTATATCATATTATCTTTTTTTATATTGTATTTTTGTATATTGCCAATAACTTTTACATATGATATAATGTCGACAGACAAAATAGATACAAGAAGTCCATACAATTCGACTTCAAAACGAAAACCGCCGATGGTGCAACATCGGCGGTTTTCTATTTCCAATTTTTCAAAATGGCAGGAATATCGCCATTAGGCTGATTACCGACTATTTATTGCCATCCAGCCATTTAATGATGTAATGACAAATTACACCGCTCACAACAGCAATAAAAATAGATACAATTATATCCATACAATCCACCTCCTTCCCTTACCGGTATAGAGGCGGTAACGAACCCATTTTATCATATAATTTGACACAATTCTACAATTTTCTTAATGGAATTATTTTCGCTGTGGCTACTTTGACGCAGATATTGATATAAAATTTTCGACTCATGGACGGCTCTCTCCTCGTTACCGCTGTTTTTCTCTGAAATTCTTCTTATGTAACTTTGTATGGCTTTTCCGTCAGCTGCTATAATCTTACCGAAACCGTTAAGGTTTTTATACATATATTTCACAAGCGTGTCAAACATTTCTCTTAATTCATCCTCACATTCCTTTAAATTGTTCAAAAAGTTTGTATATGCACTTGCTGTCGGAGCCAGTTTATATCGGCTTTCCCTTATCCTTTTTCCATACTTATCTTTTTTGTCAGTTAATACGGAATATATATGCGATTGAAATCCACAGATAATACGAAGCTGACTGTTCCTGTTGAGTTCTCTTAAAAGACTTGCAACAGAGTCATGGTCAAATATAAAGCTTGCAATAAAAGAATTCCACATGGCCTCTACAGGCCATTCATTTCTGCCTTTTCCACTTTTTTCTTTTAATCTTTGTATTAATTTTTCATCTGGAAGATTGTCAAAAACTTTCTGTAATCTTTCTAAATCTCCAAGATTTTCATTTTGGGTATCATATATGGGCGTACTTTTGGATGGGAGAGATTTACATTTTATTTTATGATTAACTATGTCATAAAACTGTTGTTGATACTGATACAGTTTTTACTTGAAAAGAGTATTTCTTATAATTTTTCTTTTTTGCTTGTTTATGCAGTATTTTTGTGTGGTTTGTATTCAGGGGAAGATATTTATCAGAGGATGTTGTATGTAGATGATTCGGGAAAAAGGAAAATATATGAAATAATAAACAGATTTAATGTTGCAAATTATACGAGCTTGCTGCGTATAAAACAGATGGGTGGCTGTGTTTATAAGGACATGTTTATTATATCAGCATTGATATTTATTGTGATTGTATTGTTATTTATATATATTAAAAAAGTGGATTTGTTAAAAAAGGGCGAGGATTAAAAAAGTCCATGATATTATGGATTGGATTACAGAAAGGGTGTTAAACATGAAGGTAGAAGTTAAGAATTTTACAAAAAGAATAAAGGGAAATACGGTACTTCAAAATGTAAATTTTACTTTTGAGGGAGGGCGAGTATATGGTCTGCATGGAAGAAACGGGAGTGGAAAGACAATGCTTTTAAGGGCTGTATGTGGGTTGATACTTCCTACAGATGGCTGTGTGGTCATTGATGGAAAAGTAATTGGAAAGGACATAGAGTTTCCAGAGAGTGTAGGCATAATAATCGAACATATGAATATGGTTGATGATATGACGGGGCGCGACAATCTGAAGGCTCTTGCGAAGATAAATAATGTGGTTACGGATGACGAGATAAAAAAATGTCTTTTGTCGGTAGGACTTGATCCTGATGATAAGAGAAAGGTTAAAAAATATTCTCTTGGAATGAAACAGAAATTAAATATAGCTCAGGCGGTCATGGAACATCCGAAGCTTCTGCTTCTTGATGAACCCACAAACGGACTTGATAAAGAAAGCATTGAGAGGTTCTATGAAGTTCTGAAAAAACTTAAAGATGAAGGAAGCCTTATTATAATTGCAAGTCATATAAACGAGGATCTTAACGCATTATGTGATGAGATAATAGAGGTTGAAGAAGGCAGGCTGGTGTAAACTGATGAAGGTTGCGAAAATTGTTGAAAGGATGTACAATAAATTTACCGATTGAAATTTGCTTCTATACAGTAGTTGGAAAAATATGTATAAATAGGTTTTGTGGGGAAAAATAATGACTAAAAATAGTGAAATAGTGAACGGTAAGTTTCATCATAACAGACACAATATGAATAATGATGAAATAATATTATCATGTGATGATATTTCAAAGACATACGAAAATGGCAATTGTTAAGCTATCAAGGTTCGTTAATAGTTGCTATTCCAGCTGCACATTCAGCTTACCGATATTTGAAAGTGTCTCATAGAATTCATTCTTATAAGGGCAGCTGCTACACAGCTTGAATGTTATATATCTTGCTGAACGAATTACTTTTGCAGCAATCTTCAGCAGTTTTAAACGGACGGTATCAATATGTTGTTTTCGCATGTTTGCTGATAACGCCAATCGTCTAAACCAATTAAATATGTTATACGCAAGAGCGTGTACCTGAAGCCTGTTGGCATTTACCATTCTGGTATGACTGCTTACGGAAGCAAAATCAAAACCGGATTTGCTTTCTTTGATGAAATTTTCCATCAGTCCTCTTTTGCAGTAAAATTTGATGAGATACTCTGGTGATGAATCCATGTTTGTGACAACAAATGTGTACATGTAAACCATCTGGTTCTCTGGCTTTTCAACCTTGCATACTACGCGCCTTTCATAAGGCTATGAACCTGCTTTGTACATGAATTCACCATAAACTTTCGCATAATCAACTTTGTTATTCCTGGTGATTTCATCAAGCTTATCCACAAGATGAGATGCTTTTTCACGGAGAATGCTATTCTCCTTCAGCCTAATTACATAGCTTGTGCCATTTTCCTCACACTGCCTGTAAAGGTCAGGCGTAGCAAAACCACTGTCACCACGAAGTAGGATATGGATTTTCGGATAATCATTCAGGTATTCATCGAGTATCGGCTGTAGGAATTCAACCACTCCAGTGCAGGAATACTGTGTTCCGTAACGAAGCTGGATTTTTATCAGATCTCCAGTCATTCCATCATAGCAGACAAGTGGATGATAGCCATTGCTTTGATAATGAAAGTTAAAGGCTCTGCCTTCCTGGCTGCCGTATGCATTAATAAGAGTGGAATCCAAATCCAGAATAACAGCTTGTGGCATTTGAATACTGTAAATTCTCTTTCGAAGTATTCTGCCAATCGTAAGGAATTGGTTTAAGGTATTTTCATCCATACGATTAAAAAATCTTGATACCGTAGGCTGTGATGCAAGCGATTCTTTTTCAAGTACAGACTTGAATACAGGATCATTTGTCAGTTCGTCGGAAGCATCATCTTCGAAATAACCGGCAATGATCATATATATCATCTGGAGCAGGTTTTTCTGATCCGTATGATATCTGAATAATGCAGGATCATTGGTCTTGAAAGTTTTGTCTAAAAGCTTATCAATACCAAGTTTGTTTACGAATTCTTTGATAAGAAGCAAGCCTGCATCGGAGGATAAATCTCCTCCATCAAAATTTATTTTAATCTGTCTATTGCTTTCAAGAGATAAGGTGTTTATAATACTCATAAAGGGCTCCTTTGCTGGTATTTATTTTGATTTGACACCTTAATTTTACCACAAATGGATGCTCTTTTTTCATTCACTTGATAGGTGAAAAACAATATGCAGTTAAAACACAGTAACTATGTGGCTTTCAGCCACTTACATGGTGCATTGTGAATAATACAGGTTTATTCTTATTACAGTTTATTTAGGACTTCCTAAATAGATAATTCGTTAAGTATTTTATAAAAAATCATGAGCGCTTACAATATAGTTGCAATTTAATTAAAATGTCAATATATTATTAGGGGAGAAGTATATATATAAATTCGTTGGTGAATAGTGCTAAAGGGAGAAGTAATAGTGTTAAAAATAGCAATATGTGATGATGAAAAGTTTTTTGCTCAATATTTAAAACAAATAGTAAGTAAGTTCTTTGATGAAAGAAAGATTCAATATGAAATACATTTATTTTATTCTGGGGAGGAGTTTATTGACCTTAACATGGATATGGCAAAGTATCATATAGTATTTTTAGATATAAATATGGAAGGCTTAGATGGAATTTCAACAGCTAAGAGATTAAGGGAATTGTGTAAAGATATATTTGTTGTGTTTGTAACTGCTTTTATAAATTATGCATTAGAAGGGTATGAAGTGGATGCTGTTCGTTACATATTAAAAAATTCACCAAATTTTGATAAAAGTGTAAATGAATGTATTGAGACTATATTAGAAAAAATGAATTATGCAGTTGAAATTCATACGTTAAAATTTAAAGAAGGTACAAAGGACATTAATGAAGATAGTA
Organism: uncultured Lachnospiraceae bacterium; assembly: GCA_934320895.1. Lineage (GTDB taxonomy): Bacteria > Bacillota > Clostridia > Lachnospirales > Lachnospiraceae > Butyribacter. The sequence goes on along the minus strand of CAKRFY010000013.1, from coordinate 61,869 downwards.
TAATATATATTGAAAGTAATTTGCACGAATTACACTTTTATATTATGACACATGAGCTTGAAGTAAAGCGATTAGATGGTACGTTGAACAATATGGAAAATAATTTTGATGTTAATAAATTTGTGAGAATACATCAAAGTTATTTGGTTAATATGAAGTACATTAAAAGTATAAAACTGCAGAAGGTTATTTTAATAAATGGAAGCGAGCTGCCAATAGCTAAGCCAAGGTATAAAACAGTAAGGCAGATATTTGCAAATTACAAGGGGGAAATATAGTGATATTAAATATTTCGGATTACGTAATAATTCCATTGGAAATGGTATGCTGTAAAATATTTTTTGAAACATTTTGTAAAGGTAAAAAGATTAAAATGTTATATCAGATATTATTTTGGGGATTACTATGTATATTGATGTATATTTCTGCCACTATTTTCAGAAATATGTTTTTACTAAAACAAGTAACGATAATTGTAATTGTTGTGGTTGCAGCAAAATTATATTGGAATATTACATACAAAAAAAGTTTTATGTTAGCTTTTTTGTTTGAAAGTCTTGTTTTGATAGTAGATTATATAACAATTATTATAGATACTTCTCTTTTGGAGAGAGATGTAACACAAAATCAAAGAGCCGGTGTGTTTTTGATTCTTTTGACTAAGATGATATTATTTGTGTTAATAATTATTATTAGGAATAGTCTTAAGCGAAGTCGGCTAGAATTTTTAAGCGATGTAACATGGCTTAAGTTTATGTTTTTTCCATTTTTTACAATTTGTATTATAATTTCACTTGTTTATAAACCGGAACTTATAACAAATGAAAAACAAAAGCAGATATTTTGGATATTTGCTTTAGGATTGATTGTAATAAACATTATGTTTTTTTATATGTTGCAGGATGTGGCAGATAAAGAACATGAATTATATGAACGTAAAATATTTGAGCGAGAGGCAAGACATAAGCTTTCATTATATGAATCTATGGCAGAAGCAACAAGACAACAACGGGAACTTAGTCATGAGTATCAAAATCAACTCATTTGTATACAGTCGTTACTTTATAAGAAACAGTATGAAAATTTAGAAAAATATTTGAAACAGATAACAGGGAGAGTGTTAAAAAATTTAGACTATATTGATACAAATAATGCTATAGTAAATGCAATTTTGAATGAAAAATATTTTTTGGCAATCGAGCAGGGTATAGTTATGGTGTATAAAATTAATGATTTAGAAAAAATATCAATTGAGGATCAAGATATTGCAGTGTTATTATCTAATCTATTAAACAATGCTATAGAGGCGTGTAATAAGTGTACTGATGAAAAAATAATTAAGGTAAAGTTTATTTCAGAGGACGACAATGTTGTGATTTCTGTAAAGAATACTTATAATGGTCGTGTAATAACTTCAGGAGAAAGTTATATAACTACGAAAAATAACAAAAGAAATCATGGAATTGGAATAAATAATATCATACGGGTAATTGAGAAATACGATGGTTTTTATTCCATTACACATGATAAAAATTTTTTTTCTTTTTCCTGTGTAATTCCAAAATAGTCTTAATGGTAAGGAATCCATAAGGCTATTTTTGGTTTTTACAAGGCAAAAAAAGTCAAATACTGCGAAAAAAAGTCAAATACTGCAAAACGGGTACCTTATTTTTGCAGATGTTATATAATTGTGTAGTGGGAGGTGAGATTTGATAACAAGGGCATATATTTTTTCTATTGACAAAAGTGATGTTGTAAAGTAATTAAAAAATTATAGTTAGGAGTGTTGAAATTTGAAAAAAAAGATTAAAAATATAACATACATCAAGCTTATGATAATAAATTTTATGCTTATGATGGTAATAAGTTTAAATTTTTTATCTAAAGATGTTTCAGCTTCGAAAAAATCTGATTTAAATGTAACAGCAAGTTTAAAAAGTGGTGTTTATACTATTAGTGGAAAAGGAAAAATGACGGACAGTGCCAAACCGAAAGCATCACAAAAAAATAAGATTAAAAAGGTTGTTATCAAAAAAGGAGTTACATCAATACCTGAAAAGGCATTTAAAGATTGTACTAATGTTAGCATGGTAAATATATCATCTACCGTAAAGGAAATAGGAATGCAGGCATTTGCAGGAACATCCATAAAAAATATTGTCATTCCTAAAACTGTTAAGGAGATAGGATGGGGGATATGCCAAGACTGTGATTTGCTTGAAACGATGACACTTCCAGGAGAAATTGGTGTAAAAGAACCCTCTAAGAAAGATATGCTTGCGCCGTTTGTAATTGGTAAAAAGTCTCTTAAAAAAGTTATATTTTCTACACCACTCCGTTTTATAGATTTAGTTAGTCTTGTAGGTGATTGTGAGAACTTTGAGGTTTCAAGTGATGATCCTAAGTATAAGACTATAGATGGTCTTATGTATACAAAAGATGCAAAAACACTTGTGAGAATTCCATATGCAAGAACGGAAGCAAGTATAGCTGAAGGTTGTGAGAATGTTAGTGCAGGCAGTTATAGTTATGCAGCAGATGGATATTATAAAAAGAATATATACAATGGATGTGGTGCTTTAAAAAGAATTGTATTTCCTTCTTCGGTAAAAAAGGTTAAAGGTGATGACTATTACAGTAGTTTTGTAAGAAATGATTCATATATTGAAAACTATAAATGCAGTATTGAGCTGAATACAACACAGTTAGATTCAAAATCAATAAATATTCTTTGGGCATCGTACAATTCTTGGAGGGAATCGTTAATAAATGAGTTGGCTCGAAATGATTTGGCAGTAATAACCGATGGAATGATTGTTTTGAAAGATGGTTATCTTTGTGGATATTTTGGAGATGAAACAAAAGATGAAATTGCAATTCCTGATAGTGTAAAAGTAATTGGGAAGAATGCATTTTCTTCAGTGTCAGCAAAATCATTTATAATAAGTGAAAATGTAGAAATGATAGAAGATTATGCGTTTTCTGATAATGATGAAATAAAATTATACATAAAAAGCAAAAAAATAAAGATATCGGATAAGGCATTTAAAAATTGTAAAAGTTATAGTTTTATTGTTGAATAATTTTTACTGGCATTAAGATACTTGTGGAGTTATAAAGAGTTTTAAGCGAAATGAGAGGAGAATTGCGTGATGAACAAAAATCTGGAAAAATGTTTATTACAAAAAGTTTTATTAAAGATAGCGACTGTATTTTTAATGGCAATTTGTCTGATATCTTTATCAGATGATGCTTCAGCATCAAAAAGAGCTTCTGCAAATGTAACAGCAAGTTTGAAAAGTGGTGTTTATACCATTAGTGGAAAAGGAAAAATGACAGATAATACCAAACCGAAAGCATCACAGAAAAATAAGATTAAAAAGGTTGTTATCAAAAAAGGAGTTACATCAATACCTGAAAAGGCATTTAAAGATTGTACTAATGTTAGCATGGTAAATATATCATCTACCGTAAAAGAAATAGGAATGCAGGCATTTGCAGGAACATCTATAAAAAGTATTGTCATTCCTAAAACTGTTAAGGAGATAGGATGGGGGATATGTCAGGATTGTAATAATCTTGAAACGATGACGATTCCTGGAAAATTTGAAGTTCAAAAGCCATCTAGTGATAAAATTTTTGAACCATTTGTAGTTGGAAAGAAATCACTGAAAAAGGTTAAGTTTTCAACACCACTTGACCCGGAAATCGTAAGGATGGTAGGAGATTGTGAAAATTTTGAAGTTTTGTCAAATGATTCCGAATTTAAGTCAGAGGATGGTCTTATATATACTAAAGACGGAAAAACATTGGTAAGAATTCCATATGCAAGAAGTGAGGCAGTTATTGCTGATGGCTGTAAAAAAGTGGCAGTAGGAAGTTACAGTTATTCTGCAAGCGGAAATTATGAATCAGATATATATAATGGTTGTGGAGCTTTGAAAAATATTGTTTTTTCTGAGTCTGTAAATGAGGTGACCGATAGGGTATATAGTGATCACATCTCTTTTATTGCTTTCCATGATGGATTTAAGGTTAAATTAAATACAATAAAATTGGATGAAAATTCTATAAAAACATTGTGGTATTCGTATAATGGAAAAAATTTTAAAGAGTCATTGGCAGAAGAACTTGCAAGAATTGGAAGTGCTTCGTATACAGATGGAATGGTTGTTTTAAATGATGGATATTTATGTGGCTATATAAGAAAGGAAGATAAGGATGAGATTATTGTTCCCGATAATGTGAAAGTAATAGGGAAATATGCATTTTCTTCATCAGGTTCAGCGTATAACATAAAATCTATTGTTCTTGGTAAAAATGTTGAGAAAATAGAAGATTATGCATTCTATTTGAATAAGGAGATTATAGTAAATATAAATAGTAAAAATATTAATATATCAGGAAATGCGTTTGATTCATGTGATACTTATGAGATAAACTTGTAATAAAAATGCGGTGTTTGGAGTGTTTGCGCTGTTGTTATAACAAAAATAGCAGCAGATTAAAAAATAAAAAGATAGAGTATTTGAAGTAGTTAAAAGCTACAGTTTATAAAATGATATAAGCTGTGGCTTTTTTTCGCAATAAAAAAGTAAATGAAAATTTGTCGCATAAGATGTATAATGGTAAAGATGTTTACGAAAAAACATTGATAGAAAGTTTTATTTTATGCAGAAAGGGGTGGAATAATATGTACACTTTTAACAGCAGGGTAAGATACAGTGAGGTTGACAGTGATGCAAGGCTCACACTTGATGGTATTATAAATTATATGCAGGATTGCACCAATTTTCAGTCAGAGGATTTAGGAGTTGGTCTTGAATTTCATAAGGAAAGGCAGATAGCTTGGATTCTTAATTCATGGCAGATAGTTATCGATGAATATCCAAAAATGGGAGAAAATATCATTATCGGTACGCAGTCATTTGGATATGAAAAAATGTTCGGACACAGAAATTTTCTTATTACAAAAGAGGACGGCAGCAGAGTTGCGATTGCAAACTCACTCTGGGTACTTATGGATTTAAAGAAGAACAGACCTATGATAGTTACACCTGAGATAGGGGATGTTTATGGTACACATGAACCGCTTGAAATGGACTATGCACCGAGAAAGATTAAAGTACCTGAGGGCGGCGTGAAGGGAAGAGAGTTTGTGGTTCAGGAGTCACAGCTTGATACAAATCACCATGTAAATAACGGTCAGTATGTAAGGATGGCGTTGAACCAGATTGAGCTTAAGCAGGTTAAAGAGCTTCGCGTTGAGTATAAGAAGCAGGCACTTCTCGGTGATATTATCGTTCCTGTGGTATGTGAGCGGGAAAACGAGATTTTTGTTTCACTTGATGATGAGGTGGGGAAAGCGTATGCCGTTGTGCAGTTTCGATTTTGATTGTGGAGCAAAGCCTTACAGAGGTTTTGTATGAAGGATATCGATTATAAGTGTTAATGGGAAGATTTTGGGAGGATTTTATGATTTTGGCTTTTGTTTTATGGGTGCTTGGTATTGCATCCGTGGTGTATTTTGGAGTCTATGCGGTTATTATTGGATTGAATAATTCATTTACTTATTTCTGGCTGTTTTTTGGTCTGCTGCTTGCGGCGGCGGGAACTGTTTTAGAACTTTGTCATCATGGCAGACTGCATCTGCCGAGAGCCGTGCCCGTAGTATTCCTTGCATGCGTCGTTTTGTTTCTTGGTGTGTTTGGTATTACAGAAGGTCTTATTATTAGAAATGCAGTTGAGGAGCCTCAGAAAAATGCGGATTATATCGTGGTTCTCGGGGCAAGGGTGAATGGTACGAGGGTTACATTAAATCTTAAATACCGCCTTGATGCAGCGATTGATTATCTTAATAAAAATCAAAATACAAGGGCCGTTGTTTCAGGGGGACAAGGTAAAGGCGAGGACATAACAGAGGCTAAAGCCATGTCAGATTATCTTGTGAAAAATGGAATAAAAAATGACAGGATAATACTTGAGGACAAATCAAAAAATACAAATGAAAATTTGAAGTTTACGGCAGAGCTTATTGGAAGTAAGGCAAAAAAGATAGTTATTGTGAGTAACGATTTTCATATTTACAGGGCAAAGTGCATTGCAAAGAAAATGGGTTATACTGATGTGAGTGGTGCGAGTGCAAAGACTAAGCCGATTACGATACCCAACAGTTTTGTGAGAGAAGCATTTGCCGTTATAAAATATAAGATTTTTAATCAGATATGATAAAATTTGTAAAGGGATTGTGAAGCTGTGTTAAAGCATGAACTTTAATTTTGCAGATAGTTCATCTGTAAGATATATAGGTATAGAAAAGAGGGATTAAAGATTTAGCAATATGTTCTGATAGTAACAGATATAGGAACATTAACAAAACACAAACAGTTAGGAAACTAGAAAAACACAAACGCAGATTACAGCGTAGCATATTTCGTTCATACGAGAAAAATAAAAAAGGAAAGGAATACTGTAAAACTAAAAATGTAATCAAAAAGGAAAAACTTTTGTTAAAGTTGAATCACAGGCTAACAAATATTCGTCAGAATTATTTACAACAAACAACATCTGAAATCATAAAACGAGAACCAAGTTTTATCTGCATTGAGGATTTGAATGTGAGTGGAATGATGAAAAACAGACATTTATCCAAAGCAGTACAGCAACAGGAATTTGGTGAATTCAGACGGCAGATAGAATACAAGTCAGAATGGAATAATATTCTGGTAGTTATTGCTGATAGATACTTTCCAAGTTCTAAATTATGTAGTTGTTGTGGAAGAATTAAGAAAGATTTAAAACTGTCAGACCGTATCTATAGATGTGAATGCGGAAATGAGGTAGACAGAGATGAGCAGGCAGCTTTGAATCTTAAACTATATGGAGAGTACATTGTTGTTCCAACATTGGAAGTTGTGAGTAGTATCTGTTTCAACAGTACAAAAGCATACTCATAGAAATAGGAATGAAACATAAAGTTTATAACTTTTTATAAGTTTTCAGTAACGGAAAAATGGAATACGAAGGATCAGGTAAAAGGAATGATATAAAAAGAGGAGTACAGGATGGAATACCGATAGCACTTGGATATCTGTCGGTGAGTTTTGCTTTTGGTATAATGGCAGTTTCGGCAGGTCTTACTTCATGGCAGGCTATACTTATATCAGTTGCAAATGTAACATCTGCCGGGCAGTTTGCTGGTGTTGAGATCATGGCGGCGTGTGGAGGTCTTGTTGAAATGGCACTTACGCAGCTTGTGATAAATATAAGATATGCACTTATGTCTTTGTCGCTTGCACAAAAGGTGGATGACACCTTTAAAAAGCCGACACGAATGGCAGTAAGTTTTTGCGTGACGGATGAGATATTTGCAGTTTCGGTCAGCAGAAACAAGACCGTAAGCAAATATTATATGCTGGGAATAATATCAGTGTCATATATAGGATGGATAGCGGGAACAGCATTTGGCGCTCTGCTTGGTGGAATACTTCCGGCAGTTATAAGTGATGCGCTTGGAATCGCAATATATGGAATGTTTCTTGCGATAATTCTTCCAGCTGCGCGTGATGACAATCGTTATCTCAAAGTGATAATAATCGCCGTTATTTTGAGCTGTATGTTTAAATGGCTTCCTGTTTTAAATAGGGTTTCATCTGGTTTTGTAATAATAATATGTGCGGTTGTTGCATCGGCAGTCGGTGCGTGGCTTTATCCGATTGATGACAAGGAGGAAGTGGAATAAATGAATACACAGACATTTTTTATATATCTTGTAGTAATGGCGGGAGTTACATATCTTATAAGGGCAATTCCACTCACGGTTTTTACGGGGAAGATAGAGAACAGATTTATCAAATCATTTCTTGCATATGTGCCATATGCAGTACTTGGGGCGATGACTTTTCCGGCAATAATATATTCAACGGCAGATTTGATTTCAGGAATAGCAGGAACGGTGGTCGGAGTAGTCTTTGCATATAAGAGAAAGAGCCTTTTGACGGTTGCGGTTGCAGCCTGTCTTGCTGTTCTTCTGGTGTCCGTGGTTGAATTAGCATTGTAGCGTTATGAGCAAGTAGCAGAGCGGATGCGAATATCTGCCTGACATTTACGGTATAAATAGAAAGAAAAACACAAAAAGTTCACAAAAATTATTAGCACTCACTATTGACGAGTGCTAATAAAAGTGATATAACATAATCAGAACAAAGGAAGGGAACAAAAAGAAGATAAGAAAAAGATTTCAGTCAGACAATCGGATTTGGAGATTGAGATTTAAAAAAGAAAATCTTCTGAGTTACTGAAACATCCCGGTTCCATGAAACAAGGTAACAAAAACATATATGAAAAGGAGAGATGACTTATGTTAATGCCTAGTATTTTTGGAGAAAATTTGTTTGATGATTGGTTTGATGAATTTCCATTTTATGATTTTGATAAGAGCATGAAAAACACGGAAAAGAAATTATATGGTAAAAAAGCAGGAAGGATAATGAAGACCGATATTAAAGAGAAAAAAGACGGTTATGAACTTGAAATTGACCTGCCTGGATTTACAAAAGATGAGATAAATGCTTCCATTGAGGATGGTTATTTGACTATCAGTGCTGCTAAGGGTCTTGACAAGGACGAAAAGGAGAAAGATAGTGGCAGATATATCCGTAAAGAGCGTTACGCAGGCGCATGCCAGAGAAGTTTCTATGTTGGCGAGGCTGTCAAACAGGAAGATGTTAAGGCAGAGTTTAAACATGGCATTTTGAAACTCTTTGTTCCAAAGAAAGAGCCTGAGAAAGAAGTAGAAGAAAAGAAATATATTTCAATTGAAGGATAAAAGTATTAAAAAACATATATGCGGGTTTTTAATACAAAAGATTTGTACTTCACACAAACTTATAATTTGTTAGTTAAATGATGATTGTGTAAAGTTCTAATTTCAACCTCCATAGCATACCTTGAATAAGATGCAAATATACAGGGATATGTTATGGAGGTGTTTTTTTATGGGAATGGATGAAAAAGTGGATGAAGTTCTTAAACAGTATAAGCTTGATATAAAGGCTAGAAAGCGTGTTAGGGGTTCGGTGGTTATTGAGAGTGAAGATAAATTTTATGTTGTAAAACCATATCTCAGGGATGAAGCGAGAGTTTTATTTGAGGAGAGTGTTAAAGAGAAAATGCTTGAAAATGGATATGAATTTGTTGATATTGCTTTAAAAAATAATTCTCAAAAGTATATAAGTGAGGATCCGTGCGGCGGAAAGTGGGTTGTAAGAAGGTGGTTTCAGGCACATGAATGTGATGTGAAAGATGAGAGACAGGTCTGTATGGCGGCAGCGCATCTTGCATGTTTACATAAATTTATGAGATTGCCGTCCGATTCTATCATTAAGTTTAATACATCAAGGATAGATATTGTTTCCCAGTTTGAAAAACATAATAATGAGATGAAGCGTGTAAACAGCTATATTAAAGCAAAAAAGCAGAAAAACCGCATGGAAATAAGTATTTTAAATTCGTTTAAGGAATTTTTTGATCAGGGAGCGGAGGCACTTAAATATATAAAGAGTTGTGGTATAGATGGATTGTGTGAAAAGACTATAAGAGAAAACAGAATAATTCATGGAAGCTATAATTATCATAATATATCATTTGCAGGGGAGAATATAATTACATCTAATTTTGAAAAAGCTGCGGTGGGACTTCAGATCACGGATCTTTATGATTGGCTAAGAAAGACTATGGAGAAAAATGGATGGAATAGCGATATGGGATTGTCAATTATTAAGGAGTATATGGGTAGCAGGAAGATTGAAGCTGGTGAGATGGAAATATTGTATGCGTTGTTACTTTACCCTGAGAAGTATTGGAAACTTGTTAATTTCTATTATAATGGTAAGAAAACATGGATTTCAGAGAAAAATTATGAAAAACTTGAGAAAATAAAGAAACAGGAGACTGACAGACAAAAATTTATCGCTAAGATAAAAGATTTAACAGTTTGACTTTTTTTTTAAGTGGATTTGCGTTATAATCAAAAAGTACAGTGCATGGCAAGACTGTGCACTGACTTTTTGATCTAGGGGGATATATTGATGTACAAAAGTATAGAACATAGACTGTTGCGGCTTTTTATAGTAGTGATGGTTCTAGGTGGAATCTTGTGTGGATGTGGTATGTCAAAAAAATCGCAGAAACAGGAGCAGACGACACCTGAGCCTGATAGAACACAGAGCTTTACGGGAATTATCACGAATGTAGATAAAGACCTTAAACAGATTTCAGTCAGGGAAATTGACACAGATGTTGATACTATTGTAAATTATGATGATACAGCTAAGATTACGGATAAATATAAACAGGAAATTGACGGGGATGAGCTTGAACAGGGTCAGCTCATGAAGACAACATATAGGACGAGTGATGCAGGTCTTGTTTCCATGAAGGTTCCTGAGAATGCATGGGAATACAGCAAGGTTGATAAGTTTACTTTTGATACTGATGAGTGTTCTATTGAGGTTGCAGGGCAGCTTTATCAGTATTCAGATCAGACATATTTTGGCTCGACTGATGATAAGAAGATAGATATGCTTGAACTTAGTGATGCAGATGAACTTACGGTGCGTGGTATAGGATATAAGGTTTATTCTGTTGTCAGGACTGAGGGCCATGGTTATATACGTTTGCAGAATTATAAGGATTTTGTTGGTGGTATGATAAATGTTGATGATGACATAATACTGCCGGTTACTAAAAGTATGCTTATAACTGTCAGTTGTGGAACATATCGCGTTACAATAAGCAAGGGTGTAGCGAAAGCAAGTAAGACTATTACTGTAAAAGAGGACAAGGAGAGTACACTTGATTTTGGTGACTACAAAAAGAGTGTAGAAAATGTTGGTAATGTCAGATTTAATGTTGAACCACAGGGGGCATATCTGTTTATAAATGGGACAAGGATTGATTACAGTAAACCGATTACATTAAACTATGGAACATATTCTGTTACAGCAAGTCTCAATGGTTACAATACATATACGGGAAGACTTACTGTTGCTGAGACTGACAAGACTATAAATATAAGCCTTGAGCCAAAAGATGATACAGCTACGGCGGCTACAGCAGCACCTGCCAGTACAGGTACAGCTTCAGCTACGGTGAAACCTACAGCTACGGCGGCAGCAACAAAAAGTAAAACAAAAAAAATGGATAGTAAACATACCATATCTGTTACAGCACCAGAAGGTGCGGAAGTTTATCTTGATAATGTTTACAAGGGAATTGTTCCATGTAAATTCACAAAAGTTATAGGCTCACAGACGATTACTCTGAGCAAAACAGGTTATGTGACAAAAAGCTACTCAATTGATATTCTGGATGATAATAAGAATGCTAAACTTTCATTCTCAGATTTGATTGAGGATGCTGATAAATAAATATAAAAAGTAGAAAGAGGAGGATATACAAGATGGATTACAAAGAGATTTATGAGTCATGGCTTGCAAACCCTTATTTTGATGAGGAGACGAAAGCTGAACTTAAGGCTATAGCAGATGATGATAACGAGATTAAGGAACGTTTTTATCAGGATCTTGAGTTTGGTACAGCAGGACTCAGAGGTGTTATCGGCGCCGGTACAAATCGTATGAATATTTATACAGTGCGCAAGGCTACGCAGGGACTTGCAAATTATATTATAAAAGCGGGCAAACAGTCACAGGGTGTTGCTATTGCATATGATTCACGTCATATGTCACCTGAATTTGCAGATGAAGCTGCACTTTGTCTTGCAGCAAACGGAATAAAGGCGTATGTATTTGAGTCACTTAGACCAACACCAGAACTCTCATATGCAGTAAGGGAACTTAAATGTGTTGCTGGTATAAATGTTACAGCAAGCCATAATCCACCTGAGTATAATGGTTATAAAGTATACTGGGAAGATGGTGCGCAGATCACACCACCTCATGATACAGGTATCATGGATGAGGTTAAGGCTGTTACAGATTACAGTACAGTTAAGACAATGTCAAAAGATGATGCTGTTAAACAGGGATTATATCAGCAGATAGGTAAGGATATTGATGATAAATATATCGAAGAACTTAAAAAACAGGTTATTCACTGGGATAGCATTAAAGAAATGGGAGACAAGCTTAAGATTGTTTACACACCACTTCATGGTACAGGAAACATCCCAGCAAGACGTGTGCTTAAAGAACTTGGATTTAAGAATGTTTATGTTGTGCCTGAACAGGAACTTCCTGATGGAGATTTTCCAACTGTAAGTTATCCAAATCCTGAGGCAGCAGAGGCGTTTGAACTTGCTCTTAAACTTGCGAAAGAAAAGGATGCAGATCTTGTCCTTGCGACAGATCCTGATGCAGACAGACTTGGTGTTTATGTAAAAGATACAAAGTCAGGTGAGTATATTACTCTTACAGGTAACATGTCAGGATGCCTTCTTGCAGATTATGAGATTTCTCAGATTAAGGAGACAAAGGGACTTCCTGAGGATGGAAAGCTTATCAAGACTATTGTTACATCAAATCTTGCCGATGAGATTGCTAAATATTATGGAGTAGATCTTATTGAAGTTCTTACAGGATTTAAGTATATCGGACAGCAGATTCTTAACTTTGAGACTACAGGTAAGGGTACATATCTCTTTGGATTTGAAGAAAGTTACGGATGCCTTATTGGTACTCATGCAAGAGACAAGGATGCTATTGTCGCTACTATGGCTCTTTGTGAAGCAGCAGCTTACTATAAGACAAAGAATATGACACTCTGGGATGCAATGATTGCAATGTATGAGAGATACGGATACTGCAAGGATGGTGTAAAAGCTGTTACTATGAAAGGTATCGAAGGTCTTGCAAAGATTCAGGAGATCATGACTGAACTTCGCAAAAATCCTCCTAAGGAGATTGATGGACATAAGGTTCTTTCATTCAGAGATTATCAGGCAGACACTATTACAGACCTTGCAACAGGTGAGGTTAAGCCTACAGGACTTCCAAAATCAAATGTACTTTATTTCGATATGGAAGACAATGTATGGATGTGTGTAAGACCTTCGGGAACAGAACCAAAGATTAAATTCTACTATGGTGTTGTTGGAACATCTCTTGAGGATGCTGATAAGAAGTCTGAGCAGATGGCTAAGGCTGTAGATGATTTAATCTAGAAATAATCTAGAAAGATTTTTATTTTTAATAAAAGGCAAAGTGGATGAAAAATCCACTTTGCTTAAAAAACAGATTTGGGGGAAAGCGTATGCAGGAAAAAATGGACCAGTGGATTAACTGGGTTGAATATGATGAGCTGCTTGAAGGCAGACATAATGCACCACACAATTTACTGGGATTGCACAGCTTTGGCAGAGGTCAGGTTTTTACAGTCTACAGACCTGAAGCTCAAAAAATTTTTATAGTTGATATGTCAGGAAAAAACGAGCTCGAATTAGAGGAAATAGGTGAGGGCTCAGGATTTTTTGGAAAGTATATTCCTAGAAAAAATTTCAGAGCACCTTACAAAGTAAAAGTTCAGTATTCTGAAAATGACATTATAGAATATGTAGATCCATATTGTTTTGAACCACAGATTGGTGATGAGGATTTATACTATTTTGCAGAGGGTAAGCATTATCAGATATACAAAAAACTTGGTGCACATCCTATGACGATAAATGGCGTGAAAGGAACATATTTTGCAGTATGGGCACCTCATGCCAGAGCAGTTAGCGTGGCAGGAAGTTTTAATATGTGGGATGGCAGGCTTCATCCTATGAGAACACTTCAGGTTTCAGGTGTTTATGAATTGTTTATTCCGGGAGTTGAACCTGGAGCAATTTATAAATACCAGATCCTTACAAGAACGGGAGAAGTTCTTATGAAGGCAGATCCGTATGCAAACTGTTCTGAACTTCGTCCTGCAAATGCATCGGTTGTTACGGATATCAGTGGATTTAAATGGAATGATACAAAATGGATGCGTGAGCGTGAAAAGAAAGACAGAGATCAGCTTCGCAAAGAACCTATGGCTATATATGAGGTTCATATTGGATCTTGGCGCAAGAAGGATGATGGATTTTACACTTATCGTGAAATGGCTCCTATGCTTGCTGAATATGTCAAAAAAATGGGATATACCCACGTCGAACTTATGGGAATTGCTGAACATCCGTTTGATGGCTCATGGGGATATCAGGTGACGGGATATTATGCACCTACAAGAAGATATGGAACACCAAAAGATTTCATGTACTTTGTTGATTATATGCATGAAAATGGAATTCATGTAATTCTTGACTGGGTGCCAGCACATTTCCCAAAGGATGAGCATGGTCTGGGAAGATTTGATGGACAGCCTCTTTATGAACATCCTGATCCAAGAAGAGGAGAACATCCTCATTGGGGAACATATATCTTTAATTATGGCAAAAGAGAAGTTGAAAACTTTCTTATTGCAAATGGACTTTTCTGGCTTAAAGAATTCCATGTGGACGGACTTAGAGTTGATGCAGTTGCGTCAATGCTTTATCTTGATTATGGAAAAGATGATGGTGAATGGCTTCCAAATGAAAAGGGAGGCAATGAAAATTATGACGCTATAAATCTTTTCAGACATATGAATGAGCAGTTTGAGAAACAATGTCCGGGAACGGAAATTGTAGCTGAAGAGTCTACAGCATGGGCAGGTGTCACATCCCCTGTTTCAATGAATGGACTTGGATTTTTGTTTAAGTGGAATATGGGCTGGATGAATGATTTCCTTGAATATATGAAACTTGATCCTTACTTCAGGGCTAACAATCATGGAAAACTTACTTTCAGTATGCAATACGCATATAGTGAGAACTTTATCCAGGTGCTTTCACATGATGAAGTTGTACATGGAAAGTGTTCTATGATAGAAAAAATGCCTGGCGAATATGAGGAGAAGTTTGCAAATCTTCGTACAGCATATGGATTTATGTATGGTCATCCAGGAAAGAAACTTCTTTTCATGGGACAGGAATTTGCGCAGTTTAGAGAGTGGAGTGAAGAACGTAGTCTTGATTGGGAACTTCTTGATTATGATATGCATAAAAAGATGCAGGCATATGTAAGAGAACTTAATAAACTTTATGAAAAGTACGATGCAATGTATGTAAATGATTGCGATCCTATTGGTTTTGAATGGATGAGCTGTGATAATGCAAGTATGAGTACAGTAAGTTTTGTGCGTCGCGGAAGTTCAGTGAAAAATCAGCTTTTGTTTGTATGTAACTTCACACCGGTAGAGTATGACAAATACCGTACACCAGTACCTTGTGCGGGAGATTATGTAAAAATTTTATCGTCAGACGAAGAGAGGTTTGGTGGAACAGGAGTAAACATCAAAAAGACTGTAAGAGCAGAGAAAATCGCATGCGAGAAGAAAGATTATTCTATAGAATTTGATCTTCCGCCTATGTCGGTTACAGTATTTAGATTTGATTACAAAGGCTGATATATAAATTAAATAATAAATAATAATTAAAAAGTCACAGAAAATATGGATAGAACCATTGGATTCTGTGACTTTTTATTACTGTAAACGAATATATTTAGAATAAACATATCCTACATATGATTTCGTAGTATCAGAATATCTTACTTTATAAAAATTTAGCATACCGACTTTCTTTGTACTAAGAACTGCCATGTATGAGCCGGAGGGGATATTAACTATTGTTTCTGTCATAGAGTTGGCTTTGCTAAGTAATTTTGTGGAAGTCTTTGCTGTTCCGCCTCTATAGTATTTAAGAGTTGTGTCAGCGGGCAGCCAGCAACCATATCTTTGAGTTTTTGAGCGATAATTTACATGTAGAAATGTAGTATCATTTTTAAATGTTGTTTTTCCGGTATACTCAAGTATGGAATTCTTAGGTATGGTTTTTAGGGCATCTGCCTGTGCTGAAGGCTTTTTAAGCAGCTTTAATTTGCTGGTTGTTATTGCAGCTTTGCGTTGTGCAGTTGAAGATGTAAGTGAAAGCCAGCTGCTGTAAAGCTTTTTGCCTGACTGTGAACTTATGCTTCTGATTCTATAATAATATTCATGATTCTTTTTGACATTATTATCAATATATTGTTGTGTTTTAGCATTGGTAATTGTCTTAATTTTCTTATAGCTGCCGTTATAATAATCTTTACGGTATATCTCAAATCCTGTTACATTTTTAGGTGCGGTCCATTTGAGTGTAATGGATTTTGTGGAAGAGACAGCTTTAAAATGTTTTGGTGCACTTATGTTTGTGGGTTTCTGTGTAGGGGAGACAGTAGGCTTTTGTGTGGGAGTGACTGTTGGTTTATGAGTTGATGGGGGTGTCAGCTTTGGTGTCGGCTTTGGAGTAGGCTTCGGAGTAGGCTTCGGAGTAGGCTTTGGAGTAGGCTTCGGTGTCGGCTTTGGAGTAGGCTTCGGTGTTGGCTTCGGAGTAGGCTTCGGTGTTGGCTTTGGAGTAGGCTTTGGTGTCGGTTTTGGAGTAGGCCTTTGGGTTGGCTTTGGTGTATTTGTAGGTCGTATAACGGGTGACGCAGTTGTTGTGGTACTATTAATATTATTTTTTGTATACCAGAAATTGCAATCAACCTTTCCATTTATGCCGTCTACTTTTCCGTTACTTGTGTACTGCCAGTATTCATATTTATTTGAATATGTAGTTTTGGTTGTGTAATTTGCAAGCCATATTTTGTATGAATTTCCAATTGATTTACCGTCAATAAGGCTAGTAAGATCACTCCTGTTGGCATATACAAGTGGTTTATATCCAGCCTTTTTTACAGCGGCACAAAAGGCTTTTACATTGGCTGTTGCTGCATTTTTGCTTAATTTTGCGGTATACATTCGTCCTATGGGATTTTTGCCATCTGTGGGAAATTCATAATCAATAGCCACGGGAAGTGTAATATCATAATCCTTTATCTTACTTATACAAAATACAGCTTCTTCACGTGCCTCGTCGGTTGTAATGGCCTCTGTGAAATAGTAGACACCAACTTTGATTCCAGCAGCGATGGCTCCTTCGATATTAGCCTGATAGTGAGGATCAGTACAAAGAGTACCTGATTTTCCGTATCCTCTGTATCCTACACGGATTATTGCAAAATCAACACCGGCTGTTTTTACTTTGTTCCAGTCTATATTGCCGTTATTATTATTATATTTGGATACATCAATGCCATTATATATGTTATAGCCGTTAAATGCATCGTTGTGAGTGTATGTTGAATTTGTAAATGGACTTTTACTTGTAGTTGCAGCAGCTACATGAGCATTATTTGAAAAATAAGGTATGTCCGATAATGAAATAACAGACTGTATGATCAATGAACATGTTAGTAATTTTAATAATAACTTCTTTTTCATAAATTTCCTCCCTGATGTGAAGTTTAAATACATATTACAGTATATTTACATGCTGTGTCAAAAAAATGAGAATAAGTTTAAAATGACAGGAATATCTGTTTGATCATTATATCGGTAAAAGAAAGATAAAATAAGAAGTTACAAAACAACAATCTTCATATTAAATATAGAAAATATATAACGGAATTTTTCGATTAAGTCATAGGTGTGTCAATATGCAAATTATATAAATTGCAAATATTTTTTGGTTTTAATGATATAATTTACTGTTTAATATGTGGATTTATTGTGAAAATAACTATAAAATATGGTCTAGATATACAAGTTGCACAAAAAAAGTGGCGAAGATTGTACAATTTGACGATACCATTGACTTTGTTATTCTGTTAACATGTAGTATGTTGTAAAAGGTGTATAGTTTGGTATATTTTACAACTATATTGCCTTAAAAATAATAGCCCCTATATACATAGGGAGAGGAGGACAAGTTAATGAGATTAACAAAGGGAACAAAAAAAGCACTTTCATTAGCTCTTACAGCAGCATTGGTTATCACTGGTGCAAGTTTTGAGGGAAGAAAGAGTGCAGCAGCAGACAGTACAGTAAACGCAACAGTAACAAGTGGTTCGGCAGTAGCAAGTGGTTCAGTAACAAGTGCGCCAGCAATTGCAAGCACACCAGCAGTTACAGAACAGCCAACAGTTAAGCCTACACAGGAGCCAACAGTAACAAGCGCACCGGCAGTTACAAGTACACCAGCAGTTACAGAAACACCAGCACCAACAAATGCGCCAGTAAACAAAGTAACAGTTTCTAAAAAGGCAGTTTCAGTTGCACCTAGCAAATCAACAACAGTTAAATTTACAGCAGGAACAACAGTTAAAGCTACAAGCAGCAATAAGGCTGTAACAGTTAAGGTTAACAATTCTAAGAAGACAGTTACAATTGCAGCTAAGTCTACAGCAGTTATGGGTAAGACAGCTACAGTAACTCTTAAGGCTGGTTCTAAGAAGGCTACAGTTAAGGTGACAGTTGCTAAGACAGCAAATGTTAACAAGAAAAAGACAGCTAAATACTCAGTTGCACTTGCAAAAGTAACTAAGAAAGTAAAGGCTAACAAAGTTAAGGTTTCTGTAAAGAATAAGAAGATTGCAAAAGTAACAGTTAAGAAAACTGCTAAGGATCAGGTAACATTCAATGTTAAAGGACTTAAGAAGGGTAAGACAACAGTTACATTTAAATATGCAAAGAAATCTGTAAAGGTTAGCGTAGTTGTTAAATAATATTTGATTGATTTGTATGATTGAAATCTGAAAATCTATAGAAGTTTTTCCTTAAGAGAGCGTACCTATGGTACGCTCTCTTTTGCTGTAAAAAATTATTTAGCAATATCCACTTGACAAAGCAAGTATATTAGAAAATATATACATCGTTAAATAAAAGATAATAAAAAACATGTACAATATGTCTAAAAGTTAATATATAAATATTAAAAAAATTATAATAAAATGTGTATACACTATGAACAAAGTTGTTGAATAAGAAAATAAAGATAAAGCATGATTAAGCTGATTTGAAAAAGCAAAAACGATATAAACATTTGATATAGTATCTAATGTTTACATAATAAAAGGTATATAAATGAATATGTAAGCGAAGCTTTTGTAATTATGGAACTTTTGTGGATATTATGATATTTGTTTATATACAATGAATCAATAGTTTTAAGTATAAGGAGGATAAGTTAATGAGATTAACAAAGGGAACGAAAAAAGCATTTTCATTGGCTCTTTCAGCAGCACTGGTTGTTACTGGTGCAAGTGTTGAGGGAACAAAAAGTGCGGCAGCAGACAATAATGCATCAAATGCAACAGTAGCAAGTGGTTCAGCAACGACCGCACCAGCAGTGACAGAAACACCAACGGTTACGGCTACACCGGCAGCAACAGAAGAGCCTACAGCGGCACCTGTAGTAAAGGGTAACATGGACAAATTCACAGTTGGATTTAACTATGTAGGAGATGATACATGGGGAGAGTCAACATGGGGAGATACTACAGTTGATGTAACGGGTGACGGAAATTATTCTATCAGCTATACAGCATCTTCTGATTCAAAAGATTTATATATGTTATTCCTTACAACAGATCTTTACAATGGTTCATTAAATGCTAACTTTAAACTTAATGCTACATATGTTGCAGTTGGTTCTAAGGAATATAAAGTAAATGTAAAAGGTCCTTGGGGATTCAATGATCAGCAGGATACAAACGCTTACAGATACAATATCGTAAATCCTTTCAACGGTTCATTTGATGATACAGGACTTAGTTGGCAGGATCCTAAGGTTACGGCAGTTGATGGTCTTGGCGTATGCCCTGTTAAATCAGGTGACACAGTAAAGATTTACTTCACAGTTTCAGGAATGAATAAGAAGAACTCAGCTGCAAATGATCTTCCTGCTACTGCAGCAACAGTTAAGGCTGCTAAGAAAGCAATTTCTGTTGCACCTGGAAAATCAACAACAGTTAAATTTACAGCAGGAACAACAGTTAAGGCTTCAAGCAGTGATAAAGATGTTACAGTTAAGGTAAACAATGCTAAGAAGACGGCTACGATTACAGCTAAGTCTACAGCGGTTATGGGTAAGACAGCTACAGTAACTCTTAAGACCGATTCTAATAAGGCTGCAATTAAAGTAACAGTTGCTAAAACAGCAAATGTTAAGAAGAATAAGACAGCTAAATACTCAGTTGTACTTTCAAAAGTAACTAAGAAAGTAAAAGCTGACAAAGTTAAGGTTTCTGTAAAGAACAATAAGATTGCAAAAGTAACAGTTAATAAGACAGCTAAGGATCAGGTGAAATTCAGTGTTAAGGGACTTAAGAAGGGTCAGACAACTGCTACACTTAAATATGGTAAAAAATCTGTAAAGGTTAGCGTAGTTGTAAAATAATTTCTTGATATGAATAGTTATTGAACTTATAAACGCAAAAGTATCTTAGTGATAAAAGTTTTGCTAGAAGGAGCGTGTCGAAAGACACGCTCTATTTTATTATAAAGATATTAAAAAACATGTACAACATATCTAAAAATTGGGATATAAATGTTAAATCATTTATAATAAAATATGTACATAGTGTGAATGAAATTAATAATATTAAAATATGAGAGGAGATTTATATGAGAAAAACAGCTAAAAAACTTTTGTCTGCTGTATTATCAACAGCTATGATTGTTACATCATTTACAGCTATAGGTGCTGCAAATGATACAAAGACTGCAAGTGCTGCTGAAAGTGCAGTATGGGGGCAGGACGGATATCACGCATATCTGTATTATCAGACAACTAAGTGGGATTACAGAAATGCATATAAGGATGGAAAAAAGTATTCTGACAAAGACAGTTATGCATACATACAGGCAAATGGACAGGATGCATCTAAGACAGCAGAGGTCAAAGATGTTCTTTTAAATGAAGGTGATGGTGAGTATACGGTTAAGCTTTCAGGAGTAGACCTCAGACAGGCTGACAGTTTTAACATGATGGGTGTTGCTACAGATATTCCGGTTAAAAATGGTACAGATATCAAGGTAACTAATGCGACATTAAAAGTAGACGGAAATGAAGTAGAAGGTGCAAAAGATATAGAACTTCCTTATATAAAAACAGAAAGTTATTATCAGTTCAATGTTACAGGATATGGAGACTGGCCGCTTTCAGGAACTATTCCTTTTAAACAGGGAAGTCTTACAAGTATGCCTAAGTCAGATATTGAGATTACATTTAAGGTAAGTGGTGTTCCAAAGTATGTAAAGACATATGGTAAAAAACTTGGAGTAACATTCACAAATGGAAACATTGTATATAAAGTTACACAGGAAGCTACAGAAGATACAGCCGGTAAAGTTAAGGTAAATAAGTTATCTTCAAAAGGTAAGACAGCTAAGAATATATCTGCTCCTGATACTGTTAAGACAGCAGGAGCATCTTATACAGTTACAGCTTTAAATTCAAATGTATTTAAGGCAGCAAAAGCCTCATCAGTTACACTTGGAAAGAACATAAAGAAGATTCCGGCATCAGCATTTGCAAATTGCAAGAATCTTAACAAGCTCGTCCTTAATGCTAAATTAACTTCAGTTGCTAAAAATGCATTTAAGGGATGTGCAAAGAAGATAAGTGTATCAGGAAGTTCAACAGCTTCAAATGTTAAGAAGATAAAGACAAGCGGATACAAGAATTTAAAGGCAGTATATACACCATTTTTCAATGTAAAAGCATGTGCAGCTAAGTTATATGCAGGAAAGAGTGATGAAATCACTATCGCAGTTGAGAATGTTAAGAGTATAAGTAAAGTTACATGGAAGAGTTCTGATGAATCTGTTTTAGCAGTAAAGGGTGCAAAAGTATCAAGCTTTAAATATGCAGGTGATGTATCTGCAACCAATCCAGGTTCAGCAAAGATAACAGCAAAAGTTACTTATAAGACAATGGCAGGAAAAACTGCATCAAAAACATTTACATACAGCGTAAAAGTTTTAAAAAATGATGATTTAGGTTATACAGGATCACTTGACCAGAAAGATATTACACTCCGTGTAAAAATTCCTGAGACAGCATCAAATGTAGGAGATGCAAAAACAGTAACTATCAAGGGTGGTACATCAGACAGCATAACTGTTAAAGATAATGGTACTGTCCGTAAAGATTTATCTACACAGTGGCTTATTGAAAATGAGATGGGTGAGGGTGTAAACCTTGGTAACACAATGGAAGCAACGCTTGGAACTTATGCTGACAAGATTGCTGCTACAGATGCAAAAGCATTTGAGCAGGCATGGGGACAGCCTGTTACTACTGAAAAATATATTCAGTCACTTCGTTCATACGGATTTAATACTATAAGAATCCCTGTAGCATGGTCAAACATGGACTCAGAGGATGGAACATACACTATCAATGAAAAATATCTTGGTCGTGTAGAAGAAATCGTAAACTATGCATTAAACTGTGGTATGTATGTAATCATAAATGATCATTGGGATAACCAGTGGTGGGGACAGTTCGGTGCATGCAAAGAAGATGCAGACGGAAACAAGACAGCAGATGAGACAAGACGTGCAGAGGCATGGAAGAGATATGAAAGATACTGGACACAGATTTGTGACAGATTTAAGGACTACTCAGACCACCTTATTTTTGAAGGTGCAAACGAAGAACTTGGTGACAGATTAAATGATGCAATCTACGAAAGTGGATATGCTGCACCAAAGGACGTAAATGATACAAAGGCAATCTCAGGAAACCTCACTCTCGATGAGAGATACGAGATGGTAAACAAGATAAATCAGAAATTTGTAGACATTGTTCGTGCATCAGACGGAAACAATGCATACAGACATCTTCTTATAGCAGGTTATGATACAAACATCGACAAGACTTGTGATGACAGATTTAAGATGCCAACAGATACAGCAGAGAATGGAACTACTAAACTCAGCATATCAATTCACTATTATACACCATGGGCATTCTGTGGTGATGGTGGAGAGGGAGTTTACACACCAAAGGATAAAGAGGCAACAGAGACATTCCTCGCAGAGATGGATAAGTTCTACAATGCAGGATATGGAATCATCATGGGTGAGTTCAGTGTATGTAATCCAAAGCAGGAAGGTGTAGCTCAGTGGTTAAATGATACAATGACAATTGCAGCTAATCATCATATCTTACCTGTACTTTGGGAGACAAATCAGTACATGGACAAAGACAAATGCCAGATGAGATATCATGATATCGCAGAGTTATACAACACTATCACAGGTTCAAATGGTTCAATGAAATCAAACCTGAACACAAATGGAACAACAGCAGACGGAACAGAAGCTGACAAGTTAGAAGCAGTAGATGTAAGCTCTTATAAAGCCGGCTGGACATGGACAGGTAAGTGGTATAAGAACGACGGCTCAAGTCTCGTTGGTGATAACAGATATGACAGTGAAGGTGCCGGTGAGAAAGTTACAGGCGGAGATCTTTCAAAATATGTACCTGAAAACACAGCAACAAGTTCAATCAATGGAGATGCAACAGAAATCGGATTTAATGATTACGGATATCAGGCATTCTTAAAAATTGATTTATCTAAATATAAGAAACCTGTACTTAAATTTGATTTCCTTGATAAATCAGACTCAGAAGATAATGTAGGTTCAGTAACATTTGCCGCAACAGACAAAGTAGACGGCAGACCTGGAACATCAGTAGACATGAAGTACGCAGAATACAGTGGAAAAGGAATCATGCTTACGGATACATTGATAAATGAACTTAAGACAAATCCATATCTTTATATCACATTCGCAAATAGACCGACAGTAACAGGAATTACTGTTTACGAAGGTGAATAAAGTGGAATGATAAAAATTATTTGTACCTTTTTAAAGGGGGCTGCTGAAACAGAAAATCGGCAGCCCTCTTAATTTAATATATATATATATGATATTTATATTTATAAATTATAAAGATTAAAATATTGATTTCTGGAATTATATATTTTATAATAAAAATGATAATAAGTATTAAAGTGGAGGTTGAAATTAATGAAAAAGATAAGACATATTCTAACCATTATCATTGTATTTTCAATGGCTGGAATTATGTGTGGAGTGAATCTGAATTCAGATTTTGTTCAGGCAAAGCAAAGCAAAAAAGTTACATTAAAAGAACAAAAAAACAGCAGAAGTATAATTTTAAGGGTATAGGAAATTATTTATTAGGGCTGTTGTATTAATAAGAGCTTGCGTAAATATAGAGCTAGTTATTATTAAATATCTGCATTTTTTATATAAGTTTCTTGTTGTAACAGCCCTTGAAATAGCACGGAAATTAATGTAACATTGTTATGTTTTCATTTTGATTTTGCTTTTATAGATTTTCTCGTTGTCCTTTTCTGTGCTCTTATTGACAACATATTTTATTGTAGAAGCTTCTTATGAATTACCCTTTTTTGTTTTTTGTAATTTAAATTGTAAAAAGAAGCTTTTGATAAAATATGGTTACTTTGAAAAAGTGGTGTTATTTAGTGTGGTTAGTGTATTGCAAAAAAACTGTTCAACTTCATTGTGTTGTGCTATTATATTGATATATTGGCGTAAATTAAAAAATGCAACTTTCAAAGGCGAATCAAGATGGGGGTGGTTATTTTGTTTAAAAAACCTGTTAAGGGAAAAGAAGCGAAAACCATTTCGTGCAAAAGTGTACATCCGGATAAAAAGATTGCAAAGATTGTATATAAAAAGCCAGATATAAAAGGGGTATCTTCGGCTGAGATAGTAGAACAGACAAGTTATATGCATGTGATGGAGGCATATGTTGAGGGGGCATCCGTTAAGAGGAAACAGGTTGGAAATGTAAATGATGATATTACACTGAGTAAATTATTTGATAAGCAGGGGGGATAAAAGTGATCAGCGGAATTCAGGGATTGAAAATTAAGCCATTGGCAGAATTGAAAAATGATGGTGTGCAGAGACATACCAGTATAAAAAGTTTTGGAACGGTACTTAGCAGCCAGAAGAAAAAGGCAGAAAATGCTTCTGTATCTAAGAAAACAGCATCGTCATCAGAAAGTTCTAATACAAATAAAACAGAAAATACATCATCGGATAATAATGATACATCAACAGGAAAAATTTTATATAAGAATGCGACGACAGGACAAACATATGTATATGTTGATGTAGCGGATGAAAAGACATCTGAGGCAAAAAAGACTTCGGATACCGCTACCACTACGGCAGATGCTATGAAAAAGACAAAGTATGACAGCATATTTAAAGAAGCAGCGAAAAAATATGGAGTATCTGAAAGTCTTCTTAAAGCTGTTGCAAAGACAGAGTCGGATTTTAATCCTAATGATGTTTCTAGTGCCGGAGCAGTAGGTGTTATGCAGCTTATGCCATCTACGGCGAAGGAATTAGGAGTTAAAGACCCATATGATGCAGAACAGAATATTATGGGCGGAGCAAAACTTATTGCAGCTCATTTAAAGAAATTTAATGGGGATGTAAAACTTGCTCTTGCAGCATACAATGCCGGAAGTGGAGCAGTTAAGAAGTACGGTGGAGTGCCATCGTTTTGTAAGACTTATGTAAATAGAGTTCTAAGTTATAAAAAAGCTTATGAAACAGCAAATGCAGTAGGGTGAACCTGCTGCATTTGTTGTTTTGTGAATTTTAATAATTTATTCTGAGTCCTTTGGGATAATGATTTTTTATAGTGTTATTTGTAATTTTACCCCAGCCGAGACTTAAGCCATTATAACATACTAAAATAAAACCCTTCGTGTCTGAAAGAGAGTTATCTGTTATCTGTATAACATCACCGTGAAGATATTTTTCAGCCTGCTCATCAGAACATTCAAAAGAGCATTTTACATTGGCTGGATTAAGATATTTAGCAAAAGCGTGGGCGGGTTCAAAGCGTTTTTTCTTCTTTGTTGCAATATGAAGTCCGGCTCTTAGGAGTTTAATACCCTTAAGTTCAGGCATTTCATCTGGAATCATATAAAGTTCATCTCCGAAATATTCATATCTTTTATCAGCATATAAATCTGTATTATTTAGAAAATCAGCCATGAATTCTAGTAACTGTTTTCTTTCACTTTTGGAAAGTATATTTTTACCAGATGATTTCTTTTTCTTTTTTTGAACAGCGTCTTCACCGCCATTTTTTATAAGTCTTACTGCAAAGTGCCCCTCACCTTTTATTTTATGTGGCCATAATCTTAAAGAAGATTTTATAGCTTTTGATTCTTCATCAGTTAGTGGCTTAAGTTCGTTTGAAATAAAGTCAGTGTTTCCGCATGAAATATTCACTCCAAGAATATCATGGTAATCTTCAACGTAAAAATCAGGGTATTCCCTTAAGAACCAGATTAAAATTTCCTCGTTTTCAGATGGAGCAAAGGTACATGTTGAATAAACGATAACACCGTCTGGTTTAAGCATTTTTTGAGCTTGTGATAAAATGGATTTTTGTCTTTCAGAACATAGTGTTACATTGTCGGGGGTCCATTCTTCAATAGCAGTATCATCTTTCCTGAACATTCCCTCGCCTGAACATGGAGCATCTACAACAATTTTGTCGAAAAATGCAGGAAAGTATTTTGCCATGTTTTCGGGAGATTCATTGCAGACAACAGCATTTTTAATACCAAGTCTTTCGATGTTTTGAGAAAGTATTTTTGCGCGTTGTGGAAATATTTCGTTTGATACAAGAAGTCCATATCCGTCTAACATGCCTGCTATCTGAGTGGATTTGCCGCCTGGAGCTGCACAAAGGTCACATACTATGTCACCTGGCTGTGGATTAAGGAGGGCAGCGACAGACATGGCACTTGGTTCCTGGATATAATATGCGCCTGCTTCATGCAGAATGTGCCGGCCTGGTTTTTCTTCAGGAACAGCATAAAACCCTTCCTTGGCCCATGGAACGGGACTTAAAAAGAAGGGTAATGCATCCTGAGACTTTATTTTCAACGGGTTTATGCGAAGTCCGTAAGCTTTGCTATCTGAGTAACTTGCTTCAAATAGTTTAAATTCTTCAGGACCAAGCATTGATTTCATTCGTTCAATAAATTTCTCGGGTAAATTCATAAGTTATTTGTTTCTCCATTTTTTAAGAATGCTGTTTCGTTGTACTAGATTAAATCAGCAATATCAATATTTTCGCCTGTAAGTCCTACGTGAGCACCAGCTTTTGCCTCTGATGTGTCTTTATGTGCAATAAGCCATTTATTTTTTGCCCAGAGTAGAGAATCTTCGGCGTTTGCTTTTGTGATCTGAGGCATATCAAGATTTGTGTCTTTTGGAAGAACGATAACAACTCTGAAGCCTTCGCCTTTCTTTGCACTGCAAGGAGCATAGTGAAGTGTTGTAGAGTAGAGTTCTACAGCAGTTCCTTTAGGACAGAGGAATGCTTCTGTTTTACTTGAATCAATACTGCCGTTTTCCACATCCTGAAGTCTTGCAACGAGAAGAATTGCATCGTCAGCGGCAATGTCAATTTCGCTGTCTCTGTGATATTCAAAACAGTTTAATTTTGTGTTTGTTCCATTACAATAACCGATCTGAATAGGCATTCCACCGTAGCAATTATCGCGAAGCTGTGAAAATGCAGGAGTATTTTCAAGTGCTTCACATGTTGGTTCATAGATAACGCTGTCAGCAGGTTTCTCGGTTTCGCTTTCAAGCTTTTCTAAAAGAAGTTTGTAGTCATATCCGTCAACAATACGGCCGTATGTTTTAAATGCATCATCTGTAACTGATTGAATTTTCATAGTTTATCCTCCTGAAATTAAGTTTAGTTTTGCTGTCACATGTCGTTATGTAAAAGTGACAGCTTAAAAATATTTTCATTATTTATTTTACTTATCTAATTGTAACATACAACACCTGCTGTTGTCACTTTGATAATTGGTGTTACTATACTTGTTTTATAAGTGAGCATTAGTTATAATAGCTATATGAGCGCAGAAGATACCTGAATATAAGAATAGGTGAATGTGGGAGGAAGATTTATTTATGAGAGTTGCACTTGCACAGATTGATATGATATGGGAGGATAAAGAGGCATCTATTAAGAAAGCTGAGAATATGATATGTGATGCGGCTTCTGAAAATGCGGATATAATTATTTTTCCTGAGATGAGTTTTACGGGATTTTCCATGAATATTCAAAAAATAGGGGAGAAAAGACATTCATCTGATACAGTCAAAAAAATGTGCGGTTTGTCTCAAAGGTATAATATTGCGATAGGGTTTGGATGGGCATCTTTGCCTGAGAAAGAAGGGGAAAAGGGTAAAAATATTTTTTCGGTTGTGGACAACACAGGGAAAACTATCGCTGAGTATGAGAAAATTCATCCTTTCACATATGGAGGAGAAAGTGACGTTTATGCGGGAGGAGAGGAAATAGTTTCATTTCCGTTTAAAGAACACATGGTAAGTCTTTTTGTCTGTTATGATCTGAGATTTCCTGAGATATTTCAAGCGGCTGCAAAAAAGTCGGATGTTATGTTTGTAATTGCTGACTGGCCAGAGAGTAGGCATGTACATTGGCAGACGCTGCTTCGTGCAAGAGCGATTGAAACACAGTCATATGTTGTTGGAGTAAACTGTTTTGGGGAACATGGTGGTATATTGTACAGTGGAGACAGTATGGCAGTTGATTCCATAGGGAATATACTAGGAGAAATTTCAGGAAAAGAGAGTGTGCTTATCTGTGAACTGGATGATATGGCATGGCAGCTTAGGAAAAAATTTGCAATCGGAAATGACAGAAAAGAAGAATTATATTACAGACTATGGCAGTAATATAAAAGTTCGATATTTCTAATGCGTGGAGGGAAAGATGAGACAGTATGAATTAACAATAAGAATTGCGCAGATACATCATCTGATCGAGGTTCGCAAATATAAAAAAGCACTTGCGGTTGTAAAGACTCTTGATATGCGGCAGGTAAAAGGTATAAGTGATCTGAATGCGATAGCGGATGTGTATACAAAGACAGAACAGTTTGATGCTGCGAAGAATACATACTTGAGGATATACAAGAAAAGTCGCACAAGGAGAGTTTTATACAGACTTATATATCTTGCCATACGCACAAATGCTCTGGATGAGGCTGAAGGATACTATCAGGAATTTGTTGCAATGAATTCAAGTAGAAGGGATGCACTTATATTAAGATACCGTATAGATAAGGCATCAGGAGCATCTATTGAGCAGCTTATAGAGATACTGGAATCACTTAAAGAAGAAGAATATATAGAAGAGTGGGCGTATGAGCTTGCCAAGCTTTATTTTAAAGCAGGTCATTTCGATGAATGTAGAAGTGAATGTGAGGATATAAAGCTATGGTTTGGAAGAGGCGAGATTGTTGACAGAGCGAAACGCCTTATTACAAGTATTGATAATGATGAGCAGCTTGCTTACGTAGATGACCGGGATTATACTGTTGAAAAGGAAATTCCTAATCCTGATGATACGGGTTCTCTGCCTGATCTTACAGAGTATGTGGAATCTGAAAGTGAGTTGGAACGACATGATAATAGCATAGGCAGTAAAGTAAAAAAGGCAATAAAACTAAATTTTGAGGAAGATGAAGAATCTTTAGATGATAGTTTTAATGTTTTTAATGATGAAGAAGAGTCTGAATATGCAAGAGATGAGGCTGTTGACCAGCTTTTAAAAATGGATGGACAGGAAGATAAAAATATTGAGGAATCAAAAGAAGATAAAGATTCTAGCAATGCAGCTAATGATAGTGAATCTGAGGGAGATGAAGAATTTTTAGATGATAGTTCTCCTACGGACGCGGATACTATACTTTATGAGAATGATGATGAAGTAGAGGATTTTGATGGTGTGGAGATGGCGAGAAGGGCAATTGATGGATTGCAAAAGCTATCTGGTTTATGGAAGCATTCGTCGAAATTTAGTAATAATACAGAAACAGTTATATCAGAAAATAAAGAAGATGATATACTTGCAAAAACAAAACATGCAGATATAAAGTATGAAGATGATGAGAATATACAGGATGAGTCTTCAGATGTAAAGAAAAAAGAGAAATATAGTCATCATTCTCAGTCAGGAACAGGCATTACACAGGATCTTTCAAAAGAGATATCAGCTATATATGAGGCAGAAAAAAGGGAACAGTTAAAAGTACATTCCATAAAAGTAAAAGAAAAAATTAAAAGTGATATGTATGGAGTGGAGCAGGCAGGTAAGCCTGATGATAATTATGTTATTTCAAGAGAAGAGGCTATGGCACCTTCAGATATTGAAGAGATAAAAAGTAATCTGAAAGGTATAACCGGAAATATATTTAATGGAAAGAAAAATCGTATTGTTGATACTGTTGCTGATGATTGGGGACATACGGAGCCTATAGATAGAGTGATAGAAGAGGTTAATGATTCTGAAAAAGAAGAAACAACAGCTATTAAAAATCAGGAAGTTGATGAACATTCTGATATAATGACTAAAAATGATGATTGTAAAATTAACAAAGAAGACAGTGGTGATAGTGTCGATGATAACAATGCAACAGAAGTTACATCTGTTTTACAAAATGAACTGACAGATAAAACTATTCCTGATGAAAAGTCGGAGACGGAGATAAAACTTGAGAGGGCTGCAAAATTGTTTGGCATAAATAAAAACAAAGCACAGTCAGATGTGGAGAATGACATTACAGATTATTCAACACCAGAAGATGATCTGCCGACAACTAGAGCGTTGCATAAGACATTTAGTGATGTTTTAACTTTAATAAATGCTGAAAAGGATCCGTCACATTTTGTCCTTATAGGAGAGGATTCAAAAAAGATAGTTACAGCATCAAAGAAGATAGTAAAAGTCTTAAAAAAGAATGGCTTTTTAAGTCAGGGAAGAATAGGCTGTATTGAAGCAAAGCAGTTAAATCAGATGAATTTTGATGTGTGTAAGGAGCAACTAAAAGGGAGTTGTCTTCTTGTTAATGGTGCAGCAGATTTGTATTTTCCTACGATTACAAAGATATTTGGACTTATGGATGAATTCTATGGTGACTTTATTGTAATACTTGCTGACGAGGGAGATACGCTTGATCAGATGTTTAGGTTTGCGCCTGCACTTGCAAAGAAATTTAAGTATGTAATAGATATAAATAGGTACACTGAGGAGGAGTTGAATTAGAGTAATTAAAAAATTTTAAGATAGATTTGACTTCGTTGTAATGTTTTTTAAGATAATTATTTTAATATGAAGGAGGTTTGGTAAGCTAATGCCGCTTAGTTCAGAAAAAGTAGTAAATGTTATAGGGCATATAAATCCGGATACAGATTCTATATGTTCTGCAATCGCATATGCGAGACTTAAAAGAGAGATAACCGGTGAAAATTATGTTGCTAAGAGAGCCGGTCAGATAAATGCAGAGACAAGGTTTGTTCTCAAAAAGTTTGGTGTACTTCCGCCTGATTATATGAATGATGTAAGGCCGCAGGTTATTGATATTGATGTGGGACGTGTAAAGGGAGTAGGGGAGAATATTTCTCTTAAAAAAGCATGGGAAATAATGAGAGAAGATGCACTGCAAACACTTCCTATAGTAGATGAATCCCAATATTTAAAGGGACTTATTACTATAGAGGATATTGCGAAATCTTACATGGATGTTTATGACAGCAGGATTATTGCAAATGCAGAGACACCATTTAGAAATATAGTTGAGACACTTGGGGGAGAGATGACATCAGGTGATGCCGATGAGACTATAAAATCAGGAAAATGTCTTATTGCAGCGGCAAATCCTGACCTTATGGAGAGCTACATTGAGAATGGAGATATAGTGATTCTTGGAAATAGGTATGAATCTCAGCTTTGTGCTATTGAGATGGGAGCAAAGTGTATTATCGTGTGTGACGGTGCACCTGTTTCATTTACAATTACAAAACTAGCACAGGATAAAGGATGCTTTATAATAAAGACACCGTATGATACATTTACGGCATCACGTCTTATCAATCAGAGTATTCCTATAAGATTTTTTATGAAGAGTGAAAACCTTATAACATTCGGACTTGGAGAGTTTATTGATGATATCCGTGACGTCATGGCAAAAAAGAGATACAGGGATTTCCCTATATTAGATTGGAATGGCAGATATTTCGGCATGATTTCAAGACGAAGACTTTTAGGCGCAAGAAAGAAAAAAATAATATTGGTAGATCACAATGAGCCATCACAAGCTGTGGATGGCATAGGAGATGCGGAACTTCTTGAGATAATCGATCATCACAGGATTGGAAGTATTGAAACAATGAGTCCGATATTTTTTAGAAATCAGCCTCTTGGATGTACGGCGACTATAATATATCAGATGTATAAAGAGAATAAGATAGAGGTGACACCAGAGATTGCAGGCCTTCTATGTTCAGCAATATTATCAGATACGCTTGTCTACAGATCACCTACATGTACTGAGACAGATAGGATTGCAACTGAGGAACTTGCTGCGATTGCTGGTATAAAGACACATGATTATGCAATGGAGATGTTTACTGCCGGGAGTGCTTTATCATCAAAATCGCCTGAGGAGATATTTTATCAGGATTTTAAAAAGTTTGTTGTCGGAGAACAAACTTTTGGAGTTGGTCAGATAACTGCTATGACAAGTAAAGAACTTGAAGCGATAAAGGAAAAGCTTATGCCATATATGCAAAAGGCTATGGCGGATCATGAAGTATCGATGCTTTTCTTTATGCTTACTGATATATTGCAGGCGAGCACTGAGCTTTTATATTATGGAAGTGGGGCGAGAGAACTTGCACTTGAAGCATTTCATTTGCCAAAAGATACTGAGACGATCATTCTTAAAAATACTGTATCAAGAAAGAAACAGATAATACCTGCAATGATGATGGCATTGCAGGAAGAATAGTAAAATATTTATTTTTTATGTATATAAAAAATTCCTCATAGTTTTGAACTTATGAGGAATTTTTTTGCTTGTATAAAAGTTTAGCATTACAGAATTAAATCTTATTTAGCATCATTAAGTTCTGTGTAACCGGAAGGAATTTTGATTCCTAAAGTATCACAGTTTTCTTTGTTGTAAAGCTTTGTTGGTTTTTTATCTGTTTCAATAGCCATTTTTCCAGGATCAGCACCCTCTTTAAGAATTTTATAAGCCATCTCACCTGTCTGATATCCAAGATTGTAGTAGCTTATTGAAAGAGCTGCAACTCCGGCTACACATATACCTTTTTCACCGGCGAAGAGAGGGATTCCAGCGGGTACAACTACATTTTTAACGGTTTCAATGCTTGACGCCATTGTGTTGTCTGTCGGAACATAGATAGTGTCAACTTCGGAACATGCTGTCTGAGTAACAGACTGGATTTCATTTGAATCAGATGCTGTATATTCTTTATATTCAATGTTATCTTTTTTAAGTTCTTCTTCCATAAGCTTAGCCTGATATGCTGAGTTTGGTTCAGATGAACAGAATAGTATACCGACTTTTTTTACATCAGGTTTGACTTCAAGAATCATGTCTTCCTGTTTGTCGATAGGGGCGAGGTCGGCTGTTCCTGTTACATTTGTACCGGAAGTTCCGTTCCAGTCTTTGATGTTAAGAGCTGTAGCATAATCAGTAACAGAAGTTCCTACGATAGGAATTTCATTTGTTGCTGAAACTGCTGCCTGTAAAGCTCCTGTAGCATTTGCCATGATAAGGTCTACACCATTTGTGACAAAGCCATTGCAGATAGTAGAGCAGTTCGTTGATTCACCCTGAGCATTTTGCTCGTCAAATTCAACATTATCTTCTCCAAGTTTGTCTATAAGTGCTTTCTTAAATCCTTTAGTTGCGGCATCTAATGCGTTGTGTTCCACGAGCTGGCAGATACCGATCTTATAAGTTTTTTGACCTGAACTTTTTGAACCAGACTTGCCGTTTGAACTTCCACAGGCAGTAAGGCTTGTCACCAATGCAGTGACGGTAAGTATTGATACTAGTTTTTTTGATAATCTCATTTGCGTCCTCCTTTTTGCTTGCAATGACTGTATTATAAGTCATTGTGTTAGTTAAAGTCAAATAAATGTAAATATGACACTTATGTTTTGTTTTTTATTTTAAAGGAAACTGTGATTTTTTGATATGATTTCCTATTATCTCAGACACATCTGTTATAGAAACAAAAGCTGATGTATCGACAGAGTTGATTATATTTGTCAGTTCTCTTAATTCAAAACGTGTCAGTACACAGTAAAGTACAACTTTTTTGCCACTTACAAGACCCTCTCCCTCCATAATTGTGACTGTTCTTCCCAGATTTTGATATATTTTATCTGATATCTCTTTTGCATCATTTGTGATAATAGTTGCGGCCTTAGCCTGATTAAAACCGTTTTCAACAACATCAAGTATTTTTGAAGTTATAAAGTAGGTCAGAAGGCTGTACATGGCTCTGTCGGTGCCAAAGAGAATGCCGGCTGCGGAATAGATGACAAGATTCATTATAAGAACCATCTGCCCTACGGCAAGACCAAGTTTTCTGTTCAGAATAATTGCAACAGCTTCAGTTCCATCAAGACATCCGCCAAATTTTATGATAGTACCAACACCGATGCCAAGAATAACTCCGCCATAACAGACAGCAAGAAAAGTCTCATCAGTTGCATTTGCCCATGGTGCAAATAATGATACAAAAAGTGAAAATATAATCATGCAATATGCTGATTTTATAATGAATATCTTGCCAATTTTATGTAGGCCGAAGAAAAGAAATGGAATGTTAAGTACGATAGTTAGTATACTGAGTGGAAGTTTTGTAAGATTGTTTATCATAATACCGATTCCAATAATGCCACCGTCAAGTATAGTGTTTGGTACAAGAAATTCTTCTATGGCAAAAGCTGCTATTACTGAACCGGCTGTCAGCATGATAAATTCTATAAGAATTTTTAGTTTATTTGTCATATAGTCCCTCATTTCATGTAAATGTAAGAAGGACAAAGATTATCTTTTGTGATAGACATCTTTGTCCTTTGCATTTTAAAAAAGTGGTCTCTGGCTACTGAAGGTCAGAGTAATCTTTAGCTGTAGTCTTGCCGTTTTTCCAATCATCCATTTTTTGCTTAGTTGCTTCAAGTGTATTTTTGCAGATGTCAGGAAGCTCTTTTCCCCATGCGGACGTTGCTCTGTCATAACCTTTCTGGATTGCTGCCATCATCTCATCTGCTTTACTCGTATCTCCTCCTGAGAGGGCGATAGCCATACTTACAAGTCTGTCTGATGTTTTGTTTACACCCCAGTAACCATCTTCTGAGATGCTTTCCTGTGCTGCTTTGATTGTATCAGGATCGGCATTCTTGGCAGCAGCTTCAAATGTAGCTGAAAGATTAAGACCTGAAACATCATCTTTTTTGAGAAGATTTGCAATATCGAAAGTTCCTTTTTGCTTGTTTAAAAGGTTTTCAACAAGGCTCTGCATAGACTGCAGGCGTGACTGCTGGTCAGCTTTAAGCTTTGATATTATTGCATCCTTATTATAAATCTGGTTTGCACTGTCAGTTTTTTTATTATCACTTTTTTCATAAACAGCACCGCTGTTTTTCGTCGTGTCTGTAGAAGAAGTATCTTTTTTTGTTGTGCTTGTAGTAGATTCTTTCTGTTTTGTATCATCAGTTTTTTTTGTATTTGTTGCACTGTATGTATTTACTGATGAAGAAATTGCATCTAAACTCATAAATAAACCTCCTTTTTCTTGTGCGTTAAAATCCTTTTTAACGTATTAAACATAGTTAGTTGCCTGTAAGCCGTATATATTAAAATGTGAACGGCTTCTCTTAATATTTATATCGTCAGTACATGGCTTTTATATTAGTATACATGTTTAGTAATATTTGTGTTTACATATTATAATAGGAAAGTTTACATTTTGTTAACAAAAACTGTTATTTAATTATATAGTTTTGCACAATACAACATCACATTCAGGATACGCAATCTTTGCTTTGTCATATGCTTCTTTTGCTATTTCGACATTCTCAAATATTCCAAATGTTGTAGGGCCACTGCCGCTCATAAGGGAACCAATTGCGCCGTTTTCGGTTAAATAATGTTTAAGTTCGTCAATAATCGGATTTTCAGGGACTGTAACTGTCTCAAGTACATTTGAAAGTGAATCGGCTATTTTTTTGATATCTTTATTAGCTATATATGAGATCATGGCTTTATTATCTGGGTGGTGATCAAGTCCATTTAGGTTAAGGTGTTGGTACACATATGCTGTGCTTATAGAAATATTAGGCTTTATAAGCACTAAAGGAACACCTGACAAGGGAGAAAGAGGTGTTAGTATTTCTCCAATCCCTTCGGCAAGCATTGTTCCCTTTTTTATGCAAAAGGGAACATCTGCACCAAGTTTAACTCCAATCTTACATAGACTTTCAGTGTCAAGATTAAGTTTACAAAGTTCATTTATGCCTATGAGAGTAGCGGCACAGTCGGAGCTTCCGCCAGCAAGTCCGGCAGCGGCGGGAATATTTTTTTCAAGATGGATTTTAAATCCGCCTTTTATGTCAAAAGTTTCTTTCATAAGCTTTGCAGCTTTATATACAAGATTTTTTTCTACGGGTATTTTGTCTGGAAGTTCTTTATTCATGGAAAGAATAATTTTTTCATCAGTTATTTTTTCAAATGATAATTCGTCACACACATCTATACTTTGCATTATCATTGACAAAGTGTGATAACCATTTTCTAGTTTTCCAGTTACATCAAGTGTTAAATTTATTTTTGCAGGTGTTTTTTTTGTTAAAATATTTACCATAATTTTACTCCTTTTAATCTAGAATTTTTTATGTATTTTTTGTCCTGAATTTAACATATAAAAGTCTGCTAAGGTAGGAAAAATCGATCTTTAGACGATGTTTACAAAAAAATTAATATATAGTAATAATAACACAATAAGATATAAATTAATATATGAAAATCATATATCCCATATATTAAAAATACTTTTTACATATCTGAATAGCTATAGTTATAATAGCAACCGAAAAAGAGATATGGAGGTGAATATTGTGGATACTCTGGTAGAGAGTTTGATGGAAGAACTGAACTGCGAAACAGTGTTTAAAATTCCTATTTTTGGTGGCATACCTGTTTATGAATCAGTAGTTGTCACCTGGATAATAATGCTGGTAGTTCTTTTATTGTGTGTTCTGCTTGTCAAAAACCTGAGTATAGAAAATCCCAGTCGTAAACAGCTTGTTTTGGAAACGGCAGTGAGTGGGCTGTACAATTTCTTTAAAGGTACAGTCGGTGAAAACGGTACTGCATACATACCGTATCTTGCATCGGTGGCTATTTATATAGGAATAGCAAACCTTATTGGTCTTTTGGGATTTAAACCACCGACAAAAGATATGAATGTCACCATAGCACTTGCAGTGATGAGTATTATTCTGATTGAGATTTCAGGTATTCGTCAGAAAGGTACAAAGGG
Organism: uncultured Lachnospiraceae bacterium; assembly: GCA_934320895.1. GTDB lineage: Bacteria > Bacillota > Clostridia > Lachnospirales > Lachnospiraceae > Butyribacter. The sequence goes on along the minus strand of CAKRFY010000013.1, from coordinate 24,414 downwards.
ATGGCTTAAGAGCTTTGCTGAACCAATGCCTATTATACTACCAATAAATATATTGGAAATATTTATAAGGCCACTTTCATTGTGTATGCGACTATTTGGAAATGTACTTGGTTCATTCGTAGTCATGGAGCTTCTGAAACTTGTAGTTCCGGCGGTATTACCGGCATTCTGCAGTATGTACTTTGATATATTTGATGGCCTTATCCAGGCATATGTCTTTGTGTTCTTAACTGCATTATTTATAAAAGAAGCGACAGAAACGGATTGAGATTTTTGAGAAACAGAATATATGCTTCTTGAACTTCCGTTCAAGAAGACGATTTTAACTTGAACGGAGGTTCAAGAAGACGATTTTAACTTGAACGGAGGTTCAAGAAGACAAGTTTTAACTTGAACGGAGGTTCAAGAAAATTAGAAAAGATTGATTAAGAAACAGAAAAGGAGATTAATATTATGACAACATCATTATTAGTAGCAATCGGAGCAGGAATCGCAGTTTTAACAGGTATCGGAGCAGGTCTTGGTATCGGTAAAGCAACATCTTCAGCAGTAGATGCTATTGCAAGACAGCCAGAAGCATCAGGAAAGATCAGCAGTTCACTTCTTTTAGGTTGTGCACTTGCCGAGGCAACAGCTATTTATGGTTTCGTTATCGCACTTCTTATCATCTTACTTCTTAAATAAGATAAACATTGACCATAAGTTATTGTCTGTGAAATGTGCAGACAATAACCATATTGTTGATACAGATTATGTTTTTTTAATGGATTGTTGAAAGAAGGACAATATATGTTAAGTATAAACCCATGGAATATTTTATGGACAGTCGTTAATCTGCTTGTCATATATGCGATATTCAAAAAGTTCTTATTCCAGCCTGTTATGAATGTCATCAATGCACGTGAGGAAATGATAAATAATCAGTTTAAGAGTGCAAAGAATGCAGAAGATGAGGCTGCAAAACTTAAAAAAGAATATCATGATAAGATCAAGACAGCAAAGACAGAGGCTGACCAGATATTAGCAGATGCTAAGGAGCGTGCTGATGAGGCTTATAACTCCCAGATGGAAGATATCAGGGTTGAGACAGAACGCTTGAAAGAGAAAGCCAAGAGAGATATCGAGGCTCAGCATGAAAAAGCAATGCAGGCAACACAGGCAGAGATTGCAAAACTCGCCGTTGTCGCAGCAAGAAAAATTTTAGAGACAGGTGATAGCCGTGACGCAGACAGCAGTAAATAGTGCAAAGGTTTTGTACGATCTGTCGGTTGACAGAAAAGATGTAAATGATGCTGAGGATATATTGTCACTTACACCTGTTCTGAAAGAGGTTTTGGAATGTCCTGTTGTCAGTCTTGACAAGAAGGAAAAAGTGATTGATGATATTTTCCAAAAAGCAAAACTTTCGTCCGTAATCGCAAATTTCATAAAGGAAATGTGCAAAGTCGGTAATGCCGATGAACTTAGTGATATTTTCAAGGCTTACCGTGAATATTGGGACGAAAAAAATCACATTCTTCGCGCCACAGTAACAAGTGCAAAAGAAATGTCGCAGGATGAGATAGCTGGTATAAAAGATGATATTAAAAAGAAATATCCGGAATACACCATTGAATTATCTGAGAATGTGGATGCTTCGTTACTTGGCGGATATGTAGTTAAGACAAAGATGGAAGAATATGATAAGAGTTTCACATGGCGGTTAAGCCAGCTGGAACGAAAAATGACTGGGAGGTGAATTTGTTGGGAGCTATTAGCGCAACAGATATCATATCTATAATTAAAAAAGAGATAGAAGATTTTGATTGGGACGATTCGGCAAGAGAAACTGGAGAGGTTATCTGGGTTGGTGACGGAATCGCAACAATATATGGTATAGACCATGCAATGTATGGTGAGATCGTAACTTTTGAAAATGGTGTCAAGGGAATGGTTCAGGATATCAGACAGAATGAAATCGGATGTATCCTTTTCGGTAGTGATCTTGGCATCAAAGAAGGAACAAAAGTTGTAAGAACAAAGAAAAAGGCTGGTATTCCTGTTGGAGATGCATTCCTTGGAAGAGTTGTAAATGCATTAGGTGAACCTATTGATGGAGAGGGAGATATAAAGGAAGATGATTATTTCCCAGTTGAACAGGAAGCACCAAGTATCGTAGACAGAAAGTCAGTTGATACACCACTTGAAACAGGTATTCTTTCAATTGACTCAATGTTCCCTATAGGAAGAGGTCAGCGAGAACTTATAATCGGTGACAGACAGACAGGTAAAACTTCCATAGCTACAGATACGATAATCAATCAGAGAGGCAAAGATGTTATATGCGTATATGTCGCTATAGGACAGAAAGCTTCAACAGTTGCAAAAATCGTAAATACATTAAAGAAACATGATGCAATGGATTATTCCATAGTAGTTTCATCTACAGCAAGTGATCCTGCATCATTACAGTATATCGCTCCATATGCTGGAACAGCACTTGCAGAGTATTTCATGCATAAAGGAAAAGATGTTTTGATAGTTTATGATGATCTTTCAAAACATGCCGTGGCATACAGAGCAATTTCACTTTTGCTTGAACGTTCACCAGGTCGTGAGGCTTATCCTGGTGATGTATTCTATCTTCATTCAAGACTTCTTGAGAGATCAAGCAGACTTAGTGATGAACTAGGTGGAGGTTCAATAACAGCACTTCCGATCATAGAGACACAGGCAGGAGATGTATCAGCGTATATTCCTACAAATGTTATCTCTATCACAGACGGACAGATATTCCTTGAGAGCAACCTTTTCTTCTCAGGTATGCGTCCTGCCGTAAATGTCGGCTTGTCAGTATCACGTGTAGGTGGTGCTGCACAGACAAAGGCAATGAAGAAAGTTGCAGGAAGTATTCGTATTGATCTTGCACAGTACAGGGAAATGGAAGTATTCACACAGTTTTCTTCTGACCTTGACAGTGCTACAAAGGCACAGCTTGATCATGGTGAAGCACTTATGGAGCTTCTTAAACAGCCACTTTGCAGCCAGCTTAGTCTTCATAAGCAGGTTATCACACTTTGTCTTGCAAATGCAGGAGTATTTGATAAAGTTGGAAAGAAAAATGTAAAGAAACTTCAGATGGATATTTTGGCACAGTTTGATACAAAACATCCTGAGATTGGCAAAGAGATAGATGATAAGAAAGTGATTTCTGACGAGATGATAAATAAGATCGTTGAGTTGGGAAAGGAAATGTCTAAATAGAACCGGAGGAATATTTATGGCAAATATTAAAGAGATTCAGGATAGAATGCGAAGCATTCAGGACACATTAAAAATCACAAATGCCATGTATATGATTTCCACTTCTAAGCTTAAAAAGTCAAAGAAAATGCTTGCAGATACAGAACCATATTTCTTTGCTTTACAGTCGGAGATGAGTCGTATCTTAAGACATTTGCCTGAACTTGAAGATATATATTTTGAATCCGATTCAGCCGTAGAAAAAAAGCCGGAAGAAAAGCGTGTGGGTTATATTGTAGTTACAGCGGATAAAGGACTTGCAGGTTCTTATAACCACAATATCATGAAAGCAGCCTACGAGCATCTTCAGACTCATCCAAACAATAAACTGTTTGTTCTTGGAGAACTTGGAAGACATTATTTTGAACAGCAAGGGGTGCATATTGATAAACAGTTCCACTACACTGTTCAGAATCCTTCTCTTAATAGAGCAAGAAATATATCAGGGGAACTTTTGCAGCAGTATCATGAGGGAAAACTTGATGAAATATACATCATTTACACAGCCATGGTGAATGCGGTTGCGGAGGAAGTTGAGATAAAACAGCTCCTTCCATTGAAGAGAGCAGACTTTACTTCAATGCATATTCCGGTGGATGCACCGAGGGAGGAACTTGCGCTTGTTCCTTCAGCAGAAGCAGTTATGGATAGAATAGTTCCTGACTATCTGGTAGGTTTCGTATATGGCGCGCTTGTTGAAGCATTTTCGTGTGAGCAGAACGCGCGAATGATGGCAATGGAAAATGCGACAAACAGTGCAAAGGATATGTTGCATGAATTGGATATTTTATATAATCGTGCCAGACAGGCAGCTATTACACAGGAGATAACAGAGGTAATAGCTGGAGCAAAGGCACAGAAACGCAAAAAAAGAAGATAACGGAGGCATTTGATGAATACAGGAAAAATCGTACAGGTTTCAGGACCTGTTGTGGATGTTGAATTTGAAAATGATGACCTGCCGGCAATCAGAGATGCATTGGAAGTAATGAATGGTGATAAGAAATGCGTTATGGAAGTTGCACAGCATATAGGAAATCACATTGTACGCTGTATCATGCTGGCAGCCAGTGAAGGTCTTTGCAGAGATATGGAAGTTGTGGCAACAGGAAGTGGAATCAAAGTTCCTGTTGGTGAAGATACACTTGGTCGTCTTTTTAATGTACTTGGACAGACAATTGACGGAGATAAGCAGCCTGAGGGTGAAGCTAACTGGGAGATTCACAGAGAACCTCCTACATTTGAGGAGCAGAATCCTGCTGAACAGATTCTTGAGACTGGTATCAAAGTAATCGACTTACTTGCACCATATGCAAAAGGTGGAAAAATCGGTCTTTTCGGTGGTGCCGGTGTTGGTAAGACGGTACTTATTCAGGAGCTTATCAGAAATATCGCAACTGAGCATGGTGGATATTCAATATTTACCGGTGTCGGTGAGCGTTCCCGTGAGGGTAATGACCTTTGGACAGAAATGAGAGAATCAGGCGTTCTTAAAAAGACAGCGTTAGTGTTCGGTCAGATGAACGAGCCACCTGGAGCACGTATGCGTGTTGCTGAGACAGGACTTACAATGGCTGAGTATTTTAGAGATGAAAAGCAGAAAGATGTGCTTTTATTTATTGATAACATCTTCCGTTTCACACAGGCCGGTTCAGAAGTATCAGCACTTCTTGGACGTATGCCTTCAGCCGTAGGTTATCAGCCAACACTTGCAACTGAAATGGGTGAACTTCAGGAGAGAATCGCATCAACAAAGAATGGTTCTGTAACATCAGTACAGGCTGTATATGTACCTGCCGATGACCTTACAGACCCGGCTCCTGCAACAACATTCGCACATCTTGATGCGACAACAGTATTATCAAGAAAGATTGTTGAGCAGGGAATTTATCCAGCCGTAGATCCTCTTGAGTCATCATCAAGAATACTTGAGGCAGACATAGTAGGCGAGGAGCATTACAATGTAGCCAGAGAGGTTCAGGGAATTTTGCAGAAGTACAAAGAATTGCAGGATATCATCGCAATCCTCGGTATGGAAGAACTTGCAGATGAGGATAAGACAGTCGTATTTAGAGCAAGAAAGATACAGAAATTCCTTTCACAACCATTCCATGTAGCTGAGAACTTTACAGGTATCAAGGGTGTTTATGTGCCAATCGAGGAGACAATCCGTGGCTTTAAGGCAATCCTTTCAGGAGAGATGGACGAGTATCCTGAAAATGCTTTCTTCAATGTCGGAACGATAGATGATGTGAAAAAGAAAGCAGAGACTATGAAAGACGCAGAGTAAACAAAAGTATTAAGTTACTGTTTATTTGCAGGATTACACCCTTAGGCATCAAAGGATGCATATCTTTATGGGGTGTAATCGTTGCTGGTCGCACCGTATGTGTGAACAGTAACCAGAAATGAGGGAATATGGCTAATTCGTTTTATTTAAAGGTTATATCTGCAAACAGAGTATTTTTCTCAGGAAAATGTGAGTCCGTAGTAGTACCAGAATTTGACGGAGAAAAAGAGATTCTTGCCCACCATGAAAATATGGTAATTGCCATTAACCGTGGAGATATGCGTTTTAAACCGGAAGGCGAGAGCGAGTGGCAGGAAGCTGTTGTAGGAATGGGACTTGTCGAGATAATGAATAACCGTGTGACTCTGCTTGTGGAAACGGCAGAGCATCCGGAGGAAATAGATATGGCGAGAGCTCAGGAAGCGAAAGAGAGAGCCGAGGAACAGATGCGTCAGAAACAGAGTATTCGTGAGTATTATCATTCCAGAGCTTCACTTGCAAGAGCAATGGCACGTATCAAGGTGGCAAGTGCAAAGAAATAAAAATATATTGTATAGATATAGTATTTATTGTAAGTTATAGGTGGATAACAATTAAATATGAATAGATAATGTGTATGTTTACATTGATAAACAAGCAGGAGAAAATTTTGTGGATAAAAGAAAAGATTTTTCCTGCTTGTTTTGTGTACACTAATTTTATGTTATAGGTAAATTTAACATAAGGAATATTATGTTTGGGGAACTACAAGAGGAATACTGATAATGGAGTGATACCAGTTATTTTCAGTATAATTTGTATAAACGCCACTGTATTTTTGTACTATTTTGGCAATATTTTTCTGACCATAGCCGTGGTAAAGTTGTTCATATTCTGTATTTAAACATTTATCCTCTTTGAAGGTCGTGTTGGATATATGTATTACAAATTCTAATTCAGTGGTGAATAAGGTCACGGAAATCTGTCTTGGAAAAGAACAAGATATCTTTCGACAGGCATTTAATGAGTTATCCAGAAGGTTTCCTAGTATAATTGAAAAGTCATAATCGGATATAGGCAGACTACCAGAAATGGATTGGATATCAGTATTAAAATTTATGTTTTCATTATGTGCGATGGACATATGATTGCTGATAAATGCATCTATTACTAGATTACCAGTGTTTGTTGACAGGTGGGTTTGTTCTATATCATGCACAAAAGCAGCTTCTGTTTATATGGCCAAAGATATGAAAGAGATAGTTAAGAAAGAAAATTCAAATGAAGACAAAAAGCAGGTTCAAGCAGATGAAGATTATCACAAGATAGTTTTGGAGGAGTATCTTATATCGATTGAAAAGACATATGAACAGATGGATGATACTAAAAAACAGCAGGTTTTAAAAGCAATCAAAGCCAATTATGAATATGAAAAGGAAATAGCAAGTAATGCTGGGGCTCAGGAATATTATTTTTACGATATGATAAAATATGGAGATAATCCGTGGAAAAAATAATTCAGTTTATTCAAAAAAGAGATGTCACTATTTGAATTGACATCTCTTTTTTAAGTTTAGGAATTTGTTGAAAAATGAATTGTACTTTTATTTGACAGCAGATAGTAAAGCTTGCGTTTATAATGTGGGTAGGATATTATTATTTTATTGCAACAGTGTATATAATATAAATAACAAGTTATATGATAACGATGAAATTTTATTAAAAGAGGGAAAAATATGCTATCGGAGTTGAATATAGAAAAGTATCGAGGTATAGATGGTTTAAAATTGGAAGATTTAGGCAGAGTTAATGTGATTGCCGGTGAAAATAATACGGGTAAAACAAGTATTTTAGAGATTATAGAAAGTTTAGAGCGTCCAAATGATTTAAGAGCGTGGCGTTTGCTTGGGCGTAGGGAGGGAAACTCAGTACGCATTTCTACTACCACCTATGACACAATGAAGTCATTGTTTCCAATAAATAATGAAAATAATAAAACAAGTATTATTTATTCGGCAAAGTATAATAATGAAATTTTTTTAGTTGAGCTGATAGGGGAGTTTTCAGATACTATTTTAAACGATGAGCAGTTGGACAAAATCGGAGTTTTTAAACCTGATGATGGAATAATAGAATATGAACATAATGATTATGAAGCATCACTCCTTGACATACATTATAAAATAAATGGCAAAAATAGTGGTTCAGATAAGATTTACAGTTTGCAAAGAAAATTCACAACATCAAGAAATAAATTTGTAAGTATAGTTGAAAATGTTGTATATGTGTCACCTACTCAACATGCTAATAACTCATTTTACTTAAATGCGTTGATGACAGATCCAAAGTTATATGAACAGTTTGTAGAGATTATGAAAGAATTTGACCAGGATTTTGTTTCGATTAATTCTGTAGAAGATGAGATGACTCATTCAAGAAAATATGTTGTATTGTCAAAAAAATTTAAAGAGGGTCTTCTATTAAATGCATACGGAGACGGCATGAAAAAAGCAATGCTGCTTTTGAGTGCTTTGCTTAAGGCAAAAGATGGTATTTTATTGTTAGACGAATTTGAGACAGCAATTCATGTTTCTGTTATGGGGAAAGTGTTTAAGTGGATCATAGAAAATGCAGCAAAATTAAATGTGCAGATATTTATGACATCCCATAGTCTGGAGGCAATAAATTCAGTTTTAAAATGTTGTCCTGATATGCAAAAGGATATTAGAATGATTACCTTAGTTAATACGGAAGATGGTGTAAAAGCACGCAATGTTAATGCATTAAAAGCTGTACAGTTGATGGATGAATATGGATTGGAGTTGAGATAGATGAAAGCTGTCGTATTTTGTGAAGGAACAACAGATTTGTTGATGATACAATTTGTATTGCAATATAAATATGGCTGGAAATATGATGGATTTGTGGAGAACACAGTGTCTAACAGACTGATGAAAAGAATTCTGGTAAAAGAGGGAGCTAAAATAGAGATAAGAAGCTGTGGAGGAATTACGAATATAGCGGAAGAAATGAGACGGTTTCAGGAACAGATGGAGTATTCAACTAAAAAGGAAGAACTTTTTAACAAAGTTATTATTTTGATAGACCATGATACTGTTGGGAGTAATAAAGAATTTATACTTATAAATCTGACGGCTGTGTTGACGGAAAATTTGTAGTGAGTATATATAGCGGATGCGGACAGATAAAGAAATTTGTGTTTCCATCGACATTGAAAAGTCTTAAAAAACAGGATTTTTATAATATTCCGGGTGTTGACTCAAAGAAGTGTACGGATATTGAGGTTAAGTTTAAAACAGATAAACTTGATTTAGATACTATCAGGACTTTATGGGATTCATATTTTATCTGGAGAAAATCACTTGCAAAAGAACTGGTAAGAATGAATTATGCCACAATAAAAGATGATATGGTAATCATTCTTCAGGATGGCGGATTGTATGGTTATTTTGGAGAAAGAGAAAATGCTGAGATAACGATACCCGACGAGGTAAAGTACATACGCAGGAATGCATTTAATTCATTACCAAATGCGACAATGTCTAAGTTTTCCATAAAGTCGGTAGTGCTTAACGATAATATAGATATTCTGCCAAAGTATGCATTTGCGGGAAACAAGGAGATAAAAGTGTATATAAAGAAAGATGTAGAAATAGAAGGACTTACCTTTAAAGACTGCGGAAAGTATGAAATGATAAAATTGACCAATGATAAACTACAATAGAAATTATATGATTATTGCAGTGTATCATTGGGGTGCAGAGAGTGTCTGCTGCTGGTAAAGTGATGGCAGATTAAAAAAAGAGATGCCACATTATTTGATGGACATCTCTTTTGCCTTACTCCTCAATCAGCATGTTTATAAGTTTGGACACAGCGATGCTTGTGCCATGACTTATATCCTGAATAAGACATATTTCTCTTTCAAGTTCGTTTTCGGTAAGAGGTATCTGAAGGATATCGCCAGTTTCGATAAATGGTTTTGCAAGCTCTTCAGGGCAAAAACCAATTCCGAGATTATGTTTTACCATAGGTATTATCTGATCGGTTGTTGCGGCCTCTATATCGGGAGCAAATTTAAGATGATTGTCAAAGAAATACTGGTGATGTGAGTCATGTGTTGCGGTTCCTTCTGTCAATGAGATAAAAGGAATATTTAAAAGATCATGGAGACTTTGTCTTTTTTGGGCAATATCACTAAAATCCCTGCCGCATATAAGTATTTCTTTAAAAGGAAAAAGTGTTGTCATATGTAGTGGTTTTTTGTATTCGACAGGAGTTGTAATAACAGCGAAGTCGACAAGACCTTTTTCAAGAGCTCTAACCGCTTGCGGTGCGGAGTGATTTGAAATCCTTAATCTTACATGTGGATATTGTTTATGGAATTTTTCAAGTTTAGGAAGAAGATAAAGTCTTAAAGCAGTTTCGCTTACGCCAATAGTTACAATTCCCATTTCTAAACTTTTGTTTCGTATAAGTTCATTTTCTCCCATTGTAAGCTGTGCCATAGCAACAGCTACATGATCGTAAAGTTGTTTCCCCTCAGGAGTAAGTGTGACACCTTTGTGGGAGCGGATTAAAAGTTTACATCCAAGTTCACTCTCAAGTATATTCATATATCGTGTGATATTTGGCTGGTTGTTATTTAATGCTTCTGCAGCTTTAGAAAAACTTTTATAGCGAGCCACATAGAAGAAAATTCTGTAGTAATCTAAAGTCATATAACACCTCATTTTTATTGTAGTATAATACGACTTTTTGGGAATTGCAAGCGGAATGAAAAATATTAAAAAATAATATAAAAGCTAAAAGTGTTCGCGATTTATTGCAATCATCTCATTCACATGATAAACTTATTTATCGGAAATGTTCTTCATATATTTATAATTATTTGTTTGAAGCAGGAAGTCCATTAGCTTTAGATAATGAGTAGTTCACATATGGAGAAAGTTACCAAAAGAAAAAAGAAGTGAGGACAGAGTATGAGACTTATATTGGTTGCGATTTTTTTGATATTGTACGCAATATTTACTATTCCAATGGCTCTTGTATTGTGGATTATTGGAAAGTTTGATGAGAGAAAAAAAGCAGTTGTTGCACAGGTTTGTGTAAAAGGTGGATTTAAGGTGATTTTATTTTTGTCGGGTGTTAAACTGACCGTTAAGGGAAGGGAGAACATCGTGAGAGATAAAGCAGCATTGTATGCTTATAATCACAGAGGCTTTTTTGATATTTTGGTTGGATATACGACGGCTCCTATGCCGACAGCTTTTGTTTCAAAGAAAGAAATTGAAAAGACACCGATGATCTCATGGTGGATGAAGCAGATGAACTGCTTGTTTCTTGATAGAGAGAATATAAAGGAAGGAATGAAAACAATTCTTCAGGGTATTGAACTGTTGAAGAATGGAACTTCTATATATATTGCACCTGAAGGAACCAGAAATAAGGGGGAGGAGCTTCTAGAGTTTCATGAGGCGAGTTTTAAACTTGCGGAGAAGTCAAAATGCCCTATAATCCCAGTTGCAATAAACAATACGGATGAAGTATTTGAAAAGCATTTGCCGTGGATTCATAGTGCGCATGTTACTATAGAGTATTGTGAACCTGTTTATATGGAGAACATGGAAAGAACTGAGAAAAAACATGTCGGTGAAAAAGTTCGAGAGATAATCGGTGAGAAAGTAAGGGCTAACAAATAGAAAGTTTTTTGCACAATATTGGAAAGTATGTTATACTGAAAAAAATATAATTTTAAATAAAAAAGAATTTATGCAGAAAGAGGTTACATTTTATGAACAATGAATTTGTTTTAGTACCTGTACTTGGCGTAAAAGTGTGGGTAGTAGTTATGATTGTAATTATCGTTTTGCTGATAGCTGCACTTGTTGCCCTTGGGATATATGGCAAGAAGTTACAGGCCCGTCAGGAAAGCACACAGAAAGAGATAGAAGCAGCAGCGCAGAGTGTGTCACTGCTGGTAGTTGATAAGAAACGCATGAAATTGAAAGAATCAGGTCTTCCGCAGCTTGTTATAGATCAGACACCTAAGTATTTAAGAGGTCAGAAGGTGCCTGTTGTAAAGGCAAAAGTTGGACCAAAGATTATGACACTGATTTGTGATGAAAAGATTTTTGAACTTATACCTGTCAAAAAATCAGTTCGTGCAACAGTAAGCGGAATCTATATCACAAAAGTTCAGGGACTTAGGACAAACCTTGAGGCAAAACCAAAAAAGGTTAAATTTTCTCAGAAGATCAAGAACAAATTTTCAAAAGAAAAGTAAATTTGTATTTACAACATAAAAAGGGGCTGTCGCATTAAGCATAATCTATAGTGCTTCATGCGACAGCCCCTTTTATTTTGGGATAATTTTTAAATTTAGTCCAGGGATTCGATTATCATATTTATAGTGCAGTCTGAAATATGACTGTAATTCATATCAAGTCCATAGTCAATAGAAATTTCTATTTTGTCATTTTCTTCGTTGATATCGACACGAGTGGTATCAAGTCGCATCTGCATTGAGCCAAAAGGCGTTTCATAAAATCCGGTGTGTGTCCTGCCTGCTTTAAATGTCATTTCTGTATTTGTGGCACCTCGTTTTGTCAGTGTAACTGTATCTCCCGAGATTTTAAGAAGATTTGAAACTGTCGCATCCTTTCCGGTTTCTTCGTCTTTAAAATACTCTTTGTATGATATTACATGTTTTCCGGCAACAAGGCGGTAGTTTCCAGTCTGCTTTGTTTTTATGCCCTCTTTGTCATCTATTTCATGTTGTAGACCATGTACGGTAACAAGTACATTATTATTCATAAAAATCTCCGTTTCATTTATCTGAATTTTAAAGTTGTATAGTAGTATAGCACATGAATATATATAAATACAATATTTCTTTTTATTTAGTTATTTAGTGCAACAGGTCATATATGCCACTGTGGATTTGAACTTCGGCAGAATTATTGTTGTCGTTTTTTGGTCTGTTAAGGGTATTGTATTCTTCTTTTGTCAGTGCATTTTTCAGCTTTTGTTTTGAATTTTTTGGTACGGTGGCTGTTGTAGCATCTTCAAAACAGAGACTTGGAAAGAGAACACACCACCAGTTGTGGCCATCGGCTTTTCCTATTTCAACGCATAAAGCGTCATAATATCCTGACGGAAATGTAAGGTCACCATATGTTTTTGTTGGAAAATATCTGTTTTGTATAAAAACTTTTGTGGAATAGGAATAACCATTTTGGTGAATAGTAAAATCGGCGGTATTTTTAATATTTTGAAATTGTGATGCCACATATTGTTTTGCCTGCGCTGAAGTGTCTGCGCTGGCAAGACCAGTTTGCAGATCAGAAAGGATACTGTCACGGACTTTTATTTTAAGTTTTTGGTCAGAATCGCTGTTGCTATTTGCGATAACATGGAGTCTTAGTACATTTTTAGCAATCTTTTTTTGAATTTTTCTATTGCTTTTTAGGATGGTTTTATATGGATTTTTTCGGAGCGTTTCATTGTTGAAAAATGCAGGTGTCAGTCCATCAATGTTGATATAACTTGCTTTTTTTATGCTTTTTGTTGATAAGATATCACTATTGAAAGCTGGCCTGTGTTTTTTATATGTGTTTAAATATGTGTTGTAACTTTTAATACTTGTATATAAAAGTGTAAATGCCACAGAATATATGGCGATAATAAATATGACTTTAGATAATTTGGCTTTGTTCATGTTACTCTCCATTTTATTTATTTGACATGTCCTAAATGGAGTGTTGCCATGAAAAGAAAATTTATACAAGTTATTTGGCTGAAAATCATCGATACACTACGCCAGTAACTAAAGTTTTTCTTAAGATAATGGTGAAAAGGTGCATTATTGGTGCAAATATGTTATCATAGCTTTAATTGGGAGGTAATATATGGCAAATAGAGATATAAGAAGGAACGACACAAGAGTGTTTAATCCGGATGATATTATTGTTAGAGAAAGACAGGGAAGAAATGTTGCAGCATCGGGAAGTGCTGCAAGGAACAGAAACAGCAGGTCTGCACAAAGTACAAGAACTGCACAGGCAGGAAACGGTGGTAGCACACTTACACCAAAACAGGCAAAAAAACAAGAGAAAAAGTTTAGAAAACAGAAGAAGCATAAAAAGTTTTGGTTTGGTTTTAAAATTTTTATGTTAGTTTGTCTTCTAGCTGTATTGGCTGGACTTGTGGTCTTTTATTTTAAATTTGGTGATGAACTTTTAAAATGGAGGATGGAGGCAGCAGATGTTGTAGAAAATTCTACATCTGATACATTTAGAGCATCAGAAACAAGTATTATATACGCCTCGAACAAGTCGATGATAGCCAAATTAAAAGGCGACAAAGATTCTTATTATCTGACCTTTGATGAGATTCCGCAGTCGGTTAAAGATGCAATGATCGTGACAGAGGATAGGGATTTTTATAATCATGAAGGTGTAAATCTTTTATCAACTGCAAAGGCTGCTGTTATGCTTGTGAAAAGTAAGATAAAACATGAGGATATATCGCGAGGTGGAAGTACGATTACCCAGCAGCTTGCGAAGAATGTTTTTCTTTCAAATGCACAGACCTATGAAAGAAAAGTAAGAGAGATATTTATTGCATTGGATCTTGAAAAGAAATATACGAAGGATCAGATACTTGAGTTCTATATAAATAATATTTATTTTGCAAATGGATATTATGGAATTGAGGCTGCGAGCAGAGGATACTTCAATAAACCTGCAAAAGATCTTGATCTAGCTGAGGCGGCATTTCTTTGTTCAATACCAAATAGTCCAAGTAAGTACAATCCTCTGGAAAACTATAAAAATACATTACAGAGAAAAAGTCGTATTTTAAAGCAGATGCTTGATGCAGACAGCATTACGGCTGCCGAATATAGCGATGCTAATTATGAAAAGATAATTTTAAATCCTGCACAGGCACTAAAAACTCAAAATTATATGACAACATACGCTATAAGCTGTGCTACAAAGGCACTTATGCAGGCTAGAGGTTTTAAATTCAAATATAAATTTGACAGTACCAAAGAGGAAGACCAATACGATAAGGAATATGATGAGCTATATAATGACTGTCACAATTCATTGTATACAGGTGGATATCGTATTTATACTTCTTTAAATAAAAAGAAACAGAAAAAACTGCAGAAAGCGGTAGATGACCAGCTTGCCGGTTTTAAGGATAAGACAGAAAAAGACAAGATTTACAAACTTCAGGGTGCAGCAACATGCATTGACAATTCAAATGGACTTGTTGTTGCTATCGTTGGTGGAAGAAAACAGAAGTCTATTACGGGTTATACATTAAACAGAGCTTATCAAAGTTACAGGCAGCCGGGAAGCTGTTTCAAACCGATCGCAGTGTATACACCACAGCTTGAAAGAGGATATACTCCTGACAGTATAGTTGATGATTCATATTTTAATGGTGGTCCGCACAACGCAGATGGAAGTTATGCTGGAAAAATATCGCTTAGATATGCTGTTGAAAAATCAAAGAATGTAATTGCATGGAAACTTTTTCAGGAGCTTACACCTGAGGTGGGGCTGTCATATCCTATCAAGATGGGTTTTGCAAAAATAGTAGATACTGATTATTATCCTGCTGCGTCACTTGGAGGACTTACAAATGGTGTTACAACAGTTGAGATGGCATCTGCATTTGCTGCTATTGAAAATGATGGGGTGTTTAGAGAGCCTACTTGTATAAGCAAAATTACAGATTCAGATGGTAAGACTATTGTGAATAATAAAAAGAATCGTAAAGAGAAACATGTCTATAAACAAAATGCAGCAAGAATGATGACAAGTATTTTGCAGGGAGTACTTATAAACGGTACTGCAAGGGGAAATGCCCTTGACAATATGTCATGTGCTGGAAAGACAGGAACAACAAGTGATAAAAAAGATGGATGGTTCTGTGGATATACACCTTATTACACAACAACAGTGTGGGTAGGTTATGATAATCCTAAGACATTATATGATTTATATGGAAACACTTATCCGTTGAGAATATGGCGTGAGTTTATGTCAGACATACATCAGGTATTGGAAAATAAAGAATTTAAACCATATGAAGGACAAAAGAGTACAAGTTCATCAAGTCAGAGCTATAATGATTATGATTCTGACGGAAATACAACGATAACTACAACACCTACTATGGATCCGGATGCTCAGGATGAAGCTGAGCCAACGGAGGCTCCTGATACTGACAGCAAGGATGACACGAGTCAGGGAACAGATGAGACACCTACAAAAAAACCGGAAGATAATAACGTTGACAACACAGATACGGGCGATGACGGAGATGATTCGACTCCTGATGATGTAGGTGGTGATGATAATTCAAATCCTGATGATGTAGGTGAGGACGATACAGCAGAGTAGAAATGAGGAATAAAATGGTAACGTTCAGTTTATGTATGATTGTAAAAAACGAAGAGGCGGTGCTAGCTAGATGTCTTGACAGCTTATGTGACATTATGGATGAGATAATCATTGTCGATACAGGTTCCACGGATAAGACAAAAGAGATAGCAAAGAAATATACCGACAAAGTATTTGACTATCAATGGTGTGATGATTTTGCAGATGCGAGAAATTTTGCTTCTTCCATGGCTGTTGGAGATTATATTTACACAGCAGATGCCGATGAGTATCTGGATCATGAGAATAGGGAAAAGCTGTTTCAGTTAAAAAAAATAATGCTTCCTGAGATAGAGATTGTACAGATGCTTTATCATACACCTGTAGAACTTAGTACTGTTTATAATTTTGAAGAAGAATACAGACCGAAATTGTATAAAAGGCTGAGGACATTTACCTGGATAGACCAGATACATGAGACATTGAGAATAGATCCGGTAGTATATGACAGTGATATCGTAATTGAACATAGACCACTTACAGATCATGCATCCAGAGACTTTAAAGCTTTTGAAAGAATTGTGTCGGGTGGAAAAAGATTGTCGAAGAAACTCCATCATATGTATGCTATGGAACTTTTTCGTTCAGGGGATGATGAGGATTTTCTTAAATCAGAAGAATTCTTCAAGAGAACGCTTGAGGAAGATGGCAGAAGCATTGATGAAGTAAAGGAGGCTTTTTGCGTTTTGGCAAGATGTTATAGATTAAAGGGTGATACAGTTTCATTTATGGAATGTGCGCTTAAGGATGCTGCAACTTCATCATGTGCTGAGATATGCTGTGAGCTTGGTGCTTACTATGAAAGCGTTAAAAATATTTCAGAGGCGGCAATGTGGTATCAGAATGCGCTTACTGAGACGGAGAGTATACTTGACATAAGAAGTTCTGGAGAAATACCACAGGCTGCATTGAAAAGGTTGGAAAGTTTTTAGGCTGTATTTCACACGAAAAATTTGCAGTATGCAGAAGACTGCGTAGGAATGGAGACTAATATGGATGAAAAGACAACATATATGACGATTGATGAGGAGACGGCTGAAGATATTGACAATAAAATGCCAGAGGAGAGTGAATTGTATGATCTTGCGGATCTGTTTAAGGTTTTTGGGGATTCTACAAGAATAAAGATTTTATATGTTTTGTTTGAAAATGAGATGTGTGTATATGATATCGCATCTATTCTTAATATGACACAGAGTGCAATATCACATCAGCTTCGCATATTAAAACAGAACAGACTTGTTAAGTTTAGAAAAGAGGGAAAAACAGTGCTTTATACACTTGCAGATGAACATGTTTTTACGATACTTAGACAGGGAATTGAGCATGTAGAAGAGTGAAGATATTGAAAATGATATTAAAAGATATTACTATGTCGCATTATACTTATGGTTTTGCAATGTATTTTTAATGGTCGATAAATGTTGCCAGTTATACTATTGTTGTAGTATGACTGGCAACATTTTTTATGTGATAGAAAATAGCAGGATTTTTTGCTTGCTTTTTATTGCCGCATATGATATATTAAACACAACATATGAATGATTGTTCATATGAACATTGATTTATGGTGGAGATATTATATTTTTTAGAATTAAAAATGAATAATATTAAGAAGTGAGGCGATATATTGTGAAGAAAAAGTATCATATAGAAGGTATCGATTGTGCAAATTGTGCAGCCAAAGTTGAAAAGAAAATGAATGAGCTTCCAGATGTAAGTGTTATATTAACATTTGCAACAAGTCAGCTTTTAGTAGAGGCGGAAAATCCTGATGAGATATTGCCAAAGCTTAGGAAAATTGCTGATAAGATGGAACCGGGAACGGTGATAGAGGAAATTTCAAAAGCAGGAAAGTATAGTGGAAAGAAGAAACCTCATCATCACCATGATGATGACGATTGCTGTTGTGGAGAGCATGATGAACATGAACACCATCACGACGATTGCTGCTGTGGAGAGCACGATGGACATGAACACTATCACGATGACTGTTGTTGTGGAGAGCATGAACATCATCACGATGATATGGCAAAGAAAAAGTATCATATAGAAGGCATTGATTGTGCAAATTGTGCGGCAAAAGTTGAAAAAAGAATGAATGAACTTCCTGGAGTGGAAGTTACATTGATATTTGCAACAAGTCAGCTTTTGGTAGAGGCAAAAAATCCTGATGAAGTTCTTCCAAAACTCAGGGAGATAGCAGACAAGATGGAGCCTGGAACAGTTATTAGAGAATACGACAGTGAAGATGAGAAGTCAGTTAATACAGACAAAAGTGAAGATGATGATACGAAAAAAGAAATTATAAAGATTTTGATAGGCGCAATTATTTTTGTTGGCGGTGTTGTTTGTGAAAAATATCTTAAAACTATGCCTGCTGTTTCGATAGCACTTTTTGTTGTATCATATCTTATTCTAGGTGGAGAGGTTGTCTTAAAAGCTGTTAAAAATCTTTTCAGAGGTAAACTTTTTGATGAAAATTTTCTTATGAGTATTGCAACTATTGGTGCATTTGCTATTGGTGAGTATCCTGAAGCAGTAGGAGTTATGCTGTTTTATGAAATAGGTGAGCTTTTTGAGGATATTGCTGTTGGAAAAAGCCGCAAACAGATTATGGAAGCAGTTGATATGCGTCCAGAGGTTGTAAGATATGTAGATGGAGACAATGTAATAGAACTTAATCCTGAAGAGATAGAGGTTGGAGATGTTATTGAGGTAAGACCAGGCGACAGGATTCCACTTGATGGCGTTATCATTAAGGGAGATAGTCGTATTGATACATCAGCAGTAACGGGTGAGCCTGTTCCGGTAGGAGTAAAAGAGGGAAGTGAAGTTGTTTCTGGATGTGTAAATATGTCAGGTGTTATATATGTTAAAGTTGAGAAACTTTTGGAAGAGTCAATGGTAAGCCGTATACTTGAAGCGGTTGAAAATGCGGCGGCATCCAAACCTAAGATTGACAGATTTATCAGTAAATTTGCAAGGATCTATACACCTATAGTTGTATTTGCTGCAGCGGCTACAGCAATTATTCCATCACTTATAACAGGAAACTGGAGTTATTGGGTATATACAGCGCTTACTTTTCTTGTAATAAGCTGTCCATGCGCACTTGTCCTTAGTGTTCCACTTGCCTTCTTCGCAGGAATAGGTGCAGGTTCCAAAAAGGGAATTTTATTCAAAGGCGGAGTTTCACTTGAGTCACTTGCAGCGGTAAAAGCAGTTGTTATGGATAAGACAGGAACAGTAACTGAAGGAAATTTTAAGGTAGCACAGATAGTAAGTGAGGGCGGATATACAGAAGAGAGAGTCCTTGCATTTGCGGGAGCGGCAGAGAGTCGTTCAACACATCCGATTGCTACAAGTATTATAGAGGAAGTGAATAGCAGAAGGCTTGAGATACCTAAAGTAATAGATATAAAAGAAATACCAGGAAAGGGAATGGAAGTCGCATTGGAAGACGGAAACCTTCTGTGTGGAAATATGGAACTTCTTGCAATGAAAGGTATTGATGTACCACAGAAAGCCAAGGAAATTTATGGAACAGAGGTATTGCTTGCGCTTAATGGAAAATATATTGGGTATATTATAATAAACGATAAAATAAAATCTGATTCAAAACAAGCAATAAGCGATATAAAGAGATATGGACTCTGGACAGCAATGCTTACGGGTGATGCCAGAAAGAATGCTGAAATGGTAGCAAAAGAAGCAGGAATAGACAGTTGCTATGCAAAGCAGCTTCCACAGGATAAACTTAACAATCTTTCAAAGATCCGTGAGGAAAAAGGAGCGGTTATGTTTGTCGGAGATGGAATAAATGATGCACCAGTTCTTGCAGGAGCAGATGTTGGTGCGGCAATGGGAAGTGGAGCAGATGCAGCTATAGAGGCAGCAGATGTTGTATTTATGAATTCAAGGCTTTCAGCGATACCTGAAAGTATAAAGATTGCAAGAAAGACGAAAGCAGTTGCAATGCAGAATGTGGTAGGGGCACTTATAATTAAAGCGCTTGTAATGATTCTTGGCTTTGTTGGTATTGCATCAATGTGGATGGCGGTATTTGCAGATTCAGGAGTTGCAATGCTTTGTGTGCTTAATTCAGTCAGGATACTGTTTGAGAAGAAAGAGTGAGTGTTATAGTAGAGTGTGAGGATATTGTCTGGCCATGGTGTTATTTTATAATATAGTTTTGATAATTAAAAGAATATATTTAATATAAATAAGAGGGATAGATTAGTGTTTATCCCTCTTATTCTGTGCTTGCTTTTTAAATTTGTTTATTATTTTGTAGAATCTATGGTCTAATCAAATTCAAAATGCTTGATAAGTCCCTCTAATGTTGCAGCCTGTGCAGCAAGCTCTTCAGATGTCGCTGAAGTTTCCTCGGATGCAGCTGAGTTATCTTCAACACTCTTTGAAATCTCATCAATATTTGCTTTGATATCTTCCATACTATGTTCCTGGATAATATAGTTTTGAGCACTCTTTCCAATCTGCTTATTTACATTAAGAACTGCCTCCTCAACTTCGCGCATTGAATTAACAACACTGTGAGCAAGTTCAGTTCCACGATTTATCTCATCAATTGAGATACCGATAAGACTCTTTGTGTTGGTAGCTGCTTTTGAACTTTCGTCAGCCAGAGAACCGATTTCTGATGCAACTACAGCAAATCCCTTACCAGCTTCACCAGCTCTTGCGGCTTCAATAGAAGCATTTAATGCAAGCAGATTTGTCTGAGATGCAATATCTTCAATACTTTTAATAATACTAACGACCTGATTTGAAGTATCAGTAATCGTATCCATTGCTTTCATCATCTGAGCTATCTGTTCAGTGCTGTCTTTTACCATTTCAGTTACTTTAATAGTAGAATCGGCAACATCTTTGGCATCAGCAGTATTTTCATGGACTGTTTCTGAAACTGATGTAGCTGTTGAAACTAACTGTTGTACTGACAATGCCTGGATATTAGCTCCTTCTGCGATATTCTGAGCGGCTTTAGCAAGATCATCAGCACCGGCAGAAACCTGACTTGAACTTTCAGTGATTTCTTGAATCATTGTCTTTAATGAGTCAGAGATGTTTAACATTGCCGTTTTAACTTTTTCAAAGCCACCTGCATAATCATATTTTAATGATATATTTAGTTTCCCGCTTGCAAGCTGGTCAAGAACATCGGAAATCTCATCAACATAGTTGATGTATTCTTTAAGTCTTACAACAGTTTTATTTATAGAATCAGCGAGTTCTCCAATTTCATTGTCAACTTGAACATTAAGATCGACATCAAGATTTCCATTTGCAAGTTCAGTTGCAACATCATTAAGACTAATGATAGGTTTTGTAATTGCTGCTGCCACTTTTTTTATTGCAAATATAATTGCAATCATACCTATAACAAGAAGTGTAACTGTAAGTATGATACTTCTGATAAGACTCTGATAATATTCGCTTGATGGCACACAGCTTAAGACATAGTATGAAGTTGTTCCTATTTGCTGAACATATCCAAACTTTTTAGCAGAACCTACTTTATAATTGATGAAAGCTGCTTTTCCACTTTTTATAGTGTTTAAAATCTGGTCAGAAGCATTTATCTCTGAAAGTTTTTTCTGCTGATAATCTTTGGTAGGATGGTAGATGATAGTTCCATCCTGTGTAAGTAGAAGTACAAAACCTTTGCTTCCGATTTTGTATGAAGAAAAAAGTTCATTGATATGGTCAAGAGATATATCAAGACCTGTAACACCGATAATATTGTTACCTGTTTTATCATAGACCGGAGCAGCAGCACTTAAAATAAGTTTTCCGGTGCTTGCGTCCGTATAGGCATTTGTGAGCATAGATTGTTTGGTTTCAGTTACTTTATACCATTCTCTTTTTGTGATTTCAAATGAATCGTCGCTGACATAACCGTCAGACTGAGTGAGAGAGTTATTGTCAATATCCCCTATCCATGATGCCTGGATATTTTTGTTGTCAGAATCAGTAATCTTTTTTAATTCTGAAAAAACATCATTATATAAAGAATTATCTTTGATGGATTCGCCTGCTTTGGTAGTTGTTAAGATTGTCTGAATGTCAGGATTAAGAGCCATCTGCTCAACGATGGTTATATGTTTTTCAAAAAAAGTTTCAAGTTCATATGATGATGCTTTTGATTGTAAAGATAAATCATTTTTCTGTGCGCTAAGACTTGTTTGTCCTATCATAATTGTCATAATGACTGAGAAAATTAAAAATATTGCTAAAACAACAGACAATATCTGAATTGTTATCTGGGCAGATATCTTTTTTTGTTTCATATATTTTCATCCTTTCTTTTGTATAATATTTAAAAATTATATATGACTTCAGTACATTTTATATAATATTACCTTATCACTGGAATTATAAAAAAACAATATATAGTGCGAAAACGGTGAAAATATGTGCGAAAAAATATACAATAGCAATAAAATAATATATATAATGTAATGTTTGTGTAAATTGTCTGATAATTGCTGATAAAATGTGGATGATAATAATATTATACATTTATACATAATGAGGCTAATATTGGGAGTTTATGGTATAATAAAGATTAACAGATTGATTTTTGGAATTACAAAATAATATTGGAGGGACTTTATGAAAAAGAATTACTTAAGAAAAAATGCTGTGATAAAAACAGCTATAAGTTTAATTTTAATAGCAGCAATAGGACTGATGAATGTAAAATATCTGCCGCTTCAGAACGTACATTGCGAAGCTGCTACATATGCACAAAAACATGGCAGGTTAAAAGTTAATGGAACAAATATAGTTGATAGAAACGGTAAGATAGTAAGACTTAAAGGTGTGAGTTCTCATGGAATCAATTGGGACGTAGGTTATCCGTATATTACGGAAAAAACATTTAAGACATTGCGTGATAAATGGAAAGTAAATACCGTAAGGCTTGCAATGTATACACAGGAGTATAATGGTTATTGCGTGACTGATGCGGCAAGTCGCAAGAAACTGCTTAATACTATAGATACAGGAGTGAAAGCAGCAAAAAAGCTTGGAATGTATGTAATAATAGACTGGCATGTTTTAAACGACCAGACACCATTAAAATATCAGGCAAAAGCAAAGACATTTTTTAATGAAATGTCAAAGAAATATGCCTCTTATGGTAATGTGATTTATGAGATATGCAATGAGCCAAATGGTGGTACGACATGGTCAGATATTAAAAAATATGCAAAAAAGGTAATTCCAGTTATAAGAAAGAATGATAAAAATGGTATTATAATAGTGGGAACTCCAACCTGGTCGCAGGACGTTGATGTTGCGGCAAAAAGCCCAATAAAAGGATATAAAAATATTATGTATTCAATTCATTTTTATGCAGCAACACATGGCGATAGCTATAGGGACAAGTTGAAAACCGCACATAAAATGGGACTTCCAGTGATATGCACAGAATTTGGCACTTGTGATTCAAGCGGCAATGGGAATTATGATTTTACAAGTGCAGATAAATGGATTAAGCTGATGGCCAGCTATAAAATGGGATATGTTTGCTGGAGTTTAAGTAATAAATCTGAAAGTGCCTCACTGTTAAATGCATCGTGTAAAAAGATAAGCGGATTTACAAGTAAAGATTTAAGCGGGCAGGGAAAATGGCTGGTTAAAAAATATAAGTAGTCTCTAATTCTTACTATTGTGAAAATCTTAAAAAAGAGTTAAGATGTTGGAGTAAATAGTAAACTTTTAAACAGGAAGTACCGAAACTTTAGCTTTGTGTGTAGTTCACGAAGAGAAATTATTATCAGAGAAAGTGTTTAACACTATCAAAAAAGTTCACCACTTCTGTTGCGTAGAGCAATAAGTGGGGCGGGGATCTGACTAATACATGAAAAACAGAAACAGGAGGTTCAATATGACTAAAGAGATTTTTGACGGATATAAATATATTGAGGGCGGTGTGTGTGCTGCCAAAGGCTTTGTTGCAAACGGACTTAACTGTGGAATAAATCCAGTTAAGGAAAAGTTTGATCTGGGTGTTGTATATAGTGAAACAGAGTGTAATGCAGCAGGTGTCTACACTCAGAATAAAGTGAAGGGTGCACCTATCATTGTCACTAAAAAGCATCTTGAAAAAAGTGGTGGTAAGGCAAAAGCAGTTATCGTTAATTCAAAAAATGCAAATACCTGTAATGCTGATGGTGAAGAGATTGCAGAAAAAGTTTCAAAACTTCTTGCAGATGCCGTAGGAATTAAACCAGAGGAAGTAATCATTGCCTCCACAGGTGTTATCGGACAGAGGCTTTCAGTAAAACCTTTTGAAGGTCATATGCAGGAACTTGTTGACGGAATGACTGCTGATGGCCATACAGCGGCAGC
>CAKRFY010000012.1 GCA_934320895.1 uncultured Lachnospiraceae bacterium | reverse complement strand
TAACGCCTGTGGAGCTAGTAGGTTGCGAGGTCGATGAAGCAGGAAGCCCATTGGCTTTAGACAATGGGTAGTTCACACTGTAATAAATAATACCGCAGGCACGCTTTCGCTATGTTGGTTTGGAGGTTGATATGGGAATTAGACTTGAAAATGTTAATTATATATATGCCGCAGGGACTGCTGAGGAGAAAAAGGCTTTGAATAATGTAAATCTGACGATAAATGATGGTGAATTTATCGGTCTTGTGGGACATACAGGTTCAGGAAAATCAACACTTACTCAGCTTTTGAACGGGCTTGAAAAAGCTACATCAGGAAATGTATATTATAATGATATAAATATATACGACAAGGGTTTTAAGATGAAGGAACTCAGGGGTAATGTGGGTCTTGTATTTCAGTATCCAGAGCATCAGTTGTTTGAGGTGTCAGTTATAGAAGATGTAAAATATGGGCCAAAAAATCTTGGACTTGATAATCTTGAGGTAGAAATGAGATCATTCGAGGCTCTTAAAATGGTAGGAATAGGTGATGATCTGCTTGATGCGTCACCATTTGCATTGTCGGGAGGGCAGAAAAGGCGTGTTGCAATAGCGGGCGTGCTTGCGATGAGGCCTAAAATTCTTATACTTGATGAGCCGATGGCAGGTCTTGATCCAGCAGGACGAGATGAGATACTTGAACTTCTTGCCAAACTTCACAGAGAAAATGATATGACTATACTTCTTGTATCACACAGCATGGATGATGTTGCAAAATATGTTGACAGGATGCTTGTAATGAATGATGGAAAGATAGTTCTTGACGGAGAGCCGAGAAAAGTGTTTAAATATCAGAGGGAACTTGAAGAAATAGGACTTGGTGTACCACAGGCGACAAATGTTATACACAAACTTAATGCTCTTGGAGCAGGTATAGAAGAAGAATGTATAACGCCTGAGGAAGCGGCAGATGCTATTTATAATAAATATATGAAGGGAAACAAATGATTAGAGATATTACCATTGGACAATATTATGCAACAGACTCAGTGATACACAGACTTGATCCCAGAGTCAAAGTAGTTGGAACACTAGCATATCTGATATCATTATTCTGTTTTAACAAATTTAGCGGATATATAATAGCAGCATTGTTTTTTGCAATACTTGTGAAAATATCCCATGTACCATTCAAATTTATGGTAAAGGGTCTTAAACCGATTATGTTCATGCTTATTTTTACGGCTGCATTGAATCTGTTCTGGACACCCGGAGAGGTTGTACTTTTAAAAGCATGGGTGTTTACGATTACATTAGAGGGTGTTAAACGCTCAATTTTTATGGCACTCAGGCTTACATTTCTTATCATAGGTTCATCACTTATGACGCTTACGACAACGCCAAATCAGCTTACAGATGCACTTGAAAAGTTGTTGAAGCCGTTAAACAAGATAAAAGTACCAGTGCATGAAATAGCAATGATGATGTCGATAGCACTTAGGTTTATACCGATACTTGTCGATGAGACAGATAAGATTATGAAAGCACAGATGGCAAGAGGAGCAGATTTTGAGTCAGGCAATTTTATACAGAGAATAAAGGCTATGCTTCCGATACTTATACCGCTTTTTATATCAGCAGCAAGGAGGGCAAATGACCTTGCACTTGCGATGGATGCAAGATGTTATCACGGTGGAGATGGAAGAACGAAAATGAAGCCACTCAAATATGGCAAAAATGATGCAATGGCGTATCTCAGTGTTTTGTTATATATTATTGTTCTGGCAGTAGTATTGAGATTAGTCAGTTTTTAACACTATCAAGCAAGTAGCAGAGCTGCTTGCGAATATCTGCTTGACATTTAATAGATATAAAGATAAAGCAGCTTTTCTAAACGGAATGATAAGCTGCTTTTTTAAGTATTTTAATTTCTGGATGTATCATTAAGATAGACTTCACCTTTGATAACCGGTTTATTTACAGGTTTTCCACGATGTATATCAATATTACATGGAATCGTAACAACTGCATGATACATATTTTTGTCAATAAAATTGCTGTATGTTCCATGGTTTTCAATAGCAATATTGTTTATATTGGCAGTACCAAAGCCATGAACAAGTTCATGTTCGCTGTATTTTGTCGTGTCAGGATTGAAGGTATTTGACAGATGGATAACAAGTTCTCTGTCAGTTGTATAAATTTCAACATCTATTTCCCTTCTTTTTGGTGCCATGATTTTAGTACAGGCGTTGTAACAATTGTCCAACAGGTTGCCAAGTATGATACTGAAATCATAATCCTCTATCTGGATATTATCAAGGTCAACCTGAATATTAGTCTTAAAAATAATATTGTTTTGCTCAGCAACAATTTGATGATTGCTTACAAATGCATCAATAACAAGGTTTCCAGTGTTTATGCGGTTGAAATTGACTTCCATTTCATTTATTGAGTTTTCGAGGTAATCCTCGATTTCATCGTAGCTTTGTCGATGCAGGCAGTCGATTATATAGTAATAATGTTTTTTCGTATCATGAATGATGCTTCTTGAATTTTTGTAAGTAGTTGAAAGAAGCAGATACTTTTTCGACTGATATTCTAATTGGTCATTAAGCTGGTTTTTACTTATCTCAAGTTCGTGTACTTTAAGGATGTTATCAAGTAGAAAGTAGTTGATAATATTAGCAAGCATAAGCCCAATAGTAGCAATCATATTTAAAAGTTTATGAAATGTGCTGGATTGCGAAGTATCGGGAATTGCTATCAGCATAAAAATAGTGAGAACTGGCATAAATAATACAAGAAATGAATATTGAGCTGACAATAATTGTTTCCTTTTTTTCTTTAATATTAAGGTGGAAACAATTATAAATATAAATAGGATGATTTTTGAAGCAGCTAAACAGATATTGTTATTTGAAAGCAGCAGTTTACTTTTATTTAATGGTAATAGAGAAAATATCGTATAAATACTTGATTCTGAGAAACCGCATAATATTTGGTATGTCATTGAAGCAAATATGCGGATTTTAAGCGTGCTTTTGTATAAAAAAGTCAACAAAAAGGCAGTTAGTGTACTTGTTAATATAGTTATAGAAATTAAACTGCTGTTTTTTGCCAAATTAAAAAAGGTACCAGCGGTAGTTTCAAAAATTTGAGCAACAATAAAAAACACATAAAAAATGAAATGAGGAATTTTTTCATTACGTTTTAAAAATACAGCATTATAGAATATATTTAAAATGGCAATGTCAAAAATACATATGAAAATATTAAATATCATTTTATATTATAATCTCCTTAAATTTATTGTGTTTTTAGCAAACATATGTCTCACTTCTTTTTCTTTTCGTCGGCTCATAGGAATCTCTGAACCATCATTCATTATAAGTTTACCTTCTTCTATATAATGTATCTGTGCTGAGTTTATAAGATATCCTCTGTGTGGCATAATAAAATTTTGCCATCTGAGTGATTTTTCCCAGTCGGCAAGACGTCCGGTTGTTTCTACAGAATGATCTTCAAGAGTGATTAACAATCTTCTTGTATAAGCATCAACAGTTTTTAGATATATAATTTTGTTTGAGTATATAACTTCCTCTGAAAGATCAGTTTTTATTATACATTGTACGGCATGTGATTCATTATAATCGGTTATAATGCTTTTCATAATTTTTGCAAAGTTTGTGTATGTTAATGGCTTAGGAAGATAGTGGAAAGCCTGAACATCAAAGCTGTCGCGCATATATTCGGGGTAATTGCTGACAAATACAATTTTAACATCTCTGTCAGGAAGCTTCCTGACACGTTTTGCAATATCAAGTCCTGAAAAACCGGGCATTTCAACATCAAGAAATAAAATGTGGTATGTTCCGTGTTTAAGATAGGAATCAAGTAAATTTTTTCCGTTATTAAAAGTTGAAATATTAAAATCAACATTATTATTCATCTGAAAGTCAGACAAATAATTTGATATAATGTTTATATCGATTTCTTCATCGTCACAAATAGCAATATTAAATATCATAAGAACCTCCCTTGTCAATCCACATCTGAATAACGCCTATAGATTGTGTAACCGCAATAATATATGTGGATATCATAATAAGTTTAAAATATAAAAAGCAGTCTGTATAGTAAAATACAAATCCAAGTGTCGAAAAAATTGCAATAAAAATAATCTGTTTTAATTTAAGTGATTTCTTTTGACTATTTGTCCGCCGCCTGTTTTTACAATCTGAAAATGGGCAGATAAGTATAAATATTATTGCAAAAATATACGCAGCTAGTGTAAGCTTACTCTTTGAAATTTCAAATTTAAAACAAAAAATACAGGCGGCGAAGAAAGCAGTATATGAAATAATCGTACACAGAAAAGGGCTAGAAGCATGATATCCGCCGCCAGTACTTCTGTATGTAAAAAATATCAGAAAAAATAATAAACTGAAAAGAACATTATGTAAAATCAGTCCCAAAATTATCATTGTAACAAAAAATATGACCTGTTCTAAAATATAGTTTACAAGATACACATAGACATCGGTATTTTTCCTGATGTCATTATTATTGCTTGCAGCTAGTTCTACAATTTTTGAACTTAGCTTATCTGAATAAAACATATGATACACCTCCCAAATCTAAAAGTTTTAATATATTTTTATCAATGTATATAGTTTAACACATTTATGTATTTGAGACTGGAAATGAAAATGAGTGGTCAAAAATCGTTAATAAATGGTTATAGAATAGTGAAAAAGTATCAAAAAATACCATTCGTATACAAATTTTGACCACTCGTAGCAAAAGAATAAAAAACGGCGAAAAATATGATACGATTAAATCAACATTTCAGATAGAGAATATATTGATTTATCTGTTAATGTAAATCTATTAAAAAGGAGGCGAGAATAATGAGAAACTTTATGCACAAAGCAGCAAATCTTATCTGTGCACTTGCAGTTGTTATGGCTCCTGTAGCTACACAGCATTGCAAATTCTATTTTTATGAAGATAAAGAGCCAGAAGGTTTAGCTGAATTCGTACATACTCATACAAAATAATGAGTATATGATGTTTTAGAAACTGTAAAATGAAAAGTGGGCGTATGAGGGGGCAGCATCTCACTTAATCTACCCACCGGGTGAGATGCTGCAATAAAGATATAGATACAGATGTAAGATATTGTATTTATATCTTTTTTCTTTGCGAAAAAAACTGCTATAATTTCAATTATTTTGAAAACTATTTTATAAAATAAGAAAGCTCCAGATAATTGACATAGAATCATAAATATAGTAAAGTAATAGGGCATAAGGATTTAAAATACAAGTGTAAAAAATCCTTGGCAGGGGCGCCGAAGTTGTATATAACCAATTTCGGTAAATACGAAATGGTGTCGCGGAAGCGGCACCATTTTGACTTTATGGAAAAAATTAGAAAATGCCCGTATCATTCGTTTATTTAATGGAGGAAGAAAGAATATGATAGTTGAACCTAAAGTAAGAGGATTTATGTGCACTACAGCTCATCCAGAAGGATGTAGACAGGCTGTGAAAGCCCAGATAGATTATATAAATGCGATGCCTAAGTCAGATGGACCAAAGAAAGTGCTTGTTATAGGTGCTTCTATGGGGTATGGACTGGCAAGCAGGATAGCAGTCACATATTCTTGTAATGCTGATACTATAGGCGTTATTTTTGATAAACCAGGAAAAGAAAAGAGAACTGGCACAGCAGGATGGTACAACACGGTTGCTTTCGAAGAATTTGCTACAAAAGATGGTCATTATGCAAAGACAATAAACGGAGATGCATTTTCAGATGATATAAAGAGAGAAACTATAGAGCTTATTAAAAAAGATTTAGGAAAAGTTGACATGGTTATATACAGTGTCGCTGCTCCGAGAAGAAAAGCTCCTGATGGAGTTACATACCGCTCAGTTTTAAAGACAACAGGTGGCGAGTATACTAATAAAACGATAGATTTAGCTACAAATGAAATATCAGAAGTTACTATTGAGCCGGCAACGGAAGAAGAGATAAATGCGACAGTTAAGGTTATGGGAGGAGAGGACTGGCGTTTATGGATAGATGCTATGAAAGAAGCGGATGTACTCTCGGACAATGCAGTGACAGTTGCTTATTCTTACATTGGACCTGTACTTACACATCCTATATATTTTGATGGTTCAATAGGAAGAGCAAAACAGGACCTGTATAAAACAGCTGATGAGATAGATGCGCAGGTAGATGGTGTAAGTGCATATGTTTCAGTAAATAAGGCTGTAGTGACTCAGTCAAGTGCTGCGATACCTATCGTACCATTGTATCTTTCAATTCTTCTTAAAGTAATGAAAGAAAAAAATCTTCATGAGGATTGTATAGAGCAGATGTACAGGCTTGTACACGACAGATTGTGCAATCCTTCAGGAGTACCGGTTGATGATAAGAGGCTTATCAGAATGGATGATTATGAGATGAAAGCAGAGGTTCAGCAGGCAGTTGAAAAAGTGTGGAATGAGATTTCCAAGGATAATCTTGCTGAGGTTGCGGATATTGATGAATACTGGAAAGAGTTTTATGAGATATTCGGATTTAAGATAGATGGTGTCGATTATGATGCAGACTGTGATATACAGGTGCAGATTCCAAGCCTTAGTTAATTTTGTTGTAATGAATACATTCGATGAAGATCATATAAGATACAAAGAAAGGCGGTAAGTTATGTATAATCAGGAAAAAGACTGGCAAATACTTGTAGTTGATGATAAAAAAACAAACCTTATGTTGGCGGAAAAAATTTTACAGGAGGAATTTAATGTCAGTAAGGCACAGTCAGGTACGGAGGCTATTGCCTTTCTTGAAAAAAATGTTGTTGATCTGGTTTTACTTGACCTGCATATGCCAGATATGAACGGATTTGAGGTTATGGCAGCAATAAGAAAGGATGAGGATATTCCTTCAGATCTTCCCGTTATTTTTCTTACGGCAGATGATGATAAAGCAATGGAAGTAAAAAGCTTTAAAGAGGGGGCGCAGGACTTTATTGCAAAGCCTTTTGTACCTGAGATCATGGTTCAGAGAGTGCGCAGAGTTATACAGCTTGATAAACTGCAGAAAAATCTACAGAATGAAGTTGAAAAACAGACGAGAAAAGCGGAAGAGAAGAAGAGACAGTTTCAAAGACTTTCCATACAGGTTATGCAGTCGCTTGCAGGAGCTATTGATGCGAAAGACAAATATACAAAAGGACATTCGCAGAGAGTCGCAATGTATGCTATTGAGATTGCTAAAAGATATGGGTATGACGATGAGAAACAGGAGGATATTTATTTTGCCGGCATGTTGCATGATATAGGAAAAATAGGTATACCAAATGAGATTATAAATAAGACAGGAAAGCTCACTGATGAAGAGTATGAAATTATAAAAACTCATCCTGTTATAGGTGCAGAGATTTTATCTAATATTTCAGAAATTCCAAACATAGCTGTTGGTGCAAGATGGCATCATGAGAGATATGATGGAAAGGGATATCCTGATGGACTTAAGGGGAAGGATATTCCGGAGCTTGCAAGAATAATAGGCGTTGCAGATGCTTATGATGCCATGACTTCAAAAAGAAGTTACAGAGATGTGTTAAGTCAGGAAATTGTAAGAGCAGAGATAGAAAAGGGGATAGGTACACAGTTTGATCCGGTGTTTGCCAAGATAATGCTTGAAATGATCGATGAAGACAAGAGTTATGATATGCATGAGAAATAGCGAATATCACTATCGTTATAGCATAAAATAGGAGTATGACATTAGTGGTATGCCATTCTATGATACGTTGTGGTTTTAAGGGGAGGCGTATGAGATGTATGCAATAATGAAAAATGCGTTTTTATATACAAAAACGGATATAATATGTGTTATGATGCTGTTTCTACTTATTATAAAGATATATGGCTGGCGTAAAAAAGATATTTTTATGAAGCTTTATTTTTCAATAGTTGGAAGCAGTCTATGTATGGTGACATCATTTGCAATTGGTCATCTTGCAGATTATGGTGTGCTTGGTATGAGTGGGGGAGTAAGATATTTTTTTGCTACATTGTCATTTGCATCGCTTGGACTTACTATATTTTTGTGGTTTATTTATTCAGGAATATTCAGAGAATCTGCGCTTATATCAAATAAGATAAGTTGTCTGTATTGTGCAGTTCCATTGTTTATATATTTTGGTGCAGTGATAGTGTCGTGTTATACAGACATATTTTATTCTGTATCGGATAATGGAGTGTTTAAAAAGAGCTCACACTTTGAATATCTTTTTATTGTTCCTGCTATGTATATGGTCATCTCTGCTGTTGCACTGTTAAAGGATGCATGTTATCAGAAGAATGCGGAACGCAGAAAAAGATATGGAATATTGGCAGCATTTATGATTCCGGTATTTTTGGGCTGTATAATTCAGAATTTTTTGCCAGAGAGCAATATGCTGACTTTAGGTGTCTGCATAGGAGTTCTGATAGCATATATGAATCTTAGCGTTGACGAGGTAGCGCAGGAGGTAATAAGAAAAAATATTGAACTTGAGTATTCTCAGGTAGAGCTGCAGACTGCACTTGAAGATGAGAAGAAACAACATAATACAGTTGGTTCACTTGCAAATATCTATATGTTTATGTATTACATCCATATGGATACTGATGAATATGATGAGATTAAAAGGCTGCCGATAATAGCTGAGACAGTTGGTGACACTAAGAGTGCTTCGGAAGCTTTTAGGATGATATATACAAAGTTTTCAGTAGCAAAATATTTTGGTATGATGCTTGATTTTACTAATCTTTCGACACTTGATGACAGGATGAAACAAAATAAGTATATATCAACAGAGTATAAGGGAAAACGGAGAGGATGGTGTCGTGCAAGATTTATAGAGGTTGACAGGGATGAAAATGGGAAACTGTTGCATGTTATCTTTGCAGTGCAGGATATATCAGATGAAAAACAGGAGATAGTAGAGCTTCAGGATGCACTTAACTATGCAAATAAAAAAGCTTATGTTGATGCATTGACAGGGGTCAAAAATGTTACGGCATACAGGGAGTATATTGCTGATATAAATAAAAAGATAACATATGATAATGTTGAATTTGCACTTGCATTATTTGATGTAAATGGTCTTAAATATGTAAATGACAATTTTGGTCATGAAAAGGGAAATATGCTTATAATAGACTCCTGCCGATGTATATGCCGGGCTTTTAAGAGAAGTCCTGTGTTCAGAATAGGCGGGGATGAATTTGTGGTAATTGTTGAGGGAGATGATTTAGAGAACATTGGCAATTGCAAAAAAGTTCTTGAGGAACAGTTTGAACAGATTAATGAAATGTATCCTAATGATTACATCGCATCTGCGGCGGTAGGAATAGTAGAATATGATAGCACGAAATACAGTTGCTTTGAGGAGATATTTAAGAGGGCTGATGAAGCAATGTATGAGAATAAACAGGAAATAAAAAGAAGTCCTGAAAATGCGTGGATGATCCGCTGATCGATCAGATAAAGTTGTAAGATAAAATTATTGTGCAAAAAGCAAAAAAAGTGTATAATATAGTTATAATGATTTATGAAAAATAGCCAATTATAATACCTATTGTATTGGCACATTCATAATTAGAACAGGGGGCATGACCTATGAATAAAATTATTACTATAAGCAGACAGTATGGAAGTGGTGGACGTGAGATTGGTCAGAAATTGGCCAAACATTACAACATACCATTTTATGACAATGAGATCATCACAAGAGCTGCAAAAGAGAGTGGTTTTGCTGAGGAAACATTTGCGAGAGCTGAGGATAAAGCTACAAACAGCCTTCTTTATTCACTTGCTATGGGCATAAACGTATATGGAAATCAGGATTTTGGTTTCAGCGGACTTTCACTTGATGACAGGATTTTCCTTGCACAGTCTGATGTTATAAGAAAAGTTGCCGAGGAGGGGCCGTGCATTATTGTCGGAAGGTGTGCTGATTATGTTTTAAAGGAACGAGAAGATGTATGCAATCTTTTTATAAAAGCAGCTATGTCATTCAGAATAAAAAGAGCCATCAGTGAATACGGCATTGAGGAGAAAAATGCTGCAGATGTTATTATGAAAAATGATAAGCGCAGAGGCAATTATTATAATTATCACGTAGGTGAAAAATGGACTGACTTAAACAATTATGATTTTGTTATCCGAAGTGATCTTTTTGGAATTGATAATGCAGTAAAAAGTATTTGTACATATCTTGGAGAGTAATCGGCAGAGGTCGTCTTGAAAGGAGCATATATGGATCAGATTCTTGAGAACATGAGGAATATTATACGCGGTGGAGGAAATATAGTTGTGCTTGCCGGGATGAATATCACATATGATGTTGGTCTAAATGGTGTTACTGCTGAGCATATTGCGTATGATATTGAGCAAAAGTATGGATATTCAAATGATGAGATAGCGTCTTCACTTTTTTACACAAGACGTGCGGAGTTGTTTTACAGATATTATAAAGAGGTTATATTAAATATTGATGATCCACAACCGTCATCCATCCATTATGGAATATACAGATTACAGCAGTGCAGTAAACTGAATGCCGTGATCACACGCTCAGTTTATTCACTTTACAAAAAGGCGGGATGCAGCAATGTTATCCAGCTTCATGGTTCAGTAGATGAAAATATATGTCCAAAATGTAAGAGGATGTACGATTCGGGTTACATAAAACATTCAAAGGGAATTCCTGTATGTGAGCAGTGTGGGATACCACTTCGTCCGGGATTTTCATTATTAGGTGAAGTGCTTGATAATGGAAAGATAAGCAGGGCAAGCAATGCAGTTGAGAATGCAAGTATACTTCTTGTTATAGGGGCAGGAATAAATTCCCCTCTGTGTCGCTATATGGTTAAGTATTATAAGGGAGACAAGCTTATTCTTTTAAATGATAAAGAGAGAATAGGTGATGAGCGTGCAAATTACAGAGCATATGGAAATATCAGAGAGATGTTTGCACAGGTCATGGATTTTTAGATATTTTAACAAATAAGTAAAAATTATTTTTGGCAGGATTTTGGTTATTGTGGTCTGAAATCCTGCCAAAGTCAGTTAGGAGTAGTAGTTTTGAGTTTAAATGAACAGCAGAAAAAGTCAATAGAACATTTTAACGGGCCATGTCTTGTTATAGGAACGCCTGGCTCGGGAAAGACAAGGGTTATCACAGAGCGTGTAAAATATCTTGTGGAAGAAAAGGGAGTAAAAAATACCAATATTCTTGTTATTACTTTTACCAAAGCGGCAGCAGTGCAGATGAAAAAAAGATATGAAGATATGGTTTCTGGTGATGCAAAGAGAGTATATTTTGGAACATTTCATGCAATCTTTTTTACAATATTAAAATATGCATATCATTATACGGCTGAAAACATTATTCGTGATGATATGAAACGACAAATATTAAAAGAACTGGTTAATAAAGAGGATATAGAGATTCAGGATGAAAATGATTTTTTAAATGATCTTGAGGGTGAGATAAGTAAAGTCAAGGGTGAGATGTTAAATTTAAAGCACTATTATTCGCCAAATTGTCCTGGGGAATCTTTTAGAAGGATATATTCAGGATACCAGAGTATATTGGAAAGCAAAAGGCTTATTGATTTTGATGATATGCTTGTCTATTGTTACGAACTTCTTAGAGCAAGAGAAGATATAAGACAGATGTGGCAGAAACAGTATTCTTATATACTTATAGATGAATTTCAGGATATAAATAAAGTTCAGTATGATATAGTGAGAATGCTTGCGGCACCGAAAAATAACCTTTTCATTGTTGGAGATGATGATCAGTCAATTTATGGTTTCAGGGGAGCAAAACCTGATATTATGAAACAGTTTTTGAGGGATTATCCTAATGCAAAAAGATATATTCTCGGCATAAATTACAGGTGCAGCAAGGCGATAGTTGAATCGGCGGCAAGGCTTATAGCCAAAAATGAAAACAGACTTGCGAAAAATCTTGAGGCTCACAATGAATATGGTCAGAGGGTTGAGATAAAACAATTTAACCGGGTTTCGGAGGAATGTGAAAGTATAAGAGCAAAAATTCTTGAATATAAGGATAAAGGTCTGCCTTATAGTGAAATGGCGGTTCTCTTTAGAACAAATACACAGGCGAGAACACTTAGTTCAAAGCTTATGGAGTTTAATATCCCGTTTGTAATGAAAGAACGTATTCCAAATATGTATGATCATTGGATTGCAAAAGATATTATCACATATATAAGGATTGCGCGTGGCAGCAGGGAAAGGGCTGACTTTCTGCGCATTATCAACAGGCCCAAGAGATATGTTCATAGAGCAGCATTTACGGAAAGTGTTGTTGATATGGAAGAACTTAAAAGTTTTTATGAAGATAAGGAATGGATGGTAGAAAGATTTGAACAATTTGAATATGATATGAAAATGCTAGCGCATTTAAAACCATTTGCTGCCATAAATTTTATAAGAAGTGGGATTGGCTATGACGATTATATAAAAGATTATGCTGATTATAAGGGGGTACGTCCCGGGGAGATGATGGAATTTCTTGATGAACTTCAGGAAGAGGCGAAGGGATATGAAAGTTTTGAGGAATGGTTTGAGTATATAAGAGCTTACAGCGATGAACTTAAAGAGCAGGCGTCTAAGAGCAGGATGTTAAATAATGGACAGGAACAGTCGGATGCTGTGCTTCTTATGACTATGCATGGTGTAAAAGGTCTTGAATATGAATGTGTATTTATACCTGATGCAAACGAGGGGGTAACTCCGCACTCGAAAGCTGTTTTAGATGCGGATATGGAAGAAGAAAGACGAATGTTTTATGTGGCAGTTACAAGAGCGAAAAAGTACCTGCATATATATTATGTGAAGGAGAGATTTAATAAAGAGGCTGATATTTCAAGATTTGTTTATGAACTGCAGGGAGAAGACTTTGAGGAAGTTCAGAAGAAAAAAGAAGAGATTAAGCGTAAAAGGACGCTTATTTCTGAAAATGAAAAAAGAAATTTGAAATATAGTAGTGCAGGGAAGCAGATTAATTCAACTCCGTACATTTTTGGGCAGACAAATATAAGATATCAAAAGAAGTAGAGCGTATCATTAAAGAAAAAT
The DNA here is from genome assembly GCA_934320895.1 of uncultured Lachnospiraceae bacterium. Classification (GTDB taxonomy): domain Bacteria; phylum Bacillota; class Clostridia; order Lachnospirales; family Lachnospiraceae; genus Butyribacter. The sequence continues at coordinate 60,837 of CAKRFY010000012.1, read as the reverse complement.
CGTGACAATAAAGCAGTGCTGTGCTATTATGTTTTGTGTCAAAGTTGTCAAGATATGCAGGTAGCGTATACAGTTGGCAGCTAAAAGCGTAGACAGGCTGGAGATTATTAAAAGGAATGGAATAGGAAAATTTTATGAATTTTAAGTTTACAAAAGAGTGGACAAAAAGTTTTATCATCATGATAATAGCTGTTATTCTTATGGGGATGTGCGTATCTATGCTTGTTCTTAGTAATATGGGGACAGATCCTTATTCAGCTATGAATTATGGAATTTCGGCAAAGGTTGGTATGACTTTTGGAAATTATCAGCTTATATCAAATCTTGTACTTCTTGCTATTGTTTTTATTTTTGAGAGAAATCTTATTGGAACAGGCACACTTGGAAATATGATACTTGTAGGGTATTCTGCTGATTTCTTTTCGTGGGTATGGAAAAATGTATTTCATATACCTGCTGAGCTTGATATGGGGGCAAGGATTGCCTTTTTAGTACCAGGACTTATAATATTTGTGCTTATGGCGGCGGTATATATGCAGAGTGGACATGGTACAGCACCTTATGATGCTGTTTCATTTCTTATAAGTGACAAAATAGAAAAATACACAGGAAAAAGTGTATTTAGAATTGTAAGAATTATATATGATCTCATAGCAACATGTATAGGATATGCTGCTGGTGGGGAAGTTGGTATTATGACAGTATGCATGGTGATACTGATGGGGCCTACAGTAGACTATGTTGGTAAAATTTTTGAAAAGCGTAGAAATAAAGCGGAGGAAGCAAATGGCTGAAACTTTGGAAAATAAGAAAGATAAAGCGGCTTTTAAAGCGGAAAAAAGGGCAGCAATAAAGGCTGCAAGGGATGCAGCTAAAGCGGCAGCGGGAAAGGAAGTAAAAGTTCTTTCACCGGAGGAGAAAACATATAAAACAGCAGTATCCCTTATGGAAGCAATAGACTGTGTGGAAAGATTTGAGAGAGTTTATTCTTCGATGAACAGTGCTGCAAAAAAGTTTGAAAAATTACAAGGATATCTTGATTCTGAGGAGAAAAGAAAAGAATGTCTTGAGATTGCTGATAAAGCCGTGAAGGATGGAACAGTTAAAGTATTTGAACTTGCAGTTCAAAGACAGAAAGAGTCAAAGACAAAAAGTGATTATGCTGATGCAATCGAGAATTTTAACAGATGCAAGAAGTTTAAATATAATATAAAAGAGTGTGATGAGCATATCGAACAGTGTCAGCAGGGAATTGCAAAATTAGAAACAAAAGCAGCTTACAAAAGGCGTGGTATAGTAGCTGCGGTTTTTGTGATATTATTTTTATGTTTCTTGAAAAGTCCGGCATATCCTATGGTTAAGGGAATGTATCATCAATCGCAGGGAAGATATAAACTTGCTGTTGCTAACTATAAGGAAACAGGCGGTTTTTTAGTCGCAAACGGAAATATGAAGAAGTGCTATTATCATATAGGAGTTAAAAAGGAAAAGAAAGGAAAGTATGAATCAGCACTGATAAATTATAAAAAAGCAGAAGACAAGCTTGATGCACAGCCAAGAGCAGCTAAACTTGAAAAAATGTTTATTAAGGAAGCTAAAATAGGTGATGTAGTTATATTTGGTACTGCAAACTGGGTTATACTTGATAAAACATCCGATGGCAAAGTACTTATGATAAAAGAAAAGGTCGGAAAGAAAAAAAGATTTTCAATGGAAGAAACTGAGAGTAATGACTGGTATGAGTCAAAAGCAAGGAGATGGCTAAATACCAAGCAGCTTAAAAAATATTCTGACAATGAGATGGCACTTGTTGTAGTGCAGAATTATATAAAATCAGCACAGGATGACAAATTCCCGGAGTATTTCTTTGAACTTTCAGAAGATGAGTACGAAAAATATAAGGATATAATTCCGGCAGGAGAAAATGAATACTGGCTTAAAGAAAAGGCACAGAATTCAAATGAAATATTGTGTGTACAGCCTGATGGAACTCTTAAAGGTGAGGATGTATCAAATAATAAGATTAAACTTAGACAGGCATGCTGGCTTGATCTTAACAAAAGTACAGAAGTAGTACCTGAAAAAAAGTAATAAAATAAAAGTTTTTTAAAGGTAAATGTGGCATAAGAATTTTTAAAAGGATGAGGAAAATTTATGAGATTTACGGCAGATGAACAAAGCGTAAAAGTTACAGGAAGAACTATATTCAGAGATGGTATAAGATATCTTGGATATACAGGTACAAGTATTTCATTCAGATTTACCGGAAAAATGGCGAAGGCAAAGCTGTTGTCTGATGCATCATTACATGATAAGAAGGCATATGCATGGGTTGCAGTGTTTATAAAAGAAGAAACGGATGGTGAAGTATCGTGTGGCGCTGTTGCTGACATTGAGCCATATAAACGTTTTTCACTTGACTGTGATGAGGCTGAATATGTACTTTACGAAGCAGATGCAGAAAAGACTGTTACTGTTACACTTATAAAGTATTCAGAGGCTGAGTATGCTGCATGTGGTGTGGAATGGATAGAGATAGACAGTGATAATGTTCTTGAACCTCCATTGCCTAAAAAACTGAAAATAGAGATGATAGGTGATTCTATTACATGTGGTTATGGTAATGAGGGATGTGTCGATGAGCCAGAGCATGATACAGCAAAAGAAAATCCTATGAAAGCATATTCACTTCTTGTGGCAACTCATCTTGATGCTGATGTAAATGTTGTTGCATGGAATGGGAAAGGTGTTATTACATCCTATATAGGAGAAGATGAGCCAAAGGTAAAAGATTCTAGTTGGCTTGTGCCGATGCTTTATGAATATGTTGATGCCGGATGTGAAAAGTATTATCTGAACACACCGCAAAGTCAGTGGGAAAAATGGGATAACAACCGTTTTGTACCTGATATCATAACTGTTTATCTTGGAACCAATGATGCAAGTTATACAGATAATGATGATACAAAAAAACAGGAATTTGTTGATGGATATGTAAAATTTATTGAAACTATTAAAAGAAAAAATCCTGATGTTCCGATTTTATGTATGCTTGGAACAATGGATAAAAGTCTTTGTGAAAGTGTTGCAAAAGCTGTTGCGATAATTGATGAAAGATATCAGAAATCACAAATTTATTATCTTGATCTGCCACTCCAGGATGAAGGGGATGGTCTTGGTATAAACTGGCATCCGACAGAGGCTACGCACAGAAAGACAGCAGGGTTGGTTGAAAGCATGATAAGGAAGATATTATCAGAATTCCCATAAAATACAATAATTGAATAGAGAAATATCACAGGCTGTGCTATAATGTCCATTGATTGAAAGGATTTATGATACAGCTGTTTTTAGGTATATAATACAAAGTGAAAGGTCAGGGGGAAATGGGAAATATATTGAGAAAGTTTATATATTCGATTACTTTTCTTATAATATTGACAGGTACATGTCTTGTTTGTAAGAGTACAGTATCGGCAAATGAGTCGTCAGTTGTTAGATTGAAGGTCGGATTTTATGAGCTTGACGGTTTTTTTGGATATGATTCAAATAATAATGAGTGTGGCTATGGAGTCGATTATCTAAATGAGATATCTAAATTTTCGAGTGTTCATTTTGAGTATAGTTATATAAGGGTAAAATCATGGGAAGATTTGTATGGGCTTTTAAAAAGTGGAAAAATTGACATAATAATGCCGGTTTCAGAGCCACTGACTTCATCTGATACCGTCAGTTATACAACGGAAGATATAATGACTACCTATTATTCTATTATGACAAAGAAAAATCGTGGTGATCTGTACTATGAGGATTACGATGGTATAGACAAGATGAAGATTGCTATAACAAAAGATTTATTAAGTTTTACAGGAATGGAGTCATATTTAAAGTCAATAAAAGTATACAACAATCTTGTTTATTATGATAACTATAACGAATGTAAAGCAGCACTTGAAAATAATGAAGTTGACGGAGTTATAAGTAATGTAATGGACAAGACTGATGATATGAAGATATTATCTAAAATTAATGTCACACATAATTACATTGTTATGAAAAACAGCAATCCGTATTATAAGGATGTAAATAAGGCACTCACTGAATTAAAACTCGCAGAACCTACATTCCAGAGTGACCTGAATGAGAAATATTTTCCAGAGAGAGTGTATACGCCACTTGAGAAATATGAGATAAATTATTTAAAAAATAATAAAACATTAAATGTAGCGACATATTCAGACTATAAACCGATAAGCTATTATGATAATAAGACTGGTAAATATAAGGGAATAGCAATCGATCTTATGAATAAGGCCGCAGAAAAACTGAGAATTAAATTTAATTACTTTTCAATAAATACAAAGAATCCCTATGATATGCTTGACAATACGAGAACGGATATAGTTATGCCTGTTTATGTAGATAATGTAATGTTTTATAAAAAGTATTTTATAACAAAAAGTCTTTTTGATTCTGACATAAACTATATAACAAAAAGCAGCCATGGCGAACTTGATAACTCGGCTAAGATAGCAGTTGTTGGAAAATACAAATATGTATATGACTGCATGAAAAAGAGAACAAACTATGAACTCGTCGAGTATGATACGATTGAGGATGCATGTGAAGCTGTGAATAATGGAGAAGTTGATGCTTTCGCTACGGACACATACACTGCAAAATCGATACTTCAAAGTCCGAGATATAAACAGCTTGATATAAAAGAGTTTGATGCCATAATGTTGCCATTTGGTCTTGCTATCAGGAATGATTCAATACTTGAATCAGCTTTAAACAAGGGGATTCAGCTTGTGACAGAAGATGAACAGAGAGGAATAATAAGCCGGGATACCGCATATAACTGGTCAGAATTGTCATTATACGATAAATTCTATTCATACAGCGACATTATTGCATTTCTATTATTATTATTTGTTTTCACTTTGATAGCGGTATCCATGTACATAAATAACAAAAAGAAGTATATAGTTCAGATACAGCAAAAGAGTGAGGAGGCAATAAGAGCAAGTCATGCAAAAACAGATTTCTTATCAAGGATGAGTCATGAGATACGAACTCCGATGAATGCAATACTAGGCATGGCTACCATAGGAAAATCAAGTACGGATATAAATAAAAAAGATGAGTGCATAAACCAGATAATTGATTCGGGAAACTTTCTTTTGCAGATAATAAACGATATTCTTGATATGAATAAGATTGAGCAAAATAAGATTGAGCTGAATGAGGAATATGTTGAAAGTATGAAATTTGTCGGTTCGATAGAGGAAATGTTAAAAGCAAATGCTAAAAATTACGATGTTGAACTTAGAACAGACTTTAGCAGATACAGATCGTTTCTTATCAAGATAGACCCTATTAGAACAAAGCAGATTTATGTAAATATCATAAATAATGCATTGAAATTTTCTGAAAAGGGTTCTTTTGTAGAATGGAATATGGGGGCAGAAGACATAGACGACAAACATGTTCATATTCACTGTGAGATAAAAGATTATGGTTGTGGGATGAGCAAGGAATTTCAGGAAAAAATGTTTGCACCATTTGAACAGGAGTATAATGAGTTTACAAACAAAGTTCAGGGGACCGGACTTGGGCTTGCAATAGTAAAAAATCTTGTAGACATAATGGGCGGTACTATTAAATGTGAAAGTGAACCGAATAAAGGAACTACATTTATACTTGATTTTGACAGGGAAATTCACAGTATTGATGAGGCAAAAAGAGATCTAGAAAACAAAGCTAAAGCCGATGAAAGTATATTGAAAGGGAAAAATGTATTGCTTGCAGAAGATAATGAAATAAATGCGAAAGTGGCCATTGAGATATTAAAAGCACATGGAATGAATGTGGAATGGGCAAAAGATGGTCAGGAGGCAGTTGACAAATATCTGCAATCAGCACCAGGCAAATACGATGTAATACTTATGGATGTGAGAATGCCAAAGTTTGATGGAATGCAGGCAACAAAGAGGATAAGATGTTCATTGCATAAGGGAGCAAAAGATATTCCTATAGTTGCTATGACAGCAGATGCATTTGATGAGGATGTAAAACGCACAATGCAGGCAGGGATGAATGCACATCTTACAAAACCGATTGATATAAAGACATTGACATCAACGCTTGCGTCATTGGTTGGAAATCAGAATTAAGTGACAAATAGACATGATCATAAAATCAGGTATTGACATTAATATTAAAAATGGTTTAATATATACGGCAGAGTGAGATTTCGATTTGCTAGTGTACTGTATGTGCTAGCAGCAACATTTTGGTCACACGAAGGGGTACACCACCGCGGGTGTAATTCTTTGTGTGACCTTTTTTATTTTGTTAAAACATTTGTTTTAATGATCTATGATTTGTAATGTTGAGTTTAAGCTATTGTAAAATAAGAATCTTCACTATAAACATGTACAGAAAATTTAAAGATAAGGGAGAGCGATGTATGGTACATATTAACGGAAAAGACGAAAATGCAGCAGGTATGACAATTCAGAAATACCTGGATGAAAATGATTATATAGCTACGCACATTGCGGTTGAGTGCAATGAAAAGATTGTGGATAAGAGCGATTATTCGAGTTATGTTTTAAAAGATAATGATATTGTTGAAATAGTAAGTTTTGTCGGAGGTGGCAGTGGTATGTCAAAAGATACATTTACATTAGGTGGAAAGGAATTTTCATCAAGATTTATATTAGGTTCAGGAAAATATTCAATGGAGCTTATCAAGGCGGCTGTTGAGAATGCGGGTGCACAGATAATCACGCTCGCAGTGCGCAGAACAAACACAAAAAAGAGTGAAAACATTCTCGACTACATTCCTGAGGGGGTTACGCTTCTTCCAAATACATCGGGAGCAAGGGACGCAAAAGAAGCAGTGAGAATTGCAAGAATGTCAAGAGAACTTGGTTGCGGTGACTTTGTAAAGATTGAGATAATGAAGGACAGCAAATATCTTCTCCCTGACAATGCCGAGACTGTAAAGGCTACTGAAATTCTTGCAAAAGAGGGATTTACAGTGCTTCCTTATATGTACCCTGATCTTTATACAGCTAGAGATCTTGCAAATGCAGGGGCAGCAGCAATCATGCCGCTTGCTTCACCGATAGGTTCAAACAAAGGTCTTGCAACAAAGGAATTTATTCAGATAATAATTGATGAATCAGACCTTCCTGTTATCGTTGATGCTGGTATCGGAAAACCATCACAGGCTTGTGAAGCTATGGAGATGGGGGCAGCAGCGATCATGGCAAATACGGCTATTGCAACAGCGGGTGACATTCCGGCGATGGCTGGTGCATTTAAGTCTGCTATTGAGGCTGGTAGAAGTGCCTATCTTGCAGGGCTTGGAAGAGTGCTGGAAAGAGGTGCACAGGCTTCTGATCCGCTTACTGGATTTTTGAGGGACTGATTTGGTTTCGCCTATTGAAGTTGAGTATAGGTATAGGTTGAACATGAGTAATAGAGTGTTTTATTTGAACTGATTTTAGGTTGAATTTTACATATAGGAAAAGAGGTTAAAAAATGGCTGAAAATCAATTTTTTGTGGATTCTGATAAATTGTCTGAGAAGGCTTTGGAGCATAAGCATAAGTTAGAGACTGATCCATCATGTCGTACTGACCATATGGCATATATGGAAGGAATGGAACAGATTAAGTCTGATATTATGGATAAGGTGCTTTCACAGATGAATTCATATGATTATGATTCATATACCGCTGTTGATGTACGCAGAGCATTGAATAGTGAAACTTGTAGTGTAGAGGATTTTAAAGCTCTTTTGTCACCAGCTGCTGCACCATTTCTTGAGGAAATGGCACAGAAAGCGAAGATTGAGACGAGTAAACATTTTGGAAATACGGTCTATCTGTTTACGCCGCTTTACATTGCCAATTATTGCGAGAATTATTGTGTTTACTGTGGTTTTAACTGTTACAATGATATTAATAGAAAGAAACTTAATGCTGATGAGATTGAGCATGAGATGAAGGTCATTGCCGATTCGGGTATTGAGGAGATTCTTATGCTTACAGGTGAAAGCAGAAGTGCAAGCGATGTTAAATATATTGGTGAAGCTTGCAAACTTGCTACAAAGTATTTCAGAAATGTCGGTCTTGAGATTTATCCGGTTAACAGTGATGAATATAGGTATCTTCACGAGTGTGGTGCAGATTATATTACTGTTTTTCAGGAGACATATAATTCTGATAAGTACGAGACACTTCATCTTATGGGACATAAGAGAGTATTTCCTTATAGGTTTGAAGCTCAGGAACGTGCAATCATGGGCGGTATGAGAGGTGTTGGTTTTTCAGCATTATTAGGGCTTTCTGACTTTAGAAAAGATGCTCTTGCGAGTGCGCTTCATATTTATTATCTACAGAGAAAGTATCCTCATGTTGAGTATTCGCTTTCGTGTCCAAGACTTCGTCCTATCATCAATAATGATAAGATAAACCCGCTTGATGTTCATGAAAAAGAACTCTGCCAGGTGCTTTGTGCATATAGGATTTTCCTGCCATATATAGGAATAACAGTTTCATCAAGAGAACAGAAACATTTTAGAGATGGAATAGTAAAGATTGCCGCTACGAAGGTTTCTGCCGGGGTTTCAACAGGTATTGGTGATCATGAAAGTAAATATGCGGGCAAAGATGATGCCGATGCAGGTGATGAGCAGTTTGAAATTTCTGATGCAAGAAGTTTTGATCAGATGTATGGCGATATGGAAGAAGAAGGATTGCAGCCTGTACTTAATGATTATGTGTATGTTGGATAAATAAAATAAATCAGATATTTTGAGTTTGACAAATATGTTTATGTTGTATTGATTTAAGAGGTAAGAATGAAAGATAGAGATATAGTTTGTATAACAAACAGGAAGCTTGTAAAAGCATATACAGAGGAATTAAGCAAAGAGAAAGAGGAAAATTTTTCCTCTTTTTCTCCGTTTTTGGAAAAGATAAGAGAGGTTGTAAAAAAGGAACCTGCCTTTATCGTGCTTCGTGAAAAGGATCTGACTCCTGAAAGATATAGGGAGCTGGCTGTGAAAGTGCTTGAGATATGTGAGAAGGCTGGGGTTTCATGTGTGCTTCATTATTTTTACAATGAAGCAATTAAACTTGGAGTAAAAAAGATACATCTGCCTTTGAATGTTTTGGAACAGATGACGGATAAGGAGAAAGATTGTTTTGAGGTTATAGGTGTTTCAACACATTCGGTGGAGCAGGCAAAGAAAGCCAAAAAACTAGGAGCTTCATATATAACAGCAGGGCATGTGTTTGTGACGGATTGTAAGAAGGGACTTGCACCAAGAGGAATAGGATTTCTTAAAGACGTATGTGAAAATGTTGATATAGATGTTTATGCTATAGGTGGTATATCAGAAAATAATATGGATGAATGTATAGATGCGGGTGCCAGAGGTGTTTGTATGATGTCCGAATTTATGAAGTGAGACATGTTTAGGTATGCCTCATTTTTTGTTAAATGCAGTAAAATTTTTGCACTATATTGCCAAAAATATACAAATACGATAAAATATAGACAGGAATAAATGAAAATCGTTTGTAAGTAAATTGCAGGCGATTTTGCCGTAATAGGACAGATATTGAATTAAAAAATAGAATTTATCCAGAGCATATGGTGAAATGTTAGGGGAACATTATACAGGAATAAAAAGTTTTGTTAAGGATATATTTCGAGAAAGAAAGGTGGAAGATAAATATGAGTTTTATAAATACAAATGACTTATGCACAGGTTGTAATAAATGTATAAGAAATTGCCCGGTTTTTCCATCAAATCATGCTGTTGAGGCTGGAAAAGTTGATGTGGCATCTGATGCATGTATAGATTGTGGAGAATGTATAGATGTATGCAGTCATAAGGCGAGAGTTTTTACAGATGATACAGAAGAGTTTTTTGAGGAACTTAGTAGAGGAACAAGAATAACAGTTGTTATAGCACCAGCATTTATTGCAAATTATCCCAATGAATATAAAAAAATTCTTGGATATATTAAGAAACTTGGTGCAGCACATATTTACAGTGTGAGTTACGGTGCCGATATTTGCACATGGGGATATTTGAAGTATTTTGAGAAAACAGGAAAGAGAGGAATGATATCAAGCCCATGCCCTGCTGTTGTAAGTTATATTGAGAGGTATAAGACGGATCTTATTGATACTCTGATTCCTGTATATAGTCCGGTACTCTGTATGGCAAAATATTTGCGCAAATACGAGGGAAATCATGATAAACTTGCGTTTTTATCACCATGCATTGCAAAAAAAACAGAGATAAATGATTCTAACTGTGAACATCTTATATCATACAATGTTACATTTAAGAATTTTATGGAGCATATTGGAGATGCGTATAAAACAGCAGATGAATACAATGATGAACTTGAATATGGTCTTGGAAGCCTTTATCCTATGCCGGGTGGGTTGAAGGAAAATGTAAAATGGTTTTTAGGTGATGACACAGCTGTAAGACAAGTTGAAGGTGAGCATGAAGCATATAGATTTATAGATAGTTATAAGCCTAACTCAAATGGACCTGTGATGATTGATATCCTTAATTGTGGAAGCGGATGTCTTTTTGGAACAGGAACGCAGTCAGGTATTGATGAACAAAGGGTATATGATGAAATATCAAATCAGAGAAGAAAAGCAAAACAGGAGGTAAAAAAATCGAGATTTAAAATTGGAAAGATTTCTTCGTGGACTAAAAATGCTGGTCCGGAAGAGAGATATAGGGCATTGTGTAAACAATTTGCAAATCTTGACTTAAATGATTTTATAAGAAAATATACAAATAAAAAAATTGAGATGAAGATACCATCAGCAGCACAACAGAGTGAAATCTTCAGGAACATGAATAAAAATACACTGGAAGAACAGAACATTGATTGTGGATGCTGTGGATTTGATAGTTGTAAAGATATGGCAAAGGCAATTTACAATGGAATAAATCGCAAAGAAAACTGCATTCATTATATAAAGAGTATTGTTGAGAATGAAAGAGATGAGATAGGTAGATTACGTGAAGAAGAACAGGAAAAGCAGCAGCATAAGGATGATATGATTGCGGAGATAGTAAGACAGTTTGACAGCCTCAGTATTGGCATTTCACAACTTTCACATGCTAACGAGACATCTGCATTGGAGACTAACGATATGTCAAAAAGTTTATCTGAGATATCAGAAAGATGTGTACAGTTAAATGATTCGCTTAAGGTTATATTAGAGTTTATAGATGTGTATAAGGCTACATCGGAAGATATTACTGGAATAGCAGGGCAGACAAATATGTTATCACTTAATGCAAGTATTGAGGCTGCAAGAGCTGGGGAGTCAGGCAGAGGTTTTGCTGTTGTGGCAGGGCAGATAGGAAGCCTTGCTGACGAAACGAAAAAACTGATAATAAAGAATAATGTACATGCAGATGAAACGCTTCCAAAACTACAGCTTTGCATAGATGTAATTAAAAAACTTGTAGATGAAATGGAAAATATTAATGAGAAGGTTTCTACAATAGCAGCAACGACAGAAGAGATATCGGCCCAGAGCCAGAGTATACAAAAAATGTCTTCTGATATAGCTGAAAATGTTAGAAGTATATAATCAGCTTTGCGTTTATAAACAATTATAAAAATATAAATACTAAATAAATGGAGGATATAGTATGAGAAAAGAGAACAATCAGAGAAAAGGATTAGAGGAAAAACTAAGCCAGAACATAAATTTCTGGCATTCTTTGAAAGCTAAGATACTAATGTTAGTATTTTGTGCTGTCTTACTAACGGTGGGACTTAATCTTTGTACGGTTATTCCTAAATCGTCATCAAATATTTCAGAGCTTACATCAAATTATATGTTGGATATTGCGAAAATTTCGGGTGAGAGTATTGACAATGAAATTCGTTTATCGTCATATAATTCAATTATGACAGCAGAAACTCTTGAAAGACTTATAGGAGATGTATCTATAAAAGGCATAGAAGGCAGTTATACATATTTGGTTGATGCAGATGGCAAAATGCTTTATCACCCTGAATCTGATAAGATTGGACAAAGTGTTGAAAATGAGGTTGTTAAGGAAGTGGTATCAAATTTAAAAAATAGTGGAAGACCACAGCCAAAAGTTGTAGAGTATACATTTAATGGTCAGCAGAAGTATGCTGGTATATATGTGGGCAAAAGTAAGAATTTTGTTCTTGTTGTAAATGTAGGTAAGAAAGAAGTTATGTCATCTATAACATCTATTATCAGTACCACAATAGCTGGCAGTATATTTGCTCTTATAATATGTATTATTATTGCGATATTTGTTACAAGACGTATAGTGGCTCCGATCATACATGCTACAGGTACAGTTAAAAAACTTGGTGAACTTGATTTTAGCGAAGACTCATCATCAGATGAGAAGATGCTGAAAAGAAAAGATGAAGTAGGAGTTATGATAAGGTCATTCACAGAGTTTAGGAACATTATTGTAGATGTGATGTCTGAGATTTCAACGCATATCAATAAGCTTCAGGAAGCCGCTGAGATTCTTAATAAGAGCGCAGATGAGTCATCAACAGCAGCCGGGCAGGTTGAAACAGCAATTACAGGTATTGCAGATGGAGCTACATCACAAGCACAGGAAACACAGTCGGCGACAGAGAATGTTATTTTGATGGGGAATATGATACAGGAAGCTTCATCAGAGGCTGAAATGCTTGGTGAAAATGCTGCGGACATGCGTAAAGCTGGTGAGAATGCCATTAGTATCCTTGCAAAGCTTGAAGAAATTAATGTAAGGACTATGGAAGCTATTCATATAATAGGGGAACAGACCAAAAAGACAAATGAATCTGCTGCAAAAATTAAGGTTGCAACGGATATGATTTCTGAAATTGCTGAGGAGACGACACTTTTATCACTTAATGCAAGTATAGAGGCAGCAAGAGCTGGAGAGCAGGGACGAGGATTTGCGGTTGTTGCAAATCAGATACAGAAACTTGCTGAACAGTCGGCTGATGCAACTACACAGATTACAGAAATTATCAATGCACTTGTAAATGATGCGCAGGAAAGTGTGCAGACGATGGAAGAAGTCAAAGAAGTAATGAATCAGCAGAGTGAAAATGTTACACAGACAGAAAAGGCATTTAGGAGTGTTGAAAAAGGAATTGCAAAATCTATGGACAGCGTTGAAAAGATTACAGATAAAACTAAAAAACTTGATGATGCGAGGTCAAATGTCGTAGATGTTGTTCAGAGTCTTTCTGCCATAGCTGAGCAGAATGCTGCAAGTGCCGAGGAAACATCAGCTTCAGCGAGTGAAGTTGGTTCTATTATGGATGATGTTTCACAAAATGCCAATATGCTTGACGAGATAGCAATACAATTAAATGAGAATGTTAAAAAATTTAAGATATAATAATTCCAAAATCCAGATGCTTTGCATCTGTCACACTTCGTGTTTGATAATTTATGATATGATAAAAGCCGGTGAACCAAAAGTTCATCGGCTTTTGCTATTTGAATTTTCCTGTATAGATTCACATTATTGATGATAATGTGCAAGGAAGTCTTTTAATCCGTCCATAGATTTTTCAAGCACTGAAAGCTGTGGAAGATATACAATACGGAAATGATCAGGACTATCCCAGTTAAAACCACTTCCCGGTACAATTAATACTTTCTTTTCACGAAGAAAATCTATTGCAAATTTTTCGTCATTTAATATATTGAACTTTTTCATATCAAGTTTAGGAAAAATATAAAATGCGGCTTTAGGTTTTACAGCAGATACACCTGGTATATCATTTAATGACTTGTAAATAAATTCTCTTTGCTCAAAGATTCTTCCACCTGGCTGAATATAAGTTTCAACACTCTGGTAACCTCCAAGAGCAGTCTGAACAATAGACTGTGCCGGAACATTAGAACAAAGTCTCATATTAGAAAGCATATTTAAGCCTTCAATATAGTCTTTTGCAATATCTTTTCTTCCACTTAATATCATCCATCCGATTCTAAAACCTGCAATCATATGTGACTTAGAAAGACCACTGAATGTAATACAGAAAAGATCTGGGGCCAGTGAAGCGATAGAAATATGTTTCTGACCATCCATGACAAGTCTGTCGTATATCTCGTCAGAGAAGATCATAAGCTGATGTTCCCTGGCAAGTTCGACAATCTGTTCAAGGACTTCTTTTGGATATAAGGCACCAGTTGGATTATTTGGATTTATGATAACGATAGCTTTTGTTTTATCTGTAATTTTCTTACGCATATCTTCAATATCAGGATACCACTCAGATTGTTCATCGCAGATATAGTGAACAGCTTTTCCACCAGCAAGTGTAGCAGTAGCAGTCCAAAGTGGATAATCAGGCGAAGGAATAAGGATTTCATCACCATTATCAAGGAGTGCCTGCATACAGAGATTTATAAGTTCGCTAACACCATTTCCGGTATAGATATCATTTATTGTTACATTAGGAAGATTTTTGAGCTGTGCATATTGCATGATAGCTTTTCGCGCTGTATATATACCTTTAGAATCAGAATATCCCTGTGAGTGCTCAAGTTCGTGGCGCATATCGATAAGAACTTCTTCAGGAGCCTCAAATCCAAAAGGAGCAGGATTGCCGATATTAAGTTTGAGGATTTTTGAACCCTCGGCTTCCATACGGTTTGCTTCATCGAGAACAGGGCCTCTTACATCATAAAGCACATTATCAAGTTTTGAAGATTTTTTTAATGTTTTCATTTTTGTATATCCTTTCTGTATTTCTGTTTTAGTCTTAATATTTATATTTTTATTATGGTCAGACAAAGTATTTACATCTGTTTGGATTTTATCAAGTGTATTTAAAGAGACCTGTCCGGTAATGTCCTGTGGGACATCAAAACCCTGAAGCCATGCAGGGTTTACATTAAGTGCGAGACTTAATACATTTAATATATCTTTACCAGGTTCATTTTTTCCACTACAATACTGGCTTAAATAATTTTTCGCCAGTTTAACATTATATTTTTCGCAAAATGGTTTGGCAAGGTTGAGAACATCAACCTGTTTTAAACCACGTTGTTTCATAATAAGATTAAGGCGTTTCGCCACATTTTCAATTTTATTCATATATAATCTCCATTCTTGCACTTTTGCGTATAGTATAACGCTGGTTCAAAAAAAGTTCAATACTTTTTGAAAAACTTTAAATATTATAAGAAACAGTATTCTAAATTTAAAAAAGTTCAATGATGTTGAATTGATAGAGGGAGGAGAGCAAATATAAAAATAATATGATATACAAAAATGTATTATTGAGGTATACTGTTTGTATTGTTTATGCGACTACGCAGTAGTTAAGATATTTAACCATACTAAAATTAAGAAAATAAAAATAGTGTTATGAGCAAGTAGCAGAGCGGATTGCGAATATCCGTTTGACAAGAAAACAGCAGGATAGTGTGAAAAATAAAATTTTTCACACACAAGATTTGTGTCTGCGCACACTTGATACAAACTTGATATGCACAAAAAACGTGTGCAGAAATGAGGATATTTTATGGCAAAGAAAAACAGTGATTATGGATATGAGGAGACAATGGTTACACTTACAGATGAGGATGGTGTTGACAGAGATTTTTATATAGATGAGATTTACGAGGTAGATGGAAAAACATATTGTGCTGCCATTCCGGGAGATGTGGAAAATGTAACTGAATATTATGTATTCAGACTTAAAGATTTAGGCAATGATGACTTTGAAATGGAAGATATTGATGATGAAGATGAATATGATGCGGCAGCAGATGCGTATGAGGAGAAACTTGATGCGAGAGCATGGAGTAGAATGATGGAGCAGCAGTAGTAAAATATAATGAAACAATATGGAAACGCCCTAAACTGTTTATCAATTTAGGGCGTTTATTTAACGTATGTTTCTGGAATATCAAAATAACAATACTTGTTAATGTAATGTTGTTAAATTATTTTTTAACATTATATATGATCTTAGTCTTTATTTCTTCGGCTGTTTTTTTGTCTTTAAGGCGTGTTATGATAGCACTGGCAAATTCTATGCATGTGCCCATTCCACGGCTTGTTGTAAACTGTCCATCGACAACTACAGGATCTTCAAGGTGTTCTGCGCAGTTAAGTTTTGACTCCATTCCTGGATAACATGTAGCTTTGTGTTCCTTTAATAAACCGAGTTCACCGTAAACAGTAGGAGCAGCACAAACAGCAGAAAGAAGCTTTCCATTTTCTTTAAATTCTAAGATTTTATCAGTGAGTGGTTTGTAAGCTAAAAGATTCGGTGTTCCTGGAATACCGCCAGGAAGAACGATCATCTTTGCGCTGTCAAAATCAGCGTCCTTAAAAAGTTTATCTGCCTTGACAGTAACATTGTGTGAACTTGTAACCTCAAGAGTATCAGTGATGGAAACCATATCTATCACTAGCCCGGCACGTCTGACCATATCAACAACTGTAAGCATTTCTACTTCTTCATACCCAGGTGCTAGAAAAATAAGTGCGTCTGCCATAATATATTACCTCCATTGTGTTATTTAATAGTATTTTTTGTCACAGCTGGATGTACAGTTATATTTATAATAATGCATTAGTAACAAATAACATTAAAATTTGCTTAATTTTTCAAAACAGTACTTTTAAAATAGCTGTGATTTGTTATTATTATAATACAAAGAAGAAAAACATTAAAGTGATATAAAAAATCAAGTGAGGAGTATATTTATGGTTGACGACGAAAAAGAAAAGAAAGAACAACAAAGAAGTGAGGATGAAAAAGAGAATGAGAATAAAATCCAGGAAAATTTAGAAAAAAATCATTCGGATGCATATGACAATGATAAAAATATTGATGGCAGTGTGCATAATGAAAAAAAACTTTATCTGTTTCATGGAAAAGTAGAGAGAGAGACGATAGGATGGTTCAATTTTGACAGAAAATATCTCAAAGTATGTCTGTACATGTTATTTGTTATATTTTGGGGAGCGATTATTTTTATAATGCTTCAGAATTGGGGGGCTACAAAGGCATTTGTGATGAACTTCTGCAAAGTTTTATCGCCATTTTTTGTAGCCGTGATAATTGCGTATTTTGTATCGCCGCTCTTTGAAAAAACATATGGACTTTTTGAAAAGCGTGTGACAGGGAAAAAATATGAAAAAGCGGTAAAAATGTTATCGCTGTTGTTTTCGTATGTGTTACTCATTGGTTTTATCACTGTAGCATTTGTATTTGTAATTCCGCAGATAGGGGATAGTATAGCAGAACTTACAGGGAATATACCTGTTGTATATAACAAAACTCTTAAACTTCTCGCTGATTTGCACGATAAATATCCGGAAATAGATACAGATTATATAAGTGAGAGGCTCAACGAGATGGTTCCAAATCTTATAAAATATGGAACAAATGTAGTAGGAAATGTAATACCTATGGTGTTTTCAGTATCAGTTTCGATAGTAAAAGTTGTAATCAATATCCTGCTTGCACTTATCATTTCAGTATATATGATAGTTGAAAGAGAGACATTCAAATATCAGGGAAAGAGACTTGTATATTCAATATTCAGTGAAAAGAAGGGAAACACTATCTGCAAAACATTCGGGGAATGTAATGAGATATTCAGTGCATTTCTGATAAGCAAAGCAATCGACTCGCTTATAATCGGATGTCTGTGTTTTGTCATAATGAATATCTTACACTTGCCATATACAGTGCTTATAAGTGTAATAGTCGGAATAACAAATATGATTCCATACTTCGGACCATTTATCGGAGCAGTACCGGGAGTACTTATATATCTTTGTACAAACCCGAAAGATGCACTGATATTTGTAATAATGATATTTGCACTTCAACAGTTTGATGGACTTATCTTAGGACCAAGACTTTTGGGACAGTCAACAGGACTTAGCCCTATATGGGTAATATTTGGAATAACAGTCGGAGGAGCATACTTTGGAGTAGTCGGAATGTTTATCGGAGTGCCGGTAGTAGCAGTATTTGCATTTCTGCTAAATAAGATAATCTCATACAGACTGCGTGGGAAAAAAGTAGAAGC
This sequence comes from uncultured Lachnospiraceae bacterium, assembly GCA_934320895.1. Taxonomy (GTDB): domain Bacteria; phylum Bacillota; class Clostridia; order Lachnospirales; family Lachnospiraceae; genus Butyribacter. Next base: position 42,703 of record CAKRFY010000012.1, on the reverse strand, counting down.
ATTGGAAGAATAGAAAATAGAAAAAAGAAGATAGGCTGCCGTAATATTTGATATGATTATTTTTAAAGTAGACAGGTGAAATAATAAAAATCACTTACTACTTATAAAAGTGGGTATATCAATTAATATAACGGCAGCCTTTAAATATTATGTGATGTTATGTTGCTATAGATGCTACGCACCTCTGGAATACATCAAAGGTACTGGGCGATTCTATAAAAGCTATATGTTTTGTATTGAAACAAAAAGTCATGTGATAAAATATCACATTAGCAGTATTTTTTATATTAATCTCTATGGCATATGAGTTTACATATAGGTTTTCCCTGATTGAAGAATTTTTCTTCATATTCCGTCATGATATTATCTTTAGCAGGACCATCTTTGTGTAAATCAAAATCATACATGTCAATGATCCAGCCTGCTTGTCTTATCTCCTCAAGAGAAAAATCGAAAAGCGGGCGGTTGTCAGTTTTAAATTGAATATGCCCATCTTTAGCAAGAATTTTGTCATATCTTTCAAGAAATTGAGAAGAAGTAAGTCTTCTTTTGGCATGGCGGTCTTTAGGCCATGGATCTGAAAAATTCAGATAAATACGAGAAACTTCTCCAGGAGCAAAGTATTCGGTAATATCCTCAGCATCCATTCTCAAAAACATAAGATTATCTGTTTCAAGACTTTCTCTTTTATCAAGAGCACGCACAAGAACACTTGAATATTTTTCAATACCGATATAATTTATGTCAGGGTTGTTTTTGGCAAGTCCCATAATAAACTGTCCCTTACCCATACCAATTTCAATATGGATAGGATTGTCGTTATTAAAAATATTCTTTCTCCAAAGCCCATTGTAATCTTCACCATTTGTACCATCAGTCTGTATAGTATAGTGATTTTCAAGAATTTTTTCCTGAGAACCCTTTACATTTCTAAGTCGCATAAAAATCCTCCGATAATAAAGTATAATTGCTATAGACAATATTACAAAAAAAATGGGTATAATGCAAGTAGGTGTAAACTGGATAGTTATTTATTGAAATATTATTATTCAATTGCAAGTCTGACACTCGCTGTTAAGATATACATTGGTGATATAAATACACTACTATCTGCAAAGAAGAATACATAATAAACAAAAGCTATAAATTACAATGAAAGAAAAGGAAAAACGAATGATAGAAATATTTGAAAATTTAGGAGATATAGAAAAAGCTTGTCTGTCAAAAAAGAGGATTAAAATAATTGACAGATTGGGAAATATAGTGGAAAAAATAGAACCAGTAGCTGTAGAAAGCTGTATGAATCCGGGAAAATTTAATATAAAACCAATACACATTTATATAGAAAAAGGTTTGATCGTATTAGATAATGGAAAAGAAACGCTTAAACTATCGGAGAAGGAACTTGAAAACGGAACAGTGAAATTGCAAGCAGAGGAGTTTGTACCCAAACGTGTAAAAGCTAAAAGTCATTGTACGAATTGCACTAATTGTGGAAGGTGTAGCTGGTAATTTATAAAGCAAATGTGAATTATTATTATAGCATAAAGATTTGACCACTCATTGACAAAATATGACCATTCGTAGCAAAAAAGCAAAAAGTGAATAAAAAACTGGTATAATATATATGCACTTAAATTTAGTAGTTCACTATAGTGTATAAATGGTTTGCCGGGAGTTATAGACTAAAAGCATCTCATCCTTAATCTGTTCAGAGGATGGATGCTTTTAGTGAATGTTGGGAAGTAAAGGAATAATTCTTTAAGAGCAGACAAGAAAAATGGCTTGAAAAAGATTTTTGGGGGAAAGATGATGATATGACGGATTTTATGCTTTAAGATTAAAGACATGGTGGATGTTTTTTAGACATCCACCATTTTTGAAGAAATAGAATTATTAGTTCATAATGTTTAGACATAGAGCTTCGGTGCTCTATTTCCCACAACTCTTCTTATCAATCTGCTGATTAAATGCATAAAAGTTTCTACAATCAAGATTTTCCTGTGTGCGTCTGAGACATTCTCCAAACCGCTGAAAATGGACGATTTCTCTTTCGCGTAAGAAACGGATAGGATCAGCAACTTCAGGATCTTTGACTATACGAAGAATATTATCGTATGTCAGGCGGGCTTTTTGTTCAGCAGCCATATCTTCATAAAGGTCTGTAATGGTATCTCCTGTACTTTGGAGCTGGCTTGCGCTAAATGGCTCACCGCTTGCTGCTTGTGGCCATATGGCGAGAGTGTGGTCGATATAGTATTTATCAAAGCCTGATGCTTTGATTTCTTCAGGTGTAAGGTTTTTGGTAAGCTGTCTTATGATAGTTGCAACAATTTCAAGATGTCCAAGTTCCTCAGTGCCGATATCGGTAAGGGTTCCCATAACACGGCGGTCAACCATACTGTAACGCTGTGAAAGGTAGCGTAGTGCTGCACCGGCTTCGCCGTCGGGACCACCGTATTGACTGATAATTACCATGGCAGCTTTTGGGTCACACCTTGTTATATTAACAGGGTATTGCAATCGCTTTTCATAATTAAACATAAACTCCTCATTTCTGCGTTAAACGCAAAGATTATTTGATTTAAAAATTTGCTCCTTTATTCCCAAGGCCATGGGTCTTTTACCCATTCCCAATAGCATGAGTCCTCGACATCGTACTTTGACAGAGGACCATATTTCTGTGTGTATTCTCTAACAGCATCTCGTCTTTCTTTTTTTAGCTGATTGTAATAACTGAGTGCCTCTTTATCACACGGATGTGTATCGAGAAATAGAACAGTGTCATCCATTGCGAAACTTACCTGTGTGATATAGGCAAGGAGATTGTGCTTTTCTCTATTCATCTTGCACCTCCTTTATCGTTGCAAAAGCCAGTTGGTATACAGCCATAAAAAGGTAATGACAGTTCCTTGAAGATAGTTCCCTGTGAAAGTCCATCACAGAGAGCATTTATTTTTCTCCATTTTTGCCATGGAACATATCCTATTCCGATAGGAATATTGTGCATATCGATATGTGAGATTGATTCTCTGCAATTTTCGTGAGGTCTGTTTGGAGCTGAGTCACAGTTACTGTTATTTTGAACTGGGTTTGCATTTTGCATATTACATCCACCTGTGCGCTGCGGTGTAGTCTGACGGTTACAGCCGTTTTCATTTCGTGGTTCAATACCTGGATTACCACAGCGGCAGTCTGGTTCGGATGGTTGATTTTGCTGACGGCAGTTGCAATTGCCGCAGCCCTGACAATTAGTTTGTCGTCTGAAATTCATGTTATTCATAGGAAATTCCTTTCGTTAACAGAATCATATATTTTGAAAATTAGAATATACTTATATATCTAATCTTTATATTATATGAAAAATTATATAATTTGTTACATTGCTATGCTGATTATAATATTAGAAAATAAAAACATATTATTAATTTTTATAACATCTAATCAAATTATTTCTGATATTATAATGTTAGAAGGTGTTTTGAATAATTGAAAATTATTAAATAGGGTGGTGAACGGCTTGAAGGATAAATTAACCAAATTTTTAATAGCAGTGTTTTTCTGCCTATTTGCGATTGGTGCCATAAGAGGTGATTATTTTTCGGTTATAAGTGTTTTACAGGAAAATGTAAATTATGATAACTCCAGATCTGTTCAGAAAATGCAGGAAGATTTTGATGCATTTTTGAATCAGCTTTTTATCGATGGTGTATCACAAGACACATTGACCCTGAATTATACATTGAAAAATAAAAAAATTTATGGACTTGATAATCTTGAAGTAAGTTTTGGAAACGCAAATGAGGATGAGCAGCACAGTATGTATTCTGTTTATGAAAATACAAAAGCGACACTCAGAAGTTTTGACTACGATAAACTAACTAAATCTAGACAGTTTATGTATGACCTTGCGGAATATATGGTTGATTTGAAGTTAGAATCTTCAAAGTATCAGGGGTATGATGAATTTTTAAGTGAAACTTCAGGAGTTCAGGCTCAATTACCGGTGCTTTTGGTTGAGTATAATTTTTATACAATAAAAGATGTTGAGGATTATATCAAACTGTTAAATATCGTGCCTGATTATTTTAATGATATTATGGAATATGAAAAATTTAAAGTAAAAAAGGGACTATTTATGAGTGATGCCAGTGCAGATCTTGTAATAAAACAGTGTAATGCATTTATAAAAAATACAGAAAATAACTACCTTATTACAACATTTGAAAAAAGACTTGCAAATCTGCAAGGTTTAAATAAACAAACAAAAAGCGAGTTTATTTCTCAGAACAAGAGTGTGGTTGTAAACAAAGTAATACCGGCATATAGAAATCTTATAGATGGATTAAATGCACTTAGAGGAACAGGAAAAAATAATGGTGGACTTTGTGGTTTTGAAAATGGAAAGAAATATTATGAGTATCTTGCAAAAGTAAAAACTGGTTCAGATAAAAGCATAAATGAAATGGAGATTCTGACAGATAAAAAGCTGAAAGAGGCACAGAAAAAAATATCTAAAATAATAGCAAAAGATTCAAAGGTTTATGAAAATGCAATAAATGTTAAATACAAATACACTGAGCCAAAAGAAGTTATAGAGCATTTAAAGGATGCAATGAAAGATGATTTTCCAACATTGCCAGATGACATAAATTATCAGGTGAAATATGTTGACAGTTCACTTGAAGAAAGTTTAAGTCCTGCTTTTTATCTGACTCCTGCTATAGATAATTATAATAATAATGTGGTGTATCTTAATGGAAATAAAAAATATGATCTGAGCAAAGCATTTACAACAATAGCGCATGAAAGCTATCCGGGTCATCTTTATCAGAACTGTTATTTTTATTCAAAATCGCCGTCACCATTCAGAAGCATAGTAAATATAGGTGGATATGTGGAAGGCTGGGGAACATATGCTGAATTGTACAGTTATAAATACGCAGGTTTAGACGAAAAAACGGCAGAAATACTTCGTGAAAATACGATAGCTACACTTTGCATATATGCAAAAGCAGATATAGGAATAAACTATAACGGCTGGGATTTTACGAAACTTGCAAAATATCTCAAGACATATGGATTTAACATAGAGCAAAGTAAAACGGTATATAACAGCATAGTATTAGAACCTGCAAATTATCTGAAATATACTATTGGATACTTAGAAATAGAGCAGATGTATCAAAAAACACAAAAAAAACTTGGAAAGAAATTCACACCAAAAAAATTCCATGAATATATATTAACAATGGGAGAGGCACCATTCAAATTATTAAACATGGAATTAGATAAGTGGATAAAAGAACAGGGTGCAAAGTAGAATAAAACTTTTGGTAATTAGCGGTCACATTTTATGACCGCTAATCATCATTATGGTGCTTTTTGAGGTGAGTGTTAGTCGATAATCTGCAAAAAATTATGCCTCAGGAAGTTCTCTCTGTGTCAGGATTTTTGCTTCACCGCTTCCACGCATTTCAATGAGCGGTGAACCTTTATGATTTATATAATCTTCAGTGATAGTAACTCTTCCTATCATATCATCCTTAGGTATCTCATACATAATATCAAGCATAAATTCTTCGATTATAGCACGGAGAGCTCTTGCTCCAGTATTTTTCTCCAAAGCTTTTTTAGCGATACAGTGAACAGCTTCATCATCAAATTTAAGGTCAACTTCATCAAGTGCAAGCAGCTTTTTGTATTGTTTTAAAATAGCATTCTTAGGCTGGGTGAGGATTTGTACAAGCATATCTTCTGTCATTGCTTGAAGTGCAAACACTATAGGAAGACGACCTAAAAATTCAGGAATCATACCAAATTCCCTGAGGTCTTCAGTAGTAACCTTCGAAAGAATATTTTCATCTTTATCGTATTTATCCTTTAGTTCAGCTTCAAAACCGATGGAAGATTGTTTTGTAAGTCGGTTTTTGATGACTTTTTCAAGTTCAGGGAAGGCACCTCCACAGATGAACAAAATGTTTCGTGTATTTACAGTTGTGAGAGGAACCATCGCATTTTTGCTTGTCGCACCGACAGGAACTTCAACATCGCTTCCCTCAAGAAGTTTGAGCATTCCCTGCTGTACTGACTCACCGCTTACATCACGGCTGTTTGTATTTCTCTTTTTAGCAATTTTGTCGATTTCATCTATAAAGATGATTCCATGCTCAGCTTTTTCAACATCATTGTCAGCTGCTGCAAGAAGCTTTGAGAGAACACTTTCGACATCATCTCCGATATATCCAGCTTCAGTAAGAGAAGTAGCATCAGTGATGGCAAGGGGAACCTGAAGTATTTTTGCAAGTGTTTTTACAAGATAAGTTTTGCCACATCCGGTAGGTCCTACCATAAGCATGTTAGATTTTTCAATCTCAACTCCATCGTTTTCTTCAATATCATCTGATAGAACTCTCTTATAATGATTGTAAACTGCAACGGACATTACTTTTTTGGCAAATTCCTGACCTACTACATATTCATCAAGTTTTGATTTTATAATGTGTGGTGCAGGCAAATGCTTAATATCAAAAACTCCTGTTTGTATATTTTCAGTCTTTTTCTTTTCAGCAGGTTTCTTTTTTTTGATTTTCTGAGAATTTGGAACACCATCACCGCCAGGCATGTTTGGCATACCAAAACCAAACATATCCATATAAGGCATATTAGGCATATTTGGAAATGCTCCATTTAAATTCATATTGTTCATTGAATCAAAAGTTTTTTGCATGCAGTCCTTGCAGATACAGATATTGTTCGGAATGTGTATCATTTTACCTGCTTTGCTTTCAGGTCTGCGACATATGTAGCAGACTTCTTCGTAGTTATCATTGTTATTACTTGTATTATTGTTGTCTATATTATCATTATTATTATTATCTGACATAAATTATCTCCTTTTCTTGACTACTTAGTCATAGTATGCTAAAATATGTTTTGTGTGCTCCCATAGTTAAATGGATATAACAGCCCCCTCCTAAGGGGCAGTTGTAGGTTCGATTCCTACTGGGAGTGCTTTTTTGTTTATTTAAAGTCGTTTTTGACGGCATGTATATGATATATTATATTTGTTAAATATGCAATGCAACTTACCAAAAGATTAGTCTTTTTTAAGAAATTGAAAGAGTTTGAAAAATAAAAGTATAGAAAATTTTAATAAACGATAGATATGCGTTTTACATAGGAAGCGGGGGGCTTTATGAAGACAAAGAGAATCTTATCATCATTTATGGCTGTAGTTATTTTATGTTGCAGTCTAGTATCAGGGGTAAATGTACAGGCTAAGTCAGATGCGTGGCCTAAGGGACCTTCAAAAAAGAGTCTTGTAAGTGGTTCGGCAGTTGTTGTGGAAGTTTCTACGGGAACTGTTTTATATGGAAAGAATATGCATACGAAACGCTACCCGGCAAGTATTACTAAGGTTCTTACGGCATTGCTTGCGGCTGAAAACAGTTCTCCGAGTGATACAGTTAAGTTTTCAAAGGCAGCTGCATATGGAATAAGTGCAGGGGATTCGACAGTATTTTCTGAGCCTGGCGAGAAAATGTCAATGGAGCAGTGCCTTTATGCAATCATGCTTGAATCGGCGAATGAGGTTTGTCTTGCAGCGGCAGAACATGTCTCAGGAAGTGTGAAGGATTTTGTAAATCTGATGAATAAGCGTGTTAAACAGCTTGGTCTTAAAGATACACATTTCAATAATCCAAATGGTCTTCCAGATCCTAACCATTATACCTCAGCTTATGATATGGCGATGATCGGAAGAGCAGCACTGAAGAATTCAGTGTTTAGAAAAGTATGCAATACACCTAGATATACATGTGCTAAGACAAATAAACATAAAACAAAGAGAATATGGCTAAACCACCATGAGGCCATAAATCCTGATGAGTATCCTCAATATGGATACAAATATTGTATAGGTGGAAAGACTGGATATACACATATTGCGGGAAATACACTTATAACGTTTGCAGAAAAAGATGGTATGCAGCTTGTTTGTGTTGTTATGAAGTCTACTAGCCAGAAAAATGGTGAACCTAATCAGTATACAGATACGATAAAACTCCTTAATTATTGCTTTGGTAAATATAAAAAGCATAATGTGGGAGAGGGTGATTCAAAAATTAATGAGGATTTATTTGACAATTATGGAAGCTTTTTCAATAGTTCGAATTCTCCTGTAAGATTTGAGGATGAGTCTAGTGTTGTACTTCCAAATAAAGTTAAAATTTCAAAGGCTAAGCAGAAGATTGTTTACAATAAAGATGTAAAAATCAGAGATGGAAAGAACATTATAGGAAAAGTTACTTATACCTATGCAGGAAAGACTGTGGGTTCAAGTAATATTATCTACGACAGTACAAAGAAAACACATCTTGATGAGGCATCAAGGAAAGTTGTAAGTAAAGAGATAAAAGCTATTGAAAAAACAAATGCAAATCCATCGATATTCAGAAAAATATTTACAGGCATAAGAGATGGCATTTCAGGTGCGATTTATAATTTGATTAGCTTTATCTTTGACAATCCTGTTATTTCAATTATTATACTTTGTGTGATAATTGTGCTTGTGATATTTATAATTTTTGCAGTTACAGGCAGATCTGTTATTGCAGCAGGAAATAAAAAAAGACATGGTGGATATCAAAGTAAGATGGGAAGAAAAAACCATGCCAAAAGAACCAGACAGGATAAAAGAGATTCATCAAAAAAGAATGTGAGAAGAAATCACAGTAAGCATTATGCTAAGTCGTCATCTAAAAATGATAAAAACTCGGCAGCAAAAAATGCAGCTTATTCAGGAAAACGTAAAAGTACTAGAGAGAGTTTTGGCAAAAATTTCTTTGACTTTTAAATAACAGACCGGAGTGAAATGTCACTCTGGTCTTTGTTTTTCATAATGTAATAATATGAAAAGTAGGGAATTATAATAATATGAATAAGCTATGTATGGAAGCTGCGATTTCGCAGGAATATCAGGATTATCTCGTAGAGTATTATGGTGATGAAAAATATTTGACCGATAAATACGGTGAGGGATGTTATCAGATAATATCTGAAAGATTTGCAATAGCATATGTCAGGGGAAATGAAGTTCGCAGTAATATAAATAATGGAGCTTTTTTTATACCAGCATGTTATGGTCTTATGTCATCAGAACCGGTTCTTGCATCGGCGGGAATTACAAAGGTAAGGAATCAACCTAACTTGTCTATGTATGGGCAGGGAGTTATGGTAGGTTTTATAGATACGGGGGCTGTTGTGCGAAAAAATTAAGAAAGGTATAGATAGGGATATGAGAGAAGAATATTATTCAGATTGTATTAAAGTTTTGAAAGAAGTTGGAAAGGTTATAATAGGAAAAGATGAGTGTATAAGAAGTGTTATGGCAGCTATTTTAGCTGAGGGGCATATTCTTATTGATGATGTTCCGGGAGTTGGAAAGACATCACTTGCAATGTCATTTGCAAAAGCAATGAGTCTTGAAAGTAGAAGGACACAGTTTACATCGGATGTTATGCCGGCTGATATTACCGGATTTAATATGTATGACAGGCAGCAGCAAAAATTTGTTTACCAGCCAGGACCGATAATGTGCAATTTTTTCCTCGCGGATGAGATAAACAGGACGTCTCCCAAAACGCAGTCAGCACTTCTTGAAGTGATGGAAGAAAAGAGTGTGACTGTTGATGGAGTAACAAGGAATGTTCCTGAGCCATTTATCGTTATAGCAACTCAGAATCCAGAGGGCAGCATAGGAACACAGCTTTTACCTGAATCTCAGCTTGACAGATTTATGATATGTGTTTCTATGGGATATCCTTCACTTGCGGATGAGATAAACATTGCAAAAAATTGCGAGAAAGATTATGAAAAAATGCATATGTCAGAAGGGGTAGAGTCCGTTATTAGTGGGGAAGAACTTTTAAATATAAGAAAGTATGTCAAAGAAATGTTTATATCTGATGAAGTTTATGATTATATATGCAGGCTTATTCAGGCTACGAGAAAAAGTGATTATATACAGCTTGGTGTAAGTCCGAGAGGAACGATTGCACTTACAAAATTATCAAAAGCATTTGCATTTCTTGATAACAGAGAGTATGTAATACCAAAAGATGTTAATGATGCTTTTTTGAAGGTAGCTCCGCATAGGATTCTTATGTCAAGGCGTGCTATAAGTGAAAGAATTTCATCTGAGATGGCTGTGGAAAAGATATGTAAGGGAGTAAAGGCACCTGGGATAAAAAGAAGTTTAAAGAAATGAGGGGAAAATGATAGGGAGGATTTTGACATTTATTTTTGGGGTGATAGTCACTCTTTATCTGGCAGTATTGTATAAAAGTAATGGCATGCTATTTATTTTTTATACGGAGATTCTGGTTGGAAGTATAATGTTTTTAATGAATTTGAGCGTGATTTTGAATATTAAGGTAAAACTTGAAACTGAACCTGTTGTTAACAGAAGTGGGGAACTTAAGATTGGACTGACTATTGAAAATAGAAGTATCCTACCGAGTGGAAGGGTATTACTTACAGTAAATTGCCTTGACCCTTATACTATGAAAAGTAAAAAGACTATTATTGAACAGTGGTGTTCAGTCAGAAGAGTGGAAAAACATTTATACAGTTTCAGGGGCAATGATGGTGAGATTTTGTCCGGAAAGTACGTTGTTTCGATTAAAAAGATAAGTGTTTATGATTATCTTGGATTCTTTAAACTTACAAAAAAGATAAAAAATAAAGACAATGCAACTTGCATTATACCAGTGATAGATGGAGAAATTACAGAATCTGCGGAAGATATAAGTAATGAAATTGAAAAACTTGTAAGCGTAAAAAAAAGCAATACTGGAGAATTTAGCCATGTGCGTGAGTATAGAAATGGTGATAAACTTCGAAATATACACTGGAAGCTTTCGGCAAAAAGTGATGAGATTTATGTAAAAGAATTTTCAGATGGATGCGAAAATTATCTTTGTTACTATATTGAAACGAAGCCTTTAAATAGAAAAGAAATTGGAAAAGAATTTGAGAAGTGGAGTATTGTAGGAAATCAGGCGATTGAATCTGGAAATAACATTATATTTATTTGGTATGATTTCGGACAAAAATATGTAAGAAAAGCATATGTTTCGAATATGGAAGAACTTTATAGGGCATTATGTGAAATAAATTCTTACGATGGCAGAAAAAATGTTTCAGAAGAAAATTTTGTTGTTAATATTGATATGTTGATGGAAATGGAGAAAAAGGGTTAGTTTTATGGAATTGTATAGTGTAAAACGAGAAAAGAGGCAGATTATGTTCTTAGCTGGGGTATTTATGGGGACTATGGCAGTCGGAATTTATCTTAGTTTTTGTGATGTATTTGCTTATCCGAAAAATTACAGAGACATATATCTGGCGGTAGTTATTTTCTCGTTGATTTTTACGTTAACAGGTATGTGTAGTAATATATTAAAAAATATTCTTTATATAGGATATACAGCGGCTTTTGGAATTTATGCGTTACTAAAAACAGATTATCTGCAGGAAAATATAAATGTACTTTTAGCGTATATTATGGTAAAAAAACAGGAATATACGTCAGGCGATGATTTAAATATTTCTGATGTTTTGGGCAACTTACAGTCTGAAAGTAGTGGAAAAGCAGCAGTTATTATTATAATTGGGATTTTAATATTAATAATGGCTGTATGTATTTTCAGTTTGAAGAGCAGAACGTGGAGTTGTTTTCCCACAGTGGCGATTATTGCACTTGGGTTAATGTACGGAAAAACACCATCAGTAAAAAGTTGCATACTGATTGTTGCCAGTGCTGTCGGTATAATATTTTCAATTACAAACCGGAAGATGGGAAAGAAAAATAAGGTCGTGGGATATGTTATTATGTTTGCCGTGATGGCATTTTGTATGATAACGGCAGAATTTACTGAGCAGATGACAAAAGAAAAAATTTTGTCAAAAAATGCGGAGGTTTTGAAAAGGCAGCATGGATATGAAAATACAATAAAAAATATTGCATTAAATATAGTTGAAGATATTCAGAACAAAAGTTCTTCAGGAAGAATGACAAATATTTCACCAGTGTATACAGGTAAAAACATATTCAGTGTAACACTTGATAAAAGACCAAAATCTAACATATATTTTAAGGAATTTAGCGCTGACACATATAAAGATAACAGATGGACAAGTAGTGCAGATGATTCAGAATTTTATTCTTATCGTCTCAGGAATATATTTTCATATGGATATAAATCCGTAAACCTCATATCAGATGGAAAAGATAATTTTGTTCATATGAATATGCAGATTAAATATGAAAATGAGGTAAAGAATGGTGGGGAGAAATTGTCATTGCCTTATTTTAGTGATTTATTGCATATAAATACAAATAGATCATCTGATGGCAAAAGTAGTCAGATTTTTGATAATGGCATAAAGTTAAATGATTCTGAGAGAAGCATAACAAGAAAAGCTGACAGGTATTATATAAAATATTATGATATGTCTTTAGAGAAATATAATGTTCTTTTGAATAGAGAGAATGGTATTATAAATGATGTTAATTATTGGAAATATGTTGAAAATAATTATCTTGCCATACCTGAAGATGGGAGATTAAGAGCATTTGCAGAAAACATAAAGTTTAGTGAAAAAACTGGACTTCAGTGCAACCTTATAAGAAAAGCGTTGCAGTCTGATACAGAGTATACTACTAATCCTGGAACGCTTCCTTTTGGAAAGGATTATCTTGATTATTTTCTTTTCGAAAATAAAAAGGGATATTGTGAACATTTTGCTACAGCTTCAACACTTCTTTTAAGGTTAAAAGATATTCCTGCCAGATATGCGGCTGGATATATGGTATCGCCAAGTCAGTTTGAAATGTTGGTTAAAAAGAATGATAGAGGAAAAGTTGTAAAGAAATATTATGTGGCATATGTGCATGATAATGATGCACATGCATGGTCTGAGGTATATAAGGAAGGTGTGGGCTGGATTCCTGTTGATATGACGAAATCATCGGCTTATTCTGAAAATGAAGATAATATAAAGAATACTGCTGAACCGACAGAAAACTCTAATTTACAAAAAGATAACAACAAAAATGATATAAATCATACAAATACTAAAATACCACAGTCGGATAATAAAAAAGGTAATATATCAAAGGATAAAAAAGATGTAGCTGATAAAAAGAACATGTCTGGCAACAATGATAATAAAAACGATAAAAGTCAGAATAAGGATTCTATTGCAGATAAAAATAAATTAGATAAAGATGTAAAAGGTAAGTCATCTGAGAAGGTGAGGATAGAAATACCAAACTATGTGAAGATAATAGTGCTCATTGTGCTAGCTGTTGTGATGTTTGGGGTGTATATGCTTTTTGTAAGGCAAAAATTATTTAATCTTTCGTATAGAAGAGCAATACGAAAAGCAGATGGTAATTCGGAGATACTTTTGGTATCAAGAAGATATATGGCAAGGTATATGGGTGCATATGGAAGAAGACTTGAGAAGCTTTCAGATGATGAATATATGGAGGGATTATCAGAAATATGTGATATTAAAAACCTTGGAGATATATTTCAAAGGGCAGCTTTTTCAAAAAACGATATATCGGATGAGGAGTTATTTTATGGAATTGAAATAATGAATCAGATTGGATTAAACATTAGAATGAAAGAGCCTTTACATTATCTTAATTTTGAGTTAAACTTGTTACAGAATTTTATTATAGAAAAAACTAAATAAATTTATGTTTTTCTATAGAACTTGTTAAATATTTTAACACTATCAAGAGTAAGTAGCAGAGCGGATTGCGAATAGAGAAGGAGAAAAATATGTTAGATGAATTAAAGAAGAGAGTTTATGAAGCGAATATGCTGTTACCAAAGTATGGTCTTGTGACTTTTACATGGGGAAATGTAAGTGAGATTGATAGAGAGAGTGGAATTTTTGCAATCAAACCAAGTGGTGTTGATTATGATAAGCTTACACCTGATGATATGGTACTTGTTGACCTTAACGGAAACAAGGTCGAGGGAAAATATAATCCTTCGTCGGATACCGCTACACATGTGGAACTTTATAAGTCGTTTAAAGATATAGGAGGTATTGTACATACTCATTCGTCATATGCTACAAGCTGGGCACAGGCCGGAAGATCAATTCCATGTTATGGAACAACGCATGCTGATTATATTTACGGGGAGGTTCCATGTGTACGTTGTCTTACGAAGGATGAGATTGAAGATGCATATGAGGAAAATACAGGAAAGCTTATCGTTAGTGAGTTTAATGCAAGAAATCTTGACCCAGTGGCTGTTCCAGTTGTTCTTTGCAAAAACCATGGACCATTTGCATGGGGGAAAGATGCTTATGAAGCAGTTCACAATGCAGTAGTTCTTGAGGAAGTTGGAAAGATGGCTTATCGTGCAGAAACGATAAATCCAAGAATTCAGCCTGCTCCACAGGAACTTCAAGATAAGCATTACTATCGTAAACATGGTGCAGATGCGTATTACGGACAGAACAAATAAGATTTGCAAATCAAATATGTTCGCACACCAGCGGGGATAGACTATGGTCACCCCGCTTTTTTAGATGCAGATGGAACAAGCAGAATATATTCTATATGGGATCAGACAATACCAATTGAAGATATGAAGAGGGGGAAAATTCCCGAGGGATTTTTGTTTGGGGCAGAATATTTAAGAAGTGATATTGACGAGGCGTTGATGTCGGATGACCCGAAGAACATAGTTCCGAGTGTAGATACAAACGGTCATGGAACATTTCTTGCGGGAGTTGCCTGTGGTAATAAAATTGATGAAAGAAATTTCTCAGGCGTTGCACCGCTTGCTGATATATGTGTCGTAAAATGTCGTGAGGCAAAGAGAGGACTCAAAGAATATTTTCGTATAAGTGATGATAAAATCGTTTATGGTGAACAGGATATAATGCTTGGTATAAAATATCTTTGGCGAACGGCTGTAAAGGCAGGGAAACCGCTTATTATATGTTTTGGAATGGGAACAAATATGGGAGGACACGAAAAAGGTGGCTGCCTCGGTGAGTATCTTGAGGGAATAGGAAATTATAGTGGGGTTTGTGCAGTGACAGCGTGTGGAAATGAAGCTAATGCTGGGCATCATTATAGAAGTGGGCTTTTACGATCAGGTGGAGATGTGGAGGTTGAGTTAAGGACAGGAAATGATGAGGGATTTACAATAGAATTGTGGGGGGATGCACCAAATCTTTATGCAATAGGAATTATTTCACCTAGTGGTGAATATAGTGGAAAAACGATTGCAAAACTCGGAGAGCAGCGAAGAATAAACTTTGTACTAGAAAAAACAATAATAGATATTGATTATCTTATAACAGCTTATGAAAGTGGAGATGAATGTGTAAGGCTCAGATTTAGTTCTGTTGAGGAGGGAATATGGAAAATAAGGGTTTTTAATGATAACAGGGGAGATGGATATTTTGATATGTGGCTTCCGATAAAAAATTTTATCTCAGAAAACACATATTTTCTTGAAAGTGATCCTGATGTTACCATATGTAATCCTTCAAATAATATAGCGCTTTTGTCAAATGCCTACTATAATTCATACACGACAAGTGCAGTAGCTGATTCAGGGCGTGGTTATACAAGATCTGGATATGTAAAGCCTAATATCTGTAGTCCGGGAATTGATATTTTTGGGCCGATTGCAGGGATAATATCAGACAGAGCAGCAAAAAATGATGTTTTATCAGCAAGGTACGGTTATATGAGTGGCTCAAGTGCTGCTACGGCGATAACAGCCGGGGCAGCAGCACTTTTGATGGAGTGGGGGATAATAAGAAGAAATGATATAACAATGGATACTGTATCAATACAGAAGTATCTTATCAGAGGATCAGAAAACACAGGTGTTGAAGTACCAAACAGGATATGCGGATATGGCGGTCTTGATCTGTATGGGGTGTTTCAGGCAATGCGTGGAAGATAAGTATATATGTTATCGGGTTTTATGTTCTGACATATAATATCTGCAATCTTGATCATGTTTTGCCAGTGCCAGAGTTTTTAATGTCACGTAAAAGTACTTTATATCTTAGATTTGCTGCGTTTATTTCGTATATAAAGAGGTCTATAAGGTCGGGGTCATCTACATTTTGCAATCCTTTATAGGCATTCTCAAAGCTTTTTTGTGTTTCTTTTAACGCATTTTTTAGGAACTCTTCTCTTTTGGGAGGGGTTCTTTTTTTACCTGAAAAAATCATAAGAATCTCCTTTCTTTAAAATAAACAAATTTTTTAACGAAGAAATTATATTTCATTTACATATAAGTATAGACATCTGTTGGAAAAAATATGCAATTTAATAAAAAAGTTAAAAAATTTTTTGAAAAAAATCTTTAAAAAATAGACGAATAAGGTAATTGTCACCCTGAAATCGAGAAGATGCTTTATTTATTATAGGTGGAGGGATAAAGAAGTTTAAAAAAATTAGAAATTTTTAACGAAATTTTAGTTGTATGAGGCGGTATAAAGTTATTAAAATATTACAAATAATAGTGCTTATTGATAGTAAGTATGTGATAAATATATTTATAGATTATTGTTGAAAATAGCTAAAAATTGATACTGTTGACAACAGGTAAGCATGATGTTAAAGTGGCACCACACAAAGGGAGGAGGTGAAAAACATGAGAGAGGTATTTGTGTGCAGCATGCTTTTATTAGCTGGAATTGATGATCTTAGAAGAAGTAAGATAAGTAATTATATCGTGCTTCCAGCAATACTTATATCGCTTGCTTATAGAGTTTATCTTGGAGGCTTTACATATGCACTTCGTGGAATAAGTGATATGTCTATAGTGTGTCTTTTATTTTTACCTGTTTTTAAATTACGTGGAATTGGAGCAGGTGACATTAAGCTATTTTGTATGATTACAGGCTTTTATAACATTCTCTTTGGCTTGAGAGCAGCTGCATTAACTATTGTGCTTGCCGGAGCAATAGCACTTTACCGTGTTTTGAAAAATCCAGATTTGCTTGGCAGATTTATGGAATTAAAAAATTATCTGTTTTATGGTGCAAATGGAGGAACAAAATATTTTATTGCTGAGGAGGCAGAAAGAGCAGCGACTATTCGCATCGCTCCATTTGCAGTGATTTCTTATTTTTTGATTTTATTAATGTATAAAATGTGAGGAGGAAAATAGTGGAGAAAGTTGTTATTGGTTTATATGAGAAAACATCGTATGCAGAAAGATTTGCCGAATATTTTTGTCATAATAAAAATAACTGTGTAGATTTCAGAATATTTACGATTCGTGAAAAAATCTCAGAATTTACAAAAAAGACAAGGATTGATGTTCTGCTTACCGACAGGGGGTGTGTGGATGATGTGGGGAATGAAAAAAATGTAGGAAAGATAATAGTTTTGTCTGAGGGAAATTATGTGATGGAAAATGAAAAATATCCCGTTATATTCAAATATCAGTCAGTTGAAGAGATTATAAAAGAAGTACTTGCGGACATAGCCGATGATGAGAATATAAGTATAAATAATACCTCTGTTATAAAAAACAATACTGAACTGATAGGTGTTTATTCTGCAAGTGGAGGAAATATCATACTTGAGTATGGAGTTGAACTTGCAGTAAAAACAGGGAAGATAAAGAAAACACTTCTTGTTTGTCTCGAGCAGTTAAATGGGCTTGACGGGGCATCATGGCCTGAGAATGAGACTAAGAAGAGAAGTAATGTTTCATATAAGGAATTATCATATGTCAGGGGAATGTCAGAGGTTATCTATTATCTGAATAAAAGAGGAAATAAACTTGCATTAAAACTTCAGTCAATAATTTGTCAAAAGAGTGGAGTTGATTGTATTTACCCGGTTGAGGACTACAGGGATCTTGAATCACTTGATAAGAATGGAATAAGTGAATTTATCAATGTTGTATCAGAGCAGATGGATTATGATGTAGTTATTTTTATAGTAGGATATCTCAGTGAAGCTTTTATGGAATTAATGCAAAGGTGTGACAGACTATATTTTAAGGCAGCACAGGATGGGATAGAACGTGAAAGATATAATGCATTTGAAAACATGTTAAAGCGTGATGGACTATCTGGAAAGCTTGATAATATTATATTTTTTGGAACAGAGACTAATGTATGCTGATACAGACAAATATGAAAGAAATAAGTGGGATAAAGGATCAGATTTACTGTGAGCTTGTTGAAAAGACTGTTGCGGGTAAGGAATACAGTGATGATGAGCTTTATGGGGCAATTGAGGAAAAAGTCTTTGAAAAAAGCAGAGAAGTTTATATAGCACAATCTGATAAGGAAAGTATTGTAAAAGGGATTTATAATTCAATGCGTGGAATGGATGTGCTTCAGGAACTTATAGATGATCCAGATATTACAGAAATTATGGTAAACGGACCGGATTGTATTTTTGTTGAGAAAAGTGGAAAAATTATGAGATATCCGGAAAAGTTTATAAATGTGCACAAACTTGAGGATGTTATACAACAGATAGTTTCTAAAGTAAACAGGGTTGTAAATGAAACAAGTCCTATTGTTGATTTCAGACTTACAGATGGATCAAGAGTAAATGTTGTTTTGCCTCCAGTAAGTCTTGATGGACCCGCTGTTACAATAAGAAAATTTCCAGAAAAACCGATGACAATGGAAAAACTTATAGGGATAGGTTCTTTGTCAGAGGAGGCGGCAGAATTTTTGGAAAGGCTTGTAAAAGCAGGATATAACATTTTTATAAGTGGTGGAACGGGAAGTGGAAAAACTACATTTTTAAATGCACTGTCAAATTATATTCCAGAGGATGAGAGGATAATCACAATTGAGGATGCAGCTGAACTTCAGATAAAAAATATACCAAATATTGTAAGGCTTGAAGTCAGAAATGCGAATGTTGAGGGAAAGAATGCGGTAACGATAAGGGACTTATTAAAATCTTCGTTGAGAATGCGACCAGATCGGATTATCCTTGGAGAGGTCAGAGATGCAGCAGCATGTGAGATGTTAAGTGTTATGAATACAGGACATGACGGCAGTTTTTGTACAGGTCATGCAAATAGTTCTAAAGATATGCTTTCAAGACTTGAAACACTTGTTTTATCAGGAATGGATATACCAGTTCTTGCTATAAGAAATCAGATAGCAGCGGCTATTGATATAGTTATTCATCTTGGAAGGCTTCGTGACAAAACAAGAAAGGTGCTTGAGATTGCTGAGGTTGTTGGGATGGATGGAGAAATGATAAAACTTGAAACTTTATTTGAATTTATTGAGAAGGGGGAAGATTCTGATGGGAAGGTGATAGGAAAATTATGCAAAACAGAGAAAAAGCTTATTCATACAGAAAAACTTCAGAGGGCAGGCATAGATTATTAGCATTTGACAATTTAAATAATAATAGGTCAATAAAATACTTTTTTTGTGGATTTGGAAAGATGTTTTTGATTACATTGTTATTTTATAAGTCATTTATAATCTGTTTTTTTATATCAGCGGTTTATGGAAAACTAAATGTAAAAAAGGAAATAAAGAAGCAGGATGAACTATGGAAATGGAAGTTAAATCTTGAATTTAAGGAATTGATGTTAAGTATGTCAGCGGCACTTTCGGCAGGATATTCTATTGAAAATTCAATAAAAGAATCTAAAAAAGATCTTGAAATGCTATATGGTGATAAATCTGTTATATTGCCAGAGACAGAAAAGATGATTGCTGCGATTGAAAACAGCAGGTCTATAGAAAAGGCTATATCTGATTTTGCAATAAGTTGTGACATTGAGGATATAAACTGTTTTGCAGACATATTTGAAATCGCAAGAAGAACAGGCGGAAATATGGTTGAGATAGTAAAGTCTACTGCGGAAAAAATAAGTGGAAAAATAGAAGTAAAAAGAGAAATAAAAACCATGATAGCAGCAAAAAAGATGGAGAGTAGGATAATGAACATAGTGCCACTTTTGATAATTGTTTATTTCTGGCTTACATCACCGGGATTTCTTGA
This sequence comes from uncultured Lachnospiraceae bacterium, assembly GCA_934320895.1. Lineage (GTDB taxonomy): Bacteria > Bacillota > Clostridia > Lachnospirales > Lachnospiraceae > Butyribacter. The sequence goes on along the minus strand of CAKRFY010000012.1, from coordinate 22,635 downwards.
CTGTCTTTACACAATGGGTGGACATGTTTTTATGACGGGGTTATTTGCAATGTATATATTTGGTTGTATGTTGAGCGAAAAAATATCAGATATAAAAGTATAAGATGTGGTAAAAAGATATATAGTAAGAAAACATGAAAATGTATTGAGAATAAGAAAGGCAGCAGAAATAAAAATATATTAGGGAGGTGTTATAGAGTTTGTTTGATTTCGGATTATTTGCTGTTTGTTTAGGCCTATTATTTGTTTATATAGCCTTTTTGATATATGAATGGATAAATTACAGAAAGAAAAAAGAAGTTAAGTTTAGCAAGGAATGTGAGTACAATTTTGTTATGCCGGCGGCAAACAGGATATATTGTATTTTACAAAGCAGGTTCAGGCTTCAATTAAAGGAGGAAACGGCAGAAAGATATAGGAAATTGTATGTTGGAAAAAGTGATGATGATATAATAAAAGATTATTTTTTGAAACATATTTCTTTGTTTTTATATACATATCTTGCATTTCATCTTATTGTTTTGATAACAATTCTTTCATGTCAGCATAATCAGGACATTATTTCCGGATATTATATTGAAAAAAATGGAATAGGTGGAGTACAAAAGCAAATAGATGTACAGACGGATATAAATGGTTTAAAAAAGGACACATCAATTGTAATACCTGAAAGAAAATACAATGGAGAAGAGACAGTTGCTCAGGCTGAAAAAGTGAAAAAATATATTTATAGCACATATCTTGGTAGAAATAAATCTGCTGATTGTATTAAGGCGGATCTTCATCTTGCAAGGAAAGTAAAAGGAAGTATGATTAATATTTCATGGCTTTCAAGTAATGAAAATATTGTTGCGACTGACGGGAAGATTGATGGTAGAAAGATTACTATACCTGAGAAGGTGGAGCTTACTGCTGTATTGAAATATGATCAGTATAAAGAAAAATTAAAGTTTAATATTACCGTTATACCAGTTAAAAAGACAAAAGAGGAAAGTATATGGGAAAAATGGAGAAAAGAACTTGAAAAGTCTGTGGAAGAGACAAAAAGTTTTAAATACCTAAGACTTCCAGATAAGGTAAACGGATTGTCTGTAAAATATAGTGTCAATAAGTATGATAAATTGTGGCAGACAGTAGGAATTATGTTTTTAATGTTTATTATTGTACCATTTGTAGCTGAAAGTATATCAAAGAATAAGTTATCGGACAGAGAAAAACAGCTGAAGCTTGCATATCCTGAAATGATAGAAAAGTTTATATTGCTGATAAATGCAGGGCTGCCAGTAAAAAGTGCCTGGGTTCGTATCGCAGAGACACAAAACAATAAACAGGTTAAGAATGATTATCTTGTTGAAGAAATGCTTTTAACTAAGAATCAGATGGAAAATGGACTTAGTGAGGAAAAGGCGTATGAAATGTTTGGCAGAAGGATAGGACTTTTGCCTTATATGAAATTTTGTACGCTGCTTGTTCAGAATCTAAAAAAGGGAACCGCTGACCTGATAAAGATTCTTGAATATGAATCTGCAGATATTTTCAGTGAAAGAAAAGAAAATGCTAAAATACTTGGTGAGGAAGCAAGTACAAGGCTTCTTATGCCAATGATGATAATGATGGTTATTATTTTTGCAATTATATTGTATGCGGCATTTACGGGCATGTAAAAATGATTTTTATGTATTTGCATTATAAAAATGATAGATGGTCACGATTTTGTGAGCAGAAGATTATTGCTATGCCAGTATGCCTTAGAAAGGAGAAAGTTATGATAAAGAGAGAGGATATAAGAGATTTAATATGTGAGGAAGATGGAATAGGAGTTGTAGAGATTATTCTTATTCTTGTGGTGCTGATAATGTTGATAGTTATATTTAGAAAACAGATAACAGCAATTGTAAGCAGCGCATTTTCAAATATAAATGAGGATTCGGGAACCATAAATGAAAAGATTGAGCTTGGTGATGATGATTGACAAGAGAGAGATAAAAGGCAGTATAACTGTATTTATGACATTTATATTTATTATTATATTTGGACTGGTTCTTGCATTATTCGAAAATACACGAATTATATCATCAAGAGGTTATGTAAAGAATGCATCAGCATCTGCAGAAAAAGTATTATTTGGTGATTACAACAAGGAACTTTTTGAGGAATATGGTTTATTTGGATATGGAGGGTATAATGGAATATCATCGTTTGAAATGAGTGATGATTTTAAGGAGATTTTAGTAAATAATCTGTCTGTGAAACCGGAAAATTCAAAATTGTCTTATACTGATATTTATAAGATAAGAAATCTTGAGGTTTATGATAAAAATTTTGAAGGATTAGCTGATGGTGATAATTTATACAGGCAGATAAGGCAATATCTTGTAAGTGAAGCGATAGGGGATTCGGCGGATAAACTTAAAAATAAATATTCAAAAAACAGTGTTTTTGATAAAGGTAATCTATGTGACAAACTTGATGATGGTGACAGCTATGAAACAGGAAAATATAAAGAAAAGTACAAGACTGAGGATGCAAAAGATGGCAAAGATAAAAATGAAACTGTAGTGAAAAAAGATAAGGATGAAGATACAGGTAAAGCTGCCGACAAAAATAAGAATGCAGATAATAATAAAAATGAAGATTTAGATACGGAGGAGGATGATGAAGAAGATATAGGAAATCCGCTAGAAGTATTTAAAGAGATTATCGAGGATGGATATCTTTCACTTGTTTGCGACTCTAAACAGCTTTCAGAAGAAAAGATAGAAAAAGCTGTATCCGTAGATGAAGAAGTAGAAGATAAACAGACAGAAAGTAGGGAGATAGGTGCTGATAGTGCGGATGATCTAAATGATAAATCGGCAGGAGAATATGAAAGTGCTGGAAGTTTTTTGAAAAGTATATTATTAAATGCTAATAATAATGAGTCAACAGAGAATATGCTTGGAAAGATTGATGGAAAGGAAAAACTTGAGAGTATCATTTATGCCAATAAAGTATTTTCATCGTATGTTAAAAATGACGCCAAGGCTGTAGACTATGGAATGGAATATGTTATTTGTGGAAATGAAAAGGAAAAAGACAATCTGGCAGGTGTTGTAAGCAGGATTATTGCGGCAAGAATGGTAATGAATTTTGTTGCAATATCAAGTGATAAGGTAATAAATGCCAAAGCTCTTGCAACGGCCACTGCAATAGCTGGTATTACAGGAATTGAACCTGTTATAAAGGGGGTTCAGTATGTAATACTTGCAATATTAGCATTTGAAGAATCATGTATTGATACAGCTGCACTTCTTGATGGCAGACAGATTCCATTTGTAAAAAAGATAACAGATATAAAAATTAAATATGAAGAGATCTGTCTGGTTACAGGAAGCTTTTTTCAGGAGAAAGCAAAACAGTATAAAAAAAGTGATGGAAAAATTGTATCAGGATATATCGATTATAAGGAATATTTATTTTGCTTTGCCACATTTGTTCCAGCAGAAAAAATTAAAACAAGAATGTTTGATCTTATTCAGTTTGATCTTAGAAAAAGGTTTAATGAGAGCTTTAGTATTTATGATTGTGTCGTGTCTGCGGATTTTGAAGTTACATATGAAATGAAATTTATATTTTCGTATTTGTGGAATTCATATGGAAAAAATTTAAAATACAAAAAATTTGAAAGGAGTTTGATTACAAGCTACGGATATGGAAGATAAGCTCAAAAAAATAAACTTAAGAGCATCTATTACTGTTGAGGCCTCATTGTGTGTACCTGTGTTTTTTATTGTACTATTTTCAATTTTTTATGAGTTTAAAGTATTATTGGGAATAAACCAGAACCATATACAACTTGCAGATGCAGCATCAAATTATGCGGTATATGGTACAAAAGTTGATACACTGACTTCTGTTTTGAAAGGTGGATATATTATTAGTTGGTCAGAAAATAATGGGTATAAAATATGTTTTATGAAATATAAAACTAAGATTCCATTTTTGGCTGGTGCACTTACAAAGCAGAGGTTTTATCAGAGAATAGTTGTAAGTGAGTATGCGGGAAAGAGTATGTGCTCTGAGGCACAGCAGTCAGATGATAAGGTATATATAACTGAAAAAGGAAGTGTTTATCATGTTTATTCAGATTGTACGTACCTGAATCCAAGTGTGCAGAGAGTCTTGGCTAAAAGTATTGATAAAAAGAGAAATTCATCAGGTGGGAAATATAAGCAATGTGAATTTTGCGTTAAATCAAGTGATGCTTTGAAGAGTTATGTTTACATAACAAATTATGGTGACAGGTATCATCTTATAAAGAAATGTCATGGAATAAAAAGGAATGTAAGAACAGTGAGAAAATCAGAGATAAATGGAATGCCTGAATGTAATAAATGCAAAGAAAGAGGGTGAAGTAAGTATATGTTATTACATGGAGCATTATGTCTGTGTATTGGAGTATGTACAGTAATGGATATTTTAAAGAGGATGATTGATATAAGAGTGTTATTGATATTTTCGTTAATTATTGCTGTTTGTGCTTATATTGAAAAAAGTCTTACTATTGAAAATTTTATAGTGGGAATTTGCATTGGTGGAGTGTTTTTTGCAGTATCAATTCTTAGCAATGGTGCGATAGGAATAGGTGATGCGGCGGTTTATATGATAATAATATGTTTTATAGGAGTTCAAAGAGGAGTTTTTATTATTCTTATGTCTATAATGTTTGCCTTTTTTGCAGCATTGTATCTTGTTATTTTTAAGAAGAAAAAGAAAAAATATGAGATGCCGTTTATACCATTTATATTTGTTGCATATATATGCTGTTTATTGCAATGAAGTGTTGTACTAGATTTTGAATAAAATACGATCATTTACGAAATAGAAGGTGATTTAAATACAGATAATATTAGAGAAGGTATTTGGAAAGATATGGATAAAAGATACAGGGTTTCAGCAAATTATACCATAGAAGCGGCGTTTATTGTTCCAATGATACTTGGAATTATTTTTGCAATGATCTATATGTTATTTTTTTTACATGACAAAGTGATATTACAGGAGAATATCAGGTACAGTGTAATATGCTTAGCAGAAGGGGGAGAAAGCAGTAAAGAGGATGATAAAAAAATAAGCAAAAGGGATATTTCGAAAAATCTCAGGGTATTTAACATTACGAATGTAAAATGTGATATTGGTAAAATTTATATAAAAGTGGAGGTTAAAGCTGTTTCAAAGATTGATATTCCAGTTGTGGGATATTTTATGAAAAGGACAAAGAAAATTTGTCTTAAAACGAAATATTTAAAGATTAAACCAGATGTTATGGTCAGATATAGACAAAAAAGTGGGGAATGATAATGGAGAAGGAACTAGAGTATAAAAGGAAGGATGGTATTTCAGGCTCTTATATTGTTTTTGATATTGACTGCATACATGAGGAATCAGTTGAAGTCAAAATGCTTCAGAACAATAATATTTCAGGAATACTTTCATGTGATTTCAGATACGAGGACAATAAACTTTATCTATATTATGATACAACTGATAAAACCGTAATTTGCGACATTATGAAAAAGCAGGAAATGACATATGATATTTTGTATGAAATATATAAGGCTTTTGTAAAGACAACGAAAAGTTGTGAGAAATATCTTATATCAGCTGATTCAATTTTGTTCAGGAAAGATTTAATATTTGGAAATAGAAAATATAAAGAACTTGAATTTTGTGTTTTGCCTGGTATGAACAATTCATTTAGAAATCAGATCAAAAGTCTCACGGAAGAATTTATGAAAATAGCGGATCATGGAGATATAAAATGTGTTGAGTTTATATACGGTTTATATGGCATAGTGTCAGAAGACAACTTTCATGTGAACGATATCGAGATATTTTTGGATAACAGAGTGATTTCTGACATTGATAGAGGAAAAGACTGGCAGGAAAATAGTAGAGCATCAGATGGTAATGTTGGTTCTAAGGCTAAAATAAAAGATTTAGAACCAACGAAGAATGAAAAATATGATTGTGATACAAGTGAATGTTTTTCACTTGTGAGAGGAAATATAAAGAATATTTTGATAAGAGAATTTGTCCCGGATATAATAAATGTAAAAAAGTCAATGTCATTTGGCTGTGGCTCGGAAGATACAGTACATGTTGGAAGAAGTCGTGAGAATCAGGTTATTCTTCCTCAAAATTATATAAGCAGAAATCATGCCATACTTGAAGCTGATGAAAATTTTTTGTATGTTACAGATAGAGGTTCGAGCAATGGTACTTTTGTAAATGGAGAAAAGATTGCCGCAAATGTAAAAACAAGATGCAAGATAAAGGATGAAATTACATTTGCGGATATAGGTTTCATTGTTACTTAAAAACAATTGATTTGTTAATGTATTCTGTTTTTACAACAATGTATGGATAGCTTTTTGATTTAGATTTTGTTTCCTTTTTGGGACCATAAAGTTCCGTATCAAATACAATGTATTTGTCGGAAAGATAGAGTTCATTGACAGTTATGCTAAATTCGGGAGATAGCTGTTTACCATAACCTTTAACTATATATAGTTCGCCGTCACATGAAAAACTTAACTGAAAAGCAGAATCTTTGCGTTCTTTTATCATTTTACGCAGTTCATTTGGAATTTCATTTCCTGTTACAACAGTATAGTCTATATCTCTGGTTTTTGGATAATCGTCAGTTTCTGCACACCCGCTTGAACAAAATAATATGGCAATGGCTGTTGCGATGGTGCATATCACTGTTTGAATTCGGTGAAAAGAGGCTTTTTTTCGATTAAACATGGATTTACCCCACTTTTATTTATCAGTTAATAGATATGAGTAAAAATGGGAATTTATGTATATTTTTAAGGGATTCAAGTAATTTAAGACAGATAAAAAGTTAGAACCTATTGAGAAAAAAGAAAAGGATAAATATGATGTAAGGTTATTAGATTCATTGATTTTTAAGGGGTTGTGGTTTATAATAGTAAATGTTAGACATAGTCGGTTGCAATAGCAGGAGGATAATAAATAGTATGAAGGAATTGAATAAGGTAGAGTTCAAAAAGGAAGTTGAGGATTATTTAAAGGTTTTATTCAGAAAATCTATAAGTGAAGCTGATGATCAGCAGAAATTTCAGGCTGTGGCATATGCAGTTAAGGATTTTATCGTAGACCAGTGGATGGCTACACACAGAACTTATGAGGAACAGGATGTAAAGACAGTTTATTATTTATCTATGGAGTTCCTTACAGGAAGAGCTTTAGGAAATATTATTATTAATTTAAAAGGAAATCAGGCGATTAAAGAGGCTATTGAGGAACTTGGCATGGATCTTGATGTTATTGAAGATCAGGAGCCTGATGCAGCACTTGGAAATGGTGGTCTTGGAAGACTTGCGGCATGTTTTCTTGATTCATTATCAACTCTTGGATATCCAGCATATGGATGTGGTATCCGTTACAAGTATGGAATGTTTAAACAGGTTATTGAAAATGGTTATCAGATTGAAAAACCTGATGACTGGCTCAAGTATGGAAATCCATTTGAGATTAAGAGACCTGAGTATGCTGTTGAAGTTAAATTTGGTGGTTATGTTACTATTCGCAAAGATGAGTGTGGAAGAGATAAGTTTGTTCAGGAAAACTATCAGTCAGTAAGAGCCGTTCCTTATGATCTCCCGATTGTAGGCTACAACAACAATGTTGTAAATACTCTTAGAATCTGGGATGCAGAGCCTATTGATACATTTAACCTTGATTCATTTGACAAGGGAGATTATCAGAAGGCAGTAGAGCAGGAAAATCTTGCAAGAACTATCTGTGAAGTTCTTTATCCAAATGATAATCATATGGCTGGTAAAGAACTTAGATTAAAACAGCAGTATTTCTTCGTATCTGCAAGCATTCAGCGTGCGGTTAAAAAGTATATGGAAAAACATGATGATATCCATAAGATTCATGAGAAGGTTGTATTCCAGTTAAATGATACACATCCTACAGTTACGGTTGCAGAGCTTATGCGTATACTTATGGATGAGTATAATCTTTCATGGGACGAGGCATGGGATATCACTACAAAATCATGTGCTTATACGAATCATACTATTATGTCAGAGGCACTTGAAAAATGGCCTTTGGAACTTTTCTCAAGACTTCTTCCAAGAATTTATCAGATCATTGAAGAAATCAATAGAAGATTTGTTCTTAAGATTCAAGCTGAATATCCTGATGATAACAGCAAGGTTGAGAAGATGGCTATCATTTATGATGGTCAGGTTAAGATGGCACATCTTGCGATAGCAGCAGGTTTTTCTGTTAATGGTGTTGCTAAACTTCATACAGAGATTCTTAAGCATCAGGAACTTAAGGACTTCTATGAAATGATGCCTGAGAAGTTCAATAATAAAACAAATGGTATTACACAGAGAAGATTTTTACTTCATGGAAATCCATTACTTGCACAGTGGGTTACAGATAAGATTGGTGATGACTGGATTACAAATCTTAAACATATTGATGAACTTTCTGTTTACGTTGATGATGAACTTAGTCAGAAAGAATTTATGAACATCAAGTATAAGAATAAAGTAAGACTTGCAAAATATATCAAGGAGCACAATGGAATTGAAGTAGATCCTCGTTCAATCTTTGATGTACAGGTAAAGCGTTTACATGAGTATAAGCGTCAGCTTTTAAATATTCTGCATGTAATGTATCTTTACAATAAATTAAAACAGAATCCAGGAATGGACTTCTATCCTAGAACATTTATATTTGGTGCAAAAGCATCAGCAGGTTACCAGAGAGCAAAATCAATTATCAAGCTTATCAATAGTGTTGGTGATGTTATCAATAATGATGCATCTATCAATGGAAAGATTAAGGTTGTGTTTATTGAGAACTACAGAGTTTCAAATGCTGAAATTATTTTTGCGGCAGCAGATGTTTCAGAGCAGATTTCAACAGCAAGTAAGGAAGCATCAGGAACAGGAAATATGAAGTTTATGTTGAATGGTGCGCTTACACTTGGTACTATGGACGGTGCAAATGTTGAAATAGTTGATGAAGTTGGCAAGGAAAATGCATTTATCTTTGGTCTTTCATCAGATGAAGTAATTGCATATGAGCATAACGGACAGTATAATCCAAGAGATATATATAATTCAGATTCAGATATACGTGCAGTGCTCACACAGCTTGTAGATGGAACATATTCTCAGGGCAATTTTGAAGAATTTAGAGACATATATAATTCTCTTCTTGATGGACAGGGTGGAAGACCTGATATGTACTTTATTCTTAAGGACTTCAGATCATATGCAGAAGCTCAGGAAAAGGTTGAAGCTGCATACAGAGATGAAAAGAGATGGGCTCGTTCTGCTATGTTAAATACAGCAAAGAGCGGTAAGTTCTCATCAGATAGAACTATTGAAGAATATGCAAAAGAAATCTGGCACCTTAATAAAGTTAAGGTTGAGGTTACAGATGCAGATTAATTTTAGAATTGTGATATAATGATTCTGAATTTATCCCCCGTTTTGACTGCGAAAGCAGCAGATGGGGGAATTTTTATATTATAAATCATGCTATGTGCAAGGAGATAGGCCATATTTGCTTTTTTGACCGAAAAGCATTGTTGTGGTAAAATTAACCATGTTGCATACAATAATGCATAAAAGTGCATATAGCAAGGATTAGTAGGGAAAGGAAAAAGTTATGAAAACAAAACAGATCATCAGCATTGTGGTTACCGGGGTTGTGATAATAGCGGTTGGAATCACAGGTGTTGCATCAAATGTAATAGGTTCAAAACTAGTGCAGAAAAACAAGGCAGAAACGACTAATATAGTAAAGGATATGTTTTCTTCTGATGCAGGCGCAAACATTGATTTACCTGACAAAGAATTTATAGGTGTTATAAACATTGAGGGAGAGATTGGTGCGTCTTCATCTAATAGTCTTACATCAAGTAATACTTATGATCATGACTTGTATCTAAAGTATATTGAAAAGATGGAAAAGTCTGATAAGAATAAGGGAATACTTCTTTTTGTTGACAGTCCGGGAGGGGCTGTTTATGAGAGTGATGAGATGTATCTGAAACTTATGGAGTATAAGGAAAAGACAAAGAGACCTATATGGGCATATTTTGCATCGCAGGCATGCTCAGGTGGATATTATATTTCGATGGCAGCAGATAAGATTTATGCAAATAGAAATTGTTGGACTGGTTCCATTGGTGTAATAGTTTCACTTACAAATTGCAAAAAACTTTATGATAAACTTGGAATAAAGGAAATTGACATAACAAGTGGAAGAAATAAGGCAATGGGTTCACAGGGGCTTGATCTTACGAAAGAACAGAGAGATATTCTTCAATCGCTTGTAGATGAAGCTTATGACCAGTTTGTTGATATTGTGGCTGAAGGAAGAAAGATGGATACTGATAAGGTAAAAGAAATTGCCGATGGTCGTATCTATTCAGCAAAGCAAGCAAAAGAGATAAATCTTGTTGATGAAATAGGTTCTCTCGAGGATGAGAAGAAAGAATTCGCAAAAGAAGCTGGATTTTCAGAAAATATAACTTATTATACACCTGAAAACAATTCATTATCAGGAATGTTTAGCAGTTTATTTGGCGCAGTAAAAGACATTGTTCCTAAGTCAGACATTGATCTTGCAGAGGACATTGTACAAAACAATGGAAATGGGGTGCTTAAATATTATGCAAAATAGACCGGATGATCGTATATATGCAGGATTTTTCGTTCGTCTTGCGGCGTATTTAGTTGATATTTTAATAGTCTGGGCTGCCATGCTTGTGGTAAGGGTACCAGTGTGGATTGCTACAGTCGCAAGTCCTGATAATTTTTTGGTGAAAGATTTTATCTTTCAGTATTCCATAAAAGATATATTATTTTATCTGATGCAAGCTGCATATTTTATTCTGTTGACATATTTTACGGGTTCAACACTTGGAAAGAAATTGTTCCAGATAAGAGTGGTAAGTGTTGAAGATAGAAAACTGACATTCTTTGAGGTGGCGTTTAGAGAAACTGTAGGAAGATTTTTATCTGCACTTATACTTTCGATAGGATATATAATGATTGCTATTGATAAGAAGAAAAGAGGATTACATGATATTCTAAGTGATACTAATGTTGTTTATTACCATGAAAAAAGAATTTACACACATGCAGATGTATATTATAGAAATATGGTTAATACGAGCGATGAACCGGCAGTAGCGCAGCCAAGAAATCCATATGAGGTTGAGAAAATGCAGTCACAGGATTTAAATGAAACTGTGAACACGAAGCAGAAAGTAGATGAAAGTGTTACTTTGTCAAAGCCTGAGACTATATTGACTGATATGGAAAATCCACAGATAAAAACTGTTGAGCCACAAAATATGCCAAGCGAATATTTTAAAGAGTTAGACAATGCTGATAAAAATGAGGCTAAGAAGTCTGAATAGACAAAGTTGAAAAATTATAATCCCCTATATTTAACTATTTTTGTTAAGTTGAATATAGGGGAGTCAAGCGGATATTCGCAATCAGCTCTGCTACTTGCTCATAGCAGCTAATAGTGTCAAATTTAATTATTATTTCTGAACTCAGATAATACTTTTAAAAGTTTGAAAATATCTGCAGGTTTTGATAAATATTTATTCATGCCAGCATTGAGACATTTCTCAATATCTTCTTTGAAAGCATTTGCGGTCATTGCTATAATAGGGATGCTGTGTGCTTCTGAACTGTCAAGGTTTCTTATTGTTGTTGTTGCGTAAAGTCCGTTCATTACGGGCATCTGCATATCCATGAGTATTGCATCATAAGTGTGCTTTTTAGCAGACTTTAACATTTCAACACAAATGGAGCCATCCGCTGCATGTTCACAAGTTATATTATGCATCTTTAGAAGTTCTGATATAACTTCGTAGTTTAATTCATTATCTTCTGCGATAAGCAGATGCATTCCCGAACAGATTTTTGAATAATGTTCAATGGTTAATGTCTCAGGTGCGATTCTCGAGTGTTCTTTAAGGTATGGAATTTCCAAAGTTACTGTAAAAGTTGTACCCTTGCCAAGTTCACTTTGGACATCAATATGGCCATTCATGATATCTGTAAGGTATTTTACGATTGATAGACCAAGTCCATAACCTGGAACTTTGTTTATGCGCGAGTCAGTTTCTCTTGTAAATTTTGAATACATATTTTCAATATATTCTTCAGACATTCCTATTCCGGTATCGCTTATTTTGGCAATAAGAAATACATTTTTGCTGTGGGGAATTTTTTCCTGATATATTTCAAAAGTAACACTTCCGCCATTAGGAGTATATTTTACGGCATTGGATAAAATGTTAGTGTATATCTGTTTTATGCGAAGAGGGTCAGCAAATAATTCGGCATAGCTAATATCATGTTTTATACAGCTAATGTCAAGATCTTTTCTAAGTTTCATCTGTTCTAGTGATGGAGAAAATTCATCAAAAAGTTCACATATGTTTATCTCTTTAGGCTTTACTTTCATCTGTCCATTTTCAATTTTTGAAATATCAAGAACTTCATTGACAAGCTCTAATAAAAAGTTTCCTGATAGTTTTATTCTATCAAGTCCGTATTTTACTTTATCAGGTTCATTTACATGATTTAATGTTATATCTGTAAATCCCATAATGGCATTCATAGGTGTTCGTATATCATGTGCTATCTGCGATATAGTAACCGGGGAGGTAAGTTTTGAGAATGTTCATTTCGGTTACAATCCTGAACAGATAATCATTAATGATTTTAGTGCGGAGGTAAAACCTGGACAAAAGATTGCAATCGTAGGGCCTACAGGTGCAGGAAAAACAACTATGGTAAAATTACTTATGCGTTTCTATGATGTAAACAGTGGAGCGATAAAATTAAACGGCAGCAATATCAAGGACTTTAACAGGCGTGAACTTCGTGACGCATTTGGAATGGTACTTCAGGACACATGGTTATTTAAGGGAACTATAATGGAAAATATCCGTTACGGAAGACTTGATGCGACAGACGAGGAAGTAATAGCAGCGGCAAAAGCAGCGAGAGCACATCATTTTATCCAGACACTTCCGGGTGGTTACCAGATGGAACTTAACGAGGATGCGAGTAGTGTATCACAGGGACAGAAACAGCTTCTTACGATAGCGAGAACTATTCTTGCAGACAATAAGATACTTATACTGGATGAAGCAACATCTTCAGTTGATACAAGAACTGAGATAGAGATACAGAAAGCAATGGATAATCTTATGAAAGGACGCACAAGCTTTGTTATAGCACACAGGCTTTCAACGATACGCGATGCCGACCTTATCCTTGTTATGAAAGATGGAGATATAATCGAGCAGGGAAATCATGATGAACTTCTTGCGGCAAACGGATTTTATGCAAATCTTTATAATTCACAGTTTGAGGATGTTGTGGCGTAGGGAATAGATCATATAGTCAGCAACAATAATTTAAACAACAATTTTGAATAAAAAAAATAAATTTGTTAAGAATAATAACAGATACTATCAGACATTTTGATGGCATTGGGTTATTGTTCATTCGCAAGCTTGATATTAGCTGTCAGGCTATTTGACAATAAGTGAATTTTACAGGATTTAAGCCCCATGCATTGAAGATGTATGGGCCTTAAATCATTATTGGCACATTGCAAGGATGAACAGTAGTGGAATTAGAGTGTCTGTTTTTGTTTTTTTAAATAAATCGTTGTTTAATGGAGGGATTGCCGTATGTATGATAATAAGGAAAACAACTTTAAGAAAAAAGGGCTTTGTGTGTCACTGTGTGCAGCACTTGTATGTGGTCTTGGAATAGGCGGGGTATATTATAAGATGAATAAAGCACCACAGAGTGACGGAACAAAGCTTTTTTCTGATTCATCAACAGGTACAAAGTCAGCAGATACAGATGATAAAACAGGAACTTCATCAGATAAAAAAGACAATGCAACAGGCAAAAATACAGAAAATAAAACAGTAGCAGCAGGTTCGGGGGCTGTTAATAATATTAAAAAGAAAAATGATATTAAAAGTGCAAGAGAAAAATTAAACGATGCAAAAGCAGGAAGTAAAGCGGGCAAGGACAACAGTAGTGATAATGCAGCTGATAAAAATGCAGCAGTTAAGAAAGATGACAAAAAGAAGGGTACAGACGCAAAAGGTCAGGATAATAACATAAAAAATAATCAAGATACAAAGAAAAATAAAGCTGTAAGCACAATGTCAAAAGATGATTCTATTAAGTTTGATGCCGAAAAAGGTATGGTCTGGCCTGTCGGAAGCAGTGAGAAAGACATAATTCTTAAATTCAGTGACAGCAATACAGTTTATTTTAAGACACTTGCACAGTACAAAATAAATCCTGCCGTCGTAATAGCAGCAAAAGCTGATGAAAAGGTAAAAGCTGCAGCAGCAGGTGTTGTAAAAAGCATAAAGACAAGTGATGAAACGGGAACAACGGTAACAGTTGATATTGGAAACGGATATGAAGTTGTGTATGGTCAGCTTAAAAATTTAAATGTAAAGAATGGTCAGAAAATTGCCAAAGGTGATATAGTAGGTCACATTGCAAAACCTACGAAGTATTATACAGTAGAGGGAACTAACCTTTATTTTGAGGTTAAGGAAAATGGAAAGAGTGTAGATCCACTGCTACTTTTAAAGTAAATGAAATTCTTAGATATGATTATATTTGTAACTGTTGTTACTGCACATTATGTATGTTCAGTAGCAACAGTTATTTTTTTCTTTTCATAATTTCCAATATCTGCTAATATAATAAAGAAGTTGGTTGAAAAAAATAGTTATTGTGCACTTAGAGTGCGGAAAGAGAGGGAGTTATGCAATACAGATTAGTAGGAAACACAATGCCAGCAGTGGAGGTGCTTTTTGATTCACCAGGGGAGTCCATGTACACACAATCAGGAGGTATGGCATGGATGACAGAGGGAATTAAGATGGACACAAATACGAAGGGCGGTCTTTTAAAAGGCGTTGGTCGTATGTTTGCAGGTGAATCATTATTTATGGCAACATATACAGCAACTAAAGCAGGAGCAGAGATAGCATTTGCATCAACAGTTGCAGGTGAGGTTCTTCCGATAAATATCGGAGAGACAGGTGGATTTATCTGCCAGAAAGGGGCATTTCTTTGTGCTGAGCCTACAGTAGATTTGTCAGTTGCATTTACAAAGAGATTTTCGTCAGGTTTCTTTGGAGGTGAAGGGTTTATACTTCAGGACATCACTGGAACAGGTATGGTATTTCTTGAAATTGATGGTGATAAGGTTATCAAAGAACTTGCACCAGGTGAAGTTATAAAAGTTGATACTGGTAATGTGGTCGGCTTTGAGAAGACTGTAACATATGAGATTGAGACAGTAAAAGGTCTTAAGAACATATTCCTTGGCGGCGAGGGACTTTTTCTTACAAGACTTGTAGGACCAGGGAAAGTTATACTCCAGACGCAGAACTTTAATGATTTTGCGGGAAGGATTGCAAGTAGGATTCCGTCTAAGTAGAAGTAGTTTTTGTGGTGGAATTATCTGCTTTGAAAATTTATACGAGTTATTTGAAAAAACATTAATGATGCAGTAAATTAGTTTTATGCTGTAAAAAATAACTGTGGATTGTTATCCTTTAAGATTTTTAAAAGATAATCAAGTCCACAGTTTTTTTAATTAGGGTATTGGGTTATTACCTTTATTATTTTGCGAGAGCTGGAATATTGCCGGATATAATAGCTTTAACATCATCGATATCTTTGTTGGTAAAAGTAGCTATCTGTTCGGGAGCGAGTCCGTTATTATGCATGTTTATCACTATTTTTGCTTCAGCAGTTGCCTCGCCCTCAGCCCTGCCCTCAGCCTTGCCGATGGCTTTACCACGTGCCTCGCCAATTGCAATGCCCACTTCTTTTATACCCTGACTTAAGTTGCACATAACATTCACATCCTCTCTTAAATTATTTTCCATAGGAATATCATATTCATTCCCTATAATGTCTAATTTTTCATTTACTGATAAATCTATTGAAAGCAATGCACTTAAAAGACGGTGCATTTCGTAAGTGTCATCGTGTGGTGGAAGATTATTTGAAATTCCTACCATGATTATATTTAGCAGGTCAAGGTTTCCGTGCCAGTTGTGTTTGGAGATCAGGTCATCTTTTGTAAGTCCGGGGTCAACAGGAACTGTGCTAATATATGGTTCGCCTTCTATGAAGGAGACAATATCCGAAGGTTTCATGCCCATAAATTCAGGAATTGTTTTTGATAATATATGTGCAAGGATGATTTTTTGACCGAGCAGTCTTTTAGCACTTGCATCATACTGAGCTTCTTTATTAGTAGCAGTAATTGAATTTTTAAGTTCTGTATTCAAAATTGACCTCCTTCCGTATATTTGTTTAGTAATAATATACACAAAAAAATGAAAATGGCAATTGATTAGGAAACTTTGTGGGGAATGATTTTGAGATTTTAGTTGTCATTTTGTAATGAGGTTTGCAGAAATGAAGATTGAATTGCCAATAAATATTTTATTATTAGAAATTATCGCATCCTTGACAGAACAACCTAAAAATAGTTAAATATAAAACACGGAAATATTTGAACAATAAGTATCGAAGTTTTGACTTCGCATGTAGTTCACAATACATTTAGAAATGAGGATAAAACATGAAAAGAAAAGCAAATCTGGTGGCACTTTTGCCTATTTTTGTATTTTTGGTATTATATTTGGGGCTAGGAATCGTATTTGAATATATTATGAAGATTCCAATGGGCTTTTATAATATTCCGATAATTGTAGCTTTTTTGGTGGCGATTCTGACTGCCTGTCTGCAAAACAGGGATGTATCTTTTGATGAAAAGTTAGATATTATGGCACAGGGGATGGCAGATAAAAATATAATAACAATGCTGCTTATATTTCTGACAGCCGGCGTGTTTGTAGGTGTTGTAGGGCGAAACAGTGCGGAGAGTGTTGCATATTTTATGTTACAGTTGATTCCTGCAAGATTTGCAGTCATTGTTCTTTTTATTGTAGCATGTTTTGTGTCTGTCGCAATGGGAACTTCTGTTGGCACGATAACACTGATAACACCGATTGCAGTTGCAGTTGCGGACGCGTCAGGCTTTTCTGTACCGCTTTGTGTGGCTACGGTAATGGGAGGTTCCATGTTTGGAGACAATTTGTCATTTATTTCAGACACGACTATTGCAGCTTGTAATGGCCAGGGTTGTGCAATGAAAGATAAATTCAGACAAAATTTTTGGATCGCATTTCCGGCAGCTGTGGTAGCGGTTATTTTGGTTGGTTTTTTATCATGGAATACGGTGATTGACGGAAGTGTACATCATAATTATAATCTGATACAGATAATACCATATGTGCTTGTGCTGATAGGTGGTATAATTGGCTGGAATGTGTTTCTTGTATTGCTGACGGGTATCGTATCAGGAGCATTTATAATGCTGATTACAGGACAGACTTCTGCTGTTGAGCTTGTTACAAATATGGGAAATGGTGTATCTGGTATGTTTGAAACATGCATTGTAGCAATACTTGTAGCTGCATTGTGTGCATTGATTCGTTCATATGGTGGGTTTGATGCTCTTTTAGGTGGAATACGACATATATTTAAAGGAAAACGAGGTGGACAGCTTGGCATGGGAATTTTAGTTGGTGCTATGGATATAGCGACTGCCAATAATACAGTGGCTATCGTTATGGCGAATCCTATCGCAAAAGAAATGGCACAGACATATGAGATCACACCGAAAAAAACGGCATCACTGCTGGATACATTTTCCTGCATAACACAGGGGATTTTGCCTTACGGGGCACAGATGCTTGTTGCAATATCGGCAGTTACTGAACTTGGAAAAAGTATTTCGGCATTTGACATTATTCCTTATATGTTTTATCCGTTTTTTCTGCTGATAAGTTCTTTAATTTGGATTGGGGTAAAAAATCGGTGAGTTAATGTAGATATTAAAAAACGAAGGCAAGGAGATTTTTATGAAGTATAACATTAATTTAAATGACAACGATTATATCGAATTTAATTATTCATATTTGAAACATTCAAAAATTGGAAAGTATTCTCTTTTAGCTACAAGAATTTCTTTTCCGGTTGCTATGTTTGTTTTTGTTTTGGCATTGCTTATTATCAATATTGAAACAGGGCTTATACTGAAAGTGACTGGTATTGCAGTTTTAGCAGCTGTTTTATGGTGGTTTTTCGTGCCTTTTATGATGCGTAGGAATATCAAGAAGAATATCATGAAAATGAAAAGTGATGGAAAACTTCCTTATCATGATAAGGCTGTGATTGAGTTTTTGGATGATAATATCATTGAGACTTGCGGACAGGATAAGACTGTAGTTAAGTATAATGATATTGTTAGTGTTTATGAGGAGAGAGGTTATATCTACATATTTTACGGTGCAATGCAGGCGTTTATACTGCCT
The DNA here is from genome assembly GCA_934320895.1 of uncultured Lachnospiraceae bacterium. Taxonomy (GTDB): domain Bacteria; phylum Bacillota; class Clostridia; order Lachnospirales; family Lachnospiraceae; genus Butyribacter. The sequence continues at coordinate 4,115 of CAKRFY010000012.1, read as the reverse complement.
GAGAGATGTTTTGAGGATAATGAATTGAGGGATATTAAGAAAAAATTATCGCAATCATTTGTTAGGGCATAAAATAGGAGTTAGAAATGAAATTAAAGAAGTTTAAAAAGGCAATGTTGACATTACTGCTTATAATTATGGGATGTTTTTTATGTGCCTGTAATAAACAATCTGAAAAAGAGCAACAAAAGGCAGTTGATGATTCGCAGCTGCCTGAATTAAAAATAGGCGTCAACATGCTAAAGCCGTATTTTTACATGAATGAAAATGGAGATTATATAGGAATAGATGCGGAGATAGCAAAAAAGCATGTAATATGGCTGGCTATAGACCATCTTTTGTGGAAGTACCGTGGGGTGAAAGAGATGAGTTCTTAAATAGTGGCAAAGTTGACTGTTTATGGACGGATACATATATGGAAAGTAAGTTGAAGATACTTGTTGGTTCAAAAAGTCCTGATAAAGCCCTTGAAAGCTATAAAAGCACCGGTGGGATTGCAGTGCAGGCAGATTCAAAATCGGAGGAACTTCTTCTTAATAGTTTATATCCTGGTGTGAAAGTTTATTCATGCAGTACATTTATGCTGGCACAGACTGCTTTTGTAAAGTGATATGCAGATGGACTTGCCTGTAATGAGGAATTTCTCCAGACACAGTGTGAAAAATTTGATAATTATAACCGAGGAATTTCTTCAAGAAGTCTACAGTCTTTATTGGACGATGCAAAGGGACTTCGTGAATTTATAGACAGGAAGTCTTTGGATAATAGTGATTTTTTAAATGACTTTATCCGTACTGAGCATATAGGAGGAATTATCGTAACTGATAATAAATTAAATATTGTATCACAGGCAAACATGGATAATAAAAATCTGTATGACTTATGGAAGAAAGTTTTAGAAAAGAAATACATAAAAAATCTGATAAAATATCCTAAAAAGAGTTTTATCGGTAATGTTATGCTTAAGAAAATACCATACTTATTATCTGTCTTATACTGCTCTCAATTCAAAGGCATTTTGATAAGGCGAATCTTAAAAAAATGCAAAAACAGCTTGGCATCATAAATGCGATAAGCACTCATTATTCTTCTATTATGTTACTGCATTTGGATGATATGAAATTGGAGAATATAAACACTTCGCCTTTTATGAACAAATTGATAGATGAGGAGAAAACACCTCGGAACGTTTTTTCTTGTATATGTCACAAGTATGTTGCACCAAAATACAGACAGCTTCTTTTAGATTTTATGGATTTTGATACGATAGCAGAACGTCTTGTTGAAAAGAGTGATGATAAATTAACGCTTAGTGTGTCGTTTGGAAGTTATACAATTGAAAACGAAAACATTTCGTTTAAAGAAGCGTATGAGCAGGCAGATCAGGCGATGTATAGAGATAAACAGGCATCTAGGATTAAGAGAGGGTGAAAGTATAATCATCCTCTTTTTGCTTTTATATCGGATATCATTATTAGCTGTTGAATAAATGTGCTAACGCGTGAATTTGGGAAAGAAATAAAAAATGTATTGACAAAACAAGAAAAAGTTAATATAGTTATCTATGATAATTAACAAAGGTAATTATATTGGCTTTGTTATTTTAAATAAATACATAGCATTACAGCGGGAAAAAATCTGTGGATGAACGATAATTAAAAATTCCGCTATGGATGTGTTCAAAAAGCAAGGAAAGAAGGTTTATCATGACTATCGAAAAGATAAAAGCAATATTTGATGCGTGCTATCTGGCAAAGCGGTCAAGAGATTTACTTCCTTCACTTCCAAAGGGGGTTACACCGTCATATATCCACTATTTGGATGTAGTTGAGTCATTGGGACAACAGGGTGTAAGTGTAAAGGTATCAGATATAAGTGATGCACTTGATATTCCGCGTCCGGGTGTGACACGCACTGTAAAAGAGATGGAGACAAAAGGTTATCTTCACAAACAGACTTCTGAGAGTGATGGTCGTGTTACTTATATTACTGTTACAGATGAGGGAAGACATATGTTGCAGGTATATAGTGATCAGTATTTTAATAGATTACTTCCGCTTCTTGAGGATATTTCAGACGAAGATGTGGAATGCACGATAAGGACTATTGAAAAACTTTACAAAGTTATGTCAGAGAGGAGTGTTACGATTGATTAGTAATGATAAAACAGATTTTACGCATGGAAGTATATTAAAAAAATTGTTCTGGTTTATGCTTCCGATTTTAGGAGCACTTGTTTTGCAGGCAGCTTACGGTGCAGTAGACCTTCTGGTTGTTGGAAGATTTGGATCGACAGCGGGACTTTCGGCGGTTTCAACAGGAAGTCAGGTGCTTAATCTTGTGACATTTGTGGTCACGCAGTTTGCTATGGGCATCACGGTTCTTATAGCAAGATATATTGGTGAGAAGAAAACACAGCAGATTGGTGAGGTACTTGGCGGAGCTGCTGTTGTGTTTACAATAATATCGATAGGATTGTTTATTCTTATGGTATGCTTTGCAAGACCTATTTCGGTTCTTATGCAGGCACCGAAAGAAGCTGTCAGTCTCACAACGGTTTATGTCCGTATCTGTGGAAGCGGAATTTTCTTTATTGTTGCCTACAATCTGCTTTCGGCTATCTTTAGGGGACTTGGGGACAGCAAGTCACCATTGATATTTGTGCTTGTTGCTTGTATTGTAAACATTTTTGGTGATTTGGTATTAGTAGCAGGACTTCATATGGATGCGGCGGGTGCAGCACTTGCAACAGTTCTTGCTCAGGCTGTCAGCGTTGTATGCGCGATTGTGATGCTTGTCAAGAAAAAACTTCCATTTTCAATATCAAAATCAGATTTTGGATTAAACAAACAGTGTCGTAAATTTCTTGAGATCGGTCTGCCGCTTGCGTTGCAGGAGTTTTTGACACAGCTTTCATTTCTGGCACTCTGTGCTTTTGTAAACAGGCTTGGTCTTGAGGCATCATCGGGATATGGGGTTGCCTGTAAGATAGTAAACTTTGCAATGTTGATTCCAAGCTCGCTTATGCAGTCAATGGCTTCTTTCGTATCGCAGAATGTCGGTGCAGGAAACAAAAAGAGAGCAAGACAGGCGATGTTTACAGGAATTGGAGTCGGTGTTGCATTTGGATGTGTTGTATTTTGTATAGTAATGTTTAGGGGTGATGTCCTTGCCGGATGCTTTTCAAATGATGCCGCGGTTATACAAAAGGGATTTGAATATTTGAAAGGATTTGCACCGGAAACCATAGTGACAGCAGTATTGTTCAGCATGATAGGTTATTTTAATGGAAATAATAAAACATTATGGGTAATGATCCAGGGACTTACACAGACACTTCTGGTGCGTCTGCCGATGGCGTATGTCATGAGTATCCAGCCTAATGCAAGCCTTACAAATATCGGACTTGCAGCACCTACATCAACGGTTGTCGGAATTGTTTTGAATGTTATATTTTTTATTTATATAAGTAAAAAAGAGACTGTTGTTCAGTCGCAGAGTTGAATTTGATTTCGAGCTTGCGGGTTTATGAATGTAACAAATGAAAGACTGAACTGTTATAAAAAGAGGATTTGATATAAAAGTGGTATTATTTGATAGCTATAATTATCATATGGCGGATAATCAAGGTTCTGTGGTTTTAATATTCTGAGAATTTGTGTATAATTGAGAAAGAAAGTACGCAAGTTAATATGCATGTTAGTGTGTAAGAAAATACGCAAGAATTAACAATTCTGAAACAAAACTCAAATATAAGATAAACATAAATTTCCTATGATATATACTAAAAGAGGTGCATATCATGGGAAATTTTTTTATTTTGAAATCATTCTTAAGTATTATCCCTTTTAGAAATAAAATTATCCCAAATGGAAATAACTAATTCATATACCTTGACATAGCCATATCAATGTGATAACTTACGATTTACAAATACCTCACGGGGGTATATAAAAACCACAGGAAAGCGAGGATGACCTATGAAAAAAGAGACATTTGACATTACGGGAATGACTTATTCAGAATCAAATTTCTAATTATCGCCTGGCCGGGCAGGCAATGGTTCCCTTACGTTGTCTAAAAGCTGGTATGGCTTTTCATCCATACAGACAACC
>CAKRFY010000011.1 GCA_934320895.1 uncultured Lachnospiraceae bacterium | reverse complement strand
CATATCTCATAAGAAAACTGCTTTATATCATCTGATATTTGTTTTGACATCAGCAATTTCTTTCTATACTTGCATACAAAAATAATATGATACTGTAACAAATATTTGTGTCTGTTTTTTGATTTCCACGTTCCCATAACGTAAGTATAGCACAAACCTCCGCTTCCGGCTACCTTAACCCACCGCTAAAGCCAGTGGGATTGCGGTAGCCCTATTTCAATTTTTCTTGAAAATGAACGGTCTTTCACGCTTCTGTTATTTAGTTGAATGATGATGATATTACTTTCTCTTTGATGTGTTTCCGAAGCCGCAGTCCAATACGACTGAGACATTCACACCATCGGAAATTGCTTTTTTGTATGTTTTTCTGTCACTCTGGTCAAACCGAAAAAACCTCTCAAAGTGCCGGAAGTCGAGAAGTTTTACGAATCTATCCGATGTAGTGCAACTATTGTCTCCACATGAAAACTTCCGCCAAACATATCACATGCTCTGACTCTTTTCACCTCATATCCTTTATCCGTAAGCACCTTTACATCCCTTGCAAGCGTTCCCGGGTCACAGCTTACATAAACTATCCTCGACGGTGCCATCTTAACAACTGTATCAAGCAGTTTCTCATCACAGCCTTTTCTTGGCGGATCAAGTGTTACTACATCTGCTCTCAGTCTGCCGCCACTCTTTTCATACTGCGTAGGAACAACATCCTCTGCTGCCCCCACAAAAAACTCTGCATTTGTTATATTGTTTAACTTGGCATTCTGCTTTGCATCCTCTATTGCCTGCGGTACTATCTCAACTCCGCATACTTTCGCTGCCTCTCTCGCCATGAAAAGTGATATTGTTCCTATTCCGCAATACAAATCCCATACCACTTCGCCCTCTTTTATATCTGCAAATTCAAGAGCCGTCTGGTAAAGTTTTTTTGTCTGCTCAGGATTCACCTGATAAAACGAAAGCGGCGATATACGATATTTTATATCACCTATATAGTCCTCTATATATGACTGTCCGTAAAGTGTCTCTACTTTTTCTCCCAAAATAACATTCGTATTTTCACGATTTATATTAACAGTGATGCTCTTTATCTCAAGGTTAATTCCACAATTTCTTATCATTTCCACAAATTCTTCTGAATGAGGAAGCTTTTTTGCGTTTATGACAAGACAGACCATGACTTCACCTGTTGTTTTTCCTACTCTTGTGAGTATATGGCGTACTATTCCAATGTTTTTCTTCTCATCATACGCTGTTACATTATACTTTCTCATAAATCCAAGAACTGTCTCAACTATCTGTTTATTGCATTCATGCTGTATAAGGCAGTCCGTCTGAGGAATGATACTATGTGTTCTCCCCGCATAAAATCCAGCTACTAGATTTCCATCTTTGTCATATCCGACCGGAAATTGTGCTTTATTTCTATAATGGACAGGCTTGTCCATCCTTAAGATAGGTTCCATTATTATGGGTGCATCATTTACGGTATTGTCAAATTTTTTTTCATCTGTTTTTTTATCTACAATTTCTCTATATTCCGCATCAGTATAAACAGGTACTCCACCTATTCTTCTAAGACAGTTAGCTACTTTCTCTTCTTTCCATGAAAGCTGTTTTTCATAGGAACAATGCTGCAGCTGGCATCCTCCGCACTGCCTTGCCACCGGACATTCATGCTCTACTCTGTATTCAGATGGCTCTATTATTTCAAGCATTCTTGCATATCCGTAATTTTTCTTCGTTTTCATAACTTTAACTCTTACTTTGTCTCCGATAAGAGCATCTTTTACAAAAAGTGTGTATCCGTCAATCTTACCTATTCCCTCCCCTGTACTGCCAAGGTCGGTAATCTCAAGCTCGAACTCGTCATTCTTATTACACACAAATTTTTTTTCCTTATTCATAATATTTTTTCCTCTATAAAACCTCTTTAAAATATCCGCAAAATATCAACAAAAGCCGACAAACCAATTATAAACAAAATAATCAGTTTCTCAGCTTTTTCTTTTTTAATCATTTTCTCTTTGCCACACTACCTGTACTCTGTCTGATGTTTGAATCGACAAATCTGTTGAAGCCAAGCCACTCCGTTGTCGGATTTGCCTTGTCATATATCTCCGTCATCGTTTCAAGTTTGGCATCCGTATTGTCTGCAAAATTAAGTGCCATCGCTTCTGCTATAGCAGGCTTTTTCGGAGATCCATACTCAAGTTCACCATGATGCGCAAGTATACAGTGGCGAAGTTCTGTCGCAAGCACAGGTGGAAATCCGCTTATCTGACGCACCTTGTTTCCGATAAGTTCTGCGCCTATAAATATATGTCCCAAAAGCTGACCATCATCTGTATAATCATTTGCCGGAAAGTCTGATAATTCAGTTACTTTTCCTATGTCGTGAAAAATTGCTGCTGTTATAAGCAGATCTCTGTCAAGTATAGGATAATTGTCTGCAAGGAATACACACATCTTTGTGACTGCAAGTGTATGCTGTAAAAGACCTCCGATAAATCCATGGTGTACAGATTTAGCTGCCGAATGAACTTTAAATTCCTTTACAAATTCCTTGTCATTTATAAAACACTCTTCTGTAAGCTGTTTAAGATGTGGCTCTTTTATCGTTGCTATAATATTTTTAAGCTCTGCATACATCTCTTCTATATCATATTTTGATGCAGGAATGTACTCTTTTGGATCATACTCGCCTTCCTGCGCTTTTCTTATGCGATTTATATTTACCTGACGCGCACCCTGAAATGATGTAACAGTGCCATCCGTCATAATAAAATCCATGCTTTCAAATTCTGCTATTCCAGCATTCAACTCCCAGACTTTTCCATCAATAGTTCCAGTCTTATCCTGAAGTATCAACGAATAATATGTCTTTCCTGCCTTTGTTTTTAATATCTGTTTTGATTTACACAGGTAAATACCTGAAAATTTATTTCCCTCTTTATATTCTTCTAAATATGTCATTTTACTCCTCATCTAACTTTAATACCGCTCTTATTGATTTGACAACCTTATCTGCTTCATAAGGTTTTATTATAAAATCTTTTGCGCCTGCTGTAATGGCACCTACAACCTTTTCCTGATATCCCATTGATGAACACATGATAATAACTGCATTATCATCAATTTCTTTTATTTTACTTACCGCTGTAATCCCATCCATATTAGGCATTGTTATATCCATAATAACCAAATCCGGCGAATATATCTTATATTTTTCTATAGCTTCCTCTCCATCCCCTGCTTCTATATACTCAAACCCAAATGAAGCATCATCGAGAATTTTCTTTAGCGACATACGTACAAATGCTGCATCATCTACTAAAAGTACTTTCATTTACACCCTCCTAAAAACTGTACAATATATTAGATATTTTAGCACAATGACAAGCTATAAACAATCATTTTCATAACTTTTTCTCAACTTAAAAAGCGCCGATTTCTCTATTCTGGATATATACGATCTGGATATTCCATATTCTGCTGCAATTTCCCTCTGTGTCTTGATATCATACCCCTCAATCCCATATCTTTTTCTGATTATATCCTGTTCACGGCTGCTAAGAACATCCTCTATCTTATCAGCAAGCCGCCTGATCCGCTCATCCTGTGTAATCTTTTCTACAACATCCTCGTCCTCATATTCAATCACATCTATGAGATTTATCTCATTTCCCTCTTTATCTGAACCAATCGAATCATACAAATACACATTTTTAGAACTTTTCTTTTCCGTTCTGATATACATAAGTATCTCGTTTTCTATACATCTTGCACAATATGTTGCAAGCCTGATCTTTTTTGACCCATCAAATGAATCAACACCTTTTATAAGACCTATTGTTCCTATAGAAAGCAGATCATCAAGTTCTCTGTCAGATGTGTTATATTTTTTTACTATATATGCGACTAAACGCAGGTTTTTTTCAATAAGAAGCTCTCTCGCACTCTTGTCTCCCGCCTGGTATCTTTTGATGCATTCTTCCTCTTCTTTTGCATTCATAGGTTTTGGAAAGGATTGCACCGCAAGCACCTCTAAATGTTATCATTTATATATTATGCCAAGTTATAATACTTTGTGCATGACCACAAGTTAAAATGATATAATAAAAAGAGACAATATAATTATTTTCTATTATATCATCTCTTAATTCATTCTTTTTTACTTGACTTTATCCGATGCCAAAACGGCTTCACTTTGTGTTCTTAAATGCACTTATCTTTTATAAAATGCTTATAATTATATAGCCTATCATAGCCGCTACTATCTGCATTATTATAAATCTGAATACCACCTGTGTATCAGACCATCCCTTATTTTTTCTTGCATGATCATGAAGTGGTGTTCTTGTATTTACAAGTATTGAAATCTTCAAAAATCTCTTTAAGAAAATCTTTACAAGTCCCAGACCTCCATCAACTATAAGCACAATTGCAAGTATTATGTAACTTATAGGATGCCCTGTCTTCATTGCAATGATCGCAATATAAAAGCCAAGTGCTCTTGAGCCTGCATCACCCATAAGCATAGTACTAGGTTTTGAATTAAAATAAAGATATGCAAGCAGCGTTGCTACAAAAATGAAATCTGCTATTACATAATAACCAAGTTCATTTGCAAATATTACCGTAAATGCTGATATAACAACACAGCAAAGACTTCCTGAAAGCCCGTCCACTCCGTCAGTACAATTTGTTACATTTATTGAAACCCAGATAAGGATTATTCCAAGCACAAAATAAACAGGTACCGGAAGTTCTATCACATTCTTTCCTATGTTTATTACTGAACTGTTGAAATTTAAGAATGTCCACATCGTAATGATTGATAAAATAAGGTCGATCGCGCCTTTTTTATAATCCTGCCATGGTGTCTCTGCAGCATCATCAAGATATCCACTTAACATTATTGCAAACAGAAGTATACAATATATTATAAATTCTCTTGTTATAGGCATAAAAAGTAATGAACATATGATAAATGCTATTACAAATGTAAGTCCTACACCTCTTGTCTTTCCTTTCGATAGTGCACCATTTACCGCAAATTCCCTACCATGATCTACAGGCAGAAATGGAAATGGAAATTTAAGACAGATAAATGTGAGCAAAAATGCTGCAAGAATACCTATCATTGTTATCTGATTTGGATTTAAGCAACCACTTAGTATATTATACATAATCTCTTCCTCCATAAAATATTGTCAAAGTTTCTATGACAATCTGCTTACTTCTATTGCTGATCGTTCATTTTTTGACGCACAGACTATTATACATCCCGCAGCCTTTTATTACAAGCTTTATTCTTGATGTAAATCACAAATGCCATTTGCTATTTTTAAATCATAGCTCTTTCTCCAGAATATCTACTGTGTGTGCCCCTGCTCCTACAAGTTCCTGCCTCTCACATGTTGCCAGATGATACTCAACAAAAAGTTTAAATGTCTCCTCATCCATAGCATTTAATACTGGACGCATCAAATCTGCCTGCCCATCGGCAGAGATAAGTTTTATTCTTTTTAAGTCTGCTGCCATACGTACCTTATCTATATCTTCAACTCTTACATAATCATACAAATCTCTGGGCTCAGGAATACAATGAAAATCCTCTGTTACCTTTCCTGCCTGAACAACCTCTTTTATATGATTCTGCTTAAATCCGTATGTAAGTATGCTATACTCATTCATGCAGTATGCCACAAGTATCTTTCCACCAGGTTTTGTAACCCTTTTAGCTTCACTTAGGGCCTTTATCTTATCATCAAATCCAAACAGATGATACATAGGCCCAAATAAAAGAGTTATATCAAATATATCATCCCCAAGTTTTGAAAGTTTTAAAGCATTGCCCTGCATTGCTTTTACATTGCTCTTTTTTGATTTTAAAATTCCGAGATTGTATTTAACAAGTTCAACAGCAGTTACATCATGTCCTTCATTCGCAAGTGCCACTGAATATCTTCCAGTCCCTGCACCTATATCAAGTATTTTTACACATTTTCTGTCACCTATACACTCATGTATGTATTTCATTGATGTAATAAATTCCACCTGACCATGTCGCCTTGTCAGTCTTTTATCCTCGTTAAATTTATTATAGTATTTCTCAAGTTCTGTCATTTCTTTCACTGATAAACCTCCGTCTAACATAATAGATTAAATTATATTAACAATGTTTTATGATATTTGCAAACCATATATCAGTTTACTTTAAATCTTACTGTCATTTCTTTGAGAGATGCTGCCTGGCCAGATAACACTTCCGTAGACGCTGCTGTCTGCTCAGCAGTTGCAGTATTTGACTGAACTACATTTGATATATTTTTAATCTCACCTCTAATATTATTTGCATTCTGAGCCTGTATCTCATTGTCTTTTGACATTTCTTCAAACGCCTCTGCTATCTTTTCAGAATCCATTACAATGTTTGTAAATGTATTAGATGTGACAACTGCATATTCTTTTGCACTTGAAATACCATTAAGACACTTTTCTATAAGTTCAGCAGTCTTTTTGGATGCCTCACTGCTCTTTGCAGCAAGTGTTCCTATCTCCTGTGCAACAACAGCAAATCCCTTTCCAGTATCCCCGGCTCTTGCTGCCTCGACCGAAGCGTTAAGTGATAATATATTTGTCTGAAATGCAATTGAGTCTATAGTTTTCACAATCTTTTTTATATCTTCTGACATCTCTTCCACTTCTTTTACAACTGTTAGCAATTCTTGCATTTTGTCATCACCGTCTTTTATCTCATTGTCAAGTTTTAAAAGACTGTCATTTACAACAAGCACCTTCTGCGAATTTCTATTTATGCCGTCTGCAACATTATCAACCTCTGTCACAAGCTTTTGCAATGATGCTGCCTGTTCTACTGTTCCGTCCGAAACAATTCCAGCTGCCTGCGCAAGCTGTCTTGAACCACTTTCAACATTCACTGCTGAAGTCTGTATATTCATTATCATATTATTTAAAATAGACTTTATAAAATTTATCGAACTTGCAAGTTCATTAAATTTGCCCGGATATTCAAGCATATCGTTTGCAGTAAGATCATATGCAGCTATACTCTCAAGTGTATATGCAGCTTCTCCAAGTATCTGTGATAATGTAGCTGTTAAAGACTGCGCACTATTTTGAAGTATACCAAGTTCATCTTTTCGATCTGTCCTTTCTATTTTTTGAGACAAATCCCCGGCAGCCATTCCCAAAAGAACATTTTTTACTCTTATAATAGGTTTACTGATACTTCTCGCAATTACAACGGCTATTATAATTGCTATAATCACTGCAAATATATCGCTTGCAACAAGTTTATTTACAAACTTAAGTATCTCTGACTCATATGTTGATGTCGGTGATACCATCGCAACGCGCCAGCTATCCGTATTGCTTATTTCAGAATATCCGCATATATATTTTTTAGACCCCGTCTTATATGTAAGACTACCGCTCTTTGACGCATTATGCCTTTTTAATTTATCAGGAATATTTACTTTATAGTCTTTATTCATAATATACTTTGAATTTTTATGAGCGATTATATTATCATTTTCATCAAGAATATACGCAAAACTGCCATCACCAACTGATATATGTTTCACCATATCATTCATAAAATCAACATCTGCCCTAAAATATACCACTCCAACTATCTCATTTGAGGCAATGAGTGGTGCTGCTATACTCAATCCATAAGTCCCAGTATACTTACTCAATGTAACCTCTGAAATGTTTATCTCTCCCTGCAGAGCCTTTTTCACATAACTTCTGTCACTAAAATCTGTTCCATCTTTTAAACTTAATCCCTTTTTGTTTAATACATTTCCACTTGTAAATCCATACTGCTGTGCAAGCTGCTCAACCTTTGCAGCCTTTACTTTGTCAGAAGTATTTCCTGCTAATACACTATCTTTTCCTGACGCAGCCGCAATATTTTTGTAAGTATCCAACAATGCCTCAAGGTCATCTGCTGTGGTCCTAGCCGCCGACTTTGAATTTTCTTCAACAATTTCTAACATAGAATTATAACTATACTGACACGCCTCTGTTCCTATTACAGCAGCAAACAAAATAATCATAATACTAAATACAATTCCTATTCTCGTGCTTAATTTCATCCATTCGTCCCCCTTTTATATAATTTTCATGTTTTTATTATATAGTAAATAATTTGACGTTACAAACACTTTTAACAATTTTATATTTTTTAGTTTCATTTTAAGTTAGTGTTTTATTATATATCCATCAACAAAAACTTACTTAAAAAATATGAAAGGTTGTGATTTTTATGAGAAATTGGAAAGGTGTATTAGCAATGGGATTATCGGCTGCTTTAGTTATAGGTGCTACACAGCTTATCCCTGAACAAAATATTAAGAACGCAAATGCTGAAACAGTAAATAATTCAAACAACAATATGACTCCGCCAAGTGGCAAGCCAGAAGGCACTCCCCCGGCAAAGCCTGATGGAGATACTAGTGGAGGTCCTGGCGGCTCTGCACCTGGTGGTACTCCGGGCGGTTCATCAAGCGGTGTTACAAGTTATGATTCCGTAAAGTCTGTCACATCCGATACCACTATCTCAGGTGAAACTATAGACTCAACCGGAAAAGACGAAAATGCCGTAAATATTTCAAATAATGCAACTGTTAACATTGATAATTCCACAATATCAAGAACTTCATCTTCAATTACAGTAACTGTATCTGAATATAGCGACAGCGCAGATCTTTCAAGTGCTTCAAAAACAACAAGCTGGTCTGATTACAAAGTAGCAAAATACTCTGACAACAGTTCTTCAGATAACAGCAGATCTACTACAGAGACACCTTTCTCAACTGCTGTACCTTCTGCCACTGAAACACCTTCTTCAGCTGCCACACCTTCTGACTCAAAGGTTACAGTTAGAGCTTCGAAAGTATTAAGTGCAAAAAGAACTTCCAGACAGACAAAAGCTGTTGTAAAAGTAAAGAGTGTAAATGATATCGCAGGCTACCAGATAAACTATTCAACTTCAAAATCTTTCAATAAAAAGAGCACAAAGACGATAAACAGCACCAAAAATAAAATTACTATTTCCAATTTAAGCAAAAAGAATGTATATTATATTAAGGTAAGAACTTACAAAACAATAAATAAGAAAAAATACTACAGTAAATGGAGTCCAGTTAAAAAACTTAAATAATTAAGGGTAAAATAAGAATGGAGGATGCTATGCTCTTTGACAGATTTTATAGAACTGATGCCTCAAGAAACTCATCAACTGGAGGCTCCGGAATAGGTCTGTCAATTGCAAAAAGCATAATCTCACTACATGGTGGCACTATTCATGCCAAAAGCAGTGATGGACAACATTTACAGATTATCATCCTGATATAAACTACACTAATATGGATCACTCAATATAATAGAAAAACACGGCAAAAAACTGACTGTCGTGTTTTTCTATTCTTTATAAATAATAAATCAATTCTATTTTCTGTCAATGACAAACCTGTTCATTGTTATGCCATGCGGTCTGTAAGCCACCCTTATATAATGCTGACCGGCTTCAAGCTTTCCAATAGGCATAGCTTTCTCATCTTCTTTTCCATTTGTACCCTGGAATGAAATCGTTCCACGATAATCATTATCAACAAACACTGATATAGGTATCTGTGTATACTCATTGTGCTGTGATGTGATGTTTATCGTCACACTGTAATTTCCTTTTTCTGCATCCACTGCATTAAAATACATTCCATCATCCTCAAGTATTTTTAGTGCTAATTTATCTGATACAACAAAGGCTCCATCGTTTGCTATAACTGCCTCAAGTTCTCCCTCTGGTCTGTAGCTTGTATCCCATTCAGGTGCATATTCTTCCATATCGACTTTTCCAAGTTTTATCTGCATTGCAAAGCTGTTAAGTGCAAATTTAAGTATGTTCTTCGCATTTCTCTGAAGCTGTCCCCTTGTTATCTTTCCTATCGTGTACTGTGCTTTTATATTATCAATGAAATTTTCATTTTCTGTGTCAGGGCATACCATAAATATATCATTCTGAGCCTGAACCATCGCTGCTCTGTTCTTTCTATCCTGCTTTTCTCCTTCCCAGTTTGCAACAGCCCACCAGTCAGTCATAACAATGCCATCAAATCCCCATTCTTTTCTAAGCACTGTTGTACAAAGATCATAATTTCCCGATGTCCAAAGTCCATTAAATGGTCCATATGTAGTCATTACAGAACTGCAGCCTGTCTCTTTTATGGCAATCTCAAAACACTTAAGATAGATTTCCCTAAGTGCTCTCTCTGAGATAACTCCCATTGCATCTGCACGTCTAAACTCCTGGTTATTTGCACAAAAATGTTTTATCGTTCCCTCCACACCTGCTCTGTGAAGTCCCTTAAGCTCAGCGGCACATATTTTTCCGGTAAGGATCGTATCCTCTGAAATATACTCATAATTTCTTCCATTTAAAGGATGTCTATGTATATTCATGCCCGGTCCCAAAATAGTATCAATACGATTATACTTCATCTCTGCACCAAAGTACTCAAAAAGTTCCTCAATAAGCTCATTATTAAATGTTGCGCCAAGCAAAGTTCCTATAGGAAGTAAAAAAGCCTTAGTTCCACAATCCATTCTGATTCCTGAAGGCCCATCAGCACAACAAAGTACAGGAATCCCGAATCTGTCAAGTGAAGGTGTAAGACCACCAAAGGCAGCAGCAGTTCCAGGAGTCACTTTCATACTGCACATGCCCTCACCCCTCATAAGACACATAAGGTCTTCATCTGAAAGCTGACCTATAAATGTATCAATATCAATTTTATCCTCTGCTACATCCTTAAGTGTATATCCCTCATCACCTGTAAATGCAATATCCTGTGGCATCTCACTTTCAATTCTGTCCGAAAGTTTTATTGTTCTAAGTGGAACTTTCTCAAATCCCATCTTAAATGTACAAAAATCTTTCTGATGCTTTTCACAATCCTCTGCTACAGGATGCATCCTCTCAAATTCCTCTACTGGTGCAAGTGCTTCCTCAAGCTGTTCTATTACCTGAAATTTCTGGGAAAAACTTCCTGCAAATTCAGCTGCATCTACACTGTTTCCCACATATACTTTATACTCTCCCTCTTCAAGAACAAATGCAGACTTATGGCCTGTCACACCTGAATCATCATATGATGCAAAATACGATTTAGGGCATGTGATAGCAAGTTTCTGGCTTTCTGAAACTGCCAGCTCTTTTGTCTTTGCATATCCCACAAAAGTGCGAACAGGCTTTCCAAGTTTTGCCTGAGGGGCTTCAACATAAACCTGAACAACCTCTTTTCCTGAACAATCACCTATATTTTTTACACTTGTATCAACAACCACACATGTATCATCAACATTTTTTACACTTCCAGTTATAGCAAAGTCTGTGTATGACATACCAAAACCAAAAGGATACATAACCCTATCTCTGGCAGTAGTCTGGAAATATTTGTAACCTACATATATATCTTCCACATAATAATTCTTGTCGGCATCCCCAAAATAAGGTGCTGACGGATAATCTTCTATATTATAGGCGATCGTGTCTGTAAGTTTTCCACTAGGACTTACAGCTCCATTAAGCACATCAAGAACACCATTTCCGCCTTCCTGACCACCCTGCCATACATACATAACAGCAGAAGGTTTATAATCATCTACCCATTTCATATCAATTATATTTCCAACATTTAAAAGAACAATGCTTTTTTCAAATGTCTCCGTAACATTTTTGATAAGCTCTCTCTCCGTCTGTGTCAGATAATAACTGCCCTCATCAGCCTTATTATCCTGATCCTCACCAGCTGTTCTTCCAATAATGACAATGGCAGTATCATTTCTTTTCTCCGTTTCACAGATAAATTCCTTTGATAAAGGCATTTCTTTTTGTGACCATGGAACACTTCCCCAGCCATTACCCTCGTCAAAAGGATTTTCCTTTATCCATTTCTCATATTCCTCACAAATATACTCATCGACATTAATATCTTCACTTTTTCTCAATGCGTCAAGAATACTTACAACATATTTTGTATTCACAAGACCGCCAGAACCAAGTCCACCCTTATAATAGTAGAAAGCTCCTATTCCAAAAACTGCTGCTTTCGTTCCTTTTTTAAGAGGCAGAACACCTCGATCATTTTTAAGCAGTACACATCCCTCAGCAACAGCCTGTCTAGCTGCTTTAGCATAATTTCTCTCGTTTAACTCAAACATAAAAATCCTCATTTCTGCACACGTTTTTTATGCATAGCAAGTTTGTGTCAAGTGTGCGCAGACACAAATCCTGAGTGTAAAAAATCTTACATATATGAATCTTTCACACAATCCTTCGTAGTCTTAAAAAGCTTTCAGACAAATCATATTGATTCTAATATATATACCCCAAAAATAAAACCATAATTTTATTATTTTTTATATATTCATATCTCTATCTGTCTATTTACATATATAACTTTTATTTTGTACTAAAAGGCCCCCTCATCAAGAAAACTATACTATCACCAAGCCTGTCATCAAGAATTTTCCCCCTCTTTGTATCATTTACGGCAAGTGCTCCTGAGATTGCAATTACCGGAAACATTTCACATAACTGTTTATAATAATCTGTATCCTTCTCATAATATCATCACCATATTTTATAATTCGGTAACTGGCTTCCCATGAGTATATATTCCATGTAATCATGCAATACTATTACGGGACAAGACAATAAGATCCATAAATTTGTGTATAAAAGACATATCTGCCCCTTAAAGTTATACTGCTGCCCCGAATAGTCCCACACATTAAGATGCATCTGCCTGTTTACTATCATCCCAACGATAAACTCGACACCTGTTATCATTAGTCCACATATTATCATCTGTCCTATAAGTGATGCCCCATCTCCTAATATACTTTCAACAGCCCCTACCAGCACAAAACATAATCCGCCTGCAAGCAGCATTGAAATATGAGAATATCCACGATATAGAATTTCAATTCCACAATAAAGAAAACCACCCGTTAAAAACATTATCAGATACACCTGAAAATGATTCATACCTGTCCCCATCATATGAGCCTCCTTTGTAATCAGCAAAAAAACAATGCTTACAACTGTTTATATGTAGTATGCATTTTTTTATCTAACTTATACTACTATTAAGCTACCAAAAATGCAGTATTTTTTTCCATCCAGCTGTGTTAAGCTATACATAATAAAACAAGAATCGAGGCAGAATATGAATACAAATATATTAAAAAGACTTGATAAGGCAATCTCATCAACACTTATAGGAAACTCAAAAGATCCAGACTGCAATGTAGGTGCAGCGATCTGCATTATAAAAGATGGTAAAGAAGTATATAGAAATGAATATGGCGAAGCTGATAAAGAAAAACATATCCCCATGGAAAAAAAGTCAATTTTCAGATGTTATTCTATGACAAAACCTATAACTTCTGTTGCTGTGATGACACTTGTAGAAAAAGGCATATTAGCTCTTTCTGACCCGGTAAGCAATTTTATACCAAGTTTCAAAAACCAGACAGTACTTACTGAAAAAGGCTATGTTCCTGCCAAAAGAGAGGTTGTCATACAGGATCTTCTCAACATGACAGCTGGTCTTACATACCCTGATGCATCTTTTCCTGCCGGAAAAGAGATGCAGAATATGATAGATAAATATTATGCTGATGTTGAGGCTGGAAAACCTACATCAACATACGATCTCGCTGTACTGATCGGCAAACAGCCACTTGAATTTCATCCTGGCGATGGATGGAGATACAGTTTTTGTGCCGATGTTTTAGGTGCTGTCATCGAAGTTGTCACAGGCAAAAAATACAGTGATTATCTCAAAGAAACAATATTTGAACCACTTGGAATGATCGATACTGATTTTTATGTTTCTAAAGAAAAATTAAACCGTTTTATGCAGAACTATCAATACATGCCTGAGACCCAGACAATGGAACCATGCACATGGCAGCATCTCGGACTTACATATATGCACAAAAAACAACCTCTCTTCGAATCAGGTGGTGCCGGGCTCGTCTCAACGATTGACGACTATTCAAAATTTGTAAATATGATGTTAAATAAAGGTACTCTTGGAAATGTACGCATACTTGGCAGAAAAACAGTCGAGATCATGACAAAAAATAATCTCACACCAAAGCAGCTTAAAATGTATGACTGGGATTCTCTCAAAGGATATGGATATGGAAATCTTATGCGTGTTATGATCGATGTTCCTGCAAGCCAGAGCCTTGGCTCAGAAGGTGAATTTGGATGGGATGGATGGCTTGGAAGCTATGTTGCAATGGACCCTGTTGAAAATCTTGCTATCATATATGTAATCCAAAAATGTGGTGGCAATGGTTACAGAGACGTACAGATCATACGCGATATAGTTTATTCGGCACTTTAATCTTTTATAAAATCAAAACAGAGAGTATGGTTTAACAGGTGATCACTCCCTCTTATCATACTCTCTGTTTTACTTTTTTGTTCGAGTCAAGCGGATATTCGCAATCCGCTCTGCGACTTCCTTGATAGTATTAAATAGATGTGCAGATCTATCAGACTTTTCCACTCATCATATAATCAAGAATTCTGCTTGCATCTTCAGGTTCTGATGCTACTATCTCAAGCTCTTTCACATATGTTGTATTCATAAGCTGTGCCATTGCTACAAACTGTGTAAGTTTACTTTTAAGATTGATTCTGTCTCCCTCTGATGATGTAAGCTCTACACGTCCTTTACATTTATCAACTACTTTGAAAAATTCGTTGATATCTGAAATATTTGTAATTTTCATCATTCGCCTCTTTCCTGCACTGCCTTGTCCATCCAGATCTGCCAGGCAGCACAAAAATTCAGATCTGTTAAATTTTCGCCAATAATTCCTTTACAGATATTTTAGTATATTATATTTGTAAAATCAAGTTATAACTGGCTTATTACTTAAAAAAATCATTGCCAAAATATTTTTAGATCATTGCCAATTTTTGTAATTTGTGCTATATTCAAAATCAATATAAAATACAGTTTTAAATTGAATTGCTGTATATTAACAAACTGTATTTTACCACAAAATATTGCTTACAGACATAATTAAAGCCGCCTGAATTTTTGAAGTTATTACTATTTCAAGGTGGCACCGGACTAGAAAGGAGAGAGCAACATGAAGGAAACAGGTATAGTAAGAAAATTAGATGAACTTGGCAGGATCACACTGCCTATCGAACTTCGCCGAACTTTAAATATTGCAGAAAGAGATTCTCTTGAGATATCAGTACAGGATGACAAGATAATCCTCACTAAATACGAACCAGTTGATATTTTTAATGGTTCTAAAGATGACCTTATTGAATATTGTGGAAAAAAAGTTTCAAAAAAATCAATTATTGAAATGGCTAATCTGGCAGGTCTTGCACTGTCAAATTAAATATATTTAACGGGCATCTGTAAAAGATGCCCGTTTTGTTAAAAGGAGGTACTTACTATTTATGCAGCCTGATAAAAAAGATATAGAATTATTTAAAAAATGGTTAGACGAAAGTGACAATATAGTATTCTTTGGTGGCGCAGGCGTCTCAACCGAAAGCGGTATTCCAGACTTCAGAAGTGTAGATGGTCTCTATCATCAAAAGTATGACTATCCACCTGAAACTATTTTAAGCCATTCATTTTTTATCAAAAATCCAAAAGAATTTTATAAATTTTACCGCGACAAAATGCTTATTGAGAATGCAAAGCCAAATATCACACATATAAAACTTGCAGAACTTGAAAAGAAAGGAAAACTCTCGGCTGTTGTCACTCAAAATATTGATGGACTTCATCAGGCAGCCGGCAGTAAAAGAGTTTATGAGCTTCATGGTTCAACACTTAGAAATTATTGTGAAAAATGCCATAAATTCTATGATGTAAATTACATTAAAAACAGTCAGGGTGTCCCACTCTGCGAATGTGGAGGCATAATAAAGCCTGATGTTGTATTGTATGAAGAAGGACTTGATGACGCAACCGTAAGTGGAGCTGTTAATGCAATATCAAATGCAGATATGCTTATTGTCGGTGGCACTTCACTTGCAGTATACCCTGCAGCTGGTCTTATACAGTATTTCAAAGGCAGCCATCTGGTACTGATAAATAAATCTTCAACACCACTTGACAATAATGCCGATCTACTGTTACAGTGTGGTCTTGGTGAAGTATTTTCACAGATCTAAATAATAAAATGAAAGGATGACTATTATGACACACACATACAGAACCAAAGGAACATGCTCAACAAAAATTGAATTTGATCTTAATGGGGATATAGTATCAAATGTACAGTTTACAGGCGGATGCAATGGAAACCTTCATGGAATTTCATCACTCGTTGACGGTCTTACTGTAGACCAGATTGAAAGCAAACTTAAAGGTATAAGATGTGGTTTCAAGCCTACATCCTGTCCTGATCAGCTTGCTACAGCCGTAAGAGAAGCATACGCAAACGAAAACGCATAAAAACAAAAAATCGTGTACATCATTTTATGATATACACGATTTTTATTTTTAATATTTATAATATCACAATGGTCAACTATTTAACCATATCTTTAATCTTTGCCTTGTCATCAGCAGTTACTTTATCTAAGTTAAGTACTGCATCAACAAAATCAGTTACTGAATCATTAAACCAGAACTTCTTAGCCTGTTTTAAAATGTCTGTTCTGTAATCTACTTCACTACGTACAGGTGTGTAGTAAGTAATTCCTTTTTTCTCTGAAGAAACAAAACCTTTATTGATAAGATTCTTTAAGAAAGTATATACAGTCGTATCTTTATATGTAAGACCATAATCTTCCTTTAATTTTTTCATAACCTGTGCACATGTAACCTCACCTTCAAGGTCCCAGATACACTTCATAACTGTAAGTTCGCACTGTGAAATCTCAGTAGTTCTTCTGTTCATGAGTTTAGCCTTCCTTTCATCTCTCTATCTTTTTGAAATCACTATAATAATATATAATATACTATAACAATATCATACTACCATATATTTTCCAAAAAATAAAGACAAAAATAAATTTTTATATCAAAAAAAGTAGGAAATTTTAACAAAACCTATCTCCCACACTAAAAAAATATATGGTATGTTATATATTTTTAATCATAACACATTTAACACTTTTTTATTTCTAAATGTAAAAAATAAGTTTTTATATGTAATAAATAATTTTAATCCGATAAATATTCCACAAACCATTCTTTAACATATCTTTTCATTGACTGACTTATCATTATCTTTGTGCCATCACACATAATGATACTGTCACTTGCATATTTTTTTACATAAATACCATTTATTACAAATGATTTATGTACCTGACAGAATTTATTCTGATCAAGCTGTGACAAAATATCTGAAATCTTTGCATAAAACTCCACCACATCATTATCAATGGTTCTGACAAAAAGTTTTCTTCCTGTACTCTGTATATATACGATATCATTCTGATCTATAGCGCAATCTTTCTTTAACCATCTGTAACGTAAATATTTTTTCTTATTCCCAAACAGCCTGTAATATGTGTCCATTACTTCAAAAACATCTTTTTCTTTCAAAGGTTTGACCAGGAAATTCAGCGGACGTGTTTCAAACAATTCCATAGCATAACTTGTTTTTGATGATATATACACTATCTGAGTTTTTTCATCATCCATTTCTTCACGAATCTTGCATCCGATCTCAAATCCCTTAATATCTCCGAGCTCAATGTCTAAGAATACAATATCATATTTATTTTTTTCTATAAATTCAACCATTTTCCTTCCGTCAAAGCAGACGTCTATCTCAAATTCTTTTTTCTCATCATGACTATATATGATTAAATTTTTTTTCAATTCAACCGCAAATACCTCATCATCATCACAAATACATATCTTGATCATTTTATCTTTTGTCCTCCACACACAAATATCATAAACCAGATAATTACTTTATCTGGTAATATTTATTCAGCCTGTTATCTTTATCAAAAATATAATTATACTGTATCATCTCGTATTCTTTAAGTTTTTCTGCATATTTTCCGGATGTTTCTGATATTTTGTGCAGTTTTCCATCTCTGTCATAAAACCCCGTTGCACTTATTGATGGGATATCCTTATATAAATCAAGAAGATATCTGTTATAATTGCTCATCCTTAATCCTGCCTTCTCAAGAAGTATTGAAGACAGATAATTTATGGATGTTTTCTCTATATATTCTTCACCTATGTCGTAATTGGCCCAGATTACAAATGGCACCAGATATTTCTTCATGCTGTCATCTTGATCAAACTGAAGCGGCGTCTTTCCAAGCACCTCCTGATAAAATGAATCAGGAAGATGTGGCTGATGGTCACCAAACAGAACAATTATCGTAGGTTCATTTACTTTTTTAAAATAATCAACAAGCTCTTTAAGTGCATCATCAGACATCTTTATCAACGAAAGATACTGACTTACTTCCGACGATGTTCTAAAATCTGTAATCTCAACTGGATCTTCAAATTTATATTTCGTATTGTCATACGGATTATGATTTTGCATCGTAACATTAAACAGACATAATAAACTGTCTTTGTCCTTGTTCTTATACTGCTCTATTATCTTTTCATAATCTGATCTATCGCTTATATAGTCTCTTACAAACATCGGATTCTTAAAATCATCTATACTAAAAAACTTATCAAAATGCAGTAACGGATAAACTCTGTTTCTATTGTAACCCGATGGATTATAAGGATGCATTGCTATAGCTTTGTTGTATCCGTCCTGTTGTTTTATATTGCTTATAACCGAAGGCAGATAATCATCCATATATTGCAGATATGGATTTCCGGGCAAAAATGTTTTCGTACAGCCTGTCAGAAATTCAAACTCCGAATTTGCCGTATATCCTCCATATACCGAGGACTCCACATATCCCTTCACAACATTCTTTTTTAAACTGTCAAAAAATGGCATAACCTCTCTATTTGTTCTATAGTTGCCTAGCACTCTCAAATCTGAAAATGACTCATTCATTATCATTATAATATTAGGAGTTTTTTTATGCAAACTCTGCCTGTCAGCTTCCTTTTCATCATATCGTGATAATATCTCATCAACCTTTTTTACCGAGTAACCTTCAGGTTCTTCTATACCAGCTTCTCCTGCATTCGCAATAAAATAAAGAACATAACCATAATCACTTATCCCAATGTTGTGATCCCATGATAGAGAACTCACATTGTTAAAAAATGCGGATGATGTATTTAACCATACAATAAAAACTGCTGTTGATAAAAGTGCTGCAACGGAGCCACACACATCCCTGAGATTTATGTATGCTCTCTTTTTTTTAGGCATTGCAATACATACTGCAATCCCTGCTATACAGCTTAAAACTCCAGCAAAAAAATATACATCAATACCATATTTATATCCACCAGCAACTGTCGTAGCAGTCTTTATAGCATAAATATCCATAAAAACAATTCCATATCCCCTGAATGAGATAACAAAATAATTTGCAATGCCAATAATCAAAGTGAGCACATATGTTATAATAAATGCTGATCTCATCCTGTGGAATAATGCTGTTAATACAACATTCACCACTCCAAATAATGCTATGTTCTTAAGTACGATATCAGTATCAAAATCCGTTATCGTCTTTTTAAAAAACAATTCCATTGCTGAAAACTGCCATACTATAAGTGCAAGAAATAATACAAATACCAAAATTTTCTTTATAGCATCTATAATTTTCTTTTTTCCAACATTTTCCGCAATATTCTCACTTTCTGTAACAGACAGCATTTATTATTACCTCCAGTTCATCAAAGTATTGCCATTAACCTTAAAATACCAGTCGCACAAAAAATGTACGACTGGCCTAATATTATCTGATCTGTGCTTTAAGCACTATTTAATTGCCAAACGGATTAGAGAAGAAGTTTCCAAATCCACTGTAATCTCCATCATCTGAATTGTTATCTCCACTGTTTCCATTACCCTGGTCATAACCATTACTTCCATTGTTACCATTATTACTGTTATTGTTTGAATTTCCTGAGTTATTTCCCTGTGATAATCCATCTAATGACTTTGAACCTTGAAGTTTAACTTTTACTTTCTTCTCTTTGTATGTTCCGTCATCACTTCTTTGTAATGTAAGTTCAACCTCTGTTCCCTTACGATAACTGTTTGCCTTTTCTTTAAGACTCTCGATACTTCTTACATCCTGATTGTTTATGGCAGTAATGATATCTCCAACTTTCACACCGCCTTTCTCAGCAGCTCCTCCTTTTGATACTTCTGCAACATAGACACCACTTGGAATATTGTAACTGCTTGCTTCACTTCCAACTGTTCTTCCTGATATTCCAAGATATCCTTTCTGTGAGTCTGATAAAACTTCTTTGTCTTTAAGTTCATCTATAATAGGTGTTGCCTGAGAAATAGGAATTGCATAACCTACACCCTCTACTGATGAGTCAGCAATCTTTGCTGAATTTATTCCGACAACTTCACCTTTTAGATTGATAAGAGGCCCACCACTGTTACCAGGGTTGATAGCCGCATCTGTCTGAATTGCCTTTATCGAATTTGTTGAACCATCTGTCTCAGATGTCTCTGTAATCTCCCTGTTCTTTGCACTGATATATCCAACCGTTACAGACTGTCCATATCCCAATGAGTTTCCGATCGCTATTGCCATCTCTCCTACTTTAAGGCTATCTGAATCTCCTACATCAGCAATCTTTATCTTACTCATCGTAGATTTTTTAATTTTGTTAAGTTTTACTGCTACTACAGCAAGGTCATTACTTGAGTCCTTGCCTTTTACCGTTGCCTCATATACCTGTTCGTCAATAAACTGAACTGATATTGTCTTGGCTCCGTCAATAACATGATTGTTTGTTGCAATAAGAAGCTCACTCTTACTCTGTCCTATTATGAAACCTGTACCGCTGCTCTGTGTTTCCTGCTGCTGGCTGTTTCCAAACAGGCTATAGTAATTTGTTGATTCACTTGTACATGTGATTGCAACAACTGCTGGCATTGTCTGTTCTACGATTGATGAAACATCTGTAGTTCCGCTTACAGCTGATCCTGTAACAACTTTACTACTGTTGCTGCTTGTTGTCGTTGTTCCAATCTGTTGACTTGTAGTAATTGCCGGTGTATTTATACCTAAAACTTTACTTGAAAAATAGCATACACCCTCAAAACATACTGCTGCCACAACCCCAAACAATACTGCACATGCAGCGCATATCAGAAGTTTTTTGCCAAAAGAGCCTTTCTTTTTATCGCCTGGTTTCTTTTCTGCTCCTGCATTGTATGAATATCCATGCTGCTGTGTATATGGATTCTCATTATTATATCCTGTATTTGTATTATTTTCATACGGATCTGTGTTGCTATAACTTTGATCTGTATTGCTCTCATACGGATTCCTATTGTTATAGCCTGTATCCATACCACCATTATATGCGCCTTTATTGTCACCACTTCTCTGATAAGTCTGACTGTCTGCTGAACCTGTACTGCCAGACTGTGTTCCCGCATAATAATCACCGGAATGTGTAGACTGTGCATTATTTTCACCATTTTTATATGAATAACTGTAAATTGATGATTCCTGAGCACTTCCTCCTTCTACTGAATTCCCATACTCGCCTGTATATCCATCCTGAGACTGATCTGTATCTGTCCCATTAAAGTTATTATTCTCATCCATGACTAGTACCTCCCTTTACATTTTCTCTTACCTGCAAAACAAATTTTAACAACTTTTTGTGTATAAGTTGTGAAGAAAATATAACTTTTTCATTTCATCTATTATAAAAGATTTTATTGTTGCGCAAAATAATTATAACCTATATAATGATTAGAGCACAAGCAGTAATATTTTATCATATTACTGATACAAAAGCTATAAGAGATTGAGAGGATGAAAAATTGTGATTAAAGAAAACCAGCGATTATTAAATATTCTGCACATTATTGTCGATGCCGTAATAATCTACCTATCATTTAACTTAGCATATGTCTTAAGACTTGATGAATTTAACAGTCCACTTATCAAATGGCATATTATTGCTCCTCCGGCAGGTTATTACAAAGATCTGTCACAATATCAGAATCTACTTACAATGATAGTTCCATGTTATCTTATTATATATGGTTTTTGTGGCATGTATGATCCAAAAAGGACAAGCGGACGACGTGCAGAACTTTTCTGCCTTATAAAATCAAACTTTTTTGGAATTATCTACTGTGTTGCTGCACTTTATTTTTTCAAACAGTGGGATTATGCCAGACTTTTACTTGGTATCTTTGTATGTATAAATATCGTTATTGACTATACCTTCAGACTTGTTGTTATTTCAATTCTAAGAAAGATGAGAAAAGAGGGTAAAAACCTTAAACATGTACTTATCGTAGGATACAGCCGAACAGCAGAAAACTATATACGCCGTTTAAGACTTCATCCTGAATGGGGTTATAAAATTCATGGTATCCTTGATGACAATAAAAAAATAGGACACGAATACAGAACAATAAAAGTCGTTGACAGATTAAGCGCACTTGAAAAGTATCTCTCATCAAATGAATTTGATGAGATTGTTATTACACTTAGTATAGATGAATATTCAAAACTTGAAGGTCTTGTTGCTATATGTGAAAAATCAGGTGTTCATACAAAATTTGCACCTGATTATAATAACATTATTCCTACAAAGCCTTACACAGAAGATCTTGATGGTATACCTGTTATACATGTACGTCACGTACCGCTTAGTTCTTCCTATAATATTGTACTAAAACGTGCCGTAGATATTTTCGGTGCTACTGTTGCTCTTATCCTTTTTGCCATACCTATGATAATAACTGCCATCATAGTAAAAGTAACATCACCGGGGCCACTTATCTTTAAACAGAGACGTGTGGGGCTTCACAACAGAGAATTTGACATGTACAAGTTTCGCTCAATGAAAGTCCAGGAAGAAAGTGAAGAAAAGAAAGCCTGGACAACAAAAGACGATCCAAGAGTCACCCATATCGGTAAATTTATGAGAAAGACAAATATAGATGAACTTCCTCAGATATTTAATGTCTTAAAGGGAGATATGAGCCTTGTAGGGCCAAGACCTGAAAGACCTTATTTTGTAAACAAATTCAAGGAAGAAATTCCTCGATATATGATAAAACATCAGGTGCGCCCAGGTATGACGGGCTGGGCCCAGGTAAATGGTTTTAGAGGTGATACCTCGATAACTGGCCGTATCGAGTGCGATCTTTACTATGTAGAAAACTGGACAATGGCACTTGACTTTAAAATACTTTTCCTTACATTCTTTGGACGAAAAGTTAATAAAAATGCCTATTAATATTTTTTTATAAAGCTATTTGTTTATGAGCAAAAACAAATAGCTTTGATTATCTCTATCTAAAAATAATTTGCTCAGAAATGAGGTTACCATGAAAATACGCGGAAAACTTATTATTTCATTTTTGATAATCGCTATATTTCCACTCTGTGCCGGACTTGTATGTTTTCACCTTATCGTACAAAACCAGACTGACATATTATCTTCCTATTATAGTACACAGAATGAAAATAGTTATGATTACGGACTCGTTTTAAATCCTGTCCAGCTTCTTTATAAACTTACCCTAAATGACTACAATAAACTTGTTAAAATTGCTGACGATTCCCCAGATAAACTGCTGAATAAAAAATTTTTAGATGATACTTCACGCTCTATATCGTCTAAAGATTCTTTTATCGTCGTTTTTAAGGGAAAGGATGAATATTACATAGGAAATACCGACTTTTATAACTGCGTTTCCACTCTTCCTTCTTTTAGTGAATACTCCTACGGGAAAAATGACAATATTCTTATTGACCAGAAAAGCTCAACACTTACGCGCGGCAAGGACTTTTATTTTTCCGATGGAACTACAGGTCAGCTTTTTCTGATCACAAAACTTTCTAATCTCATTCCAAGATGGGAAAGTTCTGTAAGAGATATAGCAATCGCATTCACGCTAATCCTGCTTACTACAGCTGCCATTCTGATAATATGGCTTTATCACAGTATCATAAAGCCTTTAAATGTTCTGCGTATCGCTACTATGCAGATTGGTGAGGGAAATCTTGATAATCCTGTTCATGTAAACTCATGTGATGAGATAGGTGTACTGTGCCGTGATTTTGAGGAAATGCGTATCCGTCTAAAATCAATGCTTGAAGAACGAATTCAGTATGAAAATGATACAAGAGAAATGATGAGTAATATATCACATGATCTTAAAACACCGCTTACTGCTATAAAGGGTTATTCAGAGGGACTCATAGATGGTATCGCAAAAACACCGGAAAAACAGCAGAAATACTTAAAGACGATATATTCAAAAGCAAACGATATGACATATCTCGTAGATGAATTGTCACTATTTTCAAAAATAGAACAAAACTCCATTCCATACAACTTTGTCACTTTTGATATTGCAGAATACCTTGAAAATTATATTGACGCTATCTCATTTGATTATGAAGCAAACAATATGAACATTTCATACGAAAACACTGCACCTGAGGGTATAATGGTATCCGCTGACCCAGAACAGCTTCGCAGAGTTCTAAACAATATTACCGGAAATGCACTTAAATATAAAGAAAAAGAACATGGTAATATAAGAATAGCACTCTCCTACAAACCACATAAACAAAAAAAGCCTCTTTATCGACAGATAAATAAAGACGGGACTGATGTAAATCCTCCTGTAAAACCTGAAGAATTTGTATGCATCGAAATTTCTGACGATGGACCGGGAATTTCAGAAAAAGACCTTCAAAACATATTTGACAGATTTTTCAGGGCTGATGCATCGAGAAATTCCGCTAAGCGTGGAAGCGGACTCGGACTTGCCATCGTAAAGAAGATAATACTTGACCACGGCGGAAATATATGGGCAAAAAGCACACCCGGAACAGGAACAAGTATTTATTTTACATTGAGAGTAAAAAACGGGCAAAACTGATATTTTGCCCGCTCTCCTCTCTCACACTTTAAATCTGTAACCGACACCCCAGATAGTCTCAATATACTGTGGCTTTGCCGTACTTTCCTCGATCTTTTCCCTTATCTTCTTGATATGCACCGTCACAGTAGCTATATCACCGACTGATTCCATCTCCCATATCTCTTTAAACAATTCCTCTTTAGAATATACATGATTTGGATTTGACGCAAGAAATGTAAGAAGATCAAACTCTTTTGTAGTGAAATTCTTCTCAACACCGTTTATATAAACCCTTCTTGCAGTCTTATCAATCTTAAGCCCTCTTATCTCAATAACATCATTCTCTGGTGTTCCCGAAGATGTAAGCCTCTTATACCTTGCAAGGTGAGCCTTTACTCTCGCTATAAGTTCACTCGGACTAAACGGCTTTGTAATGTAATCATCGGCTCCAAGACCAAGTCCTCTTATCTTATCGATATCATCTTTCTTTGCCGAAACCATAAGAATAGGCGTATCCTTTTTCTCTCTGATATACTTACAGATTTCAAAACCATCCATTCCCGGAAGCATAAGATCTAAAAGGATAAGGTCAAAGTCCTCATCAAGAGCATGAGCAGCACCCGAACTTCCGTCAGACTCAATAGCAACCTCAAAATCGCTAAGTTCAAGATAATCTTTTTCAAGCTCTGCAATAGCTGCGTCGTCCTCGATTATTAAAATTTTACTCATATATGTCACCTTTCCTGATAAATCAATCTAATTAAAATAAACCAGTTCATCCTCCGGTTTCTGTGCTGGCACTACTTTCTCTGCATAAAATACAGGCCCTTCTTCGCCATACTCAGCCATAAACTTATACTCCATGCGTGCAGTTACAGTCACATACTGCCCACTCTTTATCTGTGACCAGTCATCTGCCTTACACAAAAATCCCATAAACTGTACATCATCTGCGCAGCAGGTCATTGCATATCTTCCAAATACTGCAAATCCCTTTTCAAGTCCATCCGGCTTTTGAATCATTCCAGTAAGCTTTAATGTCTTTCCGTCATAATTTTCCTGATGATCTATCATATCAACATACCAAAGTCCAAAGTCACCTTCATTTACTTCAATAATATCTGCATTTATATCAAATGGAAGTTCCTCTTTCATATCATAAAATGCATCATCCTCTGATTCATATACTATCTGAGCACGAGGATTTACAGCCTTTACGCTTCCTCTTATGGCAGATTTCTTTGTATTCTCAACAGTACACCTGTTTACGATTATCATCTCTGCAACTTTAAACTGTTCCACCATCAGCGACGGCATATTTTTCATATAAAGTGCAAATGTCTCATCATTTACTACATCAAGAGTCTGCATGATAACCTCTCTGTCAAAACAGATCTCCTCAAGTTCATCATAAAGTTCCGGAATCTTTGTGGCCGACCACATTCCATTGTACTCGATGATTATCCTGTCAGGTCTGTGTTTCTTCAGGAATTTCTGGATGACTTTTCCATTGAAAGACTCCTCGTCCTCAATATACTCGCAGACAGCACAGCCTTTCTTAAGGTCAGCCTCCTCATATTCTTCCTCACCCTCCTCGCAGGCAAGGATAAGTGTCTTGATCTTATCATCAAACATGTCATCAACTATAAGGTCTCTTACAAGACTTGTCTTTCCAGCCTCAAGAAATCCCATCACAACATAAACCATCATTTCTTCTTTTCTCTTACCAAACATATTAATCCTTCCTACTTACTCACTATAAGTTGCACATATCGCATAACATTTTACAAAACTATCAATAAATCTTATATTGTGCAAGTATAACAAATAATGTTAGCAGACATTTTGTCGCCGTCAGTCCTTAAAGGTGGTTTTCTCACCTTTTATGTACTGCTACGAGCGACAATATAGCGAGAGCGTGCCTGCGGTATTATTGTTATACTTGCACAATCAACACAGTATATATTTAGTTTTGTATCTATTTATGCTACATGAAAAAGCTCTTTTATAGCAGCTTCATTAAGATTTGAACCGATTACGCATATTCTTCCAGTGTAATCTGCTGCCCCTCTTCTAAGTTCTGTCTCCTCAGGTACAAGATCAAAATGGAACCACTCTCCCTCATCTGAAGCAACAATTCCCTTAGCACGAAGAACCTCACCAAATGACTTGTCACTTGCAAGTTTTGATACGATATCCTTAAGCTCTTCTTCTGTAAACTTGTGAGCTGTCTCAACACCCCAGCTTGTAAATACATCATCTGCATGGTGATGGCCATGTTCATGATCGTGATGGTGTCCGCAGCCGCACTCTCCATCGTGATCGTGATGATGCTCATGATCGTGGTCATGTCCGCAGCCGCACTCCTCGTCGTGGTCGTGATGGTGATGGTCATGATCGTGATCATGTCCACAGCCACATTCCCCGTCATGGTCGTGATGGTGATGCTCATGATCGTGGTCATGTCCACAGCCACACTCCTCGTCGTGATCATGATGATGATGGTCATGGTGATGCTCCTCAAGAAGTTCTTTCTCAAGTGTATTTACCTTTTCCATAGCTTCAATAATGTTCTTTCCATCTATCTGGTCCCAAGGTGTTGTGATAACAGAAGCCTCGTCATTCTTCTCTCTTATCATTGTGAGCACTTTTGCAAGTTTCTCCTCTGAAACATTCTGTGTACGGCTTAAAATTATCGTGCCTGCACTTTCAATCTGGTTATTGTAAAATTCACCATAGTTCTTCATATACATCTTGCATTTTGATGCGTCAACTACTGCCGCTGTACTATTTATCTTTACATCATCTCCGATATTTTTAACTGCTTTTATAACATCTGAAAGTTTACCTACACCGGAAGGCTCAATTATAACTCTGTCAGGGCTATACTTTTCAAGTACATCTTTAAGCGCATTCCCAAAATCTCCTACAAGTGAACAGCAGATACAGCCTGAATTCATCTCTGTTATCTGTATACCTGATTCTTTAAGAAATCCACCGTCTATTCCTATCTCACCAAATTCATTTTCGATGATCACAAGTTTTTCTCCCTGAAATGCATCTGCTACAAGTTTCTTTATAAGTGTAGTTTTTCCTGCTCCTAAAAATCCTGAGATAATATCAATTTTTGCCATTTTTCTAACTTCCTTTCTACAATTTGTATTAAATCTGCCTTAAACCATACATAAAGCATAAGATCTGCAAAGTTTTAAGTATTATATGATTGAATATATGTCTAAAAGTCCGCCTTAGTCGCCTCGTACATTGCTATACTGGCTGCTATAGGAAGATTTAAACTGTCTATCTTATCTGAGTGAGGAATAATAACTGATTTTCCTATCTTTGAAAATTCATGAGGAAGTCCTGTTGCTTCATTGCCAAATATAAGAGAGAACTTTCCCTGTGGTTTTACATCATGAAGCTTAATTTTAGCATCCAGCATAAAAGGATACAACTCTCTTTCACCATATTCTCTCATATACTCATCAAATGTGTCAAAATAGACAAACTCTGTTGAGAATATTGCTCCCATAGATGCCCTTACCACCTTTGGGTCAAACGCATCAACGGCGGGTCTTATAATTGCCATACGATTCATTCCAAATCCAAGAGCACTCCTCATTATCGTTCCCATATTACCTGCATTTGAAGGATTCACAAGAACTATATGCGAACTTTCTTTGTCAAGCTGTGATTCAAACTTTCTAAATTCACCTATAACATAACAGTTTTCCTTCTGTGACAATACATTAAAAATCTTGTCTGCATAAACAACCTCTATATCTGAGTCTTTGCAAAGTTTAAGCAGTTTATCCAATGTATCCCCCGATTTCATCGCAGAATGAACAAAAACCCTGTTTACATACTGCGTTTTAAATTTTAAAAGTTCAAAAGTAAGTGTGATGCCCAATGAATATGATACATTATCTTCCTTCCTATACCTTTTATAGGTTGCCATCTGTCTTTCCTCCAATTCTCACTACGCTTCTAAATTTAATTCACTGAAAAGAGAGGATATAAAAATCCTCTCTCTAGTCAAAATCCCAAAATCATTCTTCGATAAATATATTTATTGATAATTCTCCTATATCAGATGTAAACGGAACACAAAACATCTGTTTGCCACTTTCATCATGTTCTTTACCAGTACAATAATCCGGTGTTGTAATATCTATAATAATACCATCATTTGCAAATACCGTAGCTGCATTTCCAGCAATCATATTTCCAAGTTCTGATATAGCACTCTGCCCGATCGCATCGATCTCACTGACAGGCATCATCATCATTTTTGATATAATTGCAAGTGCCGTTTCATAGTGGAGACTCAGAACAACTTCACCCTTCAGGGCACCGATAATTCCGAGTTTTATCAAAGAACTATCTCCCTCATATTTATCATCTTTTACAAAAGGCTTGCCCATCTTTAGATCAAGCATGCAAATATCTTTCATAATCTTACTAACTGAAATGATAAATGGATTGACATGTTCTGCCTTCACTTAATCACCTACCTTTTCTTTTGTTTCATTAAATAATTATAACAAATTGCAATGTTTATGTAAATGAAAAAACAATAACTTTTGATTAACTAATTGTAAAAACGTCCCAAAACTTATTGCTTATATCCACCCTTGACTCTGAAAGCCACTCTGCATATTTGTCCTTAAACATTTTGGTCTGTCTTTCGTTTATGATCTCCTCTTTCCTTGCATAAGTTGCATCTTCATCATTATCATTAACACAATAAATAATATAATACCCTGTTTTTCCACCTATTATATTGCTCATTTTTCCCTTTTTCAAAGAAAATGCTGCATCTATGGCTTCTTTATCGAGCAGTTCTGTATCTTTCCCGATCGTTGCCTCGCTTGTGCGGCTGTCAGTATTTGCCTCTGCATAATCTGCAAAACTTTCCGCTTTTTTTGCCTCCTTAAGCATTCCCTTAATACGCGAAAATGTCTTTGCCTTTTCAGATACATTCATATTTATCTTTCGGCCATTTTTGTCTGTTCCCTTTGTTATAAGCTCAAGATACTGGATTTTTATCTGTTTTGCCTCATCATCTGTCACATTTGTATCTGCTGCATCTGTAGCTACATAAAACATTTTATTTGCCAATATATTATCTTCAAACATTCCCTCTACATTCTGAACAGTCAGTGCATATTTCTTCTTATCTGTTTCATTTGCATCTTTTACAAGCTTTTCTGCATCCTGCAATGCCTGATCTTTCTCATCTCCATCTAGCTTAATTCCCTGCTTTGCAGC
Organism: uncultured Lachnospiraceae bacterium; assembly: GCA_934320895.1. Lineage (GTDB taxonomy): Bacteria > Bacillota > Clostridia > Lachnospirales > Lachnospiraceae > Butyribacter. Next base: position 53,947 of record CAKRFY010000011.1, on the reverse strand, counting down.
ATTTTCACCTATTATCTTAAGCTGTGTGATCATACTCACTATTTCTTTTTTTGCCTTGTCACCTATGCTTGTATCAGCGTCAATCTTGTAACTCCATAATTCTTTTCCAAAGCTTCCTTCATACTGTTTTTTCAGAAGATATGCATAATTTAACACTTCCTCATATCTTACGCCTGTGTCTCCAACCTTCATAACAATCGAATTCTGTGTAATATCTCCCGTTTCAAGACGTACACTTTTCACGGTTTTCTTTTGTGTCCCGGTAGTTTTTCCACATCCTGAAAATAACATTGATGCGGCAAGCATAACACATACTGCACCTTTTGTATATCTACTTTTTATCATATAGCCCTCCAATACTTTTAATCACACTCTCAACAATATTAAATATTTCGTCTGATGTCAACTTTTTTTCGTTTTTTATAACATTTTTCGACGGCATCCGGTAAAAACTTCCTGATGTCGGAGCCTTTCTGTCTTTTTTCATAGTATAGAGAAGATATGGTTCCTTATTTCCTGCATACTTTATCTTTCCCTGATACTCATCAAGCATTTTCTTTAATTTTTCTGCATTAGGTGTCTTTCCTTCATATAAATAATATCTTATACCATCTTCTTTCTGAAGTATACGGCTTATATATGCTTTATGTGCATCAGCCTTGAGCAGTGCCACACGCAGAAGATTATCAACTGCTGATGGCATATCACCAAACCTGTCAGTAAGTTCTTCCTGCATCTCATTATATTCCTCAACATTTTCAATAGTCGCTATTCTTTTGTACATATCAAGTTTCTGGTACTCACTCTTTATATAAGTATTCGGAATATATGCATTTACATTTATATCTATCTCCGTCTCAAATTCCTGTGAAATATCAGTTTCTCCTTTTAAAAGGCGCACCGCTTCGTTTAACATTTTGCAGTAAAGATCATAGCCAACTGCCTCCATATGACCCGACTGGGCCTCACCTAAAAGATTGCCTGCTCCTCTTATCTCGAGATCACGCATCGCAACTTTTATTCCAGAGCCAAGTTCTGTAAATTCTTTAATTGCTGCAAGTCTCTTCTCAGCAATTTCCTTTAGAACTTTATTTCGCTTATACATCAAAAATGCATATGAATTCCTGTTCGATCTTCCAACTCTTCCTCTTAGCTGATATAACTGTGACAGACCCATCTGATCGGCATTATCAATAATAATAGTATTTACATTAGATATATCAAGACCTGTCTCGATAATCGTTGTCGCTACAAGTACATCAATCTCACCATTTATAAATGCCATCATAATTTTTTCAAGCTGTCTCTCACTCATCTGACCATGCGCATAAGCTACATTAGCATCTGGCACCAGCTTCTGGATTTCCATAGATATCTCATCTATTCCCTTTACTCTGTTATAAACATAAAATATCTGACCATTTCTTGCAAGCTCCCTGTTTATAGCCTCTCTTATTATCTCACTGTTATGCTCCATAACAAAAGTCTGAATAGGAAGTCTGTCAACCGGCGGATCCTCAAGCACACTCATATCTCTTATTCCCGCAAGGCTCATATGAAGAGTTCTTGGGATTGGCGTCGCACTAAGCGTAAGTACATCCACATCACCCTTTATCTGTTTTATCTTTTCTTTGTGTGCAACTCCAAAACGCTGTTCCTCATCAACTATCAAAAGACCTAAGTCCTTAAATACTACGTCTTTTGATAAAAGCCTATGTGTTCCGATTATTATATCAACCTGCCCCTTTTTCAATCCCTCAAGAGCTTTTTTTTGTTGTGCAGGTGTTCTAAATCTCGAAAGCATCTCAACTCTGACTGGATAATCTCCAAGTCTTTCCTTAAATGTATTGTAATGCTGCTGTGCAAGTATCGTGGTTGGCACAAGAAAAGCTACCTGTTTTCCATCATTTGCCGCCTTAAATGCTGCTCTTATGGCAACCTCCGTTTTCCCATAACCTACATCCCCACAGATAAGACGATCCATTATCTTTTTACTTTCCATATCTTTCTTTGTAGCTTCTATTGCATCAAGCTGATCTCTCGTCTCGTCAAAAGGAAACATATCCTCAAATTCTGTCTGCCACACCGTATCTTTTCCAAAACAATATCCTTGCGTCTGCTGTCTTTTGGCATACAAAAGAACAAGCTCTTTTGCAACTTCATTTACAGCATGCTTTACCCTGCTTTTTGTTTTTTTCCATTCGGCAGAATTAAGTTTATTAAGTTTTGGTTTTTTTGCAACATCCTGTCCGGCATATTTCTGCAATACATCAAGACCAGACACTGGCACATAAAGATTTCCGCCATCACCATATTCTATCTTGATAAAATCTTTTGTGACATTTTCAACTCTTATCTTTTCTATCCCCTTGTATATGCCAAGACCATGTTCTTCATGTACTACATAATCGCCTACATTTAGATCATTAAAACTCTGTATAGCCTTGCCATCAATCTTCCTTTGTTTCTTCTTTTTTCGCTTTTGCTTTGCTCCAAAAATGTCACCTTCAGTTACAACTACAAATTTCTGTGCCCTATACTCAAATCCCCTGCGAAGCCAGCCATAACTTGTCATAACTTCACCTTGTTTTAACTCCTCGCCAAGTGACCCGCGATAAAAAGCAGGTACATCATAACCATTTAAGTCTTTTGCCAGTCTCTCAGCTCTTATTTTCGAACCCGACAAGATCAAAATCCTGTACTTTTCAGCACGCCATTTTTTTATATCTTCTATAAGCAGCTCAAAATGCTGATTATACGATGGAAGAGACTGTACAGATATATTTAATTCATCTTTGACTTTTATCCCCTTAGGAAGCATGTCAAGAAGCGACAGATAAACCGTCCGTTTGCTCTCAAGTCTTGCCATAACATATGATGAAGAATATATGACATCAACCTGACCTGGAAGTATATATCCTTTTTCCAGTCTTCCCTGCATACTCTCCCTGAATTCACTCTCAACAGCCTCAATCTTTTCTATACAACGAACAGGTTCGTCTACAAAAAATATGCTATTTTCCTCGTCAAATAAGTCAAAAAAACTACTTGTTGATATATCAAAATATTTTATAAAACTCTCAAGCCCCATACGCCCATGATACATATCAAAATTCAGTTTTATCTGCTCTACATTATCAGTGAGCCTGTTTATCGCATCATGATTCTTGTCTTTTCTGAACTTTTCAAGCATCTTTTTATATTCTTTTTCTATTTTTAAAAGTGCATTCTTTAACTGTTCTTCCGACAATGTCATCTCTGAAGCCGGTGTTATCTCCACCTGTTCCATCCTCTCAATAGAGCGCTGACTCTGTACATCAAATGCCCTTATCGTATCAACCTCATCATCAAAAAATTCTATACGAACAGGACATTCCATCGTAATTGGAAAAATATCTGTTATACCTCCACGCACTGAAAAGTCTCCCGGCTTTTCAACTTGTGTCTGTCTTTCGTAACCTAAATCCACAAGTTCTTTCTCAAGTTCTGCCAGATCCACAATGTCAGCCTCTCTGATAACAAATCGTGCATTTTTTGATGCCTGACTGTCCATTATGCAGTCAAGCCCGGCATCTATTGTAGTTATAACGGTTCCTCGCTCATTTTTTAACATCGCATCTACAACTTTAAGTCTCTCCGTACTTATCGCATTTCCCTGGATATCAGCTCCAAAAAAGATAACATCCTTCGCCGGGTAATACATCACATTTTTATCAAACAAACGATAGTCATCATATATTTCCCTTGCTCTTATCTCATTTTCTGCAATTATAACCCTCCAATTTTCCGCCTGTGATAATCCATATATCATATGACATTTCTGAGTGTCTATACATCCTGAAATATGCAACGGAAATCTTTTTTTGCAAATATCATCCTCCGCCGCTTTATATGCATTTATTTCTTCTAAAGGAGCTATAAAAGCTCCCATCAAATTATCCATCTTCTAAAACCTCCCCTCATAAAAAAATCACTGGTCTCTTAAATTCCCACAAATCTCATTACTAGTGTACCGGGTTAATGACAACAAAACTCACAGACAAAAACATGTCTGTGAGTATCTTTAAAATAACATAATTTCTAAAATTGCTGATATGCATGTAATTTTTTCTTGTTTTTAATTAAACTTGTTCATCGCTGTCCTTATATCATCGTTTACAATAATATCACAAGCTTCGGCTGCATTATCAAGTGCTTCTCTTATAACAGGTTCCTCATCCCGTGAAAATCTTCCAAGAACATAATCCGCAAGATCCCATCCTTTTGGTTTCTCACCTACCCCTATCCTTATTCTTGGAAATATCTGTGTGTCAAGATGACTTATAATATTTTTTATCCCATTATGTCCTCCGGCACTGCCTTTCTCTCTTATGCGAAGCCTTCCGGGCGCAAGATTTATGTCATCATATATAACCACAAGTTCCTTTTCCGGATCTATCTTGTAATAATCAACAAGCTCCCTTATACTCTCACCACTTAAATTCATATATGTCTGAGGCATAGCAAGTATAACTTTCTGTCCCTCGATATATCCCTTACCACAAACTGCTTTATGCTTTTTAATGTCAAGCGAAATATTATACTTGTCAGCCAAAACTGTTATTGCCGAAAAACCAATGTTGTGTCTTGTCCCATCATATTTTCTCTCAGGATTTCCAAGACCTGCTATAATATACATATTAATCTAATCCTCCATTTCTGCACATTTTTCCGTGCAAAGCAACTTTATACCAAACACAGATATTGTGTATGAAAATTTTCAATTTTTAGATTTTCTCACCCATATGTAATGTATTTCCTGTATACTGCTGAAGCAGATTACTATCAACTACATGCCGGTTATCCATAGTCTTCATAATATCTTTTATCTGCATGCTGCGTGCAACTGCACTGTCACCAAGGTTGTATAATCTATTATCCTTAAATGACAGTACAAATGGCTCAAGTACATTACTTTCATTTGCAGTAACAACAAGACCTTTGTCACCATTTGTAAACTCAACACATACTCCGGGACTTAATATATTTACACTATTAAGAAGAGCATCAACAACCTTTTTGTCAAACTCATCTGTATGATCTATAAGATACCTTACCGCAGCTATTTCTGACAAAGGTTCAGCACCAAATTTCATGGCTGTCATATTGTCAAAATAATATGCAACCTTAAGTATCTCCACACTAAGTATCTCCGAAACTTTATTAGGCGCCCCCGGCATATCAGGATGAAGTATCGGTATCAAAACTGTAAGTAATCGTCTTATATCAGGCGAAAGATCAGAATTGTTCTTTAATGCCTGCCATGAACTCTGATATGATAATACTATCTTTCTCCCCTCATCAGCCATAAGTTCTTCTGTTTTCTTTTTTCTCAACTGTGCAGGTATAGAAAGTCCTCCTATATCATGCAGCAGCGCTGCTGCAACAAGATCTAACTGACTCTTAAAGTCAAGACCAAGTTTATTTGAAATGAGCGCACATAATATTGCCGTATTGAGAGAATGTTTATAAACATAATCATCATTACTTCTCAGATTTTGTATAAAATTAATTTTATGATGAAGTGAACCATACTTTTTCAACAGCTGATTTATAAATTGATACATATTATCATCTTTTTCTTCATTTGAATATGCATCAAGTATCTCCCTTATCATAAATATAGACATTGTCTGAAATCTCTCAAACTCAATATCATCCTCAGACATTGGTGGAACAGGTTCAGCCGGCTCAAGTACATATATCCCTATCAGCCCAAAATTTTCTACACTTATGATTCCCTGACTTGTAATCTTAGAATTACGTTCATAAAGCATTACACCATTCTTATTATATATAGGCTTAGCAAGCCTCATTCCCGGTTTCAAGTCTTCTGTTTTTACAAATAACATATTGATGGGCCCTCCAATTCAACCTTTTTTCATATAAGTATATCTACTTCTCCCTCTCCTTACGCTTTTGCTTTTCTGCAAGATTATTTGTCACTCTGTTATAAAGTTCCACAGCCGCATTGTAACCCATCTTCTTCTGTCTGTGATTTACGGCTGCTGATTCACAGATAATAGCAACATTTCTTCCTGGTCTTATCGGAATTGAATGACATACTACCTTACTATCAAGGAATTCTATATATTGTTCCTCAAGTCCAAGTCTGTCATACTCCTGTTCCTTGTTAAATTCTTCAAGTTTGATAACAAGATCTATCTCCTGCCAGTCCTTAACACTCTCTACACCAAAAAGTGCCTTTGCATCAATAATTCCTATGCCTCTAAGCTCAATAAAATGTCTTGTTATATCAGGTGAACTTCCTATAAGTGAATTGTCACTTACTCTCTTTATCTCTACAACATCATCTGATACAAGACGATGTCCTCTGTGGATAAGTTCAAGTGCAACCTCTGACTTACCGATTCCACTTTCACCCATGATAAGAACTCCCTCACCATATATATCAACCAAAACTCCATGCACTGAGCATCTAGGTGCAAGTTCTGCACCAAGCCACCTTATAAGTTCTGCCATAAATGGTGATGTAGCTTTACGGCTTCTAAGAAGCGGCACATGATATTTATTTGCAAGAGCTACTATTTCATCTTCTATCCATATCTCCCTGCAATATACAATGCAAGGTGGCTGTCCTTTATCTTCGCTTCCCGCCATGATCCTCTCCATCATGGCAGCACTGTGCTCCATACCCTTCTGCTGCATATAAGTATGCTCTACATGACCTATTATCTGGATACGGCTTGAATCAAAATAATCAAAATACCCTGCAAGCTGTAACGCCGGTCTGTTTACTTCATTCTGCGTTATCTTGATGTCTTCAATATTGACATCTGGTGTGCAATTTTCTAACTTAAGTGCCTCTATCATTTCTTTAAGAGACACACTATATTCTCCCTGCATCATTCCTTTTCTCCTCCTTGATGAAAAAATTTGTAAACGCTTTCAGCCGCTTTCTCATTCATACTGTCAACTACAGCCAGTTCATCAATTGACGCATCCTTTATGGCATCTATAGAAACAAAATGTTTCATAAGTGCCTTGCGCCTCTTCTCTCCGATTCCATCTATATCATCAAGAATAGACCTGACCTGTTCTTTACTTCTAAGTGAACGATGATACTCTATAGCGAAACGATGTACCTCATCCTGTATCCTTGTCATAAGACGAAAGCCCTCACTATTTGTATCTATCAAAATCTCATGTTCATCAAAAAACAGACCCCTCGTTCTGTGATTATCATCTTTTATCATTCCACACACTGGAATGTCTATATTTAACTCCGAAAGAACCTTCATGGCTGTATGGACCTGTCCGACACCGCCATCCATCATGATAAGATCCGGAAATTTTGTAAAACTGCCAAATTCGGCTGAAAGATTTTTATCATCCAGCTGTTTCATTTCCGAAAGTCCATGACTGAATCTACGTTTAAGCACCTCATACATACTCGCATAATCATTTGGCCCCTCAACAGTTTTTATCCTGAATTTTCTATAATCACTTTTTTTAGGTTTACCATCATCAAACACGACCATTGAACCTACCGACTGAAAACCGCTTATATTTGATATGTCATAAGATTCCACACGGGATATATCTCTAAGACCGAGCCATCCGCATATCTGCCTCATCGCTCCTGTCGTGCGTTTTTCCTCAAGTTTTATCTTTTCCATATCTTTTGTAAGAACCATGGCTGCATTTTTGTGTGCAAGCTCGACAAGTCTCTCCTTCTGCCCCTTTTTAGGAACAATTATACTGACTTTACCGCCTCTTTTTTCACTGAGCCATTCTTCTATCAGCTTGTATTCCGCTATTTCATATTCTACCATGACTTCGCGAGGAATAAAAGGTGTTCCGGCATAAAATTGTTTAATAAATGCCTGAAGCATATCATTTTCTTTTTCTCCATAGCTTCCTTTCAGATGAAAATGATCCCTTCCAATAAGTTTTCCCTCTCTTATAAAGAAAACCTGTACAACTGCCTCTTCATTTGTTCTTGCAAGTGCAACAACATCCCTGTCCATCCCACCAAAATCATTTATTTTCTGTTTTACAGACATCTTTTTCACACTTGCAATAAGATCTCTGTATCCAGCGGCCTGTTCATACTCCATCTTATCAGATGCATCATACATTTTTTCTTCAAGATATTCTATAACCTGTTTATAATCCCCCTCTATGAGCTTTAATGCCTTATTGAAGTTTTGTGCATATTCCTCTTTGCTTATATATCCCTGACATGGCGCACTGCATTTGCCTATATGGTAATTAAGGCATGGTCTTTCCTTTCCAGTATCTCTTGGAAGCACTCTCCTGCAAGTCCTTATCTTATAAATCTTATGCGCAAACTCAAGTGTATCCCTCGCTGCTGTCACATTTGTAAATGGACCAAAGTATCTACACCTGTCTTTTTTCTGCTGTCTTGAATATATAAGTCTTGGAAAATCTTCATAGACTGTCGCTTTTATATAAGGATATGTCTTATCATCCTTAAGCATTGTGTTATATTTAGGCTCATGCTCTTTTATAAGATTGTTCTCAAGTACAAGAGCCTCAACTTCTGAATCTGTGATTATATACTCAAAATGATCTATCTGGGATATCATTTTTTCAATCTTTGGTGAAACCCTTCGTCCTGCTTGAAAATACTGTCTTACTCTATTTTTAAGACTTATCGCTTTTCCAACATATATGATAGCATCACTTTTATCATGCATCAGATAAACACCTGGCTTGGCAGGCAGTTTTCTTAATTCTTCCTGTATATCAAACATTCTGCTAAACGACCTGCCCTCCCTTATTAAAAACAGTTACTGCACACACTGTGCACAGTAACCTAAAATAATCACTCATCTTTGTAAACATCATCCTGAATATTGATTTCTTCGTCAGCTTTTTCTGTTGTTTCCTTTGACAGTTGGATTGCCTTATTTGAGGTTTCCTCATTTGCAACACTATCTGCTTCTGGCTGTTTTTTCTCTGAAGCAGGCTTCATAAACTTCTCTATAACATTGGCAACTCCATCTTCATTATTTGAAAGTGTAACATAATCTGCGGACTGTTTTATCTTTTCCTGTGCATTGCCCATAGCAACACCCATTCCAGCATATCTAAGCATAGGCATATCATTCATGCTGTCACCTATACATATAACTTTTTCTCTGTTTATATCAAGATAACGCATAAGTTTCTCAGCGGCAACTCCCTTGTCAACATATTTAGGAAGAAGCTCCACAAAATGAGGATCTGAACGGAACACATTTACCTTGTCACCAAACATTTCAGCCATATGCTTCTCAACCGTTTTCATGTTATCAGGTTCACCACTTAAAAGTATCTTATTAAATCCAAAGTTCACAGATTTAACAAAATCATTTACCTCTCTTACCGTAACATCACATGCAACAGCATCAAGTTCAACATATTTATTCACTCCGTTTCCGGCAATAAGTTCTTTAGATACATCATTATAAACTGCAATCGAAACGTCTTCCTTAACCGCCTCATTATATACCTGTCCTAAAATCTCACCCGGAACCATCTGATTATAGATACACTCACCCGTCTTACAGTTTACAACTGTAGTTCCATTGTAGGCAATGACATATCCACCATACTTTTCGAGCTGTATCTTAGCAGCATTTTTTCTTATTCCTGCTATAGAACGTCCTGATGCAATAGCAACTTTTTTGCCCCTCTTTTGTGCATCAATAATAGCATTGACTGTCTTTTCACCTATCTGTTTTTCAGAATCAAGTAAAGTTCCATCAACATCTATGACTATGGCATCATAAAGGTCTCCCTCCGGCTCCTCTATTCCTTTTACCTTGCGGAATATCTTCATAAACTCTTTACCTGTAATTGTCTCATGCTCGATAAGAAATTCTGCAAGTTTATCAAGCGCCGATCTGTCACCTCTTAAGAGCTCCTCTGCTTTTACATAACACTCTTTAAGAATACGCATAACTTCCTGGTCAATCTCTGCCTCAGTCGCATCACCGCAGTTTAATACAGTTCTTCCATCAAGATATTTATTTTGCACAGATTCAAGTCCTATCATTCCAAACTTGTCTGTCATTCCGTACTGCGTAACCATAGCTCTGGCAAGAGATGTAGCTTTCTCGATATCATTTGAAGCACCCGTCGTAATAGAATTAAACACTATCTGCTCAGCAGCACGGCCACCAAACAGTGTAACTATCCTTGTAAGTATCTCTTCTTTACTCATAAGATATTTTTCTTCTTCCGGCACCTGCATAACATATCCTAAAGACCCCATTGTTCTTGGAACGATAGTGATCTTTTGTACTGGCTCTGCATTTTTCTGCAATGCCGTTACAAGTGCATGACCTACCTCATGGTAAGCAACTATTCTCTTTTCTTCTTTTCCTAAGATCCTGTCCTTCTTTTCCTTACCTGCGATAACCACCTCCACAGCCTCAAAAAGATCTGCCTGACTTACAGCTTTTCTTCCGGCACGTACTGCCATTATCGCGCCCTCGTTTATCATGTTTGCAAGGTCTGAACCTACCGCACCACTTGTTGCCAGTGCAATAGCATCAAAGTCAACTGAATCATCCATAAGCACATCTTTTGCATGTACTTTAAGTATATCAACACGACCTTTAAGGTCAGGTTTTTCAACAATTATCCTTCTGTCAAAACGTCCTGGACGAAGAAGTGCCTTGTCAAGTACCTCAGGTCTGTTTGTCGCACCAAGTATTACAAGACCTTTTGATGAATCAAAACCATCCATCTCTGAAAGGAGCTGGTTAAGTGTCTGCTCCCTCTCGTCATTTCCACCGCCATACTGGCTGTCTCTGCTTTTACCTATTGCATCTATCTCATCAATAAAAATAATACATGGTGCCATAGACTGTGCCTGCTTAAAAAGATCTCTTACTCTTGATGCACCGACACCGACAAACATTTCCACAAAGTCTGAACCTGAAAGTGAGAAAAATGGAACTCCTGCCTCACCTGCAACCGCCTTTGCAAGAAGCGTCTTACCTGTTCCCGGAGGTCCTACAAGAAGTGCTCCTTTAGGAAGTTTTGCACCTATCTCGGTATATTTTCCCGGATTATTGAGGAAATCTACAAGTTCATTCAGCGACTCCATAGCCTCCTCCTGTCCTGCAACATCCTTAAATGTAACTCCTGTTGCTTTCTGGACATACATCTTTGCAGTACTCTTTCCTACGCCCATCATTCCACCTGAATTTTTTGACATCATACGTACAACAAAGAAAAGACCACCCCATAACAATAATATAGGTAAAAATGTTGTTATCAGCATGTACATAAGACTTGATGAACCTGATGAAACTTCTTTTGAAAATTCAACATTTGCTTTTTCAAGTCTGTTTATAAGGTTGTAATCCATTGAGATAACACCTGTATAATATGTGACTTTATAAATGTTATTTGCCTGCTGAGATGGTGTTATCTTAATCTCATCTGATGTTATGACTACTTTTGACACCTGACCATTATCTAACATGTTTAAGAACTGGTCATATGTTATTTCTTTATTTGAAGCTTTCTCTACCTGACTGTTCATAAATGAGAACATAAGAAAGATTACTAATGCCACAACTAAACAAATTACTACACTTTTTCTATTTTGATTTTTTTTCGGATCCTGGTTATTATTATTTTCCATCTGCAAGACCTCCTCATTTTTATTATTACGATATATCCGCATTTTTATCCACTTTTTAATGTATGCCTATATAACAAGTAAATATCCTCCGCATCATCGTTCTATCCGTATCATTATAAAGCTAGTTACCGCATAAATCAATAACCTACAATCTGAATAAATTGTGAAATAATATTTATAAACTATAAACAAAAACTCTTTTTTGTATAATTTCAACAAAAAAAAACCTAATAACTGACATAATTACTAATTGAATAATATATACTTTATGAGTTATAATAGAAGATATTTGTTATTGACAGACGATAGCATATGATGTTAATAGCAACCGTTTTGAACATACAATTTTAATTTTAAAATACAAGGAGGATATTTTAATGGCAGTCAAATATGTATTTGTAACTGGTGGCGTTGTTTCCGGTCTTGGAAAAGGTATCACAGCAGCATCTTTAGGCAGATTGCTTAAAATGCGCGGATACAGTGTAACAATGCAGAAGTTCGATCCATATATCAATATTGACCCAGGTACTATGAACCCGGTGCAGCATGGTGAGGTTTTCGTAACAGATGATGGAGCTGAGACAGATCTTGATCTTGGACATTATGAGCGTTTTATCGATGAAAGCCTTACAAAACAGTCAAATGTAACAACAGGTAAGGTTTACTGGTCAGTTCTGAACAAAGAACGTCGTGGAGATTATGGCGGAGGTACAGTTCAGGTAATCCCTCATATCACTAATGAGATAAAGAGTCGTTTTTACCGCAATGACGGATGCAAAGACACACAGATAGCTATCATAGAAGTAGGAGGTACTGTGGGCGATATCGAAAGCCAGCCTTTCCTTGAGTCTATCCGCCAGTTCCAGCATGATATCGGACATGACAATGCAATTCTTATCCATGTAACATTGATACCTTATCTTAAAGCATCTGGAGAAATGAAGACAAAGCCTACACAGGCAAGTGTTAAGGAACTTCAGGGAATGGGTATCCAGCCTGATGTTATCGTATGCCGTACTGAGCTCCCTCTTGAAGAAGGTCTTAAAGATAAGATTGCACTCTTTTGTAATGTTCCTACAAAGAGTGTTTTACAGAACCTTGATGTTGAAACACTTTACGAAGCACCTCTTGCTATGGAAAAAGAACATCTTGCAGATGTTGTCTGCGAAAAACTTGGTCTTGACTGCCCAGAACCTGACATAACTGAGTGGCAGAATATGGTCGACACACTTAAAAATCTTGATAAAGATGTAACAGTTGCCCTTGTAGGCAAATATACTTCACTTCATGATGCATACATCAGTGTTGTCGAGTCATTAAAACATGGCGGACTTGCCCATAAGAGCAATGTCAACATCAAATGGATACCATCAGAAGAATTAACTGAGGACAATGCGTCTGAACTTCTCGGTGATGTAAGTGGAATCTTAGTTCCCGGAGGATTCGGTGACAGAGGAATTGATGGTAAAATAGTCGCTATCAAATATGCAAGAGAAAACAATATCCCATTCCTTGGCCTCTGTCTTGGAATGCAGCTTGCTATCGTTGAGTTTGCAAGACATGTTGTAGGATTCCACGATGCACACAGCATCGAACTTGATCCTCAGACTACACATCCTGTTATCCACCTTATGCCTGAGCAGGATGGCATCGAGGATATCGGTGGTACTTTAAGACTTGGTTCTTATCCTTGCGTACTTAATAAAAACTCAAAAGCTTATGAGCTTTACGGAGAAGAGACTATCCATGAGAGACATAGACACCGCTATGAGGTAAACAATTATTACCGTGAAGACCTTGAAAAAGCAGGACTTCTTCTTTCTGGACTTTCCCCTGACGGTAGAATTGTTGAAATGTGTGAAATTCCAACTCATCCTTGGTTTATCGCTACACAGGCTCATCCTGAATTTAAATCAAGACCAAACAGACCACATCCTTTATTTAAAGGATTTGTCGGTGCGGCACTTAAATATCAGGAAGACAACAAATAATCATAAATATGTGTATACAAATGAAGTGCCTGCCTCTTTTTTAAGTGGCAGGCATTTCATACATCCAAAGCATAAAAAAATTATGAAGTATCATTTTTTCTATCTAACGTGTCAGCGCAAAATATGATATTTTGCACCAAAATATTAAATAATGGGAATGAGGAGCAAAAAATGACAACAAATAACAAAAATAATAACAGATCAGGCAAACAGCAGTTTTTTATGGCAGTGGCACTTCTTTTGTGCTGCTCTATAATAATCAGTATTGTTGACAAAAAACACAATGAATTTAATTCTTCGCAATACGGCAGTACATATTCAAACTCTGTGCGTGCTGCAAGTACCACCACAGAACCTGACCCTTCTGTCTCAAGCGGAAGTGCCATTTCAACAGGCAGTTCAATCACCTCCGGTGAGGTAAGGGGCGTCTGGATTTCTTTTCTGAGTTATAGCAATAAAGGATATACTAAAAAAAGTTTTACAAATTATGTAAACAATGTATTTAAAAAGTGCAAGTCAAATGGTTACAATACTGTCTTTGTACATGTCAGAATGTTTTCAGATGCAATGTACCCATCAAAATATTTTCCATGGTCAGTCTATGCATCTGGAAAAGCAGGACGAAATCCTGGATTTGATCCACTAAAGATCATGGTAGACAGAGCCCACTCAATGAATCTTTCAATTCATGCATGGCTTAATCCTTACAGGATTTCATCCTCTTCAACAAACATAAATTCACTGCCTAAAAATTCATATGCTTATAAATGGGCTAAATCTTCTTCAAAAGCCAAACGAAGAAATGTATTAAAATTTGGCAGTGGACTATATTATAATCCTGCAAAACCGGATGTCAGAAACCTCATAACTAAAGGCGTAAAAGAAATAGTAGGAAATTATAATATTGATGGAATACATTTTGATGACTATTTCTATCCAAACCTTGGTAGCAAATACAAAAAGACTTTTGACAGTCCTGAATACAATTACTATGTTAAAACGAGAAAAAATAACGGGCAAAAATATTATGGTATAGTAAACTGGAGACGACAGAATGTAGACCTTCTTATCAGCAATATATATAAAACTGTAAAATCCATAAATAAGAATGTACAGTTTGGTATCAGTCCTGCCGGAAATATTGATAATCTTTATCTTAATTGGAGTTATTACTGCGATGTAAAGAAATGGATGAATTCAAATAAATATATCGATTATATCTGTCCTCAGATATATTGGACTTTTACTCATAAAGTATGCCCATTCAAGAAAACCTGCTTAAGATGGGCAAAACTTCCAAGAAATAAAAATGTCAAGTTGTATATAGGACTTGCGGGCTACAGAGCCGGCTTATCAAGATCACAGGCTAAGGCCGTTTCTGATATCGGCTGGTCAACAAGCAATACGGTACTTAAACGCGAAGTATTGTATGGAAGAAGTACAAAGAAAGTAAACGGCTATGTGCTTTTCTCATATGCAGACCTTAATCGTAAAGCGGCTGCAAAGGAAATGGCTAATCTGAAGAAAATTTTTAAGTGATTTTATATAACTGAATAAATGACAAAGAGGCAGTATATATATACTGCCTCTCCTGTTTTTTAAAATCAATCCACAAGACACTCCCTGTTTGTGCCATAAAAAATATCGTCCCTACCAGACATCATCTTACAAAACTTTTCTATCCTGTCCCAGTTATTGTTCACATCAAATTCATAACTGTGTCCCCATACATAGAACAACATTGCCTCATCATCTTTTGGCTCTGCTTTTAAAAATTTTTCTGCGAGCTCAAATAACATATCATCATCGTGATGGCAGGTTGCTTTCAATTTGATAGGTTCTTCTGGAATTTCAAATGAATGTGATGACTCTACTGTTCTTCCGTATTTGATGCCTATTGATTTGAGGTATTCTGCTACAGTATCATCCACACATCCATATGCATATGCCATTCCTACCGGATATGTACCATATATGCGTTCTATATTTTTTGCGTCTGTTACAAACTCCTCATCTAATTGTTCTTTTGTCATTCCTGTCGGTGCTGCATGTGTCAACCCATGTGTTGCTATCTCATGTCCTTTATAAAGTTCAGCAAGTCCGTCCTGTTTCATCCTGTTTATATGTACACCCTCAATTTTAAAATTGCTTTCCGGTGTCTGTATTCCGGTATTTAAGTTAAATGTAGCCTTCATTCCATATCTGTTAAAAATCTCAACTAATTTTCTGTCCTGCTCTATGCCATCATCATAACTGAATGTAAGAGCTTTTTTATACTGCTTCATCCTATCTTGCTTCCTTTCTTTGTTATTTATCTACGAAAATTATGCCTGTATTACAATGTAATGCAGGCATATATACAAAATCAACTAAAGTTATATTTTAAAATTCAAATTTATCTGCAAAGTAAGCTTCAAGATCTTCTATCTTGATACGCTCCTGCTCCATTGAATCTCTGTCACGTACTGTAACAGCTCCGTCTTCTACCGAATCAAAGTCATATGTGATGCAGAATGGTGTTCCTATCTCATCCTGACGGCGATATCTCTTTCCTATGTTTCCTCTGTCATCAAATTCACAGTTGTATATTTTACTGAGCTTTGTATAGATTTCTTCTGCCTGCTCTGAAAGTTTCTTTGAGAGTGGAAGTACTGCCACTTTTACAGGTGCGATTGCCGGATGGAAATGCATTACTGTACGCACATCTCCTCCCTCAAGTTCTTCCTCATCATATGCACTGCAAAGGAAAGCCAGTGTTACACGGTCTGCTCCAAGTGATGGCTCGATTACATATGGGATGTATTTTTCATTTGTCGTATCATCAAAATAGCTCATATCCTCACCTGATACATTCTGGTGCTGTGTAAGGTCGTAGTCTGTACGATCAGCTATTCCCCAAAGCTCGCCCCATCCAAATGGGAAAAGAAACTCGATATCAGATGTTGCTTTACTGTAGAATGAAAGTTCTTCTTTCTCATGGTCACGCACACGCATTTCATCCTCTTTGATACCAAGTGTCTTAAGCCAGTTGATGCAATAATCCTTCCAGTATGCAAACCACTCAAGGTCTGTGTCAGGTTTACAGAAAAATTCAAGTTCCATCTGCTCAAATTCTCTTGTACGGAATGTAAAGTTACCCGGTGTTATCTCGTTTCTGAATGACTTACCAATCTGTCCAATACCAAACGGTACTTTCTTGCGTGATGTCCGCTGAACATTTTTGAAGTTTACGAAAATACCCTGCGCTGTTTCTGGACGAAGATAAACTGTATTTTTAGCATCTTCAGTAACGCCCTGGAATGTCTTGAACATAAGGTTGAACTGACGGATTTCTGTAAAGTTATGCTTTCCGCATGAAGGGCAGGCAATTTCATGTTCCTCGATGTACTTCTGCATCTGCTCATTTGACCAGCCATCAACACTTCCCTCTATTTCAATTCCGTTTTCCTGCATATAATCTTCAATTATCTTATCTGCTCTAAATCTCTCATGACAATCTTTACAATCCATGAGAGGATCTGAGAAACTTCCAAGATGACCTGATGCTACCCATGTCTGAGGATTCATAAGAATTGCACAGTCAATTCCTACATTGTACTTGCTCTCACGGATAAATTTTTTCCACCATGCCTGTTTAACATTGTTTTTAAGTTCAACACCAAGGTTTCCATAATCCCATGTATTTGCAAGTCCGCCATATATTTCTGAACCAGGGTAAATAAATCCTCTTGCCTTTGCAAGTGCAACCATCTTGTCCATTGTTTTTTCCATGTCGTTTTTCCTCCAATTTCTACTAGATCGTTTTAAAATTATTGATTACCATTTACACATAAGTAAACCGTAACAATCATTGTGCGTATTTGAAACACTTATACAAAAATATACCATTGAACCCGATTTATTGCAATGTTTTCAGACAATAAAGTCTAAAGTCTTGAATTTATGAGGCAGATACCTTGCAAGATAAATTTTCATAAATCGTATCAGTTCTTTTAAAACCTTATCAGTAACAGTAAATGCATAAAGTTTTTCTATAGGACTTGTAAGTATATACTGCAATGTGTATTTCGCATCTGCACTGAGTTTTAATGGATATTCATCTGCATACTTTCTTTGTTTTGCAGCACATTCTGTGCATAACAGCCCACCCTGAGACAGATATACGCTATATGCATCCTTATTGCCACATCTAAGACACCCAAAAAGTTCAAGACTTTCACCCTCTATCATCATTAGACGCATTTCAAATATTACCCTTACAAGTTGTAACGGTATAAGCCTGTGCTGCAGAGCACGCATAGTCACATACATAAGTATAAGTTCCTCTGATGCTTCCATGCCTTCTCCTGCAAAATACTGCACCATTTCAGAAAAATATGCTGCATAACATAGTGAATCATAATCAGTGGTTATTTCCTCAAAATATGTATCTATCTCACCACTTATAAGATTATATGCATTTCTTCCTTCATAGAAAGTAAATTTTCCAAATGTAAACGGTATGGTACATGCAGAAAGGGCGCAATTTGGCTTTCTTGCACCCCTTGCAAATGCTGAAATGCGCCCTCTCTCCCTTGTAAGTACCTCTATCCTTTTATCGCATTCCTTGATTGGTGAGGCCACCAGAATCATCCCCGTAAATGTAACTTTCTCTGCCATCATTTCTTTCCTCATCAACTAAATCTGTATCGTATGAACTGTTTTTTATCTCAGTTCTGTACTTAAGATAGTCCTCGACTCTGCCCGTACTTACAAATCTTGTCCATAAATCCTCATCATGTTTCATCATCTCCATGCTCATATAAAGAAGCCCCTCCTTTGTTTACTATATAGCAAACAATACTATCTGTCGGTATTTTTAACTATATTTATATGATTTGTATAATAAAACAATTATATTCCTACATTTATTTACATATATAGTTATATATGGTTATATATGGTTTTTAATCCTGATCAAGTTCTTTGCTGTCATATCCAAAGTTTTTCATAAGGAAATCGCTATCTCTCCAGTCCTTCTTAACCTTAACCCAAAGTTTCAGATTAACCTTACAATCAAGCAGATTTTCAATATCTCTTCTGGCATCTGAACCTATCTTTTTAAGCATGCTTCCCTGCTTGCCTATAATGATACCCTTATGTGAATTTCTTTCACAGACAATAGTTGCATCTATGTCTATAATATTGTTTCCTCTGCGTTCTCTCATTCTGTCAATGCCAACAGCAATTCCATGAGGAACTTCCTCGCTCAGATTTCTAAGAGCCTTCTCTCTTATAAGTTCAGCAACAATCTGTCTTTCCGGCTGATCCGTAATAGTATCTTCATCATAATAGCAAGGGCCTTCCTCAAGATGGCTAAATATGGTCTTCATAAGATCATCCGTATTTTCCCCCTTTAATGCAGATACCGGAACAATATCATCAAAATCAAGCAGATCCTTATAGGTTGAGATAAAAGTAAGTATCTCAGCCTTTGAAACAGTGTCTATTTTATTTATAACAAGAACTACAGGTGTATCAACATTCCTTAACTGTTCAGCGATATGTCTCTCACCTGCACCTATAAAGGTCGTAGGCTCAACAAGCCACAAGATAACATCGACTTCCTTCAGTGTGCGCTCAGCAACGGACACCATATACTCTCCAAGTTTATTTTTAGCCTTGTGAATTCCAGGAGTATCCAGAAAAATTATCTGCCCCTCCTCACCTGTATAAACAGTCTGAATACGGTTTCTTGTTGTCTGTGGTTTATTGGATGTAATAGCAATCTTCTGACCGATAAGCCTATTCATAAGAGTAGACTTACCGACATTAGGTCTTCCTATAAGTGTAACAAAACCTGATTTGAATTTCTTCATATATTTTTCCTTTCGTATTTTTAAGACAATGGTTTAATTTCATCAAAAAGTGCAGCCTCATCGTTTATGCGCTTCTCATTTCCGATAACACAGATATTCTCAGCATCTGCCACTCTTCTAACTGCTTCTGCTGTGTTTCTTATATTCTCTTTTGTACATGCAAGCACCTGATCTCTCTCTTTTTGTATAACCTCAATTGGTGTCTTTGTAAGATAAACTGACATTGAACGCTTTCCATCCATAGAAGGTGTAAGTGGTGTATCAAGTCCGCTTATTGTTCCTATGATAGTCTTTGTAACTTCTCTCTCATCAGCATCATAGTCTTTGAGGAAGTCTGCCGCCTTCTTATATACATCATAAGTTGCTGACAGGTTAGGGTCTCTATATGAAACAAAGCTGCCCGAACCATTTCTTGTAAATCTACACATAACGCCATATGCGCCACCCTTAACTCTGACTTCATTCCAGAGATAACCATAGCTTAAAAGATGTCTTACTACAGCCATCGCACCATCATTCACATCCGGCACATCCTTATATGAACCTGATACCGCCGCATATTGAATTTCAGCAGGCGTAGAAAAAGCTGTCTTTCTGTATCTCACGTCTGGTTTATAACTCTCAAGTCCAGAAATATCTGCATTATTTTCCTTTTCAAAACTCTCAAGTTTTCCTGTAAACTCAGTCATAGCATCCTCAAGCAGAATATAATCATCATCATCGCATGTACATGAGATGATCATCTCTTCCTTTTTAAACATAGACTTTACAAGTTCCTCACAGCCCTTTATAAGTTTTTCTTTTTCATCCTCAAAGTTCTCATCAAGTTTTACAAGATAATCATAATAACCTATTCCCATTGAATAATCATTATACCATCCATCAAGTGTAAGCCCTGCCATGCTGTAGCTTACTGCTGCCTGATGACCAGCCGACATAAGACGCACTTTAAGTCTTGAACGTGTTTCTGCAACAACTTCCCTCAAATGTTTCTCATCAATAAACAATGTCTCAAACATCATTTCAGCCATAAGTCTTACAGTATCTTTTATCCTGCCTGCAAGTGTCTTTGTCTTTACTGTAAATTTAAGTTTTACATCCTCTGTATCATATATAGAATAAATATTTAGATCAGAACCAATTCCTCCTGAATAAAAGTTAGTTTCTGTATCAAACTCCCTGTAAGTATGCTCAGTTGTATCCATATATCCAAGGAGTGTCGCAAGGAAACTTATCTGTGGTACATACTCTGAAAGATGGTTCACATCAAACATCATATCAAGATATATGATACCATTTGTGTGTATATTGTGATGTATTGTCTTTATACCACATATCTGTTTTTCCTCATTGTGTACAGGCCGTACTTTCTTTCCTATATCCTCTCTCGCAAGAAGTGGAATCTTTTCAAGAACTTCTTTAGGTGAAGGTTCCTCCTGATACGCCTTTAAAGCCTTTGTCTGCGCAACAAGTTTTTCTATCTCATCATCTGAAAGCGAAGCTTTGTAATCTTCAAGTTTCTTTGCAAGCGCTTTTTCATTCTCTATAGCAAGCCCTGGTTTTGGATTCATATCAACAAGTACTGCATGAGGATTATCCAGGATATACTCTTCAATAAGTTTCTCATAATAATCTGTTCCAAGTTTTTCCCTGAGATTCTTATACACATCTTCATATACAAGCCCGTCATATGGCATGCTGTCATCATAAAGCCATGTCTTAAAAGTCTTTAGAACATAAAGAAGGCCCTTTGGAAATCCACCAAAATCAGCTTCTCTCTCTCTAAATTCTGTTCCATTGATAGCAGCCTCAAGGTCTTTCCTGTCAATTCCCTCTTTAACAATTTTTCTAAGTGTAGAAATTATAACCTCGTAAAATTTTTCTCTAAGTCCTGGTTTTGCATTTTTAGTAGTAATACTAAACATACTCTGTCTTAAAATATCACAAAAATCAACATCTATATCTGTTCCGATCCCAGCATCAAGAATAGCCTGTTTAAGAGGTGCTCCTGGCATTTCTAAAAGCACATATGAAATAAGTTCAAACGCTCTACACTTCTCCTGATCCAATGTAATATCCATAGCTGTACAAAATGAATAGTATGTCTTTTCTGAACAATCCGCATCTGTCGCGACAGCATATTCAGTTGAAAGCTTCTTCATCTTATCAAAAGGTTTCTGAAGTTCAATATGTGAATCAATGTCTATAGCCGGAAAATTTTTAAGATAATTTTCATCCATCCAGTTAAGTCTTTCCTCAACATCAACATCTCCATAAATGCAGATATAACTGTTTACAGGATGATAATATTTCCTGTGGAAATCAAGATATTCCTCATAAGTAAGGTCAGGAATATTTTTCGGATCTCCGCCTGACTCGTGAGCATACGTATTATCAGGAAAAAGACTGTTCATTGTAAATCTCTCCAAAACACTCTCCTCAGAAGAATATGCACCTTTCATTTCATTGTAAACAACTCCATTATAAGTAAGTGGTGCATCTTCGCTCTCAAGCTCATAATGCCAGCCTTCCTGCTTAAATATCTCCTCATGTTTATAAATATTAGGATAAAAAACTGCATCCATATAAACACTCATAAGATTTGCAAAATCCTTGTCATTGTAGCTCGCAACAGGATACATAGTCTTGTCAGGATATGTTGTTGCATTAAGATAAGTGTTTAATGAACCTTTAACAAGTTCCACAAACGGATCCTTTGCAGGATATTTTTCTGAACCACATAAAACAGTATGTTCTATAATATGTGGTACACCAGTTGCATCCTTAGGTGGAGTACGAAATGCTATGTCAAATACCTTATTGTCATCCTCATTACTGAATATAAGGACTCTGGCACCACTTAGCTTATGCTTAAGTGTAAGCATAAAGCTGTCAACCTCTTTTACATACTCTCCATTTAATAACTCATATGTCTCCGGAATTTTTACTTCGTTAAGACTTTTAATACTCTTTGCCATCTATAGCCTCCTAAATTTCATTTATTTTTTACTTTTATTCTGGTCATCTATAAATCTTACAAAATCCTTTTCATTCAAAGGTTTTGAATAATAATATCCCTGAAGGAAATCTCCTCCCATTCTCCTAAGTATCTCTATGTGCTCTTTTGTCTCTATACCTTCAGCGATAATTTTTTTACCCTCACTCCTTATCATTGGCATAAGCTCATTTAAAAATTCATTATCGCCACTTGCGTATGACCATAAAAGACTTTTATCGATCTTCACAAAATCTATAGGCATAAGCATAATACTTGCAATATTGGAATAACCTGTTCCAAAATCATCAAGTGCTATCTTTGCTCCACACTTTCTAAGCTTTGTCAATGTTTCAAACACAGCATCTGCATCTGTAAGCCTGCTCTCAGTTATCTCAAAATGAAAACGTTTTAGAGGTATCCTGTATTTAGCTGCAATATGCTTTAATTCATCTACAAGATGTTCATCCTGACACTGAATAGGTGAAATATTTATATTCATGTCAGTTATTCCTCTTTCAAATATCCTGTTATTCACTGCAAACTGGCATGTTTTTTCAAACATTTGCCTGCTAAGCTGTATTATCGTATGATTTGTCTCTGCAACATGAATAAAATACTCAGGATTTATATATTTATGATTTTCATCTTTAAGTCTTGAAAGCACCTCAAGTGAAGTTATCCTGTTTTCTGCAAATGAATATATAGGCTGAAAATTTAATTCCAGTGAATTATCAAGTATCGCCTCTTCTATCCTGTGTGCAACTTCCTTAAATCTTATCGCCTCCGCAAGTGCTTCTGTTCTTAAATGAATCAGTTCATTTGGTTTATGATGACCTTTATGATCTGATCTTGCATAATGAATACGCTGTATTATATCTTCAATATCAGACGAATCGTCAGGATATGTAACATAATAATAACTATATTCATGTGACAGTGCCTCTCTTCTTATATTCCACTGATAAGGCATAACCTTTACTATCTTCTCATAAAGTTTTTTCGCCTCTTTTGTATTTTCTACAAATACGGCAAATGTGGCAGCACCAATATGATATATATTTCTTTCACCTGACTTAAATTTTAATATCTCCGCAATCTGCTTCTGAACTTCCTGAAGACTGTCCTCATCATATATTCTGCATATGGCATGGTAATTTTTTACTCTTATCAAAAAGCAGGACACACTCTCATTATAATCGTACTTTTCTCTAAGAACTTCAATAAAACCATTGAGATTAAATCTGCCTGTTCTGATGTCAATATAATAATCCGGACTTCTCAGTGTAAAATATACAATAAAAGCACACAGATTTGCAACTACCATAGTTATAGAACTATTCATCCCTGTTAGCTTTCCGATCAACTCTGAAAGTGCTATCAATATATCTACATATAAAATCAGCTTCAAAAGTTTTATATCCCTTCTGCGCCCTTTTATCCATGCCACACACAATGTTACAAACATAATAGCTAAATACATCATGTTCATAACACTCCTTGCACTTCCTGAATGAACCCGCCCTGAATTATCCATATAAAAATATAAATTTGTAACCGGACTTGTTAAAACCAGGATCATACCACACAATATAACACCATAACTTATTATATAATAAGAATTGATCTTTTTCTTATAATGAAAAAGTGACAACACATAACTGTTATACATTGCAATAAAGATTATACCTGCGATAAATGCTGCTGAATTAATAATATATACCGCAGACACTGACATTATATTTTTCTGACAATCATAATAACACTGCAGAGCACTAAGACATGTCCCAACAACGAGTAGTATAAGAACCTTTAAGTATAGTCTGTTGCTTTGCACTGGCAGATTTTTTTTCCAAAAATAAATTATTATAAGAATAAACAGCATCACGGCCGTAGCCAGTTCAAAATGTACATTATATATCACCTAAGATTCCTCCCTTCTTTAAGAGGAACTCTCTGATTTTCTCCTCTGGAACAAATGTCATAAGTTCCTTTCCCTGAATATAATCAACATCCATTTTTGTAACCACTTTAAAACCATCAGGATATCTTATCCCATCCAGGCACACTATCCATCCTCTTTCCCTGAACATACGGATTATATATATAAGCTGCATACTTTTTTCATTGCAATACATCGCAACAACTGCATTATTTATTTTCACACCATCAAACTGCATTTCCATAAGACTCTTAAGATTACATGCATTAACCCCAAACTGATCCCAGCAAACATGTACCCCTTTTTTCCTAAGATAAGCTATCCCTCTTGCAAATACATCTTCCGGAACATCAGCATTAACAAATATTTCAAACACGATATTATCCGGATTTATATTATACTCGCTGATATAACTCATATATTCTTCACAAATTGACTCACTGATTATATGAAAAGCAGCCATATTTACCCTTACATGTTTAATTCCCCTCTCAAAAAGTTTTTCTTCATTTGCAAACTGCAATATTCTTTTTAGAAACATTATATTTGTATCCCTGCTGCACCCAATTTCTCTTGAAACCTCCCAGACATCTTCTATTGGAAGATTTCTGTCACCAACTTTAACCACTGGATTTATCTCTAATTCATTTATATCCTTTTCTTTGATATCATATATAGGCATACATTCAAGTTCACACTCATCAGACTCTAACATAGTCCTTATAGCCCTTATATTTTCAAGTTCCTTTTCTATTCGCTCCTTTATACTTCCTGTATAAACAATGATTTCCCTGTCAAGTGAGTTCTGTGTTACAATCTTTTTCATACTTATAAGAATTCTCATAAATTCAGACAAAGTATAAACTGCATCGGAATTTCCGGCAATATAAAATTTGTAATACATACTTATATTTTTATCATTTATCCTTATCGTTTTTGGAAGTTCTCTCCTTAATCTGATAAAAAGATCATTCGCATCAGATTCCTTTTTTACCATAATTATATATTCTGAGCTGTGTATATGATATACATTGTGTCTGCCACCATATTTTCTAAGATAATCTCCCACCATGGCATGAACCTGATTTATTTCATCTTCAAGGCAGTAGTTTGACATATTTTCCATACTGCTTACACAAACAGAAATACAATAAAAGCTTTTTTTGTACTTAATTTTTTCCTCAATGACATCTTTAAATCCAGCCATTGAAAAGCAGCCACTCGCACTGACAATATACATATCAACATTATGTATTATAAGATAATACATTATAACAAGTGCTGCTACACAATAATAGATAAGCATAAGTCTTTTTTCTGGTACATAGTATAGCTCAACAAAACATACTAACACAATGTTTGAAATCTGCATAAACATATACTGTCTTCTATTAATATTCTTTCTATTTCTGCCAAGAGCAAATGCACCAGCAAAAATATAAAAGATTACCACTATAGGAAACATTCTCAATGCACTCTCATTGTAAAACACCTCGCCATTCTGAACCAGAAAAAGGCTTTCTGTATTTACAGACATTATAACAACTACTGCCATTGCGATTGCTGGCAAATACATAATGATCGAGATCTTCCTCTTCAGATAATCAAGTGTTAGTGTCTGAGCCAGATAATATATCCAGAAAAGAACTGCTGATATAAGTACCCCTATATAAGATAATAAAGTCATAACAAAAACTGCAGCATCAGAAAGCTTTATTATCTCTAAAGTCCCCATTCTGTTTATAACATCAAGTACTATCACTAAAAGCAGTATATGGAGTATCCACATAAAAAAACTGTTTTTATATGACGGAAGCCAGTTTTTATAATGATAAAAAAAAGTTACAAGTCCTATTAAAAATAACGCTACAAATTCATAAGCACACACATAATTAATCATCACTTCCACAACTCTCCACTAAATAAAGTATAACGATCTTTGCCAGATTTTTTTGACTTATACAATGCAGAATCAGCTTTTTTATATACAGTTTCAAAATCACTTCCATCTATAGGTGCAATAGAAATTCCTATACTACTTGTTATATTTACAACATTTGCACCGTCTGTATAGCTTCGCCTATTGGCGTTTTTAATCTGTTCAGCCTTCTTGATTATATAATTTTTCAAACTTTCCTCATCAAAAGAATCATAGATGGAACAGACAGCAAATTCATCTCCGCCTAGTCTTCCTATAAGTGCCCTATCCTTAAATATCTTTGTAAGTTCAGCACCAGTATCAGCAATTGCCTTATCTCCATATATATGTCCCAGTGTGTCATTTACATTTTTAAAGTTGTCCAGATCTACCATATAAAATATGTAATATCTATCAGCTTTGTTCTCTGCCAGAAGAGCACTGATCTTTTCCTCCATGGTCTTTTTATTGAGAACACCCGTCAGCATATCTTTTTCAGCACGCTGTACAAGATTTTTCTCCATAGTTATCTGTTTTGAAGCATCTGTAATCTTACCTACAAAATGCTTTGGCGAACCATTTTTCTCCCTATTAAGTACTCCTAAAACTCTGTACCAGTCATAATCACCTGCTCTGTTTTTTACTCTGACCTCAGAAGAGAAAAATGTTTCTTTACTCTCAAAAAATTTTCTGAGCCTGCTCCTTATTGACAAGTCATCAGGATGAATATACTCATACACATCATACACAGCTTCTCCCATAAAAGGTTTCATATTTTTATCTACTATTATTCCAAACTTATCCTTAAGTTCAAAACATTTTGGGGAAAATGTATATTCAAATATTATCGTTTTGTCCATCTTGCTGACTGTATCATATGTATTTTGTAGCCTTATAAGCTTTTGTCTGCTTTTTGTGGCATATATAAGCATTATCATAACAACAACAAGTTCAACGCATAATGCTCTGAGATAATTCATGCACTTACTTGTAAGTACAATATCTGATGCTTTTCTGTATCTTCCCTTTGATATATATACAAATGACCATCCGTTTACAGTTGTCGGAATTGTCGTAACTATATAATTTCTTTTACTATGTCTAAACTGAAAATTCGTTTCTAAATTATCCCTTATCATGCTTCTTACTTTCTGACTATCAAAGCCATCAAATACACCACTCTCGTTCAGATATGAAAAAAAATTCGTATCATATTCAAGTCCTATATCACATACTGTTCGCGTTGCGGAAATAATTTCCCCATTCTTTGACAAAACGATAACATATCCCTCTTTTGACAGACCTGAATTGTACAATTTATTGCTCATGTCATCAATAAGCATTGAACCAATAAGCACATACTGAACTTTCCCGCCTGATATGATCGGTACAAAAAAGCAAAGTTCATCATTTCCGGCATAATTCATCGTAACTTCAGTGGCTACATTTGACTTTCCAGCCAGTGCCATTCCAAATCCATCACTTTTACAAATTTCTTTGTTATTGCAGTCGCCATACAACTTCACACCATTTAAATCAACAATTGAAATATCTGTAAAGTATCTTTCCAGTTTCTGACACGCAGATGTAACCTCACGTCTATCACTTATATCGGTGCTTGATATTCTCCCAGCAAGCACTTCAAGTCCCGATACTCTTTCTCTGATAATTTCCTCAAAATATGCCCTTCCTACATACGCACTGCTGTTTACAATCTTTTTTGCATTACTTACAGCACTTTCCTTCATTTCACTCCCAAAACAATAAATTGTTGCTATACCACTTAGAACTGAAAGAATAAGCATGAAATAACATGCCCTCCTAAAGTTTATTCTTCTCTTCTTCATAATCCCGTGCCTCTTTTTCTCCTCCAATGTAAAGTAAATATTCGTAATCCGCTCTGCTGCTTCCTTGATAGTATTAAAACATATACAGTTAATTTTTTTCCAAAAACTATTCTTATAATATCACATTATTTTAGATATCGCAATTTAATATGAAATTATCCATGACTTTTTATTACTCTCAATAATATGTTTTTAAGCAATGACAACTTTTTCCATTTAATACTATCGAGGAATAGATACAATCCCCTTCTGATATACTGCGATAGCAGCTAATAGTATTATGAGCAAGTAGCAGAGCGCACCACGAATATCCGCCTGACTATTGACTTATTTTTTTTTCAGCTTATTATTATAAGATGATAGTTTTTATTAAAGTGAGTCACGCACACCGGCTCAGCTTACGAAAATATTTTCTTACATGAAATAAACCTATTGTGTGCAGGAATGGAGATTTATCATGAACAAAAGAACCGTAAATATCAGCAGCCTCGTACTTTTACTCAGTCTGCTTTCGCTCATCACGACAATATGCCTTTATTATCTTGTCCCAATGCATTATGTGTCTGTCATATTTGCAGCTGTAGCATCACTGCTTCTGGCACACTTCTTTCTGGAGTCATCTTTAAATTATGACTACAATTTTCTTCATGCCGTAAGTATGACTATTACAACACTCGCTTTTGCCACAGCCATTTATTTAGTACAGCCAAATGCATGGATAACCTTTGACCTCTGGCTTCCTTGTCTTGTACTAATAAATTGGATCGTACCATTTTTATATTGTACATTACGCGACCTTTTTGACAGGGGACCACGCTTTGATGGCTATCATAAGTTTTTTAACCGCATGTGCATCTTTTTCACACTGGTATATATTTTTGTTATAGCAAAACAGTATTTTATCACACCTATTGTTCCGCCATATCATAAACTTGCTTTTGGTGCACACAACTTCGTACCTTTTATGGCTACAGCAAGTTATATTGAGCAGACACTAGGATCCAGATCAAGCCTTAATGAATTTATCTTATATGCTGTACAGCTTGTATGCCTCGGTATCCCATTTGGTTATCTGGTAAGAGTTGCTCTTCGCAAATTAAACTTTATTTTCAGAATTATCATATATATTCTTTTTCCTGTTGCACTCGAAGTAACACAGTACTACACAAACCTTGGACGCGGAGATATTGATGATTGCGTATTTTCACTTATCGGTGTTGTTATAGGTGTTATCCTTTTCCACATCATGAATACGATCTTTAAGACAATAGCAGCACGCGATTTTATGATAAGCAGGGCACAGCAGAAAAACTTTCACTTCTAAATTTGACATAAAAATATAACAAAAAACGGAGATTATCCTGATATTCTGTCTGCTATCAGACTTAACATCATTTTATATATCTCCGTTTTTTGTTTAAAATTTTCTATATTGATTTATATCTCTTACAAGTATCTTTATTCCACGTATCGTATTATCAAAAACTCCACCTTCATAAAATGCCTGCAGAACCATACCCACAGGTATTCCGATTATAAGTCCAAGCATACCGATAAGTCTATAAAAAATAAACATTGATATAAGTGTAAGGAATGGGCTCATACCAACACTGTTACCTATAAGTTTTGGCTCAAGAATCCTGTGTACAAACAATGTTATAAAATACGCTGCTACAAGTATGACTGCCGATGTATACTCTCCTGTTATCACACAGTATATTGCCCATGGAGTAAGTACTGTTCCCGTACCTACAAAAGGTAGAAAATCAAGAAACGCAGTAACAAATGCTATCAATGCCGCATATTTTTGTCCCATAAGCAAAAATATGACAAACAATATCGCAAATATAACTATCATTATCTGAAAACAAGCCTTTAAATACCCACCAATTGCTTTCACTATGATATTTTTTATCATATACCAGCCTTTTTTTACGGCTTCCGGCATATGCTCTGCAACAGTTTTCTTGATCTTATCATGGTCTGCTACAAAAAAGTATGTCATCATAAGTGTAAGTATAAGTAGTACAAAGAAGTCTATAAGCGAGCTTGCTACATTGCCAACTGTTGATACCGGACTTGTTTTTAACGATTTAAGTGCAGTCAGGATGTACTCATTAAGCTGCATATTTCTTTTTCCAAACATACTTTGTATATCAGCCGGGATTATATTGAATTTATTATGCAGATTACTCATTGCATGCTGAAGATTTGTCACTACCGACTCATATAAATCCGGCAGTTCCCCTATAAGAGAACTTATCTGAACAGCTGTAAAACAGATTATCCCATAAATTGCTGCGCATATAAGTGCTAGAACAAATACTATCACAATAACAGTTCCATGTTTTCGCATTATCTTTATCTTATTTTCCAGAAAACGCACCAATGGATTGGCTAACATCGCTATAAGCCATGCAATTATCAACGGCAGAAACAACTTAAAAAGAGGAGGAACAATAAAAACAACTGCAAGTATCGCCCCTAAACACACCAAAAGATGAACACATATTTTTTTTCTTAACTCCCTATTACTTTCTTCCAATTTTTTGTACCTGGTCCTTTCCTAATTTTATTGTCGCAATTTTTTTGCCATAATGGTACTATATCATAAATAGCGATAATTATCATAGAATATCAGAACTTTCACAAAATCTTTATACAATATTTATGATATTTCTGTTATTCTATACAAGGATGCATTTACGCGTCTAATTTTTACCAATCTAATGAAAGGATAAACATTATGAAAAACAATCACATTAACAAAATATTCTGCACAGCACTTGCAGCAGGTATTGCAGTTGCCGGTTTAAATGATGTTTCAACGGTATCTGCACAGAAAAAAAATACACTCGATAATCTTTCTGTCATTTCAAGAGTTGTATCTGCCAATAACGATGGGCTTCTGCGCTATTCTTATGTGGATGAAAATGGGAAAACAATAGATTTTGATACCTCATCAGATTCTACTACCGCCAGAAGAAAAAAGGCAACCTCTGTTCCATCCTCATATGATCTTCGAAAATACAACCAGACAACGACTATAAAAGATCAGGGTGTAACAGGCAGCTGCTGGGCTTTTGCTGCCGTCAAAGCCATGGAATCAAACTCCATATTAAATGGATTAAATACCACCGATACTGCCGATTATTCAGAAAATCACCTTACATGGTATACATATAATCCGATCACTAATGAACAAAATAGTATGTATGGCGATGGAAGCTCGATCACAGGCACAAATGTTCCGTCAAATGTTTTCAATCCGTCTGGTGTATCGCAGACTCTCAATGCATATGATGCCGGTGGTAACGCACTTTCAGCCATATTCACACTCGCAACATGGTCAGGCGCTGAAAAAGAAAGTGCCGCTCCTTTTACTGCTGATACCCTTTCTAAAGAGCAGGAAATGATAGATACTATGAAGGCAAACGGCGAATCTCTACGCTATGATTCATATGCACATCTACAGAACGCAGATTGTCTTGACAACAGCAGCAGAGATACTATCAAAAAAGCAATTATGAATCAGGGTGCTTTAAATATATCTCTCTACTATGATTCTACTGGATTTGAAACTGGAACAAACTCCGGAAAATCTTACTACCAGACAAAATATACTGGAAAAACTGCTATACTCGCTTCCAACCATTGCGTAACACTTATTGGATGGGATGATAATTACTCCAAAAATAACTTCAAAGAGGGAAACAGACCTTCATCAGATGGAGCATGGCTTATAGCAAACAGCTACGGCACAGATTACAATGATAATGGTTATTTCTGGCTTTCTTATGAGGAGCCTTCGATAAATGATATTTATACAATGGCTGTTGAGTCTACTGCAAATTATGAAAATATATATCAGTACGATGGTAACGGCTGGTCAGATGGTGCATTTATTTCTGGAAATGATGTTACTTGTTCCAATGTGTTTACAAGTGGTTCATCCTTTGAAGAAACTTTAAATGCTGTATCATTTTACACTCTGACTGACAAACAGAAGTACACTATAAAGATATATAAAAATCTTACCGGCGATACTCCAGATACAGGTACGCTTGCCAGCTCATGCACCGTATCAGGAACTGCAGATTACAATGGATATCACACAGTTAAACTTCCAGTAAGCTGCACACTTTCACCCGCAAGCAAATTTGCGGTTGTAATAACTTATAAATATGATGCTTCAACTGGAAACCAGGCATATCTTCCTTTTGAGGGAGCTTCTGAAACTGTTGATGGCGTGCTTTACTCATATGACAGCAAACCTGGTCAAAGTTTTATCTATGACAGTACCGATCAGACATGGGTTGATTGTACTGAAGTAGAAAACAGAACAATGTATAATATTCCTATAAAAGCATTCACTTCAAATGGTATTGCAGCAACAAATACCAAAGTTTCATTTTCTAAAAAATCGGTAAAAATAGGCAAAGGTGAAACTTATACTTTAAAAGCTAAACTTTCAACTAAAACCGACAGTTCGACAGTGACTTACAAAAGCAGCAACAATAAAGTTGTTTCAGTAAATCAGACTACCGGTAAGATAAAGGGACTTTCAAAAGGAAGCGCCAGAATCACTGCTATTTCAAATGACGGAAACATTGCTACATATACCGTCAATATATATAATGCACCTAAGCGAATATCAAGCCGTCCTTATAAAAAGGCAACTATCCGCCGTGGTCGTTCACTTAAGGTTAAGGTAATGTTTTCAAAAGGATGCTACAGCAGAAAAGTTACATTCTCTTCTTCCAAAAAATCTGTTGCCACGGTAAATTCATCAGGAAAAGTAAAAGCTAAGAAACGCGGAAGAACAACAATTACATTAAAATCATTTAACGGCAAAAAAGCTTATGTACGTGTAACTGTCCGTTAAATACTAAATCATTTTTATAAAAATGATCTATCATTGATTATATGCCTACTATAACATAAAAAGAATGAATAGATATTTGCAAATATCTATTCATTCTTTTTTACTTCTTCCGTTTCCAATGCTTTTGCAAAAAAATCCGGACACATATCAAGAAGTGTCGAGCCACTATCATCATTTCTAAACAAATCAAGTATGGGTTTCATAACACGTTCAAATTCTTCAGGTTTCTTTGAAAGCTTAAGTATCTCAGCAGTATTCACAGCATCCGCCAATGCCGTATGCTGCGCTCCTTTAAAATCATAATCAGCTGATGCCACAGCCTGCTTAAGCCTTATCCTCTTATCTATCCCTAAAAGCCTGCTATATACTTCCTGAAAATCTATCCAGTTTTTTTCCATCTTTCTAAGCGTCTCTGACTCATATTCCTTAAAAGAAGACTCTGTCTGAAACTGCCTTATATCAGCAAGACTCCATGAATAAAATGTAACAGCGCCACCACCTATCCATTTTTCAAAATCACGCATCGCTTCCTTAAATCTTGGTGCACCTTCCAATTTATCATCAGTAATCCCCGTCAACTTTATAATGTGCGGATCCATCTTTCCATAATCCGGCATAACATATGTCTGATATCTATCCACCTCATTAAAATCATCATCCATCTTTACCGCACCGATTTCAATCAGCTCATTTGCCAGTTTCTTATCTTCCCTATACTGCTTTTTAATCTTATTCATCTCAAGGTCTATCATTATATGTTTCAACACTCCACCTCCTTACTTTTTCTTTAATCCCTAAACTCTATCACTATTAGTTTTGTAATCTTTAATTATGTTATATTAACTTTACCTATATGTCAATCAATGTCTGCTATCTCTTTTACCGCTCCCATACACAGCCGTGAATTGGGATTATCACCCTGACCGAAGGGCGTTAGAACTGCGCAGCGGTACATAAGTGGGCGTATTTCAGCCCACTTATGTACCGCTGCGCAGTTCTCCGAACGAGAGTGTCCCTGAGCGCAGGATGATAATCCCAATTTACGGCGTCTGTCTTTTCTCTTCAAAAGCCCCAAAATTGACTTTTCCCCTGTTTTATGCTATAATTTTACTTGTAGCATTTTGTTCAGATTGAAATAAAAGCAATCTATTTTTGAAAGGTACAGGTGAAACATGAGTCAAGCAGATATAAAAAAAGTTAAATCTTCGGTTGATAAAAATGTCGGAAATAGAGTCAAGATCCGCGCTAACCGTGGAAGACACAAAATTGATATTACAGAGGGTGTTATCAGCGAGACTTATCCAAGCATCTTCCTTGTTGAAGTCGAAAACAAATTAGATGATACAGTACAAACAGTTTCTTTCAGCTATACTGATGTTCTTACAAAAGATGTACAGATGCAGCTTATCTAAACTGTAAATATACTTAGGATATAAAGGCTGTCCATTATCGGACAGCTTTTTTATATTTCTATCTCTATCTTAGTCCCAAATCCTTCTTCAGATGTTATTTTAAGAGTTCCTCCAAGTTCTTTTATATTATGATTTATAACATCCATGCCGACTCCTCTCCCTGAATAATCATTTGGAACATTCGTTGTACTGACACCATTTACAAGCAGAAGGTTCATTATGTCCTCTCTTGAGTACTCTTCTTTTTCTTCCTTTATAATCCCCGCCTTTCTTGCGGCATCCAACACTTTTTCAGAGTTTATTCCAGCACCATCATCCTCAACTATGATTCTTAATCTGTCATCCTTTTGTACAAATTCAAGTTTGACAAGTCCCATAGGTGATTTACCTAATCTCTCCCTCGTCTCAAGACTTTCTATACCATGATCAACAGAATTACGTATCATATGAATAAGCGCCGTAGATATCTTATCACGCTTTGCCTTCTCTATCATACATTCCTGCCCCTTAACAAGAAGCTTGATATTTTTGTGCAAAGTCTCTGCCATTTCATCTACAAGTATCTCCATTTTTTTTGCAACCGCTGAAAAATCACCTTTTGTAAACCGGTCAGTCACATCGGACAGTTCATCTCGTATATCTGTAAGCTCTTTAAATCCTGACTCTGTAATTAAACCTGCCTTCTGTAAACTATTTATTATATTGCCAAGCTTTGTCACAGCCAGGCGAATCCTACCCACATCAGATTTTTTAATGACTATGACACCATTTTCACTTTCATATTTATTTTCATATTTGCCTGACGAAACTTTTTCATCACTTTTTTGTTCAGCTGATGAAGCACCAGAAATATAATATATCTGCCTTGACTTTTTCTTTATGGAACCTGATATATTTTCTCCTGTTACACTGCTTTCGGCAAGCTCATACTGATTTTTTAATCTGTCAACATATTCATCAATATCTTCCGCAATATACTCAGGCGGCTCTTTCATAATACTGCCACTCGGAATTTTTACAAGTTCTTTCTCTACATAGTCCATATATTCACAAAGCACATTGTCAAATCTCTTTGTATCCTCAATAACCTTAGGCCCGTTTCTAAAACAATATAGTAAGCTCTCAAATTTTTTGCTTATATATGCAATTCCATCAAAAAGCATCATGGCCGCATCCGCTTTCAATGTATGTACAACACGAAATACTTCCTGTATCAAATCCTGACCATACTTTTCCTCATTCTTATAATCAGAAAAATTATTTCTCAATTCACATATCAGTCTCGAACTCTGCTCATAAAATATTCCTGTCATAGCATCCATAACATTTCCTCCTGCTGTAATACACTAATCTTTGCACTGCAATTGTTTCTGAATTTTACAAAAGATATCTACTATTGAAGGATCAAAACGTTTTCCTGCCTCATTTCTCATAATCGAAAGACTTTCCTCCTTCGTATAGGCACTCCTATAGCTTCTTTCACTATTTAATGCCATATATGTATCTATAACAGCCACTATCCTGGCAGAAAGCGGTATTTCCGTTCCTGAAAGACCTTCTGGATACCCTGTGCCATCCCAGTTTTCATGGTGATATTTTGCTATATCTACAGCCATCTCCAGATATACATTTTTGTTTTTATCCTTATTTATCTTCTTGAGATAATCCGCACCTACAGTAGTATGGCTCTTTATCTTCTCCCATTCATCATCAGTAAGTTTTGTCTTTTTGCAAGCTATCTTTTCCCTAACTGACAACATTCCTATATCATGCAGCTTCGATGCTGACTCTATCTCATCAACAAAGGTGCTTGATATCAGCTTATCAAATTTAGGTGAAAATTGCAGACTTATCGCAAGCATTCTGCAATTTGTTGAAATCATACTTATATCTTTCTCATAAATATCTGATTGCATATTTAATATATCTGCAAGTGCATTCAATACATTTTTCTGCTCTTCTGCGCCTCTTGTTATCTGCTCGTTCACAACCTGATGAAGTTTCCTATTGTAAGCCTCCATCTCCTGCTGAAGCCTGTATATCTTTAAATGAGTGTTTAATCTAAGCGTAACTTCCTCTTTTTCAAAAGGTTTGGCTATATAATCAACGGCTCCGAGTTTAAAGCCTTTTATTTTATCCTCAACGGAATCAAGTGCCGAAATAAATATAATTGGAATATCCCTTGTCTTCACATCAGCCTTAAGCATCGCACAAAATTCAAAACCATCTATTTCAGGCATAGAAATATCCAACAATATAAGTTGCGGAATTTTTCTATCAATAGCTGTCTGTGCCTGCTTTACATTTGTAACGGGTCTCGGTATACACCCCGTTGATTTTACCATTTCAGAAAGAATAACAAGATTAGTAGATACATCATCCACTATCAGTATATTTGGCTGTTCATTCGCCTGCATGCCTACTGCCATGCCAAATCACCGCCTTTCCAACTGTAGTTTAAACTCCTCAATTGCTTTTTTCAATACCTCATAATCATCCAATGCTGCCTGATGTTCTCCCTTTCTGACTGTCATTTGGAGTCTGAAAGCCTTTCTCTTCAAATTCATTGGATCATCTGCCACAAGTGTTTTTATAGTATCTGCAAAACTGTTTGCTCTGTTCCAGTTTTCCATCTCTATACATAAAACAAGTTTTTCACAGTTCTCATCAATTGCTTTTATATTTTCTTCTGAACCAAGTTTATAAAGTTCACTTTCCTCTTCTTCATCTTCAAGTTGAAAACTTCCACTATAGTTAAATGAATATTCAGTCTTTTCCTCAGTATCTTCAATATTTTCTTCTGTCTTATGATTTTCTCCCGACACTATCTTTTTCACTTTTATCGAAAATGAAAACGTACTTCCTTTTCCCTTTTCACTTTCAACATTTATATCTCCACCCATCATCTCGACAAGACTCTTTACTATGCTTAATCCAAGGCCTGTACCGCCAAACTTTCTGGTAATTGAGGCATCAACCTGTGAAAAACTTTTAAACAGCTTATCTTTCTCTTCTTCTGAAATGCCTATTCCTGAATCAATAACCATAAAAAACAGTTCCAGCTCTTCATCAGTTTCAAAACTTTTTACAACGTTCAGCGTAATCTGTCCTACAGATGTAAATTTTATCGCATTAGACAAAAGATTATTCAATACCTGTGTAACCCTGAGTTCATCACCTATCATCGTCTCAGGAATATCCTCTCCCACATTGCATAACAATTTCAATCCCTTTGACTCAGCCTGTGTTCTGTTAACCTTCACAAGATTATCCATCATATGATAAAAATTAAACTCTCTATACTCTATTGTGAACTTGCCGGCTTGAAGTTTTGAAAAATCAAGGATATTATTTATGATCTTTATCATGTTTCTACAGCACTGTTCTATAAGTTCTATAGTCTCTCTCTGTTCAGAATCAAGATTTGTATCAAGAAGATTTTGTGCAAGTCCCAGTACACCATTTACAGGTGTTCTGAGTTCATGTGTAACATTTGCAACCATCTCATTTCTTTCCTTATGAGTTTCCTCGACCTCCATCTGTGCTGTCCTTAATTCCTTTTTAGTCTCTTTCTGCTGTACAATATCATGAATCATACAAAATCCAAAACATCCTGTACTTTCCGGAAGTCTTACAAGATATGCGACAACTGAAAAGCATGTCTCATTTGTCCTGTATGCCACTGTCTCAAAACTGATGCCATATTTATGACCTATAAGATCGATCTGACCATCATGTAATGACATGCATGTTCTGAATATATCCTGCATATAGATCTTTTCATCCATACGGCATCCGAGATTTTTACATACGGCATAATTTTTTTCACATACAAAGCCATCCTTATCAAAAAACAGTATCATATCCTCAGCTTCAGTAAACAATGCCTTATATTTATTTTCTTCCTTCTCTTCTGTCATCTCCGGCACCTCCACCTTGAGCCGGTCATCCATAAAAGACAAACCGGCTCGTCAAATAACACATAAATATTTATTTGTAACTATTTATTTGCGCCACAGCAATATTTATACTTCTTACCGCTTCCACATGGACACGGATCATTTCTTCCAACTTTTTTTGCTTTGACAACAGTTCCTGATTTCTTCTGTTTAAGATAGAGTTCCTTACGCTTTTCGTGAGTAAGAAGGTTATTCCACTGTGGAAGTTCATAAAGCCACTCTGCCTTTGCTTCAACCATATTGTAATAGAGTTTTTCAAGATCTATATCAAGTTTTACAACGGTATCTGCTGTCATATCCTCTATAGGATTTGGCTCTTTAAGGCTGTCATTTATACCGTCGAGAAATCCAACCATGTAGTTTAATTCCATATTATATCTGTCTGCAAGTTCCTTAACTGTTCCCGTAACTATATCTGATGGATTTGAAAGAAGTTCTTCATATACTGCTTTCTCTTCTTTGAAATATTTATCCCAAATCGCCTTTCCTGCCTTTGAATTAATCTCTACGCCGTATGCGTACTCTCTCCAATCCTGTAATAATCCCATAATATTTCCTTTCCTGTTTACTGTGAATATTTTCACGAAAATTTCTTTTTACTGAATGAATACAGCAATGTTCTTATTCCATTCTGCCAGTATCCACTTTATGCTTCTAAGTATACCATATTTGCATACTTGTGGTCAACGAAACCACACTTATTTTTGCATAGTAAAAGAGAGACTGCAAAGAATGCAATCTCTCTTTTGGAGAAGGTATTTTTGTTACTTATGGGGTGTAGCAAAAACTATATAATGTATTGGGGTTTACGATTATTAGTATAGCAACGTTGTGTAAATAAGTGTGCACAAACTTAATACTTTTTTTCAGTTTTTTTTGTGCATTATGCACTGTTTTTGTCTTTTAAGCACACTTTTACCAAATTTCATATATGATTTAATATATCACTTGTGCATTATTATAATGCATTTGGCTCCACATCCACTTCCTCAGAAGCTTTTTCCTCTTTTTCAGTTAAAACACCATCTTTTTTCTGCTCAAATAATGCTTCAAATTCTGCTCTGTCAATTCTTTCTTTTTCCATAAGAAGTTTTGCACACTTATGCAGAATATCAATATTCTCTTCAAGTATTGATTTTGCCTGAGCATACGCCTTGTCAATAATAGCCTTAACCTCATTATCAATAGTCTTAGCTACATCCTCACTATAATCTCTGCTCGTTCTTCCAAAATCTCTACCTATAAATACTTCATCTTCATCAGCATAGTTTATCATACCAATATTGTCTGAAAATCCATATTTCGTAACCATTGCTTTTGCAGTATTTGTAGCTTGTTTTATATCCTGTGATGCGCCTGTGGTTATATCATCAAATATAAGTGATTCAGCGATTCTTCCACCAAGACTTGCAACAATATCCTGCTGCATCTTACCCTTTGTCATAAATGTCTCATCACGTTCAGGAAGAGGCATTGTATATCCTGCTGCCCCTGAACCCGTTGGAATGATAGAAACCATATGAACTGGACCCACATCAGGAAGCACATGGAAAAGTATAGCATGACCTGCCTCATGATATGCAGTTATCTTCTTATCCTTTTCTGAAATTATCTTACTCTTCTTTTCCTTACCTATTCCGATCTTGATAAACGATTTACTGATATCTTCCTGTTCAATAAATTTTCTACCCTCTTTGGCACATGTTATAGCAGACTCATTCAACAGATTTTCAAGATCAGCTCCAGTAAATCCAACAGTTGTCTGTGCAATCTTTTTAAGGTCAACATCATCTCCAAGCGGTTTTCCCTTTGCATGTACCTCAAGTATTTCTTCACGTCCTCTTACATCAGGACGACCTACGGTAACTTTTCTATCAAATCTTCCCGGTCTTAAAATAGCCGGATCAAGTATATCTACACGGTTTGTCGCTGCCATAACTATTATGCCTTCATTCACTCCAAAACCGTCCATCTCGACAAGCATCTGGTTAAGTGTCTGCTCACGCTCATCATGACCACCGCCAAGACCTGAACCTCTCTTTCGTGCAACTGCATCTATCTCATCAATAAACACTATACAAGGTGCATTTTTCTTTGCCTCAGCAAACATATCTCTCACTCTTGATGCACCTACACCTACAAACATCTCTACGAAGTCTGAACCTGAAAGACTGAAAAATGGAACTCCAGCTTCACCAGCAACAGCCTTTGCAAGAAGTGTCTTACCTGTTCCGGGAGGTCCAACAAGAAGTATTCCCTTTGGAATACGTGCACCTACATCAGTGTATCTTCCCGGATTTGCAAGAAAGTCAACTATCTCTTCAAGTTCTTCTTTTTCCTCCTTAAGACCTGCAACATCCTTAAATCTTTTTGCATGCTGATCATCAGGATCGATTCTTCTCGCTCTGCTTTTTCCAAAATTCATCATCTTTGCATTACCACCGCCTGAATTTGCAGACTGTGCTGACAAAAACGAAAACAGGAAAAATATCGCCAAAAATCCAAGACCATATGGAAGTAGTGTTGTAATAACCCATGAAGTCTTTTTTACGTCATTCAACTTGTATGACACATTTGCGTCATCAAGTATCTTCTGGGCTTCTTTTACATCTGACACATAAAAATCAACTACTTTTCCCGACTTTAATTTTGCGGTTACTTCACCAGTCGGAATTTCCTGATTCTGATCAATTGAAACACTTGTGATATTATTTTTAGCAACATCATCTTTCAATTTGCTAATACTATAAGAATCACCGGAATTTCTTTCTATGTTTCCTGAAAAATATACTGCACAGAAAATAACAGCAAGAACAAGAATATAGAAACCTATTCCACTCATCTTCATCTGTTTCTTCATGAATTGTCTCCTCTACCTTTTATTTTATTCCTCAACGAAATCTAATACCCCTATATAAGGAAGATTTCGATACTTCTGGGCATAATCAAGTCCAAATCCAACTACAAATTTATCCGGGATCTCAAATCCTGTATAATCTACATGAACATCCGTCTCTCTTCTGTCAGGCTTGTCAAGCAATGTGCAAAGTTTAAGACTTGCAGGATTTCTTCCCTCAAGCATTTTCTTTACCATACTGAGTGTACGTCCTGAATCAACTATATCCTCAACTATTATACAGTGAAGTCCATCAATAGCCTCATCAAGATCCTTATTTATCTTAAGCTGCCCTGAACTTTTTGTTCCATTACCATAACTTGATGCTGACATAAAATCTAATGTAACAGGCACGGTAATTCTCTTTGCAAGTTCACAGCAGAAGAATATACTTCCCTTAAGAACACAGATAAGATGAACCGTTTTTCCTTCATAATCCCTGTTTATCTGTTCAGCCATTTCTTCAATCTTTTTGTTGAGAGTTTCCTCAGAATACATAACACTAATTTCTTCCTTCATTATTTCCACCTTTCTCTAATGTATGCTTGCACAAAGCATCTTTTTAGTATTCTCATCAATGTAATAATATGCACTGCATCTTGCAAGTTCCGGTATCCACATTATATGGTTTCCATCTGCAAGAACCAGTATGTTTTTTCTCTCATCAGCCGGTATTTTGCTGTCTATAAGAATTCTACTCAGTCTCTTCTTAGCACCGTCTGTTCTAAGCCATAGATAATCACCCTCTTTAGGATACCTTAACTTAGGCATATTCTTTATCTTAGCATAATCAAACCATTTCGTACAGTTATTTTTTTTGATAATCTCTGTCATTATGCATGACTCCTGCGTACTAAATGATATTGTATGACTTGTATCATTCGTAAATGTAACATTATATTCCTGCCCTGCCGATATCTTTTCCTCATATATTTCAGGAAAACACTGCGAACTGTGGCACCATCTGTCTTTATGTGACATCAGTATATGATCATAATTCTTAATCGCAACTATATCATACGGCAGATTTATCTTTCTTCCTGTCTGCAATGTTATAAGTCTTGTCAGAGCATCTATATGCCTTGCTGTTATGTCTTTTCTTCTGCCTGACATATATTCTATCATTCTCATGAATATCTCTCGCTGCAATACTATATGCAATTTTCTCATTTCATCAAGACTTGCTCTTACTTCTTTAGGCCAGTTCTCTTTGCATACTACAACCTTATCCCACACAAGATCTGTCTGCATATCTATAAAATCTGTGACATCCTGCATATATGAAGCAGTCTTTGCAATATGACTCACGGTCTCTTTCTGAAGCTTTTCCTGTAG
The DNA here is from genome assembly GCA_934320895.1 of uncultured Lachnospiraceae bacterium. Classification (GTDB taxonomy): domain Bacteria; phylum Bacillota; class Clostridia; order Lachnospirales; family Lachnospiraceae; genus Butyribacter. Next base: position 11,241 of record CAKRFY010000011.1, on the reverse strand, counting down.
ATATGGTATAAGATGATGCCGGATCTGATTTCTCGCATATTCGTCCTCATTATTTGTCGAATCTATACAATAATCCTGCCCTGTTTTTTCAAGAGACTTTATAATATCCTGTTTTTTCACTGCAAGGAGGGGTCTGATAATGTTTCCATTTTTTGCTTTCATACCACCAAGTCCCCGGAAACCACTACCCCTTATAAACTGAAACAGCACAGTTTCCGCTTGATCATCCTGATGATGCGCTACTGCAATCTTATTATATCCAAGTTCCATGCGCACCTGTTCAAAACATTCGTAACGGTATACTCTTCCGGCTTCCTCCTCCGTCATCGACATCTCCTGTGCCATCTTTGGAATATCTTTATAAAATACCCTGCACTCTACCTCTCTAGTCTTGCACAGTTCTTCAACAAAATGTTGATCTTCACTAGCTTCTGTTCCTCTTATCCCATGATTAACATGTACAAAACATAATTTCAGATCATACTCTTTTCGTATCTGTGTCAAGTATAAAAATAAAAATACAGAGTCAGCACCTCCCGACAACCCGGCAACGATGCCATCATTTTTTTCTATCAGGGCATTATCATCACAAAATGATTTTACCCTTTCGTAAATATATTTATTCATCTTTTTAGTTCTCCCATACTCCGGCAACTATAACACTCATATCATCAGATATATATCCTGAACTTCTTCTTACCGCCTCATCCACAATTGACTGAGCTATATCTCCCGGATTAACTGCATCTATCTGTCTTATATACTTTTCTAAATTGTATTTTTCATCAGAAAACATATCTGCCACACCATCTGTCATCATTATTATATAGTCTCCTGGATATATTCTCATCTTTCCCACATATGGTTCTGCTTCTCCTATCACTCCCATCGGGAGTGACTGTCCCTCTATACAATACATCTTACCCTGAGTTAAAATGTAAGTTCCTACAGCCCCGTTTTTTAAAAAACTGCACTCTCCCTTATACAGATTTATAAGAGAAATGTCAAGTGTTGCATAATTTTCGAACTCCTGATCTGACATATACAGTGAATTTATCAGTCTTATCGCCGAAGTCTGTGAAAATCCGGCCTCCGACATCTGTTCTAAAAGTTCTATGACATTTTTGCTTTCATCAAGTGCACTTGTCCCACTCCCCATACCATCTGAGAGAGCCATCAAAAGCTCACCACTTGGAAGATTTATTATTGAAAATGTATCCCCTGAAACTTCCTGATCATCTTTTGTAAGTCTTGCAACTCCTGTGAGTGCCTTGTATTTTGTCTCCTCAACAAAAATATATTCACCAAACTCGGTATCTATTACTTTTCTTGATGCATCTGAAGGTTTTAATCTTTTCTGCATAATACTGCTCATGATCCTCGACAGCTCCGTCGCCGTTACAAGCCTTCCTTTTGCCGTTCTGGCACTCATTATGATCTCTATCTGTCCATCATGCTTTTCATACGCATAAATATTTTTACATATTACTCTCTTTTTTCTAAATTCCTTCTGAAATATTTCTTCAAGTTCATTTGAAAGTTTTTGCATCTTAGGCATACTGTCAAGCATATTTTTTACAGCATCGCTTATCTCCTTCATCTGACTTGCGACAGCCTTTCTACTCTGTGTAACTCTATTTCTATACCCCATTATATTTCTTGCAATATGAAGATTTTGATTTGCCTCCGATAAAAATCTTTCAGGGTGTATGCACTCTCTCGTAAACTCCACAGGCATCTGCTCAAGTGTGATAAAGCCATCTGATGAAATACTAAGAGTTTTAAATTTCTCAGGTTTACATAGTGCCGTCTGTCCTGAACACTCCTCATATTTTTCACATCTTGCGCAGACATTTTGTGACATTTCCCTAAAAATCCTTCTTATATCCCTGCTGCCTATCTGCCTGTTTTCACCAACATCATCTGACATAACTTTTGAAATCCTGTCAAAGACATGCGAAAAGTCATTAAGCCTGTTTTCAATTATATCCTCATAGTCTTTATCCTTAACACTTTTTCCATTCCTCACATAACTAAATGCTTCATGAAATATTTTTGTAAGCGACAATACAAGTCCTGTTCCAAACATAAGAAGAAATATGTCATATTCACTGTAGGGAAACATATATAATTTTATCCCACCATACATAATGAAAGTCACAGCTGCGATAAGTGCTGCATGCACAGATCTTATATGTATCTTCTGCCTGTCTAATGCATCATATATAAGAAGCATTGATAAGATCACCATACTTCCACATAGAGCCATCTCTATCGAAAGACTTGAGAACATTCCTGCCATAACACTGAAAGCGATAAGAAGTCTCGCATCCATATCCGAAAATACCGCTGCGAAATACGACACCCCCATCACACACATACCGCAAATTTCAATTCTTCCTGCTAAAAAGCCTATTATCATCTGCAAAAAAAGTTTTTTCCCAATATACTTCATTGTACTCTCCCTTTCCCGCCATATGGCTAATCTGATAAAGGAAAGTATATATAATCAAAATGGCATATTTTGTCAAAACTCAACCTAAAAAAAGAACTGTTTTTTATGAAGTTAAATCATAAATAAACAGTCCTTCACATTTAATTTTATAATTCAATGTTCACTTTGCATCGTCAGGTTCAAAAATAATCTCACCTTTGTATACAAGACCGAGACGCTCGCGTGCAATCTTCTCAACATACTCGTCCGTATCAACATACTTTTCAAATTTTTTCAATTCTTCTGTTCGTTCATCAGCACTCTTTTTCTCTTTCTTAAGTTCTGCAATCTGCGCATTATACTCCTTACACTGTGCTTCTAATGCGGATCTACGATAAAGGATGGTAAAACTAAGAACTGCACATAGTACAATAATACCCATAATCGTAAATTTATTCATATGCTTTTTATGACCATAATGCTGGCGTGCCATATCAACACCATCCTCTCTGAAAAACACTTGTTCTAAAGGCTTTTTCGCCTGCGAAATATGTTTTTATTATATACCTTTCTTATGATTTTTTCAACGATTTTCTTTGCAGGACGATATATCCCCTTTTCATATAAAACGGCACCTGCTATCATCATAACAACTCCATACCATCTTATTATTCCCGAATTTATATTATAAAAAATATAAAATACAGGAACGGCAAGGCAAGTCCAAAACACAATATCAAATATCATTTTGACTGGCATACTTTGTTTTACAAACAGTCTGAATATTCTTATGACACCATATAAAAACATACATGCCATACCGCTTAATACCGCTGCAAACAGATATTGAACCTGTCCATGTATTATTTCACTCATTGAAAAAGTCTCCCTAAGAATGATGCTGCTTTCTTTGCATTATCCTCTACATCCGAATACGCAAAACTATCAATTCTTCCATCCACATCAACTTCTCCTTTTTCAAGTGATAAACGATTAACATGTAATTCATCACCTTTTATCAATAATACCCCCTGATTAGTTTCAAGATAAACTTCCTTTGCATCAAAAGAAAGTACATCTTTAACTCCCGACATTACAGCAGACTTTCTGGCATTAAGATATACCTTATGTACTCCCTTCGCTCCCATATTGTTCTGTATATTTTTTTCTTCCACAAAAAACACCCTCCTTACATATATTTATAAATCAATATATGCCAGAGGGTGCCACTTATATTACAGCATTTTGTAAAGTTCCTTAGCTGCTTCTTTATTATATGTTTCCTCAATACTGATCACTTCTACTTTTACCTGTTTATCACCAAAACTTATCTCAATGATATCTCCCGGTTTAACATTAAGAGATGCCTTTGCAACTTTTCCGTTTACAGTAATCCTGCCAGCATCACATGCCTCATTTGCAACAGGTCGTCTTTTAATAAGCCTTGACACTTTCAAATATTTATCTAATCTCATATTTATTATCCCTCGTTTCAGAAAAAGGGCCAGTTCTGATACAACAGATGATCGACAATATGTCAATTATATGTTGTACTTAGAACCTGCCCTCAAATTCAAGTCTACTTCTAACTTCCCAGCTTCCTGAACTCAGTCAAGAAGTATCCCAAGCTTTTAGCTCAGCTAAGGATTATTTGTTTACAGCATCCTTTAAAGCCTTACCAGCTTTGAACTTAGGAGCTTTAGAAGCAGGAATTTTCATTGTAGCACCTGTAGAAGGGTTTCTTCCTTCTCTTGCAGCTCTCTCAGCAACTTCAAATGTACCAAATCCAACTAACTGAATTTTTTCTCCATTCTTTAACTCATCTGTAACCACATCAATAAATGCCTTTAAAGCTTTCTCTGAATCTTTCTTTGAAAGTTCTGCTTTTTCAGCTATAGCTGCTACTAACTCTGTTTTGTTCATGGATAAATCCTCCTCGATATTTGTATTCTTGAAACAAAATGGACAAAATCCATTTTGTCTCCCCAGTCATTTTTCTGCAATAAATACTTTTGCAAAAACTTACAAATCTATTTATACCCTCATTGTACATGTTTGTCAAGGTTTTTTGCACCAAAAATCCCACAAAATCAAGGTTTTTTGGCCTTTTTTCCTATTAAATGTCAACCCTCCATCTGTTTACCAAGAAAACTTGCTGCAACTGCTATCATTTTATGCTCTGTTTCGCCAAATTTTCTTTCCGTATTCTTCGACAAAAATACTATCGCTCCCGCCGCATCACCGTTACATATGATAGGTGCAACTGCCTCATTATAATCACCCTCCATGTCATCCGTCACTTTACAAAAATCCGCACCCATATTGTTCGCCAAAATGACCTTTCTATCCATGGCCGCTTTCTCAAGTTCCCTGCTTATTGGTCTTCCGACCATATCTTTTCTCACACCACTCGAAGCCGCGATAACAATATCTCTATCCGTCACCATAACAAGATAACCTGTAGTCTGTGCCAACGCATCTGCATACTGTTTTGCAAACTGCCCTATATCACCTATCATTGAATATTTCTTAAGGATAACCTCTCCCTCTCTGTCAGTATATATCTCAAGCGGATCTCCCTCACGTATACGCAGAGTGCGCCTTATCTCCTTTGGAATAACAACTCTTCCTAAATCATCTATTCTTCGTACTATTCCCGTAGCTTTCATATTCCGGTCATCTCCTCCATTTCTATTTTTTATAAGGATAAACTCATATAATGTTATTTTCCTTTTTTATTTTATAAATAAGCCCACAAAGTTTCTATATCAGCTCATAAAAGTTTTATCCCATTCTGCTATGAATTAGCTTTGGAGTTATTATGTGGAAACAACTGCTTAATTATTCATAATAAATATAAAATTTAACGAAAAAGTCTATATTCCATTGTACGATGAAAAATTCACCTATTGAATTTACAATAACATTGTGTTAGAATAAATAAAGTTTTTTGAAGAACATTTTTAAAAGCAATGATGGAGAGAGTAATGTTATTTAACCTTGCAGAGAGAACGATATTTTGCTGTGAGTCGTTTATGGAAAGATTTCACGAAAACCACTCCTGAGCTGTGCGTAGAAGAAATATTGATATTTTGAAGCGTAACCGTGTAGCTGCGTTACAAGCTGTAAAGATACATCCAATTTATGGATAAATTATAATTATGGATGTACTTTTCTGAGTTAAAATCAAGGTGGAAACGTGTGTAAGCACCCTTAGATATGAGTATATTATATCGGGGTGCTTTTTTGTTTCCAAAAACCATTAAAGAAAAGGAGATACAACCAATGGTAAACTTTAAAGAAGATGAACAGTTAAACACATTAAACCATTCATGTGCACATCTTATGGCACAGGCTATCAAACACATTTATCCACAGGCAAAATTCTGGGTTGGACCTGTAGTTGCCGAAGGATTTTACTATGATGTAGATCTTGGTGAAGATGTTATCCGTGATGAGGACATTGCTAAGATTGAAAAAGAAATGAAAAAAATTGCAAAATCAGGAAAAAAGATCTTCCGCAGAGAAGTTTCTAAAGCTGAAGCATTAGAAATGTTCAAAGATGATGAATACAAACTTGATCTTATCTCTGATCTTGAAGACGGAAACATAACAGTTTACGATCAGGGTGATTTTACTGACCTTTGCCGCGGACCTCATGTAGATAATGTAAAACTCTGCCGTAACTTCAAACTTATCCGCCACTCGGGTGCTTACTGGAAAGGTGACAGCAACAATAAAGTTCTCCAGAGAATCTATGGTGTATGCTTCCCTACTCCAGAAGAACTTGAAAAGCATCTTACACTTCTTGAAGAAGCAAAAGAAAGAGATCACAGAAAGATTGGTAAAGATATGAACCTTTTCATGGTTGATGATCTTGTAGGACGTGGACTTCCAATGTTCTTACCAAAGGGATATACTATCTGGCAGGAACTTGAAAACTATATTAAAGACAAGGAAAGAGACCTCGGTTATCTCCATGTTATGACTCCTTGCGTAGGAACAGTAAACCTTTACAAAACATCAGGTCATTGGGATCACTACAAAGAAAATATGTTCCCTCCTATGGAAATGGAAGGTGAATCATTTGTACTTCGTCCGATGAACTGTCCTCACCACATGATGATATATGCAAACAAAAGACATTCATATAAAGACCTCCCTATCCGCATCGGTGAGATTGCACATGACTTCCGTTATGAATCAAGCGGAACATTAAAGGGAATTGAGCGTGGAAGACATTTCTGCCAGAACGACGCCCACCTCTTTGTAACACCTGAACAGATAAAAGATGAGTTTACAAAAGTTGTAGACCTTATCTTCAGCACATACAAAGACTTTGGTATCGAAAATTACCGCTGTGTACTCTCTCTTCGTGACCCTGAGAACAAAGAAAAATACCATGATGATGACGAGATGTGGGATAAGGCAGAAGCTGCACTTCGCGATGTTATGAACGGACTCGGTATTGAATATACTGAGGAAATCGGCGAAGCTGCTTTCTACGGACCTAAACTTGATGTTAATGTTCAGCCTGCTGTCGGAAATGAGATTACACTTTCTACCTGCCAGCTCGATTTCTGTCTCCCTGCAAAATTCAACCTCTCATATATTGACAGAGATGGTGAAAAGAAAACACCTGTTGTACTTCACCGTGCAATACTTGGTTCACTCGACCGCTTTATGGCATACATTCTTGAGGAGACAAAAGGAAATCTTCCTACATGGCTTGCTCCTGTGCAGGTTCGTGTAATGCCTGTTAAGACAGATGACGATTCACTTAACGCTTACGCAAAAGAAATCTGTGACGCACTCAAAGCAAATAAAGTCCGTGTAGACCTCGATGACCGTTCAGAAAAACTCGGTTACCGTATGCGTGAAGGACAGATTCAGAAAGTACCTTATCTTCTCGTTGTCGGATTTAATGAGAAAGACGAGAGAACAGTTTCATTCCGTCTCCACGGTGAGAAAAAGACTACTGTACTTCCACTCGATGAGTTTGTTGAGAAACTTGACACTGAGATTAAAGGCAAACTCAGAACACATATCGGAATGTAGGAATAATTGAGCTTAAAATGCACAAAACAACGGCAGGAGTACTGTGTTACTCCTGCCGCTGTTTTGTATAAAATCTTTTGCTTATAATCATAAGTGCCAAAAATCAACAATTTGCACGATATGTATCAATGAATATATTCTTTTCACATGGTTTACCAAACAGATAACCCTGCAAATAATCTACTTCCATATTCCTTAGTTTATGACTCCACTCACTCTTTTCTACACCTTCTACACATATCTTAATCCCTATACTGTGTACCATATCTATGATTTATTATAAGCATTGTCAAAAAAACTACATGGAATAGCAAATCTCTCCAGTGCCGAGCTAGAAATTCTATAGGTATCTTCCTGTAAATCCATCATATACAAATAGTCATCCATTGATGATTGAATTATTTTAATTATATTATTAAAATCCAGTTTTGTAATTATCTTATCTTTGTACTCACTCATAGTATAACTATCCTTTTAAATCTTACATGAAATACGGTTTCTTCGTTATTTAATTTTAGCTACTTTAATCTCACTTATCATATTGCGTAAATGTTCTGCTTCACTGCTCATTTCCTGGCTTGCCGCAGCGCACTCCTCAGAAGTTGCTGAATTACTTTGTACAACGTCATTGATCTGCTCTATTCCTTCATTAATCTGCTGTATCTCTGATGTCTGGTCTGCAAGCGTATCTGCGATACCTGATACCTCTTCAGTAATCACCTTAGAATTTTTTGCAATTTCCTCAAGCTGTTCTGCTGTCTCTTCCGCAAGTAACATTCCCTTTCCTACCGCATTAACAGATGTTTTAATTAAGGCTGCTGATTCCTTCACCGCCTGTGAACTCTGCTCTGCCAACTGATTGACCTGATTTGCTACAACTGCAAATCCCTTTCCAGCCTCCCCTGCTCTTGCTGCCTCAATAGAAGCATTTAATGCAAGAAGATTTGTCTGTGATGCAATATCATTGATTGTTTCAATAATTTTATCTATCTGCATTGATGCTTCTTTAATTTCAAGCATTGACTTAACCATCTCATGCATCTTTGTATCATTTTCTAATATATCATCTCCAAGTACCACAACTTTTGTACTTATTTCACTTGCTGCCTGTGAATTATGTCTTACCTGTTCTGCAACATTCTCAACTGTAGCAGTCAGTTCCTCTACTGCAGCCGCCTGATTTGTAGCTCCATCTGCCAATTCTGTTGCACCTGATGACACCTGTTCTGCACCACCTGATACCTGATTTGAAGCCTGCTGTATTCCCTTTACAATTTTCGCCATACTTTCTTCAAAATCCATAAATGAATGTAAGATTCCGACAAAATCACCTTTCCACTCCACATTAGGCTGAACATCAAAATTTCCTTCTGAAAACAGCTTCATTGCACGGTCTATATCGTCTACATATGACCCTAAAATACGAATAGATTTACGCATACTATGCGCCAATCGCCCAATTTCATCTTCTGAACGATAATCTAATGTACTATGTAAATTTCCTTCTGTCAATTCCTTTGCAACATCCTCAATAGCATGCAATGGTTCCAAAATGCTGCCAAGAATACTATTACCTGTTTTTCCTGAAATCATCCATGCCATAGCCAAAAAGAAAATAATAAAAACAATTCCTGAAACAGCATATACTATAGTATCTTGTACTGCCTTAGCACTGACTGCATCTGTAATCTCATCTAATTCCAAAGCAATATTTACCAATTTATTCAATGCCGGCGTACATTTATTAAGAATATCATCCACACCCTGCTGTTGATTTCCTGATTTAATCTCTTCCATTATGGATGAACTAAGTTTTTTCCAATCAGATAATGCTGTTGCATATTCTGTATATTTTTCATCAGAAACAACACCTTTATTTTTTATTATTTCCAATTGGGAATCAACATCATCCAGCAATTTTGCTATTGTTTTTTCATAACCATCATAAGAAGATGTATCGTCATTTAACGCCATCTCTCTTACATTTCTTGCTGCTGCATTTACATCCACTCTGCACATTTTGACTGCTATATCTGAAGCATTAATTATCCCAACATAATTTATAACACTTGTAAGGAGCAAACCTATTGCAATGATAGAAAGCAGCCCTGAAATAATCATTAGTATAATTACTTTTTTGTATCCGTATTTTATTCTCTCTCGTAACTGCATACTTTCAATCTTCTTTTTAACAAATTTTGTGTACATAACTCATAGGTTCCTTTCTTTTTTTATTTTTACTTTTCATAAATATTTCCGACAGATTATATCATCGCTTTATCAATATTTCTTGCATATTTGTGTCTTTAAATGATATAATTGTATCAAAAAATCAAGGAGATTCATGCCATGAAATCTATCGATTACAATTATATTGCCATTATGATAAACAGGTTTTCCGGAGTTCCCGTGCGTATTTATAAAGATAATAAACTGACTTTTTATCATTCCTCAGTTAATCTTATTAAAGATCCCATTTCATTATATCAGTCAGATATTTTAAATATTTCTGAGCATATCGGTTACTTTTTCACAGTACATTTTAGTTACTATGGAATTATCAATTTCAATGAATATAAGATTGTAATGGGTCCGACAAGACAGGTTTCTGATTCTATGTCAGAACTATTAGAACTGGCTTGTCAATTGAATATATCAAAAAATGATACTGAAGCTTTTATAATTGCTATGCAGGGAATCAATCATATATCATTAGAACATATTATGCAGCTTTTATGCTTTTTAAATTACATACTAAACGATGAAAAATATTCCCTTCATGATGTTTTTATCAAAAATTCCTTACAGGAACACTTTGCAGAATCAATAAACCGCAATGAGGCTGACAAACTCTTTTTCAATGATTTTTCTGAACATGATATAATAATTCACAACACTTATGAGCTGGAACAAACTTTAATGAATATGATAAAAAAAGGAGATTATATCTCTTTATCGGAACTGCTTGAAAATTCGCCAGCGCTCAATACTGGTGTAATGGCTGACAACCAGCTCCGTCAATTAAAAAACAGCTTTATTGTTATCGCTACAATCGCTTCACGTTCAGCCATCTTGGGCGGCATGACTCCTGACGATGCTTTCAAACTAAGTGATAACTACATTCTCAAATGTGAATTACTAAATGATTATTGTCAAATCAATAACCTCCGTCATTTTATGATTATAGATTTTACAAAACGCGTAAATCAATTACATAAAGGAGCTCCTGCATCGAAGCTCGTTTCAGATGTATCAAATTACATCAATCATCATATGTCAGAGACAATTACCGTGGAAGCCATTGCAAAAGAATTTTTTCTGAGCAGATCCTATCTTTCAAAACGTTTTAAATCTGAAAGCAATATGTCTCTTACAGATTTTATACTTACAAAGAAAACAGACGAGGCAAAATACCTTCTCCGTTATACAAATAAATCTTTAACTGACATCAGCCTTAGCCTTGGTTTTTCTTCACCCGGACATTTCTCCCGTGTTTTTAAGAAATATGCATCTATTACTCCCCATAAGTATCGCAAAAAATATATCAACTGACTTTTGTATAAGTATTCACTAATGATGTATTCCACAAACACCATCATTTAAGAAATTCGTAAGAAACATCTTAGGTAATTGTTAAACTATCATAATCATTGGTTAAATTGTCTTATCACGCAATCATGCTTCTTGCTCTTTTTATCATAATTTATCCCGACCAGCAATATATCCCCTGTATATTGCATTACAGACTC
>CAKRFY010000010.1 GCA_934320895.1 uncultured Lachnospiraceae bacterium | reverse complement strand
AGTAACCTTTGTGCCCTCGCTTCGAGTGCTCTGATACATAAGTTCCATTATTTCCTCCATTCCGCCGCACCATATATTTATAGCACAGTCATTAAATAATTATCTTTTTGTCTTTTAATACTGTATTATACATTATGAAGAAAGTTATTGCAAGAATGTACTTTAGGAATTTATTTTCCAATACCTTTTTCTTGATGAACCCACTCTCTCAATCAACCCCATTTCTTTTAATTCTTTTAGCCTTGCTACAATTGTTTTTCTACTTACCTTAAATATATTTGCAAGTTCAGTAACAGTATAGTTTGGATTGACCATAAGAATATCGAGCAAATCATTCACCTTATCGTTCACCATGCTGCTATTAAAGTTTAATTCAGAAGTGTAATTTAATTTTTTTCTAAACAAATTCACCCGAAAGCACCATACTCTCACTGCTATTGTATTCATTGTGGCATAACAACTACATTACTATAATAGATATAATAATTATCAAAATGAGAATTATCAATAACATAACTGTTGCTATCAGAGCCTACTTCTCCTATCTTGCATTCATAATCACCATTACCATAAATCCCATATAATATATATGATTTAGCATTTTCTACCAAATCCCATTTTATTGTTTCTTTATGTTCATGCCAATTATTACTAACTTGGACATTTTGGGCAGGTGCTTTATATTTCAATGTAAATTCCTGTATTTTCGATGAATAACTCTGCGGCCAACTTTCATTTACAATTTTATATGTATACGTATGACCATCTTTCAAAGAATTATTTACCATTACATAGGATTCTGTCAGTCCTTTAACAAAAACTTTTTCCTGTATCTCCCAATCTCCATCCTCTTCTTTTCTGTAAATTTGCAAACGATTACGTATTAAATCATCACTTGATTCCGGCGAAAAAACATAAAATTTATTATTAATAAATTCGCAACTACTAATGACAGGAGCAATTATTCGCATATATTCAATATAATCATCGCTATATTGACCTTCAAATCCATCAAAAACTTCTGCTATCGTATAAGCATACATATTTTCTTTTTCTACATCAGTATCCTCATAGTTATTTATATCTCCTGATGAAATCATTGCACATTTTTCAAATATGTTATCTTTAGAGTTCATATTTTTTTTATATAAAATATAACCCGTTGCCTGTTTTGATTTTTGCCATGTTACTTTTAATCCTTTTTCAGTATTTTCTATAGATTCAACTTTCGTTCCTTTGAGATTTATACATATTTTTCCTGTTTTATTATATTGTCCTTCAATTTGCTTTCCTGTTGAATCCATAATACAATATGCGCTCACACTATATATATATTTTGTATAATCTTTACAATTATCAATCTTATAACTAAAGAATTCATCTGCTTCAAGTTTTTTACTGTATTCACCAATTTTCTGAAAACTTTTTCCATCTATACTTCTGTAAATATAATAACCATCTGCTTCTTTTACACCTTTCCATAAAACCTTATTTAAATCACTTTTATTTTTTGTTGTTATTAACTCAGGCACAGTTAATTTCACAGTGTCAACTTTATAAGGAAGTGTGTAAAAGTTAATCTTGTTTCTTTTCACAGAATACCATATAATTTTCCCATTTACCGCAACAGGTTCACATTCACTTAACTCGTAATTTTTCTTAGATTTTAATTTTGTAATAAATTTTCCTTCTCCATCAATTTCACGGTAATAAAGCATTTTTTTGTATTTCCATATAAGCATATAGCGATTTTTACTTATTCTTGTCAGATATGGCGTGTAATCATCTGTATTTTCTGTCTTAAAATTTGTTACAAACTTAAATTTCACTTTATGTGTTTTTTTGTCCATTGTTGCAATATATACATTTTTTATTCCAGTATATAATAATTTGTTGTTTTTTTCAGCTTTTTTCTGGTCTACACTTGTACCACATATTATATAATTGGTATCTGAAATTTTAAAGTCTCCAAGAGTCGCACCTGTTGTATTATCTCCTGTTTCGCCTGCTATACTAAAAAAAGTGTAACTGCTGTCATCATTTATATCGTTCAGTACTATCTCACGCGGATAAGCATCCCCATGGTCAACTGCTATCATATTTCCATCATCAATCCAAAGCATCTGATTAAACGAATGGCTGACATATCCATAATTTTTATTTTCATCAGTATATCCATATAGTTCTGTGGGATGATCCAGTACTTTCATTTTTTCCTTATCTACGACAATAGTCATGCTTGATTGGTGATGGTTTCCATCATCAGTTTCGTACATCGTCCTTCCGGTTTTTATATACATAATATCATCATAAAATCCTACACTGCATGTTCCTGCATCAAACGGACACACCGTAAAACAATTTTTTACATTTGTCTCACCTGTTTTTTCCCATTTTGAATTATAACGTGTAATACATACTACAGACTTTTTATTATTCTCTTTATTATTTTTCTGACCTGTCACAATAAAAAAATCTTTCCCATCATATGCAGCATCTCCCCACATGGAAAGGCTTCTCTTGATTTTTTTTGCCCAAAGACTTTTAAATGATGAATCAAAACACTCCACTATAAAATGCTTGTCAGAGTTTTCAACTCGAATATATGTGTCATTTTTCATTGCAAACAATTTAGCTGATGATACTTTTGCCCAGTTTCCTATATATGTCTGCGTATCTGTATATATTTTTTCATTTATCTTTGATTTTGCTTCTATGATATCTTTTGCAGACACATTATGCTCAAAAATAAATACTGATAATAACAGAATTAAAATTGTACTTAAAATATTTTTCATTTTGTTTATTGTCATAACAAACCTCCTTAGTAATTTTAGATTCATTTGTTAATTATTATAGCACTTTGGTAATACATTAGCAATACAATAGACATATCATTTATAAAATTCATGACAATGATACCTAAACAACCTTGTAAGACTTCTGTCAAACCATGAAACATTACTGCTATCAGCAATTGCCCTCTCCATAAAATACAATGCACCATTTGAATAATCTATACCTTTTAACGCATCTGAGACTGCACTTTTAGTATCTTTTGACACATCAACAGTATAATATCTTCCATCCATAATAGGTGAAAACTGGTATGTCCTGCCTCTATGCGAAAATACAACACCTTTGATAGTAGATGGAAATGCTTTGTTTTTTACTCTGTTTAAGACCACATTCGCAACAAGAACTTTACCCTTATGATTTTCTCCACCAGCCTCGGCTTCAACAATTCTTTCAAGAACTTTCCTGTCACTTGAAGTTACATTTACACCACATGCCTTTTTGATTTGTTTAACTTTGTATTCTCTTAATCTTTCAACATGCAATTTTTTTAAAGTTGATATTTTTTTTACATTAACTCTGTTTTGCATTCCATATTCATTCTCAGCCACGATTACGATATTTTTTTCTTTTATCGTTTCTGAAAAGCATGTACTCTTATTGGTCATTCCTACTGCCATACTGCTGACAATCATCATAATAATTGTTTTCTTTTTATACATAATAATCTCCTTACAATATATTCTATGAATACTTTTGTAAGATTATTCACACTTTTGTAATATTTTATGCAACATTTTAATTTTTTTCTAATTTTTATGTTATTTGTCATTTTAGTGTTGCGTATATATTTTTTTGGTATTACAATAGTAATTGTTCTATATTACAATACCGATACAATATATGAAAGGGGATTTCTAAATGAAAAACAAATTGAAAACAAGAATTATAAGTGCAATATTTGTAGTTGTACTTGCAACTGGCGGCATGATTTATTCTGTGCCTGCACACCAAACAACTGCTGCAGTAGATAGCAAATTACTTGCAACTGCGGAGCCGACTACCGAACCAACGGCTCAACCGACTGTTAAACCGACACCTAAACCAACTAAAAAGCCCACAGACAAATATGAAAGAGTTACATATTTTTATACAGCTAAGGGAGAACCTGTAATATTTAAAGACATGCACAAAGGAAAGATCAAAGTGATTTCTTCTTCTGGAAATAAATATAAAGTTATGGGAAATAAGATTAAAATGACATGCAAAAAATCAGGAGATATTAAATACCAAATTAATGGAAAGAAAATATGTTTTGGATTATATGTCGGAGGAAATAATAAAGATACAAAACTGACTAAAAAAGAATACAATACACCATTTACATGGAAGGGAAAAAAATACAAAAATTACATAGATGCATATAGATATAACAGAAATTATAATTTTGAAATATATTGGGATAAATGTGATAAATATTCAAGAAAATATAATCGAGGATTAAAAATAGGTTCAGATTGTATGAATATTACAAAAAAGTATCCTTCATGGGAAGATTTTGACTGGATGGAAAAAAAGAATTATGCTTTTTTTGCAAGGTATTATGATAAAGCAAGCAAAAGAATTTTTTTTAAATATATCACTATCACAAATAAAGGAAAAATTACAAGAATTACATGGAGTACATATAAAATTAATATAAAGAGCAATATATATAAAATAGAATATTAAAAATATGCCCAAATTAAGATTTATTAAACTAAATAATCAGTAATTATATCCGCAACACATCAATCTACATGGTATGTCCAGCCTTTTTTATCCGCCCCAAGGGGGCAGCTGGGGCCTCGGATGAAACAAATTTACTAATTTACTGCATATATAAGAACGGAAGTTTATAAAAGTATACTTCCGTTCTTATACTATACTTTGATTTTCAGCTCAAACATTCATATGCAGTTTTTATTCCAGCTTTTCATTTTCAAGTTCATCTACGACATATTCACATGCCTGTATAACAAAACCGGAAAATGAAACATCTTTTTCAAGCATTATTTTTTCAATACGATCAACTAGATCAACTGGAAAACGAACTGTTTTATTTTCTGTTTCTCTTCTGTCACTTTTAATTTGAATAGACATATATAACACCTCCTGTATTGTAATAGTATTACATCTAAAAGCACATTTCAGCATTTTAAAAGTTTCATTTTCTAAAAATATATGCAGTACACAAACATTGCATTAGCACTACCAAAGTGATATACTTGTAAATATAATATATTTCTTAGAAATGGATTATTTATATTGAGTTTTTACATATCAAATGTTAAACTCAGTATAGATGATCCATTTTTTATATAAATTTAGAGATTAAGGAGTACTATACCAATGAAAAACTTACCAGGTGTTTTTAAAGCATACAAAAAAAATGGAGATATTTATTATAGAACTTCCATAACATTTCGTTCAAAACATATCAGTCTTGGCAGTTTTGATAATGAGAAAGATGCAAATGAAGCATATAATGAAGCTTTAAATATTATTAGAAGTGAACAGATATATCTTCCTGATGATCTTTCAGACAATATATGTCAAAAACTTGATTTCAAAAAATTGATAATGTTGATAAATTTTAAAAATAATGGTATTTACATTAAGACACCTATTTATATGCGTAATAAATTCTTCAATTATTATCTTTCCAGAAATGATGTGCTTACATTTGATGTTGATGATCTTTTTTACTATTCCAAACATTCTATCATGCGGCGTGGTACACATTTATTTGTAGCAGAATATGGTATGCAGACAAACATTGCCTCACGATACGGCATAAGAAATTTTGCGAGAAAAGATATTGATTTCAGATTTGTAAATGGCGATTCAAATGATTTCAGATATGCAAATATTGAAATTATAAATCCATATCAGGGTGTTACAATGGAAGTTACAAATGGAATTATATGCTATAACTCCAAAATTCATATAAACGGTTATGTACTTATTGGAAAATATGATAAAATAGAACATGCTGCAATAGCATATAATAAAGCTGTTGATTTCCTGATAAGCAACGGATGTACTACTAACTATGAAAAAAATTATATAAATGATTATTCCGTATCAGAATATATGGAAATATACGAAAAGATACATATACCTGAAAAATTAAAAGAACAGGCTTAATAATTATTCATCTTATTAAACCTGTTTTAATCTTATTTTTTATACCTTAAGCTCTAGCTCTGCTTTTAGCTTTGTTATATTCGCCAAGCACGATTTTTTCTAATTTACGCTTGAATACTATCTGAATTTCTTCATGTTTTGCGATAGGCTTTACAAGTATTGAATGAATACCTGCCTTATTAGCTCCCCAGATGTCCGTAAATATCTGATCACCTATAAAAAGGGTATTTTCACGATTTGTACCCATAATCTCCATACCCTTTTCATATCCTGCTTTTGAAGGCTTTCCAGCCTTATATACATATTCAGATTCCAATGCGTCAGCAAGAGGTTTTACTCTGTAATCTTTATTATTAGATATAATACATGTTTTAAAACCTATCTCCTTGAGATTTTCAAACAGTTCAATGGCTGGCAGTGTAACCGGTTGGTCATGCTCTACCAAAGTGTTGTCTACATCAAAGAGTATTCCTCGATAACCCTTATCATAAAAGCCCTCATAGTCTATCTGATACGCCGAGTCACAATCCTCACTGGGATATAAATTTTGAAACATATTTACCTCCATAAAAATATTTAAACAATAATAGCTATGGGTATTTTATTAAATTATAACTGTTTTGTCAAATTTGCCATTTCTATAGCACTAAGAGCACAGTCATAGCCTTTATTTCCTGCTTTTGTTCCAGCTCTTTCTATTGCCTGCTCGATATTGTCTGTTGTAACTACACCAAAAAGGACGGGTACTCCAGATTCAAGAGATACACTAGCTATCCCCTTTGCAGCTTCGTTGCACACAAGATCATAATGACTTGTTGCACCTCTTATTACAGCTCCAAGACATATAACGGCATCATATTTACCCGAAATAGCCATCTTTTTCGCTATAACAGGAATTTCAAAAGCTCCTGGAACCCATGCAAGTGTTATATTGTCATCTTCCACACCATGACGCACAAGACCGTCTCTTGCGCCTGAAATAAGTTTTGATACAATAAACTCATTAAATCTTGCTCCAACTATTCCAACTTTCATACCTTCAGCAGCAACTAATTTTCCTTCTAATGTTTTCATATTCTTTTATCTCCTTATCTTTTATTCAAGCGGATATTTGCAATACGCTCTCTACTCTGCTACTTGCTTGATACTATCAAATATTAAGCAAATGTCCCATTTTTTCTTTTTTTGTTTTAAGATAAAATCTGTCATATTTGCCAGGTTCCATTTCTATAGGAACTCTTTCAACTATCTTAAGGTTATATCCTGCAAGTCCATAAACTTTTAAAGGATTATTTGTCATAAGTTTCAGTTCATGTATACCAAGATCTACTAGTATCTGTGTTCCTATCGTGTAATCTCTTGCATCTTCTGGAAATCCAAGTTCAAGGTTTGCTTCGACCGTATCACGTCCCTTATCCTGAAGCTCATAGGCTCTTATCTTATTTATAAGACCGATTCCTCTTCCCTCCTGACGCATATAAAGAAGAACTCCTCTTCCCTCTTTAGCTATCATCTTCATTGCTGCGTCATACTGCTGACCGCAGTCACATCTTGCTGAACCTAACGCATCACCTGTAAGACATTCCGAATGTACACGGCAAAGAACAGGCTCTCCATCAGTTATATCACCCTTTACAAGTGCCACATGGTGCTCACCGTTTAACTTATTTACATAACCGTAGATCATAAATTCACCATATCTTGTAGGCATTTTTGCTTTCGCTACACATTCCACAAGGACTTCATGCTCTTTTCTATACTGTACAAGTGAAGCTATTGTTCCGATTTTAAGATCATGCTCCTTTGCAAATTTAATAAGATCCGGTGTTCTTGCCATTTTTCCATCATCTCTCATTATTTCACAACATAATCCAACCGGTTTAAGACCTGCTAGTTTTACGAGATCTACAGTAGCTTCTGTATGACCGTTCCTTTCAAGTACGCCACCCTTTTTAGCTTTTAATGGAAACATATGTCCAGGTGTTCTAAAATCAGAGGCCTTTGCACCATCTTCAACAAATTTCATTGCTGTTATAGAACGTTCATATGCCGAAATTCCCGTAGCTGTATCTATATGGTCTATTGAAACTGTAAATGCTGTACAGTGATTATCCGTATTTACTTCGCACATCTGCGGAAGCATAAATCTATCTGTATATTCTTCAGTCATAGGCATGCAGATAAGCCCCTTTGCATAGCTTGCCATAAAGTTTACATTTTCATTCGTTGCAAACTGGGCTGCACAGATTACATCGCCCTCATTTTCTCTATCTTCATCATCTATCATAACTACAATTTTTCCATTTTTGATGTCTTCTAAAATCTCGTCTATAGTATTAAATTCAGTTTCCATTATTTATAATCCTTTCCACTACATAAACTTATATGCAGCACTATTGTATTGTTATTCAAAAGCCATGTTCTGTAAGAAAATCTATCGTTATATTTCCGGTAGGATTTTTTTGAGTTGTCTTATTTTTGTTTTCATCCAGCTTAAAGTTCATAAGCTTTTCAACATATTTTCCGACTATATCATTTTCAAGATTTACTATGTCTCCCGGTTTTTTGTCAAGAAGAATTGTTTCTTTTCCAGTGTGTGGTATTACTGATACAGAAAAACTATCATTGGTAAGTTTTGCTACTGTAAGACTTATACCGTCAATTGTTATGGAACCTTTTTCTACTATGTATTTCAGTAGTTTATACGTTGTCGCTATTTCAACCCATACAGCATTATCTTCTTTTACAAGAGACCGGATAGTTCCAGTACCATCTATATGACCCGATACTATATGACCGCCAAATCTTCCGTCGGCTGCCATTGCCCGCTCAAGATTAACTTTGCTTCCATGTTTTAATGAACCAAGAGAACTTCTTCTGATGGTTTCTGCCATAACATCAGCATTAAATTTATTTCCATTTATTGATGTCACTGTAAGACATACGCCGTTTACTGCTATACTGTCACCAATTTTTGTATTTTCTAGTACCTTATCTGCAATTACTGTTATGATTGCAGATTTAATACCTTTTGTAATTGATTCGATTGTTCCTGTTTCTTCAATTATTCCCGTAAACATTTTTCACCGCCTTTTATATGTCACAGTCAATCAGAATATCATTTCCTATATGTGTAATTTTCATGTTTTTGCACATAAATGCTTCATCAGGGCTTTTTACTCCTGTACCTTTTACAGGGTTAAAACAACCGCTTCCACCAAATATCTTCGGTGCTATATATGCTTGAATATGGTTTACTATTCCAGCTTCAAGTGCACTCATATTTAATGTTCCACCACCTTCAAGCAATACCCCATCTATTTTTATTTCACCTAGTTTCTTCATTAAGTCCTTCAGATTGACTCTGCCATCTTTTTCTAAAGTTTTTAGCACTTTTATACCATGTTGCTTAAAAAAACTAATGAGTTCATCATCATCAGAAATCGTGGCAATGATTGTTGGAATTTCATGTGCAGTTTTTACGATGCTGCACTCTTTCGGAATTCTTAAATGACTGTCACATATTATGCGTACCGGATTTGTTCCCCCCTCAATACGGCATGTAAGCATTGGATCATCTTTTATAACAGTTCCAACACCAACCATAATGCCTTTAAGTGCATTTCTCGTATATTGTACATTTTTTCTTGCTTCCTCTGATGTCACCCATTTACTTTCGCCATTATCACATGCAATCTTTCCGTCAAGTGTCATTGCATATTTCATTATGACATATGGTGTTTTATGCGTTATGTAGTGAAAAAAAACTTTATTTAATGCATCACATTCATCTTTTAATATACCTGTAACAACATTTATGCCTGCCTCTTTAAGTTGCTTTATTCCTTTTCCGGCAACAAGCTCATTTGGATCATCTGAACCTATGTAGACATTTTTGATCCCATTTTCGATCACCGCCTGTGTACATGGTGGCTGTTTACCATAATGGCAGCAGGGTTCCAGTGTAACATAAAGATCTGCACCTCTGGCACTTTCCGTAAGTTTTGAAAAAGCATCCCTTTCTGCATGAAGGTGACCATATTTTGCATGGTATCCTTCTGCTATTACCCTGTTGTCTTTAACTATGACAGCACCAACAAGTGGATTTGGAGAAACTCTTCCTGTGCCTTTTTTGGCAAGCTCTATAGCCCGCCGCATATACTTTTCATCCATATATTACCTCCACTGTATGATATATGTACTCTCTTCTGAGAGTACATAATATTTTTACCGGGTTTTTCTAAAGAATTATTTATTATAGAGAAGTATTTGGTTTTCTTAAAATAACTTTAGAAAATTTTTTCAAGAAAATCTTTCATAACTTTTGTAAAAAAGAAAAACCCTGAAAAAATTTCAAGGTTTTTAATAAGATAAATTTTATATAATGTTCTGATATAATATACATAAATAATCAAATTGTACATTTAATTTCTCTCATCCAGACTATACTGTCGGCTTTGGAATCTCACCAAATCATGCCTGTAAAGGCTTGCGGGCTCAATCATAATAAAATGAAAATACCGCCGGTAGGGAATCACGCCCCGCCTTGAAATTAAATTTAGTATATATCACATATAATATAATGTCAAGTCAAAAATTATAACAGCATATAATAACAACAATTATAATAGGTTCTTTTTTTCAAAAATATTACTTTCAAGCGCACTTTTTATTATAGAGATATAATCTTTTTTCCTACCACGTTTTATTAGAACATCATTGAGTAATTCATGACATGAGACAAATTTTATCTCATCAACTTCTTCATTCTGTATATGACAGTCACTTATTTGAAAATCTTTTTGTGCAAAAAAAATGTCAATTATACGGCCAGTTTTTATAATTCGGTCGATATAATGCAATTCATTTTCTGATAATCTTATACCGATTTCTTCAGATGTTTCTCTTATCACAGCATCTTTATTTGACTCTCCCAAAAGAGCTGCCCCACCTGTTATATCCCATTCACCTGGATGAGATTCCTTATTTTTTGAACGTTTCTGAATAAGTGCTTCACCTTTGGAATTAAACAGATACATATGTACACATAACATATAATCGCCATCTTTTGGAATTCCTCTTTCCATAGTGCGACCTGTTTTTTTTCCATTTTTATCATATACATCCCAAATTTCTGTCATGATTTCCTCCAAATCTGTGTAATGTTTAGTGTTCCCTTTTTTCTGCTTCTATTTTACTGTAAATACATCCACAATAATTCTGGCGGTATAAATCATACTGTTTGGAATATTCAATAGATTTCAAATACCCGCCTTTCTTTTTAAAATCAGAAACAAGGTATCTGATACCATATTCTTTTTCAAGTTTTAAACCTATTTCGTTTAATTTTGCAGCATTTTTATGAGGACTTATCGATAATGTAGTTGTAAAAAAATCAAAATTATTTTCAGATGCATATATTGCTGCTTCCCTCTGGCGCATCTCATAGCATTTAAAACACCGCTCACCGCCTTCTGGTACATCTTCAAGCCCTTTTGACATTTCAAAAAATATATCCGGTTCATATATGCCCTCCTTAAAAGAAATATCATACTTGACCGGAAGTTCTTTTATAAGCCTTTGTTGTTCCTCTACTCTTTTTTGATATTCTTCAATAGGGGAAATATTTGGATTATAATAATATACAGTTATTTTGAAATAATCTGCAAGATAACTAAGACAATAACTGCTGCATGGTGCACAACAACTATGCAGCAGTAATGTTGGTACTTTGTTTTCTTTTTGTAAATTGTCTATTATTTTGTCTAATTCAATCTGATAATTTATTTTGTTCATCTTTTAATGTCTCTGCTCCTCTATGGTACAAACACTGATAATAGTATAGTATTTTTTATAACTGCTTTTGTAAGTCCTATTTTAGCCCATGCATCTGCCGGTACAATCGTAAATAAAAAATAACATATAACATATATTATAATAAAATCAACAATAAATCCTGCAATAGCACCTCCGACTTTGTTTACAAGACCGATAACCGGGATATGATCGACTATTTTTAATATTTTTATAAGTCTTCTGAAAATAAGCCTTATTACAAAAAATATAACCATAAATATAACTGTGTATAAAAATGATTCTGTTACATCCATAACACCATTTTTTAAAATTCCAATATCTGATGAAACATTTTTTGCAATGGCCTGTGTAATGCTTGGGGATATCGTTTTTGATAATGTCCCCGCAAGAATATACGAAACTATGACAACTATAAGGCTTGCTGCTTTCATAACAAGCCCCTGGTGCCATCCGCTTACAAGTGACACAAGAAAAATAACTGTTAATACTATGTCAATTATCGTACCAATTTCCATTACATTAAAACATCTGCCATGTCATAAAGACCTGAGTCCTTTCCTTTAATAAATTTAGCAGCAGTAACAGATCCTTTAGCAAATACAGCTCTTGAATATGCTGTATGTGAAAAAGTGACAACTTCATCCGTTCCTGCAAAGATAACATCATGATCTCCAACTATAGTACCTCCTCTTACAGCGGAAATACCAAGTTCCTTTTTATCACGTTTCTGTCTTACTTTTGAACGGTCATATACATATTCATACTGTCCGCCCATTTCATCATTTATCGAATCAGCAAGTGCAAGTGCTGTACCTGATGGTGCATCAAGTTTTTGATTGTGATGCTTTTCTACTATCTCAATATCAAATCCTTCAGGAGCAAGTTTTTTAGCCGCTTCCTTTACAAGTTTAAGTAAAAGATTTACACCAAGAGACATATTTGCTGATTTCAATACTGCTACCTTCTTACTTGATTCTTTAAGGTAATCAAGCTGTTCATCAGACAAACCTGTTGAACATACGATAATAGGAATCTGCTTGTCTACTGCGTAATCCATTCTTTCCTCAAATCCGTTTGCAGAAGAGAAATCAATAATAGCATCAGCTTTTACATCACAGTCTTTTATATCAGTAAAAACAGGATATGGATTCTGTCTGTTGTTTACTATATCAATTCCTGCAACTATCTGTGCATCACTGTCTTTTGCTACTATATCTGTTATCATCTGACCCATACGGCCGTTACATCCTAACATTATAATATCTGTCATTTTATCCTCCGATTCTGTAGTTATATCATATTTAAATAAATTTACGATATAAAAATTTTAACTTCCATTCTGTAATCTTTAAAGGGCAGACCAACGGACCTGCCCACTTTGTTATATAAATTATCTGCAATAATAAATTTTTTATACATGAGAATATTATCTATTATGCAACTACATTAAGTCCTGCATCTTTGAGCGCCTGTCTAAGTACTTCTTTGTGCGCATCTTCCATCTCAGAAAGTGGCATACGAAGTGAACCTACATTGAAACCAAGCATATTCATGGCAGCCTTTACAGGAATAGGATTTACCTCACTAAAAAGTGCATGAATAACAGGAAGAAGTTTGATCTGAAGTTCCTGACTTCCTTTAACATCTCCTGCCATAAGTTTACATACGATATCATGTGTTTCCTTTGGCGCAACATGTGAAAGAACAGATATAACACCTTTACCACCTAAAGCTACTATAGGTACTATCTGATCATCGTTTCCTGAATATACATCAATTCTTCCCTCTGTTTCATAAATAATATCTGCAACTTGTGAAAGATTTCCTGATGCTTCCTTAACGGCAACAATATTTTCAACATTCTTAGCAAGATCTGCTATGGTTTTAGGCTGAATATTCACACCGGTTCTTCCCTGAATATTATAAAGAATCATAGGAATATCTACACTGCCTGCAATAGCAGTAAAATGTTTTTTAAGACCATTCTGTGTCGCTTTATTATAATAAGGAGATACAACTAATATTCCGTCAGCACCAACTCTCTGTGCTTCTTTTGATAAATAAATAGCTGTGTCAGTACAATTTGAACCTGTACCGGCAATAACTGGTATACGTTTCTTTGTCATCTCAACACATGCTTTTATCGTTTCAATATGTTCCTCATGTGTCATAGTAGATGCTTCGCCTGTCGTTCCACAAACGATTATAGCATCTGTTCCATTTTCAATCTGATAATTAACGATGCGCTCCATTTCATCATAGTTTATAGAGCCATCTTCATGCATAG
Organism: uncultured Lachnospiraceae bacterium; assembly: GCA_934320895.1. Classification (GTDB taxonomy): domain Bacteria; phylum Bacillota; class Clostridia; order Lachnospirales; family Lachnospiraceae; genus Butyribacter. The sequence continues at coordinate 72,796 of CAKRFY010000010.1, read as the reverse complement.
GTGTAATAAGTGCAACACCTGCACCTGTAAAAATAGACATAACTATCTCCTCCTCATCAATTATGTATATAATATTATAGTTGAAATACCCATTGTCTAAAGTCAATGGGTTTTCTGCTTTTTTACGCCGATAGCATAGCACAAAAAGTTACTTTTAGCAACCTTAACCCACTATTTAAGACCAGTTGGATATGCGGTCACTTTATTTCAAATCATATCTTATTAGTGTCATCTTTTTCAAGATCCAGTTTTGATATAACATCGGCATACTCTATAAGTTCTTCCGGCAGATTTCTTCCAGTAAGAACCAATCTTGTATAATCATCACGAAGTTCTATAAGTTTTATTATATCAGATACTTCTATGATATTAAAATCAATGAGCCCTAGTACTTCATCAAGCACAAGAACATCACATTCACCTGTATCAATAACTTTTTTTGCAAAATTAAATCCATTCAGGATATTCTGCTTTTCTTCCTTTTGTTGAGATGGCAAAAGCAGATCATATGATTCCTCAGATTTTTCAAATCTGAACAATTTTATATCGGGTTCCAGTCTTTCAAGAAAATTAAATTCTTCCGCATCCTTTCCCTTTAAAAACTGTATAATGATAACAGACTGACCAAGACTGGCGGCTCTAATACACTGTCCGACCGCCGCTGATGTCTTTCCTTTGCCCGGTCCGTAAAAAACCTGAACTATTTTTTTTCCCATTTTTCCTCATTTCCTTTTTATTCTTATAATCTAAGAATGGCTAGATAACGACTTATTTATTCATCATCGTCAACTCTAGCCATTCTATCACATATATTCTAAAAAATCTACCTCATTTTTTTTCATTCAATAGTCAGTATTTTTTCACTATAATCATTTATAGCAATTTATATACTTTTCCTTCAACCTCAATCTCTCTTAACCCACACTCTTCTCTAAATTATTCTTCTGAAATATATTCTAATTTACTAACTGATACCTCGTATGCAACCCTCTTCTCATAAAGCTCTTCATCAATCTTTTTCTGATATTCCCTACTCTGTATTCTTCCCCAAAGCTGAATGTGCGCACCAACCTCAAACTGATCGGCATATCTGGCATTTCTTCCCCAGCAGATGCATGGAATATAATCAGATTTACCATAAGGTCTGTTTACGGCAAGCAATACATCTGCGATCTCTCTTCCAAGAGGTGTTTTCCTGTAAACCGGTTTTTTGCAGACATATCCATCAAGGAATATATGATTAGGGTTTTGTTCACCTTCGGGAATATCGATAAATGATACTTCTCTTGCAAAGACTGATAATACAAGCCTGTTTTTTGTTTCCTCATGCCTATTATATGACCTGAACTGCCCACTTGCCTGTAGAATACAACCTTTGTAATCACCTTTTACATCCATAAGTCTGTCTGAAACCATAACTGGAATAATATCACAGGAATCACTGAGTCTGCTTACTGCTATGTTCACTAAGAAAAAATTCTCACCATAGATTTCATGGCTGAAAGTAAAATCACTTACAACTTCTCCTGCAATAGTTACCTGGTTATTCGTAAACACTTTATCTAACATATTTTCTTTCCTCCATTATTTTGCAGGTATGTTACAACCCGCTTGTATTTTGTTTTAATAAATTATATGACATTTTATCACTTTTAGAACCACTTAATACCCCCTATTCATAGTAATATGTATATCATTTTTCGACATTATCACTTAGTCATACCATTATTATAAACCTTTAACTCAGCGTGACTATTATAAGATACCTCTTTTTTTTGCATTTTTCCATACATAAAATCAATTTCAAGTCAATATGACAATTTTGTACTATATATAAGCATTTTTTTGTTTATTTTTATATCTTGTATAACATGACTTTTTTCGATATAATAATTATCTGTGGATTTTTGTTTGATTTATAAAATGGAGGAAAATTAAAAATGAACATTAAACGTGATGATATAAGAAACATTGCTATTATTGCCCATGTCGATCATGGTAAGACAACTTTAGTAGATGAATTGCTTAAACAGAGTGGTGTTTTTCGTTCAAATCAGGAAGTTGCCGAACGAGTAATGGATTCAGGTGATATCGAAAGAGAACGTGGAATTACTATCTTATCTAAAAATACTGCTATCACATATAAAGATACAAAAATAAATATTATTGATACTCCGGGACATGCCGATTTTGGTGGCGAAGTTGAGCGTGTACTTAAAATGGTAAATGGTGTTGTACTTGTTGTTGACGCTTTTGAAGGTGCTATGCCACAGACAAAGTTTGTGTTAAAGAAGGCTCTTGAACTTAATCTTCCAGTTATTGTCTGCATAAACAAGATCGATCGTCCAGAGGCTCGTCCAGCCGAAGTTGTAGATGAAGTTCTTGAATTATTTATTGACCTTGATGCAAGTGAAGAGCAGCTTGACTGTCCATTTATCTTTGCATCTGCAAAAGCTGGTATCGCATCATACAGCATGGATGAAGAAGGAAAAGATATGGTTCCTCTTTTTGAGACTATCCTTGATTATATTCCTGCTCCAGAGGGAGATCCTGATGCTGGAACACAGGTACTTATCAGTACTATTGATTACAACGAATATGTAGGTCGTATCGGTATAGGAAAAGTTGATAACGGAAAAGTAAGTGTAAACCAGGATGTCGTTATTGTTAATCATCATGATAAGGATAAAATGCAGCGTGTTAAAATCAGCAAACTTTATGAATTTGATGGTCTTAACAAGGTCGAGGTAAAAGAAGCTGGTATCGGTTCAATAGTTGCAATATCAGGTATAGCAGATATTCATATCGGAGATACACTCTGCTCTCCTGAAAATCCTGTAGCTATACCATTCCAGAAAATTTCTGAGCCTACTATAGCAATGCATTTCATCGTAAATGACAGCCCGCTTGCTGGTCAGGAAGGAAAATTTGTAACATCAAGACATCTTCGTGACAGACTTTTCAGCGAATTAAACCATGATGTAAGTTTGAGAGTTGAGGAGACTGAAAATACTGACAGTTTTAAGGTTTCGGGTCGTGGAGAGCTTCATCTTTCAGTGCTTATTGAAAATATGCGTCGTGAAGGATATGAATTTGCAGTAAGCAAAGCAGAGGTTCTTTATAAGACTGATGAACGAGGCAAAAAATTAGAGCCTATGGAGCGTGCATACATTGATGTTCCTGATGATTTTTCTGGAAATGTAATCCAGAAATTAAGTAACCGTAAAGGTGAACTTCAGGGTATGTCTTCTATAGGTGGAGGATTTACAAGACTTGAATTTCTTATTCCATCACGTGGTCTTATCGGCTATCGTGGTGAATTTATGACAGACACAAAAGGAAATGGTATTCTTAATACAATGTTTGAAGAATATGGTCCATATAAGGGTGATATCGCATACCGTAAACAGGGCTCACTTATTGCATTTGAATCTGGTGAAACTGTTGCTTATGGTCTATTCAGTGCACAGGAGCGTGGTACTCTTTTTGTAGGACCTGGTGAAAAAGTTTATGCCGGTATGGTTATCGGACAGAACGGAAAGGCTGAAGATATCGAATTAAATGTCTGCAAGACAAAACATCTTACAAATACACGTTCATCTTCAGCCGATGATGCCCTTAAGCTTATACCACCAAAGAAACTTAGTCTTGAAGAAGCACTTGAATTTATTGATACTGATGAATTGCTTGAGATTACTCCTGAAAATCTTCGTATCCGTAAAAAAATCCTTGACTCTACACTTAGATTCCGTTCTAAGAAGAATACAAAATAATAAATTAATATGTTTATATACTCATAAAAAATATCCGGAAAATTATCTTTTCCGGATATTTTTATTATTCATTATCGTCTTTTACTTCATCATCATTTTTTTCCTGGTTATCATTTTTATCATCAATTACCGTAGGCTCTGGCGTATTTTTTATATCTTCATCATCTGATGGTTTCTCTGTTACTTCAGGTTTTGGAGTAATCTCTGGCTTTGAATCAGATTTTTTCTTTATAAATATTTTAATCTTAGGCTGCTCAATAATCTCACATTCTTCTCCAACATCACATTGAAGTCTCATGGAATACACACCCTCATCCAATCCACGACAATTTATATACGGACTTATTGTCTTAGTATTTAACTTTTTAAGTTCTGATGCAGTCCCTGTAACTATTACATAAATATTCGAAAGATCAGAAGCTGGAACAACCTCATAACCATCAGCTAAACCACTATAAGCTATATCGTTTGCTGCTATCTGTATTCTTTTTTTATACAACTGTTCAATAATGATCTTAATAGAAACAGTCGCAGATTCATCGAGCACAGTAATATTATCAGGAAGATAGTCACTTATCAAAATATCCTGTTCAAGTTTTTTAGAAGTGCTGTTCATTCCGGAAATATCAAGAGTTATTGGTACCGAATTCACATGGGTAAGAACTCTTGGTCGCCCTGCTATTTCTATTTCCTTCGGCAAACAGTTTGTCTTGACATACTGATATCCATCCGCTGGCTCGCCTATTATCTTTACCTTAACAGGAACACTTTTTGTCTCAAGAACACTTGCATCAACTCTTATACTATTATAACTAAATGTAAGTGTGCTAGATGTGATTTTATTTCCATCAGCATCGTATGCAGCAGGAACAAGCCGTTTTGCAAAGTCGTCTGACACATTATTTACATTTAGATAAACTTTCACAGAATCTATTTGTCTTACAGCAGATTCTCCACCAGAAACTTCTATCATATTTGGTTTAGCAATACACTCTCCTATACTATAACCCTTTTGTGGATTTCCTTCAGTGATAACAGTCACTTTCACCTGCTTAGTTTCTTTATTCTCAAGTGATACTTTTAAAACCTGATCACATTCAAGAGTGACCTCTGATGAAACATTTACGATAAGTGAAGGTTTTATGGCAACAGCATTTACTGCTGATAGATCTGACAAATCCGCAGTTGCTCTTATATCAGTTGCTTCAAGCTTATCAACAACACTTTTTTTACCTCTGACCTTAACATTTGCAGTACTTCCATCTATGATCTCATATACTTTATTTACTGATTGCAGCGCACTTTCATTTATCGTTTCAACATTCACACTAAATGTTCTAGTTTTATACGGATCATCAATATTGATTATAATCATCCAAATAAGCAATGCAAAAAAAACAGAACCAAGTTTTATGCCAATATTATTTAAATACATACGTTTTGTTTCTTCTTTCATAATATCCCCCTGTTCTAATTTTGCTTAGCTTTTTTTGAATGGAAATTAATCTTGAATCTTTTTTTGTTTTCATCTGGATTTCCCTGAATCTCAGTGATTTTTTTCTTTAAAAGGTCACCATCAACATTTCTTAAGAGTTTGCCGCCGATAGCTATGGAAATCTTTCCAGTCTCTTCTGATACGATTATCGTAAGACTGTCACTTACCTCACTGATACCAACACCAGCTCTATGTCTTGTGCCAAGTTCCTTAGACAGACCAAGGTTGTCCGATAATGGAAGATAACAGGTTGCTGCTACTATCCTGTCACCTCGTATTATAACTGCTCCGTCATGTAGAGGAGTATTATGCTCAAATATATTTATAAGAAGCTGTGAACTGATAACTGAGTCAAGAGTGATACCTGTTCTTTCGTATTCGGATAAAACAATATCCTGTTCTAATATTATCAGAGCACCTGTCTTCACTTTTGCCATCTCTACTGTAGCTCTTATTATCTCATTGATCGAGCGGTCAGAAAATCTTCTATTCTTGTCTTTTTGCTCATCAAAAGGTATGATCGAACGCACAATATTTTTCTTTCCAAGTTCCTCAAGAGCTTTTCTGAGTTCAGGCTGAAAAACAATTATGAGTGCAGTGATACCTATTGCAAGTGTTTTATTGAATATCCATAGAATAACACTCATATTTAATAAATATGCAACTATATAACATAAAAATAATATTAAGATTCCTTTTACCAAGGCCCATGCCCTTGTTTTTTTTACCCATAGACTGACATGATAGATCGTAAATGCTATGATAAAAATCTCCAATATGTCTGTTAATCCTATTTTAGGAAAAGATAATACATAAAAATATTCTTTAAATAATGATATTATGGCCTCCATCATTCCTCCATATAGTTTTCAACTTTTATTCTCATATATTTATATTTTATATCTAATTGTCTTTTTTTTCAATATCATTTAAATCATCATCATCAAGAGAAACCGTAAAATCAAAATTATGATCAAAATCATCCCGATTTTTTGTATCACTCTGCAGCAGACTACCATCATTATCAATGTCTGTTACGTTGCCTCTATTGTATTTATCTTCATTATGATGCTTTATAAAAGTATGCGCATTATATCTCTTTATATTCTTATCTGCCTTTGTAATATTATTTTTCGGAACAGCTCTTACATAATAATAATAGTCGTCATCCTCAAACTGAAGATTTTCTATACCACTGTAGTTTAGAGATAATCTGAAAAACTGAATTATCCACACTATTATAATTGAAAGTATTACAGAAGCAAAGAATTTTATCATACTCATATTTATATCCATAAAAAAATTCATTATCAGTAAAAGAATCGTATTCACAAATCCGCCACTTACGATAGCAATCTCAAACGAATAATCAATTTTTGAGTTTCTTATAAAGTATACTATAATTGTAACTAAGGAAAACACTATTAAAGTTATATAAAGTTCCTTATCATAAAAAGTCTGCTGTATAACAAGATAATATAAGTTTATCGTATCTTCAGTTGATGTGCTTACAACAGATATTACATTTTGTAAAAAATAATATATTAATACACCTATCGCTTCTGGAATTATTGATAATGGTGTAGAAACAATTCCTAAAAGCACCGGAACTATATAAGGAAGTCCGAAGGAGTATAATACCGGCATTGATAAGATTACATATCCATCTTTTGGAATAAAACGTACATATACAAAATATAATATTGCAAAAATAAGAGCTGTAACAAATGCCAGATAATGTGATACATATAAAATATGCAGAACGATAAATACAACTTCAAAAAAAAGTAATATCTGTGTTGGAAAAACGACAGAAACCGCTGCTAAAATTCTCTCTGTATATGCATGATTTAAGAATGGATTAAATCCGATCACTTTATTTGTTGCAAAAAAAGTGATATAGGCTGCAATAAATCTGAATAATATATTTAATCCGGGTGCATATTTTTGATATAGCTTCTGAATATGTTCTCTAATTTCCAGTAATATCGACATTTTCAGTCTCCTTTCCATCTTCTGAATAAAACTTTTGTAATTCAATCATATATCTATGATATTTTTGCAATAATTCCTGTTCTCTGTCATATTTTTCCTGATAATATACCCTGGAAATAAGAACACTTACTATAATTATTAACAAATATGAAAACAATAATGCTATCCCTATATATAAATAATTGATCTTAACAAAGTTTAACAGCAAAAAATCAATATTATATAAAGCAATCAATATAAGTGTAAGAAAATAACCGACTGTATAATTCCAAACTACAGACAAAACATGCATCTTCACATAATCATTTCTATAAAAAAATGCATCATTTAAAATTTCACTGCCATGTTTTTTTTCTTCACGTGCGATTGCAGTCATCATCCTTACTTTTTCTTCATTAACCATACTAACCCCCATTTCTGCATACGTTTTTTGTGCATAGCAAGTTTGCGTCAAGTGTGCGCAGACACAAACCTTCCCTGACAAAATGTGTGTCAATGTGGCATTGTCTTTTCTTTAAGCCATTTTTTTTCATTTTCATCAAGATAAGGTGATATATTTTCATATACCTCACTGTGATATTGGTTTAAAAGAGTAATATCCTCATCTGTCATATACTTTTTGTCAATTGCATTCCAGTCAAATGGAACCATTGTAAGGTTTTTAAAATACATAAACCTTACATTTTCATTTTTTTCTCCATTAAGACAAAGAATAAGATTCTCATGTCTGATTCCAAATTTTCCCTCACAATAATATCCGGGCTCATTTGATGTTATCATTCCCTCTTCAAATACAGCATACATATTTTTTTTATTTCTCATCTGCCAGCTTATTCCATTAGGTGCTTCGTGAACATTTAAAATATAACCTACACCATGTCCCGTACCATGATTATAATCCATTCCATATTTCCATAAAGGTTGTCTTGCTATACAATCTAACTGGGTGCCTGTCATACCATATGGAAATTTTGTGTTTTTCAATCGCAGATGGGCAGTAAGCACGATCGTGTAGGCTTTCTTTTCTTCATCAGTCAAACTGCCTAATGCAAAAGTTCTTGTTATATCTGTTGAGCCCTCATAATAATGACCTCCTGTATCTGAAAGTAAAAAACTTCTAGGTTCTAAACATACATTACTTTCCTTAGTTGCTGAATAATGCACAATAGCTCCATGTTCCTTATAAGCCATAATAGGTGTAAAACTCGGACCAAGATACCCTTCCTGCTTTCTTCGTAGATCTTCAAGTTTTTCAGCAGCACTAAGTTCGGTGATTTTTATTTTTCCAACATTATTTTGAAGCCAATACATAAACTTAGTAACAGCTACTCCATCTTTTATATGAGCTTCTTGCTCATTCGTATATTCTGTTTTATTTTTAATTGCTTTCATTAATGTTATAGGACTCTGTGTATCAGTTAAACTTACTTTTTCGGGCAGACTCTTTTTTATAAGATAATTTGAATTTCTTGAATCTATTAAAACATGACTGTTTATATCAATTTTCCTTAGATCATTGTAAAATGACATATATGGTCTGACTTCTATTTTCAATGAATCAATGTATTTTTTTATTTCAGTGCTAAAAATACTGTCATCCGCATATAATACAGCATTTTCTTTATATATTATCATATATGATAAAAATACTGGATTACACAGGACATCATCACCTCTTAGATTTAAAAGCCATGCAATCTCATCTAAAGCCGATAAAACAAATACATTTGTATCATATTCAGCCATTTTTTTTCTGAGTTTTTCAAATTTATTTTCTGAAGGCACACCTGCATACTTTTCTGAAAGTTTCCATACAGGTTTCTTTGAAAGTGTAGGTCTGTCCTCCCAAAAATCGTCTATATAGTCCACATCATAGACAAAGGAAATGTTTTTTAAGCTAAGTTTTTTATTCAATTTTTCTGCAAATGATATACTTGTAGTTCTTCCATCAAAAGCCACCTGACTATTCTCAGGCAACTTATCATATAAGTATTCTTCAAGTGAAGGTACTCCTGGCTGAAACATTTTCATAAGTCTGATATCAGAGCCAGCAAGTTCATTTTCTGCCTGTAAAAAATATCTTCCATCTGTCCATAAAGCTGCCTCATCTTCAAGAACGGTAAGCGTTCCAGCAGATCCTGTAAAACCTGATAAATATTCCCTTTCTTTAAAATAATCACCTACATATTCAGAACCATGAAAATCCTCAGTATAAACAATATATGCCTTTATATTTTCATCCTTCATTTTTGTTCTAAGTAATCTTAATTTTTCTTTTACGGTTTTCATTATAAAATCATTTCCTTTCATGTATGATACGCAATCGAAACATTTATAATTTCAAATGTTTTAAAATCATCCCTTTTAATTGTTCCTGTTTAACTGGTTTAAAAAGCCAGTCGTCCATACCCGATGCAATATATTCATTTTCGACCCCTTGTACCACATTTGCAGTAAGTGCAATTATTTTAACTGATTTTCCGATATCTCCCGGAAGATTTCTTATCCGTTTTGTGGTCTCAACTCCATCAAGTTCTGGCATCATATGATCCATAAAGATTATATCATATTTTCGTCCAAGCTGGTATGCCTTTAAAATTGCAGCTCCACTGGTAAAAGCCTCAATTTTGACTTTAAAATCCTTTAATAAAGCTGCTTCTATTCTTAAATTTACTTTGTTATCATCTACTAGAGCAATGTGTATATTGCTAAGGTCAAACTCATGCATAGTTTCCTGTGTTGTTTTATCTTTGAAAACTATATCATACATTTGTTCAAAGACAATTTTTCGTATCTTAAAAATATCCACTGGTTTCACAAGAACACGTTTTTCATCCTCTTTTGCAATCACGGTTTTAGCTTCTGCTATTGCAATAGTCCTAAACGGCAGATTAAGTGATTCCACTTCTTTTTTACTTTTTTCATATGAATATAACAGTATTGTCTTCATATTGTTGATCTTTTTAAGTGGTATTTTTTCTAATTGCTTTATATTGTGTACAAATATAACGGATATACCAAGTCTTGAAAAAATTTTACTTATATGCCATTTTAGATCATATTCCTCAGTATAAAGGTATACTTTATAATTTATTACTTCCCTCTCATCTGGAAGCTTTTCAAGTTCCAGATACTTTTGTAATATGTTTATTTCAAAACTGCTTCCAAAACCATATTCACTTTCTACTTCAATATCACCATTCAACAGATTTGCAAGTTGTTTTGACAACGCAAGACCTATACCGGTTCCCTGTGCTTTTCTATTAGTCTTATCGTCAACCTGACTAAAGCTTTTAAATAATTTCTTCATATCGACCGGTTTTATACCTATACCTGTATCCTTGACTTTAAATATTATCTTGATATTATTTTCAGCAAAAACATTAAACGAGATATCAAGAATGATCTTGCCTTTTTCAGTGAACTTCGATGCGTTGCTTAATATGTTTTTTAAAATAGTATATACTTTCTCATAATCTCCGTATAATTTTTTAGGAATTTCTGAACCAACATTAACCTCAAAATCTATATTTTTTCCATCAAGCTGCTCCATCATATAGTTTTCGGCTTCTTCTAGAAGTTTTGGAAATTCATACTCAATCTCATTTATTCCAAGATTTCCAGAGTCGATTTTTGAATAGTTAAGCAGGTCATCAACTATTGAGATAAGTTTTTCACTCGCTTGCCGTATAGTATTAACGGATTCTTCTTGATTTTTATCAAGAGCGCTCTTTTCAAGAAGTTCGGTCATACCATAGATAGCATTTAATGGTGTTCTAAGCTCATGTGACATATTTGCAAGAAATGAAGATTTTGCTGCATTAGCAGCCTCCGCTGCTTTTCTTGCAACGATTTCTTTCTCATTTGCATCTCTTATCATCTTGGGATGTAACAATGTCAACTGCATGATAAAAGCATTAAGAGCCATTGCCGCATCCAGAAGAACATATTTACCAATGATCATTTGAATAGCAAGTAATAACACTGAAATAACAAAAAATACTGTTGCTGTTAACTGATAATATATACCAAAATGTTTTCCATTAAACCATATGATCATTGAAGCAAATATCATATAAAATACAGATACGCCAACCAATAGTGGCATTAATATGCCTCTATTATAACCATATTGTGCCGAATATGAATATACCCACCTAGTAATAGGTGAAAAAAATATCAATATCTGAATTATAGAAGCAGGTATAAACCATAAATACTCCTTGGCTGGCAATTTTTTATAACCTTTTGTCAAGGCAATAACAAACATAAGGTATATAGGAGCAAGCAAATGAGTTGTAGAGAAGTTAAGCCATATAAACAGGTAATTTAATAATAGGTTACTCCTATAATATACAGAAATAAACACACCACATGTCATATCTGCAAAACTACTTATAAATCCAAATAGTAAAAAAATCCTAAACAATCTGACTTCAAGACCCTTTAACTGTGGAATAAAAAAATTATATACAAGCAGAAAAAACAATATAACAGCAGCTGCTATATCATATTCATATTTAAATGTCATACTCATCCTCCAAACAAAAACTCATCTGCTAATTTATAAATCACAAAAACTTGTCTTCAAATACTTCAACCGATAAAGGTTTTGAAAAATAATATCCCTGAAACATTCCACATCCATGTTTTATGAGAGTATCAACCTCATCTTTTGTTTCTACACCCACTATTATCAGACCTTTTCCAAGATTCTTAGTTAAAAGGGCCGTAGAATCAAGAACAGCAACATTTTTCTCATCATGCATATTTTCTTTGATAAATTTCATATCAAACTTCACATTGTCAACATGCATACTTTTAAGCATATTTAATGACGAATATCCTCCACCAAAATCATCCATTTCAATCTGAAAACCAAACTTACTAAGTGCTGACAGTACATTTAATTTTCCCTCTGTTTCAGTCATAATGACATTTTCTGTTATCTCAAGTCTTAAATTAGCCGGATTTACATCATATTTGTTTATAAATCTCGTAAGTATTTTGTAAACATCAAGATAAAAGAAATCTTTAGCTGAAATATTTATTGAAATATATAAGTCTTCTCTTCCTTTTTCTTTCCATCTTTTGAGCTGCTTTACAGATTGTTCCCAAACCCACGCATCAAGTCGATATATTAATCCTTTTTTTTCAAATACCTTTATAAATTCTCCCGGCATTATCATCCCCTTTACAGGATGTTCCCATCTTACAAGAGCTTCTGCTCCTTTTACTTTTCCATCTTCTGAAACTCTTGGTTGTAAATTTATTTTAAATTGTTCCTCATTAAGCGCAGTTTCAAAATCATGTACCATTTCTTTTTCATAATTGACTTCACTAAGGATTGCAGAATCAAAGTAAGCGATATTACAGTCATTATTTTCAGTAATACCATCAATTGCTATATATGCTTTATCACACATATCTGAAACAGACTCATTTATATCTGTTATCTCATAAACTCCTATATTTATATAAACACCAAAAAGTTTTTGGTGATATATTTTCCCGATTTCAGTATTTTTTTTAACAAAGCTATCAATATCAAACAGATCTTTTGGTGCACATATTGCAAATTTGTCGCCTATAAGCCTTCCATAAACATAATCTGTTCCAGCTTTTTCTTTTAATATTTCAGCCTGCTGTTTTAATACCTCATCTCCCATTTCAATTCCAAACAGATCATTTATCATCTGGAAATTATTTATTTTAGTACATATTATCAAGCGTTTTATATCAGGATTTATATGTATTACCTCACTTACTTCATCATAAAACTTTTCTCTTGTATAGATTCCAGTAAGGTTATCATGATTTGCACGATAAATGGCACTTCGGTATTTTTCAATTTCATTTGTTCTGTCACTCATGCAAAAATAATATCCTATAAGCATATCTTTTTCGTCAAGGATCCTCTTAAATTCAGCCCTGATATAAATTTCTTCATCCTTGTATATATGCCCTTCGGTCCATGTTGAGGCATCTTCACCTTCCATATGCCTCCGCTCAAGCCATATAGGCAGATATTTTTCAAATATTTTTATATCATCACCTGCTTCAAATAAATCTCTGGCAAGACCATTTGCATATATACACTTTCCCTGAAAATCAAAACATATTATTCCACTGTTCATATCGTCAACGACCAGTGAAAGCGTTTTTTCAACAAGTCCTTTAGGCATAAAGCTTACTGCATAGTAACTTATAAATATAGCCTCAATTATATAAAAAGGTATTGATATATCAATTGGCTCATTTGTGCTGACAAATACAGCATTTAAGATAATAACAAACACAAATGTTCCTAATACAATACTATATTTTTCTCTGTAGAATCTTGGTACTGTTAGAATTTTCTTCATCATCACTACAATGATACCTATAACCATTATATAAGAAAACATAAGGTGAAAATAAAAAATAATTCCAAAGTCGGATATACTATTAAAATTATTTTCAAGAACACTGTTTTTGTGTATTAAAAATGCATTGTGCATATATATATTTAAAATCAGTAAGATATTATCAACTATAGAAATAATACATATCACAATATTTGTTCTTATATGTGTAAAAGAAAATTCTGTATAAATTATTGAAAAGTCAAAAAAGCCAACCAATAGCCAGTCTATAGACCCACAATATATTGTTGCAAAAATATATGCAGCCATATCATTATCAGAAAAACCAAAAATCAAATAACTTGTTACAGTAACAAGTGCTATAGATAACAATCTTGATATGGATTTTGCAACTTTAGTATCCGTCTTTCTGCATTTATATATACATAGTAACAACCCGATAATTACTAAACATATCATAAATATAAGAATATTTATCATCGACTTCCTCCATATATGGCTGTTTTATAACAAAAAAGACAAGACCAAAACAGTCTTGCCCTTTTTATAACTTCATGAAAAACTATTCTGAAACAACTTAAAAATTAAATAAATCGACTTTACCTGCATAACGATCATTTATAACATAATATGCTGCTCTATCTTCTGGCTTTAAGTAAAGCTTTAACGATTTAATATTTCCTGCTCTGTGTCCCTCAGCGACATACTGCTCTTTTATTCTTTCAATAACAGCATTCTGATCAGCCTCTTCTCCACAGTACTGTAAGTATACTTCTGGTGTAAGCTGTTCTTTTTCTTTCTGCTTATTTTTGCTTCCTGGTTTTCTGCCCCTCTTTTTTATCTCTTTTGTTATATCAGTATTTTCTTCGTTTTTCACTTCTGTATCTGATTTGATTTCTGATGTTGGAACTTCCTTAATACTTTCTTTTTTCTCTACAGTCTGCTTCTCAGCGACTTTCTTCTCAGCAGGTTTTCTTCCTGGTTTTTTAGGAGCTGCTTTTTGTGTTGTGCTCTGAGAAACTTCTGAAGTTTTATTTTCTGCTTCATTAACCTTTGTGAGACTTTCATCTGTTTTTGTTACATTTTCTTTTGAAACACTTATAGTCTTTGGTGCTTCTGTTTTCTTTGCTGTAGTTGTATTTCTTTTTGTTGCATTTTTTCCTGCCATGACACCCTCCAAAAATCTTTTTTACTATATGTACATTAATCACATTTAGTATATTACTTATATTTAATATTTGCAAGAGATTAAATAGTATTTTTTATTTTTATTTAAAACTTTCTTTATTGACAAACCAAATTCCGATGCCAACAAATATAATCGACATAATATATCTTAAATAAAATTTTTCACCAATCATGACACAAGATGTAAGTGTTCCAAAGACAGGAATAAGCACATTAAATATAGCTATCTGTCCAACCGGATTATATGATAAAAGCTGATTATATAACACAAAACCTATTACGGAGATCAGAATAAGACATGTAAGAACAACAATACCATTTAATGTTATTCTGGTAAGTAGTGTTCCTCCGGATATAATACCTCCTGCCAGAAGGAGAAGTCCTCCAAAAGTAAGTCCATATCCTGTTGCTTTTATAACACTTATTCCCTTATTTGTTGTAACAATTCTAGTAATGATCCCTCCAAATGCAGCACACATTGTACTTATAAGAAGAAATCCCTCGCCCTTAAATGAGATACTGCTTATTATATCTGTACTAAAGTTTGCAGTTATTATTCCAGCAAACCCGAATATACATCCTATTACTTTATTAGCTGTAATTTTTTCTTTGAAAAATATTGCAGCAAGAAATATAAGCCAGAATGTTCCAAGTGAATCTATTATTGACGATTTACTTCCGCTGCAATTAGAAAGTCCCATGTAAAAGCAAAAGTAATGAAATCCTGTATTTACAAATCCATATAAAAAAAGCCATCCAAAACTTTTTATTGAATCTATTTTTATATCCCTGTTTTTTAAAAATGAAATTATAAGCGTAATAATACCTGCTAATAAAAACCTTATTCCCGCAAATAGCATCTTACCAGCAGTATCATTGCCTGATATTGCAAATTCGCGCATTCCAATTTTTATAAATGGAAATGCGCAGCTCCATGAAAACATGGCAATAATAGCGAATATAACTACTGTATATTTTTTATTAAAAATATTATGTTCTTTTATTTCTTTTTTATTTGTCTTATCAGCTAAAGTCATATAGATACAATCCTCGTTGTTATTTTTTTGCCGGATTTACATGGACCATGATATGTTTTACTTTTGGAAATCCATTCTCAATGGCATCATGTACATTTTCAGCTACTGCATGTGTCTCATTCAAAGTTTTATTTCCATCAGCTGCAATCTCCATATCAACATATATCTTATTTCCGAATACCCTTGTTCTTAAAAGGTCAATATTTTCAACTCCTGTTACATTCATTGCACATTTTTTCAATTTGTCAACAGTTTCACTATCACAGGCTTTATCAACCATTTTATTTACCGCATCCATAAATATGTCAAGTGCTGCTTTCTCAATAAAAATACATATGACTACGGATGCCAAAGGCTCCATGATCCCAAATCCAAGTCTTGCACCTGCAATACCGATAAGAGCACCTATTGAAGAAAGAGAATCAGATCTGTGATGCCATGCATCTGCCATAAGTGCACTAGAATCTATCTGTTTTGCATAGTATCTTGTATACCAAAACATCATTTCTTTTACTATTATTGATATAATTGCAGCAATGAGTGCCAAAATTCCCGGCATTGAAACATTATAATCTTTTGAAACTATTTTTACAACTGCACCATATCCAATCCCTATACCTGTCGCAGCGAGTACGGTAGCAAGAATTATAGCTGCAACACATTCAAGTCTCTCATGTCCGTATGGATGGTCAGTATCTGAATCTCTGCTTGATATTTTCACACCTATCATAACAATTACTGTACTAAAAACATCAGACGCTGAATGAACTGCATCACTTATCATAGCACCTGAATTTGCAAAAATACCTGCAAAAAATTTTCCTACAGATAAGATCAGATTCCAGATAACACTTATGGCAGAAACCTTCATTGCCGTTTTTTCATAGTCTTTTACATTAGTCATAATAAATTGCCTCCTTTTTAACTGAGCACGCCTTCTTATAGCTTTTTATTGCAAAATAAAAAGTGAAAATCCATACTGTCCCGGATTTTCACTTTCAAAATTTTGAGAAAAAGAAACACGGGTCAGTATAAGTAACTACTGTCCCGTGGATCAAATAATCTTTAAGCTATATAATTCATCCACTGTCACTAATGTGACCCGGCTCCTATCGGCCTGTTCAGTTTGTACTGTAGTAAATATATGCAGTGCAAAGAGTTTTAATAGTTTTTATTTACAATATATTATATCAATTCATCTGGAATTGCAAGTATTTTTTTCTGGCACGGCTGTACATCATAAGGATTTTGTTCATATCCATTCCTTTTGCAACAAGACATATAAAGTGTTCTCTTGCTGCCTCATAATAATTAAATAAAATAAGTTTTTCAGGAAGATTTTCATAGACTTTCCAATAACCTGTATATAATTCATTTTTTCCACTGTTTATTATAAAGCCTTTCACATCTTCTATCGGATATCCAAGCAATATTCCCATCTCGTGAGGAAATTCATTTTGTGTAAGCTGGTAAAGTGAAAACCTTATCGAAAACTCAGGGAGTAATTCATCAATATAAACACTGTTATAACCTAGTGCTCTTATAAACTTCTGATTTTCTTTCTGTAAAAGATATTGTTGAAGTTCATTTTTTCTGTAAAGAAGAATATTTACTTTAACGTTATCCTCATATAAAAAATATGCTGATATATCGGTTCCTTCTATAATGTCATACAATTCACCTGTCTTGTCTTTATCTATTATAAAAAGGTTGGAAACTTTTATACCTGTAATAACCGGTGCACATTGTAGTGCAAGTTGTAGTCCTGCATCATGTTTATCCATATTCTTTAATAAACAAAGTACATCTGTTTTCATATAACCTCCTGCAAATGTTAATTAGATATTATAAGCTGTCAATGTTCGATTAACATTTTGAAACTTTTGTTAGATATGCCTAACTTGTAATTTAATGCTACACTAATTATCATTTGCAGTCAATAAGGTTATTGATACAATGTATCATTACCAGAATATGTTTATAATTCCAATAACAGCACCGATAAGTGCACCGAGATTTACTACAGTCTGAAGTTCATTTTTCATCACCTGCATGACAAGTTCTTCAAGTTCACTTACATCCATCTGGTTTATCTTGTCTTCAACAATTCCCTGTATGTCAATATATTCGGATATCATATTTCCACATTTTAAAACCGCTGTATCAAAAATTTTTGTTACTGCAGAATCTAAAATATCTGTGTCAAGACCAAGCTCTTTGAGATTGTCGCTGACAGGAGTTTCCATAAATGCTGTAACTTCTGTATCGACGAGCGGGTATATAAGCTCTTCGCCATGATTTTTTATATATTCAGCAAGAGCATTTCCTATTGGAGCCGACATTGTAGATATTGTTGACTCATTCAAAAACATTTCCATCATTGTACCTTTTACTTTTTCGGCTAATGTTTTTCCGGCAATCTGTGATACAAGAGCATTCAAATCCACTTTTTCAAATGCATTTATTATCTTTGATGTTATAACTTCGCTCACTTTATCTTTAATCTTATTGTAATTATTTTCTTCATCGATAATTTCACTATAATCATCTGTGCTTCCATCATAATATATCTCTTTCGTTAATTCTGCCTTAGCCAGTTCTTTGTTTTCCTCTTTTTTTTCTAAAGAATCTTCCGTATAATACTTAGTTACATAGTCTTTTATAGAACTATCATTGTCAAAAGCAGTTTCCTTTACTTTTTCAACAATATGTTGTTTCAGGTCAGAATCAGTTATGGCATTTACTATATCCTGATTCGTAAAAAGATTCTGTCCTACAGCTTTACCAACTGCAGATGCGATTCTTGGTTTGTTTTTTGGAATAACTCCTGGCGTAAATGGAAGTTTTTTTCCAAATATAAAAACTGGTTTCTGCGGTCTGAAAAGCATTTTGATCGCAATATAATTTGTACAGTATCCTATCAGTGCTCCGACAAGTATCGGAATTATGATTTTTAAGTATTCCATAACATTCCTCATTTCTCATTTTTATTTATATGTAAAGAAAAAGCCAGAGTATTTAATACTCTGACTTCTTCCTTTATATCAAGCGGATATTCGCAATCCGCTCTGCTACTTGCTCAATAACATTAAAAATTTATATTTTATTCTGCTGTAGTTTCTGTTGTCTCTTCATCCTCATCTTCCTGATTATTCTTAGATGCGATAACATTTACAACTATTGTCTCAGGATCTGTTGTAACCTCAATCTTATCATTCTTTGAGATATCAAGATCTTTAACCCTTATTGTATCTCCAAGTCTGAGACTTCCAACATCAAGTTTAATCTTGTCAACAAGATCAGCAGGATATGCTTTATATGATACTTCCTCAAGCAATTCTTCCAAAACACCTTCAACTACTTTTTCTTTATTAAGTAATATGATCTCAGCAGTATTGTGAATCTTTTCATTGCTCACCAAAGCCTGAAACTCTATATCTAAAACATGTTTAGCCATATTGTCATAATCAATTTCCTTAATGACTACATCATACTTTTTTCCTTCTACTTCAAGGAATAACTGACTTCCTTTGTCATTATAGCGTAACACTTCACTTACATCTTTCTGAGCCATTTTAACAGGAATAGAACCCTCAATCTCTCTTCCAAAAAGGTTACCTGTTACATAACCTTCTCTTCTCAATGCCTTAGCCTTTGCATTTCTTTTCTCTGCTTTTAAAGTATTCATTTGTCTTTTCCTCCAAAACGATTAAAATTTGCAATTGCAAATATAGAAATATATTTCCATATTAGTATCACTGCAATTGTAGGCAAAATTTGAAATCGCCTGGTGATCACTAGGTATCTTTCTGATACAATTGTGTTATACCACTTTCTTTGGCAGTCGTCAAGTGCGAGTGCTGATTAAATTTGTGAAAAAATTGTGAACTCGTTAATAAGCCGGTCTCATAAGTGTGCCTTTTTTAAAGGTAACACCAGCGGTTTTAAACGGATATTTTATTTTAGAAACATAATACCATGGATTATGTTTATCAGCCGGATTTTTAAGAATATGGAACTGCTGTGCTGGCATATAACCCTGACCAAGTAAAAAAGCTTTATCTCCATTTTTATTTGTACAGACATCCATAACCATTTCCACATGACCTGGACTACCTCCGTATATAAAAATATCACCCGGCTGTATGTCTTTTTCAGAAATTGGTTTTGATTCCTGAACCATTGAGAAAGTTCCGGCATAGGTAAATACAAATTTGAGATACTCATCAAACGTTTTATATGAACTATCTGGTTTCTTGCTTTTTACCCAATATGTTTTATTTCCATCAACTTTCACTCTCATGCCCTGAATCCATTTTGAAAATGCTACTTCAAAACCATTTGTCAAATGAAATTTTATTTTGTTATATTTTTTCTGACTATAATAATATTCTGCATAAAGCCTGATAACAGAGTCTGCACACTGTTGAAGATTTCCATCTGTCAATTTCATTTTTAAAACAGCTGTATGGGCATTTTGCTGTTTGCTTAATTTTCCATTATATAATACAATCTTTTTCCCATTTTTATACAATGGATAATTTTCTAAAAATTCTCCAAATGAATTTTTAGAAATATCTCTCGTATATCCACTTGGTGTATTAAATCTTGATTTAACAGTATTTCCAGCGGTATTGATCATCTTTTTATTTTTCTTTGATGACTTGTTTTTATGTGAATTACTTTTATGGTCTGTTTCAGAACTTATAACTGAAGAAATTTTTTTGCTTTTTCGAGTAATCTCTTTTCTGGCACAAATTGCCGTATCTGCAATAACAATAATAAGTACAATAATAAAACTTAACAATGTCAGATGTTTAAAATGTCTGTTTCTCATAAATTTTCCTCCCTACGCAAAAAGCAGAACCTATGCTCCGCTTTAAAATACTTCCCTATAACACTTTAAATACACTAGAAGTATAACATATTATGTCGAAAATATTATTAAAATTTTCTTATTTTTTACTTTCAATTTATGAGTTCTTGAAAATTTTTGTATATTTATCTATAATAAAAATAAAAACGGAGGAAAATATAATGTCAAAAATGAAATTATCACTTATACTCGCAGGAATCACTGTATTCTTTGCTACAGCAATAACATCACATTCCAAAACATTTTATGTTTCAAAAACAGCATCTGCCGCAAAGACTTATACTGTTACACCAACTTCATCTACTTATAATGAAACTTATAAAAATGCATCTGCATACAATTCCGCTACAAAACAGTATTTTCTTATACGTTCATACCTGGAAATGCTCGAAAAAAAAGGTGGTGGAAAATTAGTCCTTAAAAAAGGCACATATAAGATATCAAATGTTTTATATATTCCATCAAATGTTACTTTAGAACTTAAAGACGGTGTAACAATCAAAAAGACAATGAAAACAAACTCAAAAGAAATGCAGCCAAGTGGTGGCATTTTTGAATTGCTTGAACCATCCAAAGCCAAAAAAAAGGGTGTTCATGGAAAATATAACGGTGTTCACAATATAAAGATATATTCAAAAGGAACAGCAATTATCGATCAGGATTATAAAGGAAATGACAGTCAAAACTGTATTGGTCTTGTCATGTGCCACAATAAAAATATCACTATAGATGGTATCACATTTAAAAACATGAAATATGGTCACTTCATAGAAATGGATGCCTCTAAAAATGTAATTGTAAATAATTGTACCTTTACAGGCTATAAAGCAAGTAAACGACATACATCCGAAGCTATCAACCTTGATACTCCTGACAAAAAAACAAAAGGGTTTACACATGATTGGAGTAAATATGACTGCACAGCAAACCAGAATGTAAAAATTACAAATTGTACTTTTTCAAATCTTGAAAAAGCAATTGGCACACACCAATACTCTGTTAAAAAATATCATACAAATATTTCAATATCTAATTGTTCTATAAAAAACTGTGTAAGCGGTGCCATAGAAATGATGAATTGGAAAAAAATCTCTTTAACTAATACAAGTTTTGAAAATATTGGTAAAAACAATAAAGGAAAATACACATCATATGATAAAAGCAATACACTAAGAGCAATTTTAGTGCGTGGTGGCGTTTCGAATATTAAGATTACTGGTTGTACCTTCAAAAATATTCCACGAGTAATGCAGTGTATGCCTTGGAAGAACGAAAATACGGCAACTACATATCCTATAATATATAACAAGATTACCAAAAATGAATATACAGCAATTGCAGCACAAAATAAAATTATCAGTGGTATTGATGTGCCATATATAATTGTAAACACACGATATAATGATTACAGTTATCCCGATAAATATTTCTTTTAACATGACTGATCATGATCATTTAAATGTAAAATAAGGGATTATCGCACGAAGCGTTATCTATACAATATATAGATAATGCTTAATGCGACAGCCCCTTATTATCTGATCATCTTATTCAGTCTGCATACAAATATATTTATATTACTATGCTAACTTGTATGTCATACCATTTGTTCTTCGCTTTCCAATCTTTTATCGGACTCAAATATCTTAAATAAATTTCTTACAAAAGGTCCTGCGATAAATGTCTGCCAGAAGAATGCCATTGGGAAATTTAATATGTATTTCTGAAGCCATACAGCAACAACTTCTGATCCAGGATGTGCAAACAATACTGTGGCTATAAGACTCATTGTAGGACACATAAGTGCAACTATCATTGAAGATATTGCCACAGTCACCATAAATCCATTATCCTTTCCAGGCGTTACAAATCTAAAAGCTAGTTTTATTGAAAGTTTTTCAAAAACAAACATTTCAAGAATAACAGCAATGGGCCACATTATTGGCATTTCGTGAAATGCTAACAAAAATATTTCATTGCTCATGCCACCTTTGTCAATTGCAATATTATAGCATACCATTCCATAAACCATAACAAACGCCATGATAATAGTAAAAATAAAGTTTTGAAGTTTAGTTCTCTGCATGATTAAATATCTCCTTTTTCTTAAAAATGGGCATAAAAAATACATGTGTGTTGTTCGTTAATCAGGTGATAATTCACACATGTGTCGTTTCCAATTTTTTACCAAAGAATTTTATGCAGTTTTTACAACGGATGAGATTATATCATAAAAAAATATATTTTGCAAGCATTTTATTGTTTTTCGACACAATCTTTGCAAATTCCATATATTATAGATTTCTTACACTCTATATAAAAACCATGCTCTCTCTGTATATGGTCTGCAATCTCATCCATAAAATTACACTCAAGATGAAATATCCTGCCACATTTTGTACATTGAAGATGAAGATGCTCTTCACAGTGATGCCCATCTTCAATATACTGGTATGTTGCCTGTTTACCTTTTTCAGCAACATACTTTACTACTTTTTTTTCTAATATTAGTTTTTCAAGAAATCTGTATATTGTAGTTTTATTTACAGCACACTCCTTTTCAATAAGATAATTTTCAATATCTGCCGCTGTTACTGTTCTATTCTTATTCTTTTCAAGATACTCCAGTATCCTTTTTCTGCTTGGTGTTGAATATCCCTGCATATTTTCCTCTTTTCCTAATAATAATTATGTCATTTAAAATGTTATCCCTAAAATCTGTATAAGCACTCCCCAGAATACTCCGAGAAGATACATCACTCCAACAATACTAAAATTTTGTTTTACATGTCTGTTTAATCTAAACAGTACAAGCATACCCACACCCGCATTAACCAGAAGTCCTGCCATCATAGCACCGGCACCTATAACTCCATCGAGATAAAATTCTGTGATAACGACAGATGAGGCACAGTTTGGAATAAGACCTATAAGGGCTGATAACATGTGCTCAAGTACCGGCACTGCAGAAAACAGACTTTTAACATTCTCTATGCCCCAAAAGTGAGTTATGACATTTAGTATAAATGATATCAGTATAATATAAATAGCAATTTTCACTGTATGTTTTAAAGCAGAAACAACAGTTCCATCTTCACAATGGCAATGCTCCTCTTCGCATACTACATGAATATCCGGCTCTCTTTCTTTCTTTAAAAATATCTTTGTATATACATATTCTGCTACAAAACCTGAAATAACTGCTATCACAACTTTAACTGCAAGTATCTTGAAAATAGTTTCTGCGCCAACTGCTCTTGATATGAGAATGGGCAACATCTCATCTGAAGTTGACATAAATACTGCAATAAGTGTTCCAACTGTTATAATTCCACCTGAATAAAGACTGGCTGCAGCAGTTGAGAAACCACATTGCGGAAGCACACCTAATATGCCTCCCCACACTGGACCAGATTTTCCAGCTTTTGCAATCTTTTCACGTACATTATTGTTCATTTTATGTTCAAGAATTTCCATAAAAAGATATGTGATAAATAAAAACGGTATAAGTTTAACTCCGTCAATAAGCGTATCTTCTATTACTTCAAACATTAATAATCCCCTTTTCTATATTTTGAATCTAATTGCTAAATTGCAAACAATTTGCATTTGCAACTAAGTTGCATTTTATATGATACACTTTTTTTCATATATGTCAAGACTAATAATTTTGGTAAATATCATCTAGTGTATAACAGCTCCAAAAACAAGTCATAATATTATTGTAGATACATGACAAAAATCTGGCAGATTGCGTTTAAAAGGAGGAACAATCATGGAAAAAAGTAACACTATAAAATTATTAAAAAGCTGCAATTCAGGATGTAAAATGGCAACCAACAGTATCAAGCAGGTAATACCATATGTCCATAACAATGACATGAAAGCCATGTTGAATAAATATAATGATAAACATGTAAATCTTGGTGAAAAAAGTCATGAAGAACTTATTAAAAATAACTCTGATGAAGAAGATCCTATACCTGTAGCTGATCTTTTTGCAAAAATATCTACTGATATAAAACTTCTTGTAAATAACGATGATGAACAGATAGCAAAAATAATGATGAAAGGCTGTAATATGGGAATAGAAACTATCAGCAGACATATAAACGAATATTCTGATGCCGATAAGATAAGTCTTAAGATTGCACACGACCTTGTCGCAATAGAAGAAGATTTTCTTCATGAGCTTGAATTATATGTCTAATGTATCATTGATTTCAACTTGACAAATATTCTCTCCGAAATATATATTTATTTATGACTAAAAGTTTATTATAGGATAAATGTGAACGGAGAAGCAGCATTATGGAAATGAATATTCAAAAATACATGTCATTTGTTAAAACAGTCGAATATGGAAGCTTTACAAAAGCATCTGAGGTATTAAATTACTCCCAGTCAGGCATTAGCAGAATGATAGGTGATTTGGAAAAAGAATGGAATATGTGTCTTCTTGAAAGAGACCATTCTGGTGTAAAACTCACATCGGATGGTCTTAGACTTCTTCCTTTTGCCAAAAGATTATGTGATGATTTTGAAAGATTACAGATAGAAGCCGACAATTTGAATAATCTTTCTTCAGGTATTATAAGAATAGGCACTTTCTCAAGTGTCGCCACTTACTGGCTGCCAAATATCATAAAAGAATTTAAAAAAGATTATCCTAATATTGAATATGAACTTCTTATTGGTGATTATGATGAAATAGAGAGCTGGATCGTAGACGGACGTGTGGACTGTGGTTTTATTTGTCTGCCCGCTATAGCAGGTATTGAAACAATTTTTTTGGAGGAAGACTCTTTTCTTGCTATCCTTCCTAAAAAACATCCACTTCTCAAATATGAAAAAGTTCCTTTGAAAGAACTTTCAAAGGAACCTTTTATGTTGCTCGAAAAAGATAAAAACACTGAGATTTCGGCTATTTTCAAAGAGAATAACATTATTCCAAATACGCAGTTCACAACATGGGATGATTACGCAATAATGTCAATGGTCGAACATGGGCTTGGAGTAAGTATCCTTCCCGAACTTATTTTACAGAAAAAACCTTTTAATATAGTGACAAGACCACTTGATATTCCCGCAAAAAGACAGATCGGACTTGCACTTAGAAGCAGTAAAAATGCTTCACTGGCAACGAAAAAATTTATTGAGTATTTAAAATACCGCTAGTGTACTGTATCACTGACTTTCAGCTAAATAACGCAGGGTAATACACTAGTACAACGAAAATTAAATCATTAATGTTTCACATTATTTTGAAAAACTTTTCGTCTTATTACATAATAACTTATAAGAACAAGTGCTCCAGTTATCACCCATGAAACCGGATAAACATTCATAAGGACTTCAAAACCTTTAAATTTTCTACATACGGTATATATCCATGCAAGTCTGAAAACACATGTTCCAAATACCGTTATAACAGCAGGCGTCATTGAATATCCCATTCCTCTTAATGTCGAACCTGCTATCTCATATGTAGGGATAAGAAAATAGAAACTTAAAAGTCGCATCATCCTGACAGCCGCATAATGTGCCACTTGTGGTTTTGATGTAAATATTCCTATAAAAAATCCTTTCCATACTAGAAAACAACTACACATTATTATAGTAATGACTATTGCCAGTGTCATTGTTATTCTGTATATCTTTTTGCATCTGTCATACTTTTTTGCTCCAAAATTCTGGCTTGTAAATGTCATTGTTGCCTGATTAAAAGCCGAGATCATAAAATATGCTATATATTCATAATTGAGTCCTGCTGCAGAACCTGCGACTGCATCTGAACCATATTTATTTAATTCTGCCTGAATAAATACATTTGCAAAAGAAAATACCATTGACTGAAGTCCAGCCGGAATACCTATCTTTAACATCCTTATCAATTCTATCTTGTGTATCTTAAGCTCCTTTGGATAAAGTTTTATAGGATCTTTTTCCTTCACAAGAAAATATATTACCATTGAAGAACTTATCATGTTAGAGATAACAGTGCCGATTCCAACACCTGCAACGCCCATATGAAAAACTATTACCAGTGTAAGATTTATTATTGCATTTGTAATACCTGCAACGACAAGACATATAAGTGGTCTCTTTGTGTCACCTATACTTCGTAGGATAGAAGCTCCAAAGTTATAAACCATTATAAACGGCATTCCTGCAAAATATATCCGAAGATACAGTACCGCTTGATCTATTACATCGTATGGTGTTCCCATAAGTTCTAATACTGGCTTAGCTACCGAAATACCAAGAACAAGTAATATAACCCCGCTAAATAAAGCGATAAGCATTGCCGTATGTACGGCACCTTTTATTTTATTAGTTCTTCCCTGCCCTATATATTTTGCAATAACAACATTAGCACCAACGGAAATTCCTATAAAAAGGTTTAATAACAAATTTATCAATGCTCCGTTTCCACCAACTGCCGCCTGAGCTGTACTACTTGCAAATCTTCCCACTACTGCCACATCAACAGCATTGAACATCTGTTGTAAAATGCTACTTAAAGCAATAGGAATGGCAAATATCAGTATCTTATCTATCAGACTTCCGTTAAGCATATCCATCTGTTTATTTTTTTTAACTGCAACATCACTCATTTTCATCAAAATCCTTTCAAAAATATATAAGATCAAAGATTTAATAATCCCATAAAGACAAACAAGAGCAAAAATCGTATTTTTGCCCTTGCATATCTTATTACTTTTATTTTATTTTTTCAAGAGTGGATTTTAATTATTTTACATTAAATGCATTCATTCCCGGATATACTGCACTCTCACCAAGTTCCTCTTCAATACGGAGAAGCTGGTTATATTTAGCCACACGCTCACTTCTGCTTGGAGCACCTGTTTTTATCTGACAAGTATTTAATGCTACTGCAAGGTCAGCTATAGTTGTATCAGCCGTTTCGCCAGAGCGATGTGAGCTTATGGCTGTATACCCTGCTTTGTGAGCCATTTTAATTGCTTCAAGAGTTTCTGATACAGAACCTATCTGGTTAAGTTTGATAAGGATTGAGTTACCGCAGCCAAGTTCAATACCCTTTGAAAGTCTTTCTGTATTTGTAACAAAAAGATCATCTCCGACAAGCTGAACTTTGTCACCAAGTTCTTTTGTAAGTTTCTGCCATCCTTCCCAGTCTTCCTCATCAAGTGCATCTTCTATAGAAATGATAGGATATTTTTCTACAAGTGACTTCCAATGCTCTATAAGCTGTTCTGATGTATATACTGTTCCAGCTTTTGGAAGTTTGTATTCTCCAACTTTTCCTGTCTTCCATTCAGATGAAGCTGCATCCATTGCAATGCGGAAATCTTTTCCCGGCTCATATCCTGCTTTTTTTACTGCTTCAAGAATAGTTTCAATAGCTTCCTCATCAGATTTAAGTGCTGGTGCAAAACCTCCTTCATCACCTACTGATGTTGCAAGTCCTCTCTCCTTAAGAATCGCAGCTAATGCATGGAACACTTCCGCACACCAGCGAAGGCATTCTTTAAATGAAGGCGCACCTACAGGCATTATCATAAATTCCTGCACATCGAGTCCAGATGAAAGTGCATGACAACCACCATTTACAATATTCATCATAGGAACAGGAAGTTTATTTCCCGAAATTCCACCTAAAAATCTGTAAAGAGGAATATCAAGTGCAATACTTGCGGCACGACAGCATGCAATAGATACTGCTAAAATCGCATTAGCGCCAAGATTTGTCTTTCCCTTTGTACCATCGGCTTTTATCATTGCGGCATCAATGGCATAAATATCTGATGCATCCATACCTGTAAGCACATCATTTATTATTCCATTTATATTCGATACCGCCTTTGTGACACCTTTACCAAGATATCTTTCACTGTCTCCATCTCTTAATTCAAGTGCCTCAAATTCACCTGTTGATGCTCCAGAAGGAGCAGTTCCTCTGCCTATAGTTCCGTCAATAAGATAAACCTCAGCCTCAACTGTTGGGTTTCCTCTCGAATCGAGAATCTCTCTTCCTACTACTTTTTCAATTTCTAAATATGACATATTTCCCTCGTTTCTGCGTACCATATAGATAATCATTTTTGTTGCAAGTAAAACTGTTTACTTATATTCATGTACGCCTGATATAAGTTCTTTCTAAGTTAGTTTACACTAACTTACTTGATAAATCAATATTTGCTAATGATAAGATTTCCCATTTTAATAAAATAAATTCATATTTAAACACTAAAAATAATTGTAATAGTTTATATCATTAACTATTTGCCATATATACTTTTGCATTTACATAAAATATACATTTCTTATATAAAATAGCACATAATATATTATTTTTATTTTTTTACTAGTCACTATTGAATAGTTTTAGTAATTGTAGTAAAATTAGAAAAATACATTTTATAGGGGGTAACCATGAGACATTTAATAAGTCCACTTGATCTATCTATTGAAGAATTAGATGAAATTTTATCATTGGGACAGGCTATTATGCAAAATCCTGAAAAATATTCCCATGTATGTGATGGAAAAAAATTAGCTACTTTATTTTATGAACCAAGTACCAGAACCCGTCTTAGTTTTGAGTCAGCGATGCTTAACCTCGGCGGTAAAGTACTTGGTTTTTCTTCGGCTGATTCAAGTTCAGCGTCCAAAGGAGAAAGTGTTGCAGATACTATCAGAGTAATATCATCTTTTGCTGATATATGTGCTATGCGTCATCCGAAGGAGGGCGCACCTACAGTTGCATCTATGTATTCAAAAATTCCTGTAATCAATGCCGGTGACGGCGGTCACAATCATCCTACACAGACACTTACTGATCTTCTTACTATTAAGTCTCTCAAAGGTCGCCTTGACAATATGACTATCGGTATGTGTGGTGATTTAAAATTCGGTCGTACAGTACACTCTCTCATTAACGCTATGGTACGATATAAAAATGTACGTTTTATACTTATATCGCCAAATGAACTTAAAATTCCTGATTATCTCAGACAGGAAGTTCTTGACGCGAACAATATTGACTATATCGAGACTAATGAACTTGAAAAATATATGCCTGAGCTTGATATACTTTATATGACGAGAGTACAGCGTGAACGCTTCTTTAACGAGGAAGATTACATAAGATTAAAAGATAGTTTTATCCTTGACCGCGAAAAAATGAAGCTTGCAAGGGATGATATGTATGTTCTTCATCCACTTCCAAGAGTAAATGAAATATCTACGGATGTAGATGATGATCCAAGAGCTGTTTACTTTGAACAGGTTCATTATGGAGTATACGCAAGAATGGCACTTATCATAACATTGCTCGGTCTCAAAGATAAGTGCTAATACCACACTTTAATTGTTTAAACAATAAGTTTGCATAATAAAGACACTGAAAGGAGATTATATCATGCTTAATATCAGCGGTTTAGATGAAGGAATAGTTATCGACCACATTCAGGCAGGTGGTGCCATGAAAATATATGAATACCTCAATCTTGAAAAAATGGACTGCCAGGTAGCGATTATCAAAAACGCAAAAAGCAGTAAGATGGGAAGAAAAGATATCATAAAAATCGAGGGCGCTCTTGATATAGACTTAAATGTATTAGGCGTACTCGACCATAATATAACTATTAATTTTATAAAAGATAACAAGATTGTAGGAAAACATACTCTTGAATTACCAGAAATGGTAACAAATATAATAAAATGTAAAAACCCACGTTGCATCACATCTATAGAACAGGAGCTTCCACACAAATTTAAACTCACAAATCGTGAAAACAGAATATACAGATGTGTTTATTGTGAATCAAAATTTAAAGGAAACTGATATTTATAATATTGATTTTGCACTATATTCATAATTATTTATAATAAAAAAGGGCTGTCGCACGAAGCGCTATTCATACAATATGTAGATAATAAATCTGTTATTAACATCTACATATTGTATAGATTATGCTTAATGTGACAGCTCTCTTTTTATTTTTAGCTTATAAAATATCATAAAACAAAGTATAATTTAAAAATTTTACTGTGTCCTATACTTCTTATCTACTGTAGTGGAATTTGCCTTAGGAAAATACTTCCTAATCCATGTATGATCTTTTGACATATATGCGTCAGTCTTTAAAAAATATGTTTTATAAACATGTGTATTATTAAAGCTCCAGTTTACAATAGGATCATCAAATGTACAATCTACATGATACCATTTGTCTTTTATTTTTACGAGATTCCATGCGTGCTGTCCTCCTGTAACCATCATGCATGGGATATTGTAATGCTCCATTATCATCATAAATGCTTTGGAATATCCATCACATACTGCTATTCCATATTGGAGGGCACCTTTAGCCGTATGGCTTACCATCGGCACATCTCCCTTAGTATATAATCTTTTATCATATTTGACATTCTGTATAAGCCATTTATGTGCAGCAGCTATCTTTTCATAATCACTCATACTTTCTTTAACGTACTGACTATAGATAACACGCAGCATTGAATTTGTTGTTCTTGTTTTTACTGTCACTTTACATGTATAAGATTTTCCATTACATGTTGCCGTAATTGTAACTGTTCCATTTTTTTTCGCTGTGATTTTTCCGTTACTGCTTACACTTACAATGGATGAATGATTACTCTTCCATGTAACTTTTTGTGATGGGTTATAAAGATAGAGCTGGAATTTTTCTTTTGCTATCATATTTCTGTTTTTATTTGAAAGTTTTGTGGACTTTGTAGTAGTTGTCATTATGCCATATTTTTTTGCAAAACTTGCGGCATATGAATTTTTAGGTGCAACTATTGTAAGTCTCTTTTTATTACATTCCACAAATGCTGATGAAGCAATAGATTTTAACGCTTTTGTAGTATTTATTTGATAAAGATTTGTACATGCTGCAAAAGCATCATATCCTATTTGAGTACATGTCGCCGGAATATTAATCGTCTCTAAAAATGTACAACCTACAAAACATCCTATAGGTATTGAAGTAAGTTTTGCAGAAAGACGCACATTCTTTAATTTTGTACAATATCCAAATGCATTTCCGCCTATAGTTTTTATGCTGTCAGGAATATATACACTGGTAATTTCCTGGTTATAAAATACTCCATCAAGTATAGAAACTACCTCACCACCATTAAAATACTGTGGAATCGTAACTGACATATCAAAACCATCATATGCTGCAACATTATATGTACCATTTGCTGCATTTTGGGTATAATAAAATCCTGAATCATCCTTATACACACTTTGTGCGGATGTTTTCTTTGTACAGCCAAAAAATAAAAAAGTTCCGACTATTAAAATCATCATGCATAATATGCTTTTTTTGCGAATAAAATTTAAATATGCCATATAACCTCCTTAAAATAATGTAAAGGAGTGCCCAGTCTATGTGACCTGCACTCCTTTTTGTCGTACATTCCTGCACTTTTTAACACCTGTTTATTTTACTTTTTATCTTAACTGATAATATAATGATTTCATTGTGTCTGAAACTTGTCAAAATTAAGATAATCCTATGATAACTCCATCATCATTTACATCGATTCTCTCTGCAGCTGGATGAAGAGGAAGCCCAGGCATTGTCATTACTGTTCCAGTAATAGCAACAACAAATCCTGCACCAGCTGAAACATAAACCTCACGAATATTTATATTGAAGTTTTCAGGTCTTCCAAGCTTCTTTGCATCATCAGATAATGAATACTGGTTTTTTGCCATACAGATTGGTGTATTTCCATAACCAAGCTCTTCAAGTCTGTCAATCGATTTAGCGGCGGCTGCATCATATGTAACACTTGCTGCACCATATATCTCTTTAGCAATAGTCTCAATCTTTTCTCTGATTGAAAGCTCTGTGTCATAAAGTGGTTTGAAATGACTTTCCTTTGTCTCAAGTGTATTGATTATCTTTTTACAGAGTTCAATTCCACCTTCGCCACCTTTTTCCCATACTTCTGAAAGTGCAAAATCACAATTTCTCTCTTCACAAAAATTCTTGACATACTCAAGTTCCTCATCTGAATCTGTCACAAATCTATTTAAAGTTACAACACATGGCACTCCGAATTTAGCAACATTTTCAATATGTTTTTCAAGATTTACAATGCCTTTCTTTAATGCATCGAGATTTTCTTCTGAAAGTTTATCCTTTGGTACTCCACCATTGTATTTTAATGCTCTGACAGTTGCTACAAGTACCACTGCATCAGGCTTAAGCCCTGCCATGCGGCATTTGATATCAAAGAATTTTTCTGCGCCAAGATCTGCGCCAAAACCAGCCTCCGTAATGGTATAGTCAGCAAGTTTGAGTGCTGTCTTTGTTGCGCGTACACTATTACAACCATGTGCTATATTTGCAAATGGTCCGCCATGTACAAATGCAGGTGTATGCTCTAATGTCTGAACAAGATTTGGTTTTATAGCATCTTTTAAAAGTGCTGCCATCGCACCAACTGCATTTAACTCAGCGGCTGTAACAGGTTTTCCTTCATAATTGTATGCAACTATCATTCTACCAAGTCTGTCTTTTAAATCTTTCATATTGTCAGCAAGACAGAGTATAGCCATGATTTCTGAAGCAACAGATATAATAAAGTGATCTTCTCTTACAACGCCATCAACAGGTCTTCCGAGTCCTACCACGATATTTCTAAGAACTCTGTCATTCATATCCATACAACGTTTCCATACGATCTGATTTGTATCAATACCAAGTTTATTTCCCTGTTTAATATGATTGTCAAGCATAGCTGCCAAAAGGTTGTTTGCAGAAGTAATAGCGTGGAAATCTCCTGTAAAATGAAGGTTTAAATCTTCCATAGGAACAACCTGTGCATATCCACCACCAGCTGCACCACCTTTTATACCAAAACATGGTCCAAGTGATGGCTCACGAAGTGCTATAGCAGCTTTCTTTCCAAGTTTAGCCATAGCCTGACCGATACCTACAGATGTTGTAGTCTTTCCTTCACCTGCCGGTGTAGGATTTATAGCTGTAACAAGAACAAGCTTTCCGTCTTCTCTATCTTTTACCTGGTTCCAGAGTTCATCAGTAAGTTTTGCTTTATATTTACCATAAAGCTCCAAATCATCTTCAGTAATGTCAAGCTGCTTTGCAACTTCACGAATATGAATCATCTCTGCTTCCTGTGCGATCTCAATATCACTCTTCATCCTATAACCTCTTTCCTGCATAATCTTCACATAAAATATATCTTTATAAGATTTTGCAATTTTATTTGTACATGTTTGCAATATGTTCTACATATTCATTTACTATATCATGTTTTGAACAATTATACAACATTCTTGAACCAACCATTTCCTCCAGTTCATTAAAAATAAACTCTCCTTGTCTCGTAACGATAAAGTCAATCCCTGCCATATTAAGCTCATCTTTTCCAAATGCATCTATAAATTTTTCTATGAATCTTTTTTGTCTTTCATCAGGAAAATATTCTGAAACACTTCCACCAAGTGAAAAATTTGACTTAAATCCATTGTTTCCATGCCTTAGAACTGCTGCATATATTTCTCCAAAAAGAATATAGACTCTTATATCATTACTGTCACTATCTATACGCTTCTGCACAATACAATCATGCCCCTTAAGATTTTTATATATCGTACTTAATCTGTCTGAATCATTTATATCCTTCAATAAAAAAACCTGGCTTCCACCGTGACCATCAACAGATTTTATAACATAATCTTTTCCAATATATTTATCTATTGACTCTTTAAGTTTATCAGCCTTTACAAAAATTGTATCTGCTATCCAGTCTTTGTCAGTTACAGGTTTATTTTTCTTAAAATAATTTTTCAAATAACAATAAGTCTTATATTTATCGTTTCCAAGTTCAGTGATTTTAGATGAATGAAAAACTTTTAAATTCATATCTTCAAATTTTTGACTTAACCGATACTGTCTTGTCCTGTTTATAATAAAAATGGCACTTTTAAATGTTTCAATGAAGATACTTTCAGACATAAAGTTTATATCTTCAAAAGACATATATCGTAAATCTATGTTATGCTTTATGCATGCTTTCTTAAGCATTTCTATAAAGCCATTGTTTTTTTTTGCTTCCTTATCATAATAAATTATATACGCAGCTTCCATTTTTTCTCCAACCTGTCTAGTGTACTAGTGTCTTTTTTGTCTCTGTTTTTATCGTGACACTATATAGTCTATTATCTCATCTGCAACATTTACACCAGTACAGTCAAATATATTCTTAAAGTGTGCATTTGAGTTTACTTCACAGACCATATCAGCAGGCTTATCACTTCCATTTGAGAACAAAAGATCTACACCAGCAAAATCAAGCCCAAGAGCTTTTACTGTATCTACAGCAAGTTTTAGCTCACTTGCATCAGGCTCATATTTTCTCATTTTTCCACCATGAGTGATATTTGCCCTAAAGTCCCCATCTACCGTATATCGATACATTGCCGCTACAACATTATCACCTACAACCTGAAGCCTTACATCAAATCCACTACTTTGTCCTATATATTTTTGAAAAAGCATGGGCTTTCCACCTATATTTTTAACCGTATTTTCAAGTTCAGCCATATCACGTGCCATATATACCTGCATGCCAAAAGAACCAAAACATTCCTTTATTACAAGAGGAAAGCCAAATCTTGAAACGATACCATTTAGAAAATCCATATTGGTATAACCTATGTTTTCATATGTCATAGGTGCAACTATCGTTGGTATCATTTTTATAAAGTCTTTACTTTCATGGCTATCATTCCACTGCCATATCTTTTCATAAGTTGCAGACTTGTCGTCACAATCTGCTATTGCACAGATATTATTGTAAATAGGAATTCCTGACTTCTTGCAGATATCAGTAAATTTAACACCTAGTCTTATATCCTTATCCCAGAAAAGAATAAACTTATATACATCAAGTTTTTCTTTAAGTTCCTCATCTAATGAGGTTCCATATGAACACAAAAATTTTGAATTTCCTGTACAATCGAGAACTATATCATGCTTTTGTGCGGCATTCTTCAACCATTTATAATGCGTAAGAAACTTGTCACTATGTAGGAAATCATTGTAAATAAGTAATGCTTTGTTTTTATTTTTTATCGTGTTCATATTTTTCCTCATTTCTAAATATCTATCTAATATAGTCAGACGTATATTCGCAATCCACTCTGCTACCTGCTCATAACGCTACTGTTGACCAAACTCTTCAGTGATGGCATCAATTTCTTCATCAGACACCGGTTCAGGGGCATTTCCAAGCATCATTTCAAACTCATTTTTACTCATAAGTATCTTACGTGGCTTTGTTCCCTCTGCCGGTCCCACAACACCTGCTTTATGCAACTGATCTATTATTCTTCCAGCTCTGTTAAAGCCTATTGAAAATCTCCTCTGAAGCTGTCCGGCGGCAGCCCTGTCAGAATCTATAACAAATCTCCCTGCCTCTTCAAAGTATTCATCCCTGTCAGGCTTTGCATCTTTTTCTGACTCCTTTGAATCTTCTTCGATCACCTGAGTAACATTATCATTGTACTGAGGTCTGTCATTATTATCTTTTAAGAAATCAACAACCTTGCTTACTTCTTCATCTGTGACAAACGCTCCCTGCACTCTGACAGGTTCTGAATAACCAGAAGGGAAAAACAACATATCACCCTTTCCCAACAATTTCTCTGCACCACCTCTGTCAAGAATGGTTCTTGAATCTATAGCAGATGATACCGAAAATGCTATTCTTGATGGAATATTTGCTTTAATAGTACCTGTTATAACATTTACTGATGGACGCTGTGTTGCAAGTACAAGATGAATACCAGCTGCTCTGGCAAGCTGAGCAAGACGACAGACTGCATCTTCAACATCTTTAGATGCCACCATCATAAGGTCTGCAAACTCGTCAACGATAACAACTATATATGGCATCTTTGCATATCCAGCCTTCTCAGGATTGTCAACCTTCTTTATCTTATCATTATAGCCTGCAATATTTCTTACACCAAGTTCAGTAAATTTATTATATCTGTCACTCATTTCCCTTACAGCCCAGTTAAGTGTAGCAGCGGCTTCTTTGGCATCTGTCACTACTGGACACATAAGATGAGGTATTCCATTGTAAACGCTAAGTTCAACAACTTTTGGATCTATCATAATAAGTTTTACATCTTTTGGATCTGATTTGTAAAGAATACTCATTATCAATGTATTTATGCAGACAGATTTACCTGAACCTGTTGCACCTGCTATAAGCAGATGTGGCATTTTACCTATATCCGTAAGAATAAGTTTTCCTGAAATATCTTTACCTACTGCAAATGTAAGTGGTGACTTGGCTTTTTCAAATGCTTCTCCCTCAAGAAGTTCCCTGAAAAATACAGAACTTGGAGTAGGATTTGGAACCTCGATACCAACTGCCGATTTCCCAGGAATAGGAGCTTCTATACGTATACTTTGTGCCGCAAGACTCAGCTTGATATCATCGGTAAGATTTGTTATCTTGTTTACTCTTACTCCCTGTTCAGGTAAAAGCTCATATCTTGTTACTGTAGGACCACATGTAACAGCCCCCATCTGAACATCAACATTAAAGCTTTTTAACGTTTCCTGAAGTTTATTAGCTGTTTCCCTAAGTTCAGCATCACTAAGAGAGTCATTATTATGAACAGGCTCTCCTAAAAGTTCAACTGGAGGAAATGCATATGCGCGCTCAATAACAGGTTCTGCCACTTTTGTTTCATTCAGGGCATTAAACGATTCTGATGCAGAAACATAGTCATCACCACCAAATTTTCCAGGTTTATAAGGATTTTCAGGTTTCTTATATGAAACTTCACCTATTGCAGGTTTTGCTGTTTCTTTTATATTAGTATCATTAGTATCTTCTTCTACATAAGTATCAGGCTGGCTCGATTCTTCTATTGCTTTCGTGGCAATTACTTCCGTAATATCTTCATCTTCAATCATGTCTGGTATTTCAGCAATTTGGGATTGTGATACATCCTCTGTATCCTGCTGTTCTGGCATTTCTTCTATATCTTTGGTATTTACAATATCAATATCATTTGTATTTTCGTCAGACTCTTTTTTGGCATTATTGTCAAACGTTCTTTCTTCTGGCACATGTTCTTCTTCAACATGCTCTTCTTCCATTTTATCAATACTCTGTACTTTTACTTTTCTTTCATTTTGAACTGCACCATTAGGGATATCATATACTGCTTTTCCCCTGTTTCTTCCAAATTTTTGATTCATTTCTTCTCTGAATATAGGAATAGGTTCTGCTTTTTTAGTGTTATCTTTTTGTTTTACTTCAGATGATATTTCTACGTTTCCAGATTTTAAACTATCGTTGGGTATTGATATATTGCTTGCTTTTGAAACAGCGTTCTCATTTAAAATATCTGTTTTTTTCACAATGCTGTCACTTTTTATCTCACCATTTTTTTCTGAATTAGCATTTGTTTTCAACTCAGGCTCTTTTTTGGCATTGTCCTTTTCTTTTTTCTGAGTTTTGTTCTTTTTCTGCTCATCAAGAAATCTGCCCATCATTTTTAGATCAACAGACTGCATCACACCAGTTGTATTTTGTCTCACAGTTTGAACATAATCAGATCTTTTTTGTGAAGAACCATCATTTATTCTATATTTTTCTCTTATATTGATCTCATCACTTTTTAAATTTCCATTACTAAATGGATTTATTGCAGACCTGTTTCTAATAACAGTATATGATGGTTCATTGTAACCAACTTCATCCTTAACTTCACCATATAGTCTTTCCATTTCTTCTCTGTATGCATTTCTTTTTCTGAGAGCTGCCATGATCTCGATTCCCTCAAAAATAAACAGACATAATATAAGTAAAGCAAATAATAAAATACATGCACCTACATTGCCGCAGACTTTTGAAAGTAATGAGCTTATGATCCTTCCAAGTAATCCACCACTACTTTTTCCCGTCTCAAGCACATCCTCAAGTGTCAGATTCATACATTCAAAATATTTAGGATGCATAACATGATTTGAAGTATAATATTCAGTTATCACTTCTTTTTTGCTTAAAAGATCCGTTATGGCAGCCAGACATATAAATGTTCCTATAATTCCTGTCATCTTTCTTGGAACACGTTTATCGCCTTTATTTACAACTGTAAATATGTATGCAAGCAGCATTCCTAACGGAATAAACCAGGATACCCAGCCAAAAATCCCAAAACAGATTCCACCAAAGATCCTGCCAACAATTCCACCAAGGCCCAGAAAACTAACATACAAAAAAATAGCTATTATTCCTATAACAATAAGAGTAATACCCGTTTCAAATGCCATTCTGTCTCTATATGCAGTAACATCCTGTATTTTGCGCTGATGTGTAATATTTATATTTGTTGAATTTTTCTTTTTGTTTAATGTTTTAGAAGGCGTATCTGCTGTCTTTTTTGTGGTTCTTTTTCTGCCATTCTGCTTTGCATTGCTCTCCAAAACACTCTCAGCATTTTTTTTAGTATTTTCTTTGACCTCAATAGTTCCCTTTGTTGTATTCTTTTTTGAAGCCGCTGCCATGACCTTTCTCCTTTTTATACATTTCTAAGTCCTAATTATATCTTTTTTATTGAGATTTCGCAAGTACAAACGTTTACGGCTTACATCTCCCACATGGTTTATAGCCATCAGAAATCAGTTCTTCCCTGCTGCCTTTAAAGATTTTTTTGTTTTTTTCAAGTGTATCTGCCACACTGCCGCATGATGGCAGATGAAATTTCTTTGTATTTGTGTTTATCACATATTTCTGGCTTTTTGACATGCTCTTTCTGTTTGAATAACCACTATTTTGTTTTGAAGAATTTTCTGATTTCGTAGTATCTGACGATAATCTGCTGTCTCCATTTGCATAATTGATAGTTATCTGAGGCTGAACATTGTAAACAAAAACATTAAAGCAGACACCTTCTCCATTATCTTCAACAGAATATGCCTCCATCTTCACGCCCTCTGCAACAAGGTTATTTCCCTTAAAAACAGGTGTAACTCTGTATAGAACATGATTATTTGTTTTCTTAACATAATGTGCTACCTCATCTTCAAATGGCAGCATACCGTTCACATTCATATATCTCGTTCCTGTAATAAGATTTTTTTCATTTGCATTTTCTCCCGCGAGCTGAAAACCTATAAGATGACAGCGGTTGTACAGATAGTTTCCATCAACAATTCCATTATATTTTGCTGTTTTCCAACCACTTGGCTTTATCATACCAATTCCTGTTCTCTCAGAGTCAGGCATAAGTTCTCTGCATATGTTCGCAAATGCAACACCGCATCTGCCAAGACTATCAAGCTCACTGTAATTTTCAAAAGCTTTTTTATCCTGCTTTTGTTTCTTTGTAAACTCTGGCTTACCATTTGCCAACACTTCATATGGTTTATTTTTATATGAAGTATGTGACAGTTTTGCTACTTCTGACGAATTATTAGATTCTGAAACATTTCCACTGAATTTGTCTATAGTATCATTTAGATTCTGGCAACCTGAAAATACTAATGATATTAATAAAAGAGTTATAATAAATCCCTGTTTTAGTTTGTTTTTTATAATATTCATATAAATCCCCCATCTCTAAAAAATTTATTTATTTGTTATCTGCAAATAAATAAACTGCTGCCCAAAATAAATATTTTAATATCTACTTCAGGGAGCAGTTTATTATCTATAAATTCATAAAATCTCTTACATTACTAATTCTGATGAACTATATTTTACATCTGTGAACGATAATAATTGATAAGGCAGCCCTTGACAATTATTTCACGTTCAGCATCTGTAAGTTTACCAAGATGAAGTTCAAATTCTTTCATCTCATCTCCGACAACATATGCCTTAATAGTATCGATCTTATCCTCTACTGACTTCTTTATATCCTTTACGAAGATATAATCTCCATTCTTAAATGGAAGTTCGTCTTCTTCATAGATAAACGGAAGCATACCCCAGTTAATAAGATTTGAACGATATCTCTTTGTAGCGTATCCCTTTGCTATATTGGCAAAACCACCAAGAACTTTCTGACATGAAGCTGCCTGCTCACGTGCAGAACCATCACCAGGTTTAACAGCATATATCATACTTCCGATCTGTGTATTTTCTGGTTTAACATCAAATTTTGCATTTATCTTTTCAAATACATCTTTTACTTCCGGACATGCTGCAAAAATATCCTCGCCTGCAACTCTTGCTTTTTCAGCCTTTGCTACAGCCTTTGCACGACCAACATACTCAGGATCTTTACGAGAAAGCGTAAACTCAGCAAGTCCGAGAGGATTTGAACGGAATGACGAAGTTTCTCCTGAAGGAATAAGCTCATCTGTTGTAGTTACAGGATCATGTATTTCTGAAACAACTTTGATAACAATATCACCAGTAAGTTCTGACATTGCAGGCCAGTCTTTGATGTTTGGTCCAAATTTAATTTCAACATCAGGATCTGGCTTTCCAACACCATTGTAAACTCTGTTTTCATAAATAGTGCTATCAAAGAAGTATTTAGGCTTTGTAAAGTTTACATCCACATCTTCTGCTGATGTAAGATAACCTTTATTTGCTGCTGTTGCTGCAATAGAACGTGCATCCATAAGCGCAACTGACGCAATCTGACCATTTGTAACTTTTGAGCCCTCTCTGTTAGGGAAGTTTCTTGTGGAATGTCTGATAGAAAGACCATTATTTGGAGGAACATCTCCTGCACCAAAACAAGGACCACAGAATGCTGAGCGGATAGTTGCACCTGTTTCCATAAGGTCTGCAATTCTGCCATTTTTAACAAGCTCCATAAATACAGGCTGGCTTGAAGGATAAACACTAAGCGAAAACTCATCTGCACCAATATATTTTCCACGAAGAATATCAGCAGCATCACATATATTTTCAAAGCCACCACCGGCACATCCAGCAATAACACCCTGCTCAACATAAAGTTTACCATTGTGAACTTTGTCTTTAAGAGTATATTTAACTTTATTATTGTCAAGACTTACAAGAGCCTTCTTCTCGACATCATCAAGAATATCCATAAGGTTTGCATTTAACTCGTCAATAGTGTAAACATTGCTTGGATGGAATGGCATTGCGATCATAGGCTTTATCTTGCTAAGGTCAACATAAACCATACCATCATAATAAGCAACAGCTTCCGGTTTCATTTCTTTGAAGTCCTGTGGTCGCTTATGTATGTCATAGAAATCTTTTATCTTATCATCTGTTGTCCAGATTGAAGAAAGACAAGTTGTCTCTGTTGTCATAACATCGATACCAATTCTATAATCAGCACTAAGATTTGCAACACCGTCTCCGACAAACTCCATAACCTTGTTGTTTACATAACCATTTGAAAATACTGCTCCAATGATTGCAAGAGCTATATCCTGAGGACCTACACCTTTATTTGGCTTTCCTGTAAGATAAACTGCTACGACACCAGGCATAGGAATATCATATGTACGGTTCAAA
Source organism: uncultured Lachnospiraceae bacterium (assembly GCA_934320895.1). Classification (GTDB taxonomy): domain Bacteria; phylum Bacillota; class Clostridia; order Lachnospirales; family Lachnospiraceae; genus Butyribacter. The sequence goes on along the minus strand of CAKRFY010000010.1, from coordinate 30,536 downwards.
AGCTGTTTAACAAGCTCTGGACCACCCTCACCCATAGCCATAGTACCAAGCGCACCATAACGTGTATGTGAGTCAGAACCAAGAATCATCTTTCCACCGCCAGCAAGCATCTCTCTTGCAAACTGATGGATAACGGCCTGATGAGGTGGTACATACATTCCACCGTATTTCTTTGCACATGTAAGTCCAAACATATGATCATCTTCATTTATAGTTCCACCTACTGCACAGAGACTGTTGTGGCAGTTTGTAAGAACATATGGTACAGGAAATTTTTCAAGTCCTGACGCACGAGCTGTCTGGATGATACCTACAAATGTAATATCATGAGAAGTAAGTTTGTCAAATTTGATCTGAAGATTTTCCATATTACCAGAAGTGTTATGAGCTTCAAGAATACTGTATGCCATAGTACCCTTAGCAGCATCTTCTTTTGTGACTTTTCTGCCTGTTTTAGCTAAAACAGCATCTAAAGCCTGCGCACCATCTTCAACAATCTCAGAACCGTTTAAAAGATATACGCCGTTGTCGTAAAGCTTAATCATTATCAAAATCCTCCTATTTTAATTTCATAATCACTATTTATTATATATGGTAACACGACAATTAGTCAAGTTTCATCAATTTACAGTTTTCTATACCAGCATCCCAGAAATGTTCAATACTGATATTTTTGACCTGACACACAATACTGGAATTCATGGCACCATGACCTACTATCAAAATATCTTTTCCAGCTTTAAGCTTAGGTTCTACGATTTCTTTTAAAAAGCTGCCTGTTCTCCTATATAAATCTTCAAAACTCTCGCCGTCTTCAGGAGCTATATATTTTTCAGGAGCTTCAAACAAAATATTTACCTGATCATCTGACGCTTTATATCCATTATTTGTGGAAAAACTACTCTTGGTTCCCTCATATCTGCCAAAACTCATCTCCTTAAGTCTGTCATCACAGATTATTGGAATATTTCGTCCATCGAGAAGTATCCCTGCTGTTTCTTTTGCTCTTTTAAGTGGTGAACAGTAACATATATCAAAGTGAATATCTTTGTATGTTTCAGCAGCTTTTTGTGCCATTCTCCTGCCTTCCTCATTTAATGGGATATCAGTTCTTCCCTGAAGTTTATGTAAAACATTCCAGTCTGTCTTACCATGTCTTATTATGTATAACATTTTTTCCCTCTTAATTTTATTAATTCTTTAATTTTCCTTCCGCAATATCTTTTTCTGTCATATAGTTAGTTGTAAAAGCGGCATTACACTCTGCAATTTCTTTAGTTCCATTTATATAGTCTGCATACAGTTCCCATAGGTCCATCCCTCCATCCTCATACATACCATCATCATCAGGAATCCATTCTTTTATAAGCGCTATCCTTTCGGATTTAGTTGTATCTTTTACTAATATTGATTTCATCTGACTTCCTCCATTACTTAAAATTATAAGTAAGTATATCACAAAACATATAAATCCACCAACATTAAAAACATAACAACCTTATATAGGTAAATATCTGCCCTCGGCAGTTTTTGGAATGTTGGTTATATACTGTCTAAAAAATGTAAGTTTCATCCACGGTTTTCTCTTATCTTTCTTATAATTGACATTTTAACATATTAAACTTAAAATTAAGACATAACAGATTCAAAAAATCAGAAATGAGGTTTAATATGATAAATGTCCCAATGAAGTCTTCTGCTCCTCTTACAAGGCAGACCATAACTTCTATAAATAACATTAAAGTACAGCCACCATTAAATAAAAAAGAAATCAACACTTTAAATATAAGCTACAAAAATACATGTACATCTGACAATCGTAACAATGTCTCCCGGAATGAAGAAATAAAAACAGTTACAAAGAATCTACCGACAGTACCTGACATGACACTTCCTCCGCTGTTACATACAACCAAAAAAGGCCAGAAAGTACCACTTTTTGCTGCTAACTCATCCATAAAGCTAAAAGCCTGTCTTGGTTGGAATGTATCTAATCCGGAATGTGATGTAGATGTATCCGCTTTTATGCTTAATTCTACTGGAAAAGTTCCCGGAGATGACTGGTTTGTGTTCTATGGACAAAGCACAAGTCCTGATAGCAGTATTTTATTTAAAGCCAACGAAAAAAGCGACCGTGAAAGTATAACGATAGATCTTACAAAGTTGAATCCTATAGTTTCTAAAATTGTCTTTGTTCTCACAATAAATGAAGCTTATGAAAAAAAATTAAATTTCAGCATGATAAAAGATGCATATGTAAGAATATTAAACTCTTCTAATAACAGTGAACTTGTAAGCTTTAAAATGGATGAATATTATTCAAATGTCACATCTATGATGATAGGTGAAATATATCTACATAATGGGAATTGGAAATTCAATGCAATAGGAAACGGTGTCGCAAAAGACCTTGCGGGACTTTGTAAATTATATGGGGTACAAGTAGTTTAACACTATCAAGCAAGTAGAAAAGCGGATCACAAATATCCGCCTGACACTTACCAGTATAATAAAAACACATATTTTAGTGCAATGTTCTTGCACAGAAAAGAGGTATAAAATGCTTAAATTCGAAACAATAAACGAATTGACTTTAAAAGTTACATGTAGTGGAAATGATGTTTTGTTCACTAAGGCAGGTGCGTTTATAGCCGGAGACAATGCAGGTGCAAAAAATTATTCCTTTGAAAAGGTTATGTTCGGACCTCAGAACAATATAGGTCAGGCTATTTTTGGTCAGATAGTCCGAAGAGTTACAGGTGAAAATCTTCCATTGATGAAAGTAAATCTAAGAGGTGACTCTGTTACATACTATGCAAACTATGGTCAGCATGTCGTTGTATATCACATTGAAGCAGGTGAGACAATATCTGTAGAGTCAGAAAACATACTTGCTTTTACTCAGGACTGTGATTATAGTGTCAGATTTATAGGAGTCGGTGTCCTCTCTCAAAAAGGACTGGCAACATCTACTCTCACAGCAAAAGGACCAAACGCATATGTTGCAGTACTTGTTGATGGAAACCCTATAGTTCTTAGCAATATGTCTTCTGGAAATACTATCTCTGTTGATCCTGATGCCGTAGTATGCTGGATAGGAAATGGACACTGTGACCCACAGGTAACTGCCGATGTTTCCTGGAAAACTTTTATTGGCCAGACATCAGGTGAATCATATCAATTCGAATGGCATGGTAACGCAGGAGTCACAGTTATAATACAGCCTTCTGAAAGACATGGTGGAATTGATATAAGCATGGACTAATGCAGCCATCTTCTTAATGTATCATTAAGCTTGTTTATATCGAGTGGTTTTGCCATATGCTCATTCATTCCGGCATTTTTGGCAAGCATGATATCCTCCGCAAATGCATTTGCAGTCATAGCTACTATAGGTATGGCTGCTTTTGTTTTATCATCAAGTCCCCTTATGGCGGCAGCAGCTTCATATCCATTCATAACAGGCATCTGTATATCCATAAATACAAGTCCATAATAATTTTCAGGCATACCTGCTACTTTTTCTACTGCTTCCTTTCCATTTTCAGCTGTATCAACTACTGCTCCAGTCATACCGATTATCTCTTTTGCTATCTCACGGTTAAGCTCGTTATCCTCAACAAGAAGTATATGCTTTCCTGAATAATCTGATTTTGACAGGCCTGACAGATATTTTGTTGCTGATCTTCCAGGCTTTCCCTTGATTATATTTTCAAACATACTTATAAGACGTGAGCGAAATAGTGGTTTTGTGATAAATTCATCAACTCCTGCTGCCCGCGCCTCATCTTCTATCTGTGAATAATCATATGCAGTCAGCACAATTATAGTCACATCTTTTCCAACAATTTTTCTTATCTGTCTTGCTGTCTCAATCCCATTCATTTCAGGCATTTTAAGATCTACTATAACAGCAAAATAATCTTCATCAATCTCATGACGCCTTTTAGTAAGTTCTACTGCTTTTTCACCTGATGTTGTCCATTCGCCATCAATTCCAATATCATCTAATATATTTATCGCATTTTCACAACACAACTCATCATCATCTACAACCAGTACAGGAAGATCAAGAAGTTCTTCTATCTGTTCTTTTTCTTCGTCCTGAAGTTTCAAAAAGATTATTATTGTAAATTTACTTCCTTTTCCTGGTTCGCTTTCAATTTTAATATGACCATTCATCATATTGACAATATTTCTGACAATTGTCATGCCAAGACCTGTTCCCTGTATTTTTGATGTCCTTTTATCATCAGCTCTTGTAAATGGTTCAAAAATAATCTTCTGAAATTCCTTAGTCATACCAATACCATTATCTTCGATAGTAAATTCATAACAACCGATGTTCTTTGATTTGTCATGCTTTTCATCAATCGAAAAAATAATATTTCCACCATCAGGAGTATACTTTACAGCATTGCTCATGACATTTGTTATTATCTGCTGGATCCGAAGACTGTCGCCAAATACATTTTCATGGTAAATTTTTCCAACTCGCACCTCAAAATTGTGATGATGCGCTTCTATATCATTCTTTGTCATTGTAATGAAATTATCAACAAGTTCGGGAAGATTAAAATCTTCCTCCGATAAAGTTAATTTTCCACTCTCAATGCGTGACATATCAAGTACTTCATTTATAAGGCTGAGTAGATGTCTGCTGGACTTTGTAATCTTGCCAAGGCAGTCAATAACCCGCTCCTTATTATCTATATTTGCACCAGCTATAGCAGTCATTCCTACAATAGCATTCATCGGCGTACGGATATCATGAGACATGTTGGATAAAAATTCAGTTTTTGAATGATTTGCCCTGTTTGCTGCCTCATAAGCATCTTTTAAAGCCTTTCTTGACTCTATTTCCATTTTCTTTTCCTGTGTTATGTCCTGAACGATAAGCATAATATTCTCAACTGCGTTATCTTTTGTCCTTGAAATAGGAATAACAGCCATGTTTTTAAAAACGGTTTCATCACGTGTGCAATATTCAAATTTATAAATATCATCTGTACTGTCAAATATATCATATAGCATATCCTTAGAAAGAAGTTCTTTCATAGTGTGTTTTTCAGATACTACTTTATACTGTGATGATATCACATCTACAAACTCATCATAACTTCCAATAGAGCCATATATTGAATCAGTTGGCAATATGCTATATACTTTATATGTATCTTTCTTTAGATTACACATGGCAAAGCGGTCAACAAGCCTTATCGTACCCTGAAGCAGCTTATCCATAACTGCATTTTTACGAGTTATCTCTATTATCTCATCTGCTTCTTTTCTGGCCTCGGTAATATCCCTTACAAATATCATTGCATAACGTGATGTATGATTTTCCTCTCCAGGCATAACAACATTTCTTACAAGACGTTTCTCTCCGTTTATCTTTATATGGCACTCTATACTTAGTTCATGTTTACCATCATTAAATTTTTCAAGCATATATGCCCTGTTATAAATAAGCGCAACCGCTGACTTATCTTCCTCACATACAAATTTGTCTATGTAAGCTTGTATAAGCTCATCCCATGTGGTACTTTTTTCAAAAATTCCAAGTAATGAATCTTCAACTTTCAATGAATCAAATGTATTATCCTTAAGATTTACATAATACTCACAGATATTTGATTCTGTGTAAGCCCTGTGAAAAGCATCACTCTTCTTTACAAATAACTCATGCTCCCTTTGTTCCTCAATATTGACAAAAGTTCCGACCATTCTAAGTGGTGATCCGTCACGTCTTCTTATAGTTTCTGCATTTGTGCTAAACCACTGATATGACCCATCACTCATTTTCATTCTGTATTCTATATTATATTTTTTATTGTCACTAATATCTGCCGTTACTTCTTTTAACAGAGACAATGCTTTTTTTCTATCATCAGGATAGATATTGTCTACCCACATGTTAAACTTATTTGGAAAGTCAAGTATATCATGATAGCCAAGCATTCTTCTAAATTCGTGACTCCAGAAAACCTCTTTGATATCTCCTTTTGTATCAAAGTCAAAATACCACATTCCAGATTGCAATACATTATTTATAAGTTTTAAGTTCTGCTGTACCCAGTCAGTCTGCACAGATAATACCCAGAATACCTGTCCGTTTTCATCAACTGAGTCAGCTTTATACATTTTTACATAAACAGGAGCATCGGCTTTATTTATCATCTGCCCTTCGCCTGTTCCATGAATTTTTTTAAATCGTTCTACTTCAAGGAAACTTTGGTTTTCGCCATAAAATATATTTTTAAGCGAACCTTCTGAGATTTTCATAAACTCATCGTACTCATACCCCAAACTTTGCAAAAAGAAACTACTGACACTAGCAATAGTAAGTCTGTCATCATAATATCCGGTTAGAAAACCTACCATATTTTGAAAATTTACAGCTTCCTTAACAGCCTCATAATTTTCATCATTCAGTCTGAAATCCTTGTTGCAATAAAATACTGTCTCTTTTTGAATCAATCTGTTATCCGTTTTCATACGCATTCCCCACAAACTAATACAACTATTTATATTTATGCCATTGTAACACAATTTTAAAAGATTGCATACATATTTTTAAGAATTTTCGTATCATTTAACACTATCAGGTAAGTAGCAGAGCGGATTGCAAATATCCACTTGAAAGCCTTATATTTTCAAGTTCCAGACTGTATCTATATCATATAATTCCATCTTATTTTTAATTTCAATATAACAACAATCATGTTTTTTAGCGACTTTCCTTCCACCACTATCTCCTTCAAGTTTAAGCAGCTCAGGAATCAGTTCAGCCCTAAACATACATGGATTTCCGACTTTATCCCCATACCTTACAGAAAATACTTTATATCCATCACTGCATTTTTTTTGAACGATTTTTATAAATTTACATATCGTATCCTCACTAAGGTACGGTTGATCTGCTACAACAAACATAATATAGTCATCTTTTTTGCATTGACCTTTCAGACTCTTTATCCCAGACTTTATCGTATATGATGCGCCAAGTCTGCTTTCATTTGAAAATACCACATTTATTTCTTCTTTATCCTCTAATTCAGATATTATTTCACTATATTGTGTTACGACTGTTAACGATACTATGTCATCAGATTTTTGTTTTATTTTAAGTAACATATCAAGTGTATGTCTATAAAGTTTTTTCCCATGCCAGACATATAAAAGTTTATTACTTCCAAAACGGCGGCTGTTTCCAGCCGCCATATAAATAATATGTATCATAAATCTCCTTTATAACTTTTTATGAAACTTCCCATCTAATTATCTACTTAATGCGACGGTCTTTTTCTTTCCAGTCAGGATCGATCATTCCCATAAGAATCTTTTCGGGTGTAAAAGGAACTGTTCTTTGCCATACTCCTGTTGCTCTGTATATTGCATGTGCAAGTGCTGGCGCCGGAGTATTAATAACTATCTCTCCTATTGATTTTACACCAAAAGGTCCTGATGGCTCATAGCTTGTCTCAAATTCTACATTTATATTCCCAACATCAAGTCTTGTAGGGATTTTATACTGCATAAGACTATTCTCAGCAATCTTTCCATCAGCACTGTATGTAACATTTTCATAAAGAGCCATGCCGATTCCCTGCCCTATCCCGCCTTCTGCCTGAACTCTTGCAAGATTTGGATTTACCGGTATTCCACAGTCGATAACGGCCTCGTAATCAAGTATCTCTACACTTCCTGTTTCCCTGTCAAGTTCTATCTCGACCATTCCGACCATATAAGGCGGTGGCGATACAGGAGATGAATATGTCTCAGTGACATCGACAGGAATAGTATTATTTACCTGAGATTTTGTCGCGATATCCGCTATGCTTACGGACTTTTCTTCGTTTATCATATATACTTTTTCGCCGTCAAAATCTACATCTTCTGGTGAACATTCAAGAAGTATGGCACCTATCTTCATTATATTTTCACGGAGTTTTAAAGCGGCATTTTTTGTCGCCATTCCCGTAATATAAGTAGTTGAAGATGCATAAGAACCTGAATCATAGGGAGATGCATCCGTATCTGCACCAAAAACAGAGATTTTATCCGGATCACAGTCAAGTACCTCTGCTGCCATCTGCGAGAGAATGGTGTCACATCCAGTTCCCATATCAGCCGCACCTATCATCATATTGTAAGTTCCACCATCCGCCAGCTTCAGCGTGCAAGAGCCTACATCCACATTTGAAATACATGAGCCCTGCATAGCAAGTGCCATTCCTGCTGCCCTCACTTTTCCATTCCCCATATCTCTTACAGGATATTTCTTATTCCAATGGAAATTTGCAGCACAATGTTCAATACATCTGTCAAGCGCACAGGCATTAGCGGTCTCTCCGAAATATGCAGGCATTAACATTCCTTCTCTGACAATATTTTTCATTCTGAGTTCTACCGGATCCATGTTAAGTTTTTCGGCAAGCTCATTTACAGCTGACTCAAGTGCAAAAATTCCCTGTGTCGCCCCATAACCTCTGTATGCCCCGGCTGCCTGTACATTTGTGTAGACAACATCACATGAAAACTTTGTAGCTTCACATCCACCAGTATAAAGGGGCAGTGATTTATGACCTGAAAGTCCCACTGTTGTTGTACTGTGTTCTCCATATGCACCTCCATTTGACAAGGTATATAAGTCTATCGCTCTTATCCTCCCATCCTTCATTGCACCAAGACGGACAGTCACCTCCATCTCATGTCTAGGAGAAGATATTATCTGACATTCATTTCTACTATAGATAATTTTACTCGGTTTTTTTGTCATCCATGTTACAAATGCCGGGTATACCTCGCATACAGCAGTCTGTTTAGCACCGAATCCTCCACCGATACGTGGTTTTTCTGCACGCACCATCGATTTTGAAATGCCGAGTGCATTAGCGAGTATCCGTCGCAGATGGAAAACTATCTGTGTTGAACTTATGCAATGAAGCCTGCCATATCTGTCAATTTCACAATATGCTCGTATAGTTTCCATATAAGCCTGCTGTGCAGCTTTTACATGCCATGTATGTTCTATTATCTCTTCACATTCATCAAGCACTGCATTTACATCACCGTGTTCATCTTCTTCATGATGCAAAAGGTTTCTCTTAACATCACCTGTACTGCCATATGACATCCAGTTATCTTCTGGATGAACAAGTACTGGATTGTCAAGTGCCTTGTGAAAATCAAGCACCGGTTCAAGCACCTTATACTTTACTTTTATCAATTTCAGCGCTTTATCTACGACTTTTTCGCTTTCTCCCGCAACTATTGCAACAGGATCTCCAACACTTCTGATTCTTTTGTCAAGTATGAGTCTGTCATACGGCGACGGTTCAGGAAAAGTCTGACCTGCAATGCTGAAACGCTTATCAGGGACATCCTTCCAGGTATAAATAGCTTCTATCCCGGGAACTTTCAATGCAATATCTGTCTTTATATCCTCAACTAACGCATGTGCATGTGGGCTTCTTAAAAGTTTTACTATAAGACAGTCAGAAGGAGTTATATCATCAGTAAATACCGGTTTTCCAAGAAGAAGCTGTGATGAATCCTTCTTTGGAATATTTTTTCCTACAGCATGATAATCTTTTCTTTTACGGTTAAATTCACTCATTCTTCCACTCCTTTCCGATATCAGCTCCGAATACTTGTGCTTCAAGCTTGACTGGCACATCTTTCTTTTTACTGTTTAGATAATTTCTAAGTGACCGAAGCTGACTCTGATACCCTGTACAACGACACAAATTGCCTGAAAGATATTCAAGTATCTCACGATCCGTAGGATCGGGATTTTCACGAAGAAGTGCAATTATGTTCACTATATATCCTGGATTACAAAATCCACACTGGTCAGCGCCCTGCATGGCAAAATAGTTTGTAAACTTTTTTGCTTCATCTTCAAGGCCCTCAAGTGTATCAACTTTTCTGCCATCTGCCCTCCCAACGGGGATACTGCATGAAAGCACAGGTTTTTCATCCATAAGTACAGTACACAGTCCGCAGTTTCCTGTCTCACAACCTCTCTTCACCGAATAACATTTATGTTTCCTGCAAAAATCTATAAGAAGCATATCTGCATCAACATTATCCTTTATCATCTTTCCATTTAATGTAATCTTTACTTCCATTAGCAGATTTCCTCCTTTTCATTTTCCGGGATAAACATCTTTAATGCTCTTTTTACAAGAACAGTGCATATTATTTTTCTATACTCAGCGCCTGCCCGCATATTGCTTCCAAAACGAATATTCTCTGCCACATAACCGGCAAATTTTTCAATATTTTCATCTGTAAATTCTGCAAGGATATCTTCTCTGTCAAACACCGGCTCAGCCATATAAGGCGTTGCTCCGATAACTGCCATAAGACCTTTTTTTCCTTTTGAAACGGCGCATGTAAGTACCGGAAAATCTGTTGATTGATTTCGCTGACTCAAATATACTATTTTTTCAGTTTCTTTTGGCACTATAACTGCCATAAGGATATCTCTCTTTGTGCGTGGTATTTTCACAAATTCATCAAGATCCATAACACCACTGTGAAAAAGCTCAACCTTCGCTCCAAGTGCCCGAAATATTGTCATAACATCTGAAAATCCATAGCGTCCCCAGATACTTCCGCCAACAGTAGCAACATTTCTAAACTGTACACCTACTATATCCTTAACCGAATCAGCAAACGCATTATCTGTATATTTATTTAATGCATTGTTTGTTTCAATATCTCTTAATGACACATATGCCCCTATACGAAATTCATTTTCATTTTCTTCTATATTATCAAGTCCTAACTCACAAAGATCTATAGCCGTTCCAAGAGTCGTATTTTTCATTTTTGTCCATAACATTCCTCCGACAATGAAATTTTGTTTTTTTTGATAGAGTTCATATGCTTCTTCAAGGCTTTTTGCCCTTATATACTGATTATAATAAAACATAACTCTTTTCCTTTCTCTTAAAGTTTGAATGTCTATAATTTTTAGAATAAATTAAGTTCATAGATTGCTTCCCACTGAATATTTTCTTCCTGCATAAAATTTATCACATCGTTTCTCATATCAAGCTCGGTCTTCCATGCAAGACCGCATCCTGCTGAGATTTTTGCCGGAAGTGGTATCATTCTTCCATAAACGTTTCTGTCTTTTGCCTTGCTTTCCATCTCCATTGCCGCATTTGTGCTTTTAAATGCAACTACAAGCTGTATATGTCTTTCTCTCATACTTATGGGCAGACTATAAGCGATGCTTCTGTCATTCTTTTTGCTATCTCATACATATTTGTAACTTCACCGACACAGAGCTTTTCAGTAAGTCCATAATAATTGAGACAGGTTCCACATGTGAATATCTTTACGCCTTTTTCTTCAAGCACTTTAAGATCATCTATAGACTCAGAACCATCACATGTTATTTTTGCACCGCCATTATAAAAAAGCATAGTCTTTGGCAGTATCTCCTGCTGTGAAAGTGCATATATAAAGCCTTTTATCAGAACCTTTCCGAGTTCTTTATCGCCCTCGCCCATAAACTCTGAACGGATAACAACAACTTTTTCACTATTATTGTGAGGATTACATGTATTTTCTAAAATATCCTCACTAACATCATTGTTTTTATCTGTAGAAATATGATCTACTGTTATCCTAACGCTATACTCTGATACTCCTATCTTGCTGCTTGAAACAGAATAACCCATCTGGGAAGCCATCTTTTTTAGATTTTCAACAGCTATCTCATTGTCTACAAGTGTCTCAACTGTATCTGTTCCTTCAAGTTTTTCAATCGCTTTCTTTGTCTTTACGACTGGAACCGGACATGTATCACCTATCGCATTTACTGTAATCATCTTTTTTCTCCTTTACTTTTGTTATGTATTTTTTAACACTATCAAATAAGTAGCAGAGCGGACTGAGAATATCCGCTTGACTAAACTTCTACCTGACATAGATATTTTTTTCCTTCTTATCTGTAAAATGACCAACTATCGCAGCCGGAAGTCCTACCTTTCTTAGTTCTTTTAAAAATGGCAGTGCATCTTCCTCCTTTACAGCAAACAGAAGGCCTCCCGATGTCTGCGGATCAAAAAGAAGTTCTTCCATGGCAAATGTTATATTTTTTGAAAATTCTACATCCATTGCCACATGATTTCTATTCCGCTGTGCTGCTGCCGTAAGCAAAAATTCTTCGGCATAGTGAAGTGCTCCTTTTATGGCCGGAATCGCTATTGAGTCAATCTCGGCTGATATTTCATCGTTTATCATCTCGTTTAAATGGCCTAAAAATCCAAATCCAGTCACATCAGTACATGCATGTATCTCATATTTTCTGCTTATCCTGGATGCTTCTTTGTTAAGTGTTGTCATCGACTCTATCGCTTCTTCTACTGAACCTTTTTTAGCCTGTCCGACACGTTTTGCATTACAGACAAGTCCTACACCAAGCTTTTTGGTAAGTATCAATATATCGGCAGGTTTTCCAGTGTTATTTTCATATATCTTTTTAGGATCTACAATCCCCATAACCGAAAGACCATATTTTACATCTTCATCCGATATAGAATGTCCTCCTGCAAGTGTGGCATCTGCCTCATTCACTTTTTTTGCACCACCCTGCATAATCTTTCCTAAAATATTCAGATCCATTTTTTCAGGAAAACAAACTATGTTTAGAGCTGTTTTTACTTCTCCGCCCATCGCATATATGTCACTTAGCGCATTAGCCACCGCTATCTGCCCGAAAATATACGGGTCATCAACCATAGGCGGGAAAAAATCAAGAGTCTGGACAACCGCAATATCATCAGATATTTTATATACTGCAGCATCATCACTGCTGTCATAACCGACAAGTAATGAATTATCCTTTTTGCCTTTAGGAATTTTTGAAAGTACATGTCTAAGTATATCAGGGCCAAGCTTTGCAGTACATCCGCCACCCTTGCAAAAAATTATATCTTCCATCTGTTTTATCAAGAAACTACCTGCTTTGCAATGTCTTTTATTGCATTTATGGCAGCAGTCACTTCCTCCTTCTCATTGTAATATGAAAAACTAAATCTTACCATTCCCTGTGTTTTAGTTTCAAAAAATTCATGCATAAGCGGTGCACAATGAATACCAGGTCTTGTGACTATTCCATATTCATCATTGAGCAGCATACTTATTTCCGTAGAATCAATATGACCGATATTTAATGAAACTATAGGACAGCGAACTTTGTCCTTATTAAAATCTCCATAAACCTTTACACCATTTATTTCGTTGACTCCCAAGTAAAACATCTGCGCAAGTTCGCTTTCCTTTTTATATATTTTATCAATTCCTATATCGTTTATCTTTCTGACAGCTGCAAGAAGACCTGCTATACCATGGCTGTTAAGTGTCCCCGCCTCAAGTAACTCTGGGAGTTCATGAGGCTGTTCTCTCAAAAAGCTCTTAACACCGGTTCCGCCACTTTTCAATGGTTTGATATTTATATCTTTTCTTATATACAAACCTCCTGTGCCCTGAGGCCCCATAAGACTTTTATGCCCTGTAAAACAAAGTATATCTATATTCATCTCTTTAACATTTATAGAAAAAACTCCTGCTGTCTGAGATGCGTCTACTATAAAAAGCAATCCATATTTTTCAGCAGTTTCTCCTAACTTCTTGATGTCCGTAAGATTTCCCGTAAGATTTGATGCATGAGTACATATGATTGCTTTTGTATCTTTTTTTATAAGCTTCTCGATTTTATCACAATCAACAACTCCATTTTCACCACATGAAGCAATATCTATCATCACACCTCTTTTACCTGCATAATAAAGTGGTCTGAGTACTGAGTTATGTTCAGCTTGTGTTGTGATAACCCTGTCACCTTCTTCAAATATTCCATTAATAACAATATTTAATGCCTCTGTCGCATTTGACGTAAATATAAGTCCTGATGCATCATCGCCACCAAAAAATTCGGTCAGATATTTTCTTGCTTCAAATACACATCTTGACGCTTCAATTGATGTTTTACCATATCCCCTTCCAGGATTTCCATAGTTTTTCATTGCATAAAGGACTGCTTTATACACAGCCTCAGGCTTTTTAAGCGTAGTTGCCGCACTATCAAAGTATATCATAAGCATCCTCCTAAGACTTTTATCATTATCACTTAAGCAGATGTATATTTTTTTTAGCAATGCTAAGTTTATTTACATCAAAATATTCACCTGAAAATATTTTATTTTGTCCAGGTTTTATCATAGTGATAACTGAACCATTTTCAAGCTCACACAAATAGCATACACTATACAATTCCTCTACAAATGACACATTTTTTATTTTAATAATATTTATCTGTTCATCTTTATCTGCTTTTTCTTTTATTTCTGGCTTATCAGCTATATGATCGCTTGAAATCCTATCTATATCACCCTGAAAAACACATATACTGTGATATTCTTCCCATATGTTTTTTTCAGTGTAGTTAATTTTAAGCGTTATATTCCAGTCAACAGCATATACATAACTTTCATCGATCCATCTGATTTTTGAGAAATTAAGGCATCCTGCTAGTTTCGCCTGCGCACAAGTTTCAGGTTTATAAAAGAAATCATTTTTATCATATATATTACTTACGATACCATTTTCCACAAAACATACCTTATTCGCAAATCTGTAAATCTCTTCACGATCATGCGAGACAAATATTATCGGCTTATGAAAATCTTTAAGCATTTCCATAAGTTCTGATTCCATTTTTCTTTTGATATGCTCATCGAGTGCCGAAAACGGCTCATCAAGTAATATACACTCAGGTTCAGACGCAAGCATACGAAGCATTGCAACACGCTGTTTTTGGCCACCTGACAATTTTTTTGGATAATTGTCAGCTACATTTTCAAGCCCATATGAAGCAAGCAATTTTTCCACAAGCTTTGGATTTTTTTCCTTCATAACAATGCTTATATTTTCTCTTGCTGTCATTGTAGGAAATAGTGCATAATCCTGAAAAAGATAACCTGTTTTTCTGAGAGCTGATCTGACATTTATCTTCTTTTCTGAGTCAAAAAGCACATGTCCGTTAAGAGAAATAAAACCGCTGTCGGGTTTTTCTATCCCGGCAATACATTTTAATATCATCGTTTTTCCAGCTCCAGAGGCTCCACTTAGTGCTAAAACATCATCATCTATTTGTATGTCCGTATCTAGTTCAAAATTGTCAAGCTTTTTTCTGATTTTTGCTATTAAAGCCATAGTACCCCCATATTATTTTTATCAATTACTTATCCATCGTAACAAGATTTATAATCACAAGACAGATAAAGGAAATCGCTGATATTACAATACACCAGAAACCTGCTGTTTTAAAGTCACCACTCTGTATTACCATAGCTATCTGTTGTGAGATTGTAGATGTCTTACCAGCTATATTTCCGGCAAGCATTGATGTTGCGCCATACTCACCAAGTGCCCTTGTAAATGTCAGTGTAATTCCTGATAATATTCCAGGTTTTGCCATAGGCATACGTATTTTCCAGAATATTGTCCACTCATTAAGACCAAGTGTCTGTGCTGCATATATAACATTTTCATCTATCTGTTCAAATGCTGCTCTTGCATTCCGGTACATAAGTGGAAATGCAATAACCGTAGCTGCAACAATACAACCAAGCCAAGTATGTATCACATAAATTGAAAGTCCATTACTTATAAAATCTCCAAATCTGTGTCTTGTGCTAAATATACGAAGTAATATATATCCGGCAACAGTTGGCGGAAGTACAAGAGGCATTGTAAGTATGCCATCCCATACACCTCTTGCCCTTCCTTTTCTGCTTACAACAAACCAGGCTGCCGATATGCCAAGTATAAATGATACCATTGATGCTACAACACCCGTTTTTATGCTTATCCAAAGCGGACTAAAATCAATTTCCGAAAAATCCATAATGCCTCTTTCTTACACAGTTTTGTGTACATATCAATTCTGTACAAATCACATATTTTTATGATATTGTTCTTCTAATACATTGAAAAATGATATTTTTCAAACAGCTTTTTAGCTTTTTCTCCACGCATAAACAATATAAATTCTTTTGAAGCCTTAAATTCTGCATCTGATATATCATTTCCCTTAAGTGCTGCAACAGGATAAATAACATCACCTGTAAGGCTGTTTGAAAGTTTCTCGATAATTTCTAACTTATCTTCATATCCAAATGTATCTGAATAGTAAACTGTTCCTATCTCATCTGCTCTCTCAGCAACTGCTGCCGCAACGGCGCCTACATTTGCACAGCTATTTATCTCAAGTCCACCCAATGCTTTTGAAATATCTTTATCCTTCAAGTCATTAGACACTCCTTCTTTAAGCGGTATAAGTCCTGAGTTTAAAAGAGCTTCTCTTGTATACTGTCCTACTGGAACTGTCTCATCAGCAAGTGCCATATTTTTTGCCTTTGCTATCTCTTTAAAACTTTTAACTTTTGTCTTACTTCCTTTCCATGTTACAAGACATACCTGATTATTCAAAAGATTATAGCAGTTGTTTTTATCTACACTTCCACCATCATATCCCTTTTCAAGCTCGTTCATCTGCTCCACACCTGCTGAAAAGAATATATTACATTTTGCACCTTCTTTTATCTGTGCCATAAGTGTTCCCGAACTGTCATAATTTGTCTGAAAATTCACATCAGGATGTTCTTTATTATATTCCTTGCAGAGTTCATCCATGACTCCGTTAAGGCTTTTTGCTGCAAATACTGTTATATTCGTTTTTTTACTGTCTTCTTTTTTCTTTCCGCATCCTGCAAACATTCCTGTTACAAGAACTGCCATAACGCAGCATACACCTATTTTTTTAATAGTCTTTTTTCCTCTAAACATTAAAATTTTTTTCCTGAATTTTCTCTAGCATTACATTAATATTTCCACCACACACCATGCCTTCTTTCTCTGCATTATCAGTGCTCATTCTTACTTTTATTGTTTCTATCTTTTCTTCTTCAAAAAATCCATTAAAAATATCTCTGCACTTTGTTATAACCTCTGCTTCTGCACAGCCACCTCCAATAGTTCCTATAATACGGTTATCAGATGTAACTATCATCTGTGTCCCAATGCTTCTAGGTGCACTCCCACTCTTTTCGATAATTGTGCATAAGATTCTTTGCTCATTTTCTGAATCTTTCGCAAGCTCATCGATAATATTGTCATCAATAAATTCATGGCTGTGCCTCTCATTTTTACATTGTACTATCTCACTCATAACCGATAATGCTATTTCCTGTGGTGTATCTGCACCTATTGAAAGACCTATCGGTGAATGAAGCTCATTTATCTTATCAATATCAATGCCATTATCTTCAAGGTCTTTTCTGACTATAAGAGATCTTCTTTTTGAACCCATCATACCAATATAAGCATATGGCATTTTAAAGATTTCAAACAGACATTGTTCATCAAATCTGTGTCCCCTTGTCATACATACAAAATAGTTGTCACGATTTCTATCTATCTGTTTCAAGGCTTTTACATAATCATCACATATAACATTTTCAATTCCAAAAGTACGTATTTTTTCAGCAAATACCGGTCTATCCTCTATAACTGTTATGTCAAAATCAAGCATTTTCGCCATTTGTACAAGTGCCTCTGCTACATGTCCACCGCCACATATTATAAGATCAGGTTTACCTGTAATATTTTGTATAAATACTTTCTCATCTTCCAAACTTATAAGTCTGCTGCCATCATTATAAGCGATATCACATAATTTTTTTATAATATCATCGGTAAAATAATCACCATATCTGACTCTTGCTCTTCCATTAGTTATATATGCCTTCTGACCTTTAGCTTTTCCTGAGACCACCGTTGCAATAGCAGCCTCTTCATCTTTATTTCTATCCCTTATACTTTTATAAATATCAGGCTCAAACATCTTTACTTCATCCCCTGCCCTTATCATGCCGCCACTTATCACAACGGCAAATACACCTTCCTTTGGCATAATGCACTCACCCATACGCTCATATATCTTACAGTGTGAATGACATTCTTTACCTATCTGTGTCATCTCAAGAATGGCGTCCCCTATCTTGAAACGTGTTCCAAGCGGCAGATTTTTAAAATCAAATCCTGAGATTATAAGATTTTCACCAAATGTCCCATTTGCTATTTTAGCACCTTTTTTCTTAAAATCTTCTATTTTTTCATATGACAAAAGGCTTACCTGTCTGTGCCATTTTCCAGCATGTGCATCACCTTCAAGCCCGTAATTTTTAACGAGTTTCACACAAGGTACTTCTTTTTTCTCAGTTCCACGCTGACTGCTTATATTTATCGCAATAAGTTTTCCCAAGCTTTTTATCCTCCTATCATATTCATTGTCCTGTTTTCTTTTATCTCTGTATCATCTTCAAAATGATGTGACTCAGGCTTTTCCAATATACCTCTTCTAATGACATTCGTAAGCACATTTTTTTCCATACTTAACGCTTCTTTTAAATCTATACACCGCTCATCTGCAAGACATGGCTTTAACTTTGCATCAGATGTTATCCTTATACGATTACACCTGTCACAGAATTTTCCATGAATTGCCTGTATAATGCCTATATGCACATTAAGTTTTTCAAAAGCATAGTACTCTGCCGGTCCGTTTTCGCCGTGGTGCCTTGATACCCTGCAAACTTTTCCATATTTGTTTTTGAGCTTTTCAATAACTGCCTCTCTGGGAATAATCTGATTTTTGTGTCCTATTCCAATCGGCATCATTTCGATAAATCTGATATCAATATTTTTTCTATTTGCAAACTCAGTCATTTTTAATACATCGGTCTCATTTCTTAAAACAGTATTTATTTTAAGTATTATCCCTTTGTCCAAAGCTGCATCTATTCCATCTATAACTTTCTTAATACAATCTCTTCCGGTAAGTTCTGTAAATTCAGCATGATTTATGGTATCAAGACTCACATTTATGCTGTCTATTCTTGATTTCTTTAATAAATCTGCTTTTTCCCCAAGCAAAACACCATTTGTGGTAAGTCCTATAAAATTTACTCCTTCAATTTGTTTCATCTTTGCGATAAGCCTTGTAATCTCAGGATAGATAAGCGGCTCGCCACCTGTCAGCCTGAAATTTGTAATTCCAAGTCCGACCGCACTTTCTACACATTTTAAAACATTTTCTTCTGATAGATAATGAATATTTGATATTTTGCCATCAGGCATACAATAGCTGCATCTGAGATTACAATTATCTGTTAAGGAAATTCTCATATAGTCAATCTTTCTTCCATAACTGTCAGTCATTTTATCATATTAATCCCCGTTTCTATATGTTTTCATGATAACTACACTACCATCCCTTTCCGAAACCGCAATTTGGAAACGTACACACATCACAGTTAAGGCAAAACCCTCCTTCACCTAATGATGCAAGTTCATCCGCAGTTATCATATCACCTGCAATAAGTCTTGGCAATACCAGATCAAGAATTGTCCTCTTATTATACATCGCACAACCTGGAAGTCCGCATATCGGTATTACCCTGTCATCTTTTTTATAATATGACAGTAAAAACATCGCTCCTGGTAAAACTGGTGAGCCATACGATATTATATCTGCTCCTGTATTCTTAATTGCAAGTGGTGTTTTATCATCAGGGTCAACACTCATCCCACCTGTACAAAAAATTATATCAACCCCTGCGTCAATGGCATCAAGACATCCGGCAGTTATCTTTTTATCATCATCATTAAATGTCTCATGAAATACCATCCGGACACCAAATTCACTTATCTTTTTTTCAACTACTTGTGTAAATCCATCCTTTATCCTTCCATAAAAAACTTCATTGCCCGTAGTAATAACAGCGGCTTTTTTTGCCGTAAATGGAAGTATTTTTAATATTGGAGCATCTGAACATATTTCTAATGCTCTCTCCATCTTATCCTTTTTTATAACAAGAGGGATAATACGTGTCCCTGCAAGTTTATCACCTTTTTTTACAACAGTGTTTCCATTTCTTGTCGCTATCATCATCTCTCCGAAAGAATTGACCTTCTTTAATTTATCTTTATCAACTTTAAGAAGACCGCCACTATCAGCAATGATCTCTATCTTTCCTTCTTTAACATTAGATGGGTGCATATTTTTTCCGGCTGTCATACGATAAAGAATCTCTGCTGCCTCATTTTCATGCATCATACTCTCATCATTTTCCCATATATATACCATATCTTTACCGACACTTAACAAAACAGGTATATCCTCTTCTTTTATAATATGACCTTTTCGAAATACTGCATCTTTTTTTACATCTGGTATTATCTGTGTTATATCATGACAAAGTACCTGCCCTACTGCCTCAGTTGTTTTTATAAGTTTCATTTTATCAGACCTCCTTCCCACATTCACTATCATATCCTAACATGATATCCAGTCCATGTTCGATATTCCCAATAAGAAACTCCATACTCTCTGAAACTGCCTTAACACTTCCAGGAAGATTTATTATCAATGTTTTATTTCTTATTACTGATACTCCTCTTGAAAGGATTGCTCTTTTAGTAAACTGCATACTATAAGCGCGAAGACCTTCTGCTATTCCAGGTACATTCTTTTGCGCCACACAAAGCGTTGCCTCTGGTGTTATATCTCTTTTTGAAAGTCCTGTGCCTCCTGTCGTAAGCACAAGATCACATCTTTCTTCGTCGCAAAGCCTGATAAGCTCATTCTTTAACATATCTTCGTCATCAGGAAGTATCTTATACGATACAACCTCGTATCTATCTTTTGGGAGAAGTTCTGCTATTCTGGGCCCGCTAAGATCTTCTCTAAGTCCATCTGCTCCCTTATCACTAAGTGTAACTATTCCTACACTGTACATATTTCACCTCATCTGATATAATATCCGCTTTTCCCACCCGCTTTTTCAAGCAGATGGATATTTGTTATTTCCATTGAACGATCAATAGCCTTGCACATATCATATATAGTTAAAAGTGCCGTACTCACTCCCGTGAGTGCTTCCATCTCAACACCAGTTTTTCCGATACATGCTGTTGTACATACTGCCCGTATTATCTTTTTATCTTCGTCAAGTTCAAAATCAACATCACATTTTGTCATAGATATCGGATGACAAAGCGGGATAAGCATAGAATTATTTTTTGCTCCCATAATTCCTGCAATGCGTGCAATTCCAAGCACATCTCCCTTTTTTACAGTTCCGTTTGCCACAGCATTAAATACATCTTCATTTACTTTTATTTCTCCGCAGGCTTTTGCAACGCGATAAGTATCATCTTTCTCATGCACATCAACCATATGAGCCTCGCCTGCTTCATTAAAATGTGTAAGTTTCTTATCCATTATTCTCCTCATTTACATAGCTGCATACTGCTTCTAGTACACTGCCGCCTATACTTCTTGATTTATCTGATATCGTAAAACAGTTTTTTAACTCTCCCTCCCTTGGATCGATATCAGCAATCTTAAAACCTTTTGTCACTTCAAATCCTTCTCTTATAAGACCTCTGATAATACCTGAAATTGATGCCTTTACAGACACAAAACTGCTTTTAGGGTTCATAAAAGCATCTTTGCTTTTATATATCCTTGCAATTTCTTCACCTTTTTTTACCACATCACCTATATAATGGATATTTTTTATAAAGCCGGCAGCTTCTGCATGAATAACACGTTCACTTGTATATCCGCCTATATTGCCTGGAATTCCGGTATTTACAAGAGCTTGTCCTTTTTCTATGATTCTTGCAAGATCATGCCCCCTCATAGTTTCTACAACAATATCAACATCCTCGCCTGCCGTAAATCCCGGACCAATACCAATGACAAGTGGTGCCATATCTATAAAAGTTCCAAGATTTTTCTTCGCGATTATAGCATCAACTACAATATCGGGTTTTAATTCTGTTATCAATCTTGCTTTTGGATCAACAATAACTGGTATAAAGTCTTTCTCAATTATATCATCTAACTCATCTAATGATGTTATAAGCTTTGCCGTAACGCCTTCTATAGTGATTTCCTTTTCATAAACAGCCTCACAAAATGAAACCTGTCTGCGTATAGCAGCAGGTCTGTCTGTTTCAAGCGCCAGTACCTTAAAACCAGCTTTATGAAGCCTGTGAATTATACCTGTCGCAAGATCCCCTGCACCACGGCATATTATAAGTATGTCTTTGTTCATAATTTGCTTTTACCCTTTTATGTTATATTTTCAAAAAATTCAATTCTGTTATCTGTTTTTTTTGAATAAATATAGTGAAACTTTCCAATAAATCCTTGTCCCTCAATTCTTCTCTTATATATTTCCTGAATCTGTCTTATATGATCAAGAGAAACTTTTTCATAAGCAGATGTTCCAAGTTCACGGTTCATATCTTGAAATCTAAAAATCACATCTTTACAGCATTTTCCTATTTCCCACAATCCTGCTACAAGGTAAATATCTGTTGTAGATTCAAAAATAACAGGTTCATTTTCCAATGGATATTTCAATGAATGATGTTTTGCTCCATCCGCTTCTATAAGGATATAATCAACATATGGCATGATATTTATCAATATATTATGTGGAAGTGCCTGAATCTTTTGTTTATTCTTGTCGCAGAGTTTTCCTGCCATACAATATTTGTTATGCTTTAACTTCTCTCTGATAGCTAAAATATCACAAGAAATATCTGTATCTTTTTCAATCATCATATGTGTTGTAGTTGTCAATAATACAGTATATCCCTGTTTAAGATAATACTCTGACATTTTATGGAGCAGGCTTGTCTTACCGCCTGCTCCTATCACTGATATTATTTTTTTCATTTTAATTCACATCTAAGCATGGTTTTATATGGATTTTTCACACTATTGTTCATCATCAATATCCCACATCTTGCGCACTGGTTTGGATTCTTTTGGCAATATAATGTTGAGTATGATAGCTGCAAGTGAACATGGCACTATTCCTGAACCACCAAATATAAGCTGTATATAATATGGAAGATGTGCTGTTGCACCTGTAGTAGCTCCAAGACCATATCCAAGACCGATCGCAACTGAGATAATAGTAATCTCACGACTGCCTATCGGCTCTTTGGTAATAAGCTGTATACCCGAAATAAGGATTGAAGCAAACATCATAACAGCTGCGCCACCCAAAACAGACTGTGGCATTATAGACATAATAGCTCCGATCTTAGGACAGAAACCACAGAGAATAAGAAATATAGCACCCATAGATATTGCAAAACGATTTACAACCTTTGTCATTGAAACAAGTCCTACATTCTGTGAGAATGATGTATTTGGAAGTACACCGAAAAAGGCTGCGAATGCTGAACCAAGTCCGTCGCACATAACTCCACCTGAAAGTTCAGTATCTGTAGCTTCTCTGTCCATTCCTCCTTCGATACATGCAGATATATCTCCAACTGTTTCTATCGCAGTAACGATAAACATTATTCCTATCGGGATGATCGCACTTGCCTGAAATGATATTTTAATGTCTGAAAGTGCGCCAAATCCCATAAAACTTGGAATTGCTATCCATGCTGCATCCTTAATCTGGGAAAAATTTACGACCCATGAATATGTATATTTTGCTCCATTTGCATCAACACCTGTATTTGGAAGAACAAATGTCATTATAACGGCAACTATATACCCAGCCAATATACCAAAAAGAATTGCAGAAGAAGAAAAAATGCTATTTTGCGGAGTAAAATGCTTTAAAAGAACGATTACTATCAAAACGACGAAACCTAAGAAAAGATTTGGAAGTGAGCCATAATCAGCTTTGCCACTACCACCACAAAAATAATTTATACCGACACCAAGCAGCGAAAGACCTATTGCTATTACAACAGAACCTGTAACTATAGGTGGGAAAAATTTTCTAAGTGGTTTTAAAAATGCACCTAAGATTCCCTCAAAAATACCACCTACAACGCAGGCTCCCATAATAGCTCCATAAGCAATCACACCACCACCACATGCGGCAACAGTATTATTCAATACTCCTAAAAATCCGGAAGATGTTCCCATTACGATAGGTACTTTTCCTCCTACTGGGCCAATAGAAAACATCTGTATAAGAGTTACAACTCCGGCAATTATCATAGCATTCTGAAGAAGTGCTGTTCTTAATGTCGCAAAACCTGCGTCTGCAGTTAGTCCACAGACTCCCATTACAATTATAAGCGGTGTAAGATTTCCGATAAACATAGCCATTACATGCTGAAGCCCAAGCGGTATAGCCTGTGAAAGTGGAATTCTGCCTTTAAACTCATAAGGACTTGAATACTCATTGTGAGTTTTTTCATTTGTTTTTTTCATTACTTCAATATATCCTCCTGTTTTTATTCAAATAAATTTCTTTAACATTTTACTAAGATATACCGGCATGGTCAATTACTTTTTGTTTTTTTCTGCCAAATAGTGCCATCTTTCACCAATTTATTTACTATATACTTGCGAATTTATATAAAAACATGTAACATAAAAATGTACATGATTGGAGGAATTTATAATGAAAAAATTTAGTATCAGAACAACCATAATTACATTTCTTTTTGCAAGTGTTATAATCACATCTTTAATACTTGGAGGTCTGTCGATCATAAACATTAAAAGATCTACAAAGCAGGCATCAGAAAAGTATAACACAGCTATGAATGATGGTTACAAAACTGAGATTAAATCGGAAGTTGAAACAGCTATAACTGTACTTCAGGCGGAATATGACCGTTATCAGTCAGGCGCTATAACAGAGAAAACTGCCAAAAAAACTGCCATAGAAACTATACGCAAGATGCGTTACCGTAAAGATAGAAGCGGCTATTTCTGGATAGACGATACAAATTGTTACCTGGTTATGCATCCTATTCTCACTGAACAGGAGGGAAACAACCGTAAAAATGAAACTGATAAAAACGGCGTTAAGATCATTCAAAAGATATTAGCTTCTGTTAAAAACAATGACGGATACAATGAATTTTACTATACTAAATCTGACGGGAAGACGATAGCTCCTAAAATGGCATATTCTGAACTTTTTGAACCATGGGGTTGGATCGTTTCTACTGGAAATTATATAGATGATATGCAAAAAGAAATGAGCTCAACAGAAAAACAGCTCAACTCATTTTCTACAAAACTTCAGAATAATATAATAGTCATATGTGTAGTCCTTCTGATCATTGTAGCTATATCAGGTGGAATTTTCAGTGCATATCTTTGCAACCCTATTCAAAAACTGGCTAAAATTGCAAAAGAAATTTCGGAAGGTAAGATTTCTGTAGATCTGAAACGAATCTCAGGGAAAAGTGAAACAAGCATATTACAGAACAGTTTCTGCGATCTTCTTGACACATTCAAGGATCAGGCAGATACAATTAAGAAACTGTCAGATGGCGACCTTTCAATAACGGTCACACCAAAGTCTGAATATGATGTCATTGGAAACGCTCTAAATGCTCTTATAAATGAAAACCATAACGCTTTTTCAAGTATGAGTCTTGCATCTGATCAGATCGCACAGGGCAGCTATCAAATTGCTGATGCAAGTAAAAATCTTGCTGATGGTGCAACACAGCAGGCAAGTGCCATTGAACAGATTACCGCATCTATATCTGAAATAGCTGATAAATCAAAAAATAATGCAACAGAGGTTGCAGATGTTCAGAAACTTATTATGGAGGCAGATTCAGCAATACACTCAGCAAATGATAAAATGCATGAGATGTTTGGTGCAATGAAAGAAATTAAATCAGGCTCAGAAGATATACAAAAAATCATAAAAGTAATTGATGATATCGCATTTAATACAAATATACTTGCATTAAACGCATCCGTTGAGGCTTCACGTGCCGGTGAGCATGGAAAGGGATTTGTAGTTGTAGCTGAAGAAGTCAGAAATCTTGCTGGACGTTCTGCTGAAGCATCAAAACAGACTGCGGATATGATCGAGGATTCTATCAACAGAGTTCAAAAAGGTGTTGCATTAGCTGATGACACGAGAAATGCATTACAGACGATTTCAGAATTAGTTGAAAAGATCACCGAGTCAGGCAGTAGTATAGCAAAGGCATCTGATGAACAGGCAATATCTGCATCACAGATTGACAATGCGCTTATGCAGATTTCACAGATTACCCAGACAAACTCAGCAACAAGTGAAGAATGTGCTGCTGCAAGTGAGGAACTTTCCGCACAGACCCGTACACTTAACTCACAGATTGCAAAATTCAGATTATAAAGTTATAAAAATCAATATTCGGCAAGAATTTTTTGAATGGAGAAATTTTTTATTATGACTCAGAATATTAAAACAATTATAAATGATATAGTGTATGATGAAAGAAATGAAAAAAAACTTCCTGATAATTTTATAAATTTTAATATTGTTAGTCCTGAATATTCACTCTATGAAGTAGAAATAAAATCTTATCCACAGGCAATGAGTAAAAACCTCTTTGCTCTCATATGGGATATACACATGCCTAATACTGTCTCATCAACGATAATACCGTCAAAAGTACCTTTTATGTACGAAAAAACAGTAACACCCGGTATGCGTACACAAATGCACACACATGAATATCTCGAACTTTTTTATATTATTGATGGTAAATACCGCCAAAAAATACTTGGAAAAGAATTTGTATTTCAAAAAGGTGAATTGTGCCTTATCGATAAAAATTGTCAGCATCAGGAAATACTTGTTAACGGGTCATCTACTATCCTTTTTCTTGGCATAACTGTTCAGGTGTTTGACGACATAATGAAACATTTAAGTAGTGCCAGCCGAATAACAGCATTTTTAAACACTGCCCTCCTTGAGCAGAAAAACATTCAGCAATACCTTCACTTTAAGCCAAATCCAGACAATGACAGTGCACAAAAACTTGAAAAAACTTTTATATCACTTATAGAAGAATTAAAAAATTTTGATGCTGCCTCACCATTTATATGTCAGGGACTTTTACTCAGAATATTTAAAATACTTGGAACCAAATATGATTTTTCACTTTCAAAACAGGCAAGAAAAAAAATGAACCTGATTTTATTCGAAGAGATGACTGATTTTATATTAGAAAATCTATCCGATATTTCAATTCAGATGCTTGTTTCAGAATTTCATTTTCAAAAAGATTACTTTAACAGGCTGTTAAAAGCACAGACAGGCATGACATATACTGAATATCTGCAGCTTTTGAGACTTCGCCGCGCAGAAAAATTATTGCTTACTACAGATTATACGATTGAGCAGATTGCTGAAGCCGTGGGTTATCACAATAAAGGTTATTTTTATAAGATCTTTACTGAGAAATACCAACTTACACCAGCACAGTTTAAGAAAAAATGCAAAAAATTTTATATCTAGACAGATCTGTCATTACATCAAGTCAAGCAGATATCCGCAATCTGCTCTGCTACTTGCTTTATAGTATTAAAAGATGTGGCTGCCAAATTAGAGAATTTTTCTAATTCGGCAGCCACGTTTTATCCTTTGTAAATTGTACTTTGCTTTTATCTTTTGTTTTTATATAATATCTATCTTATATCATCCAGATAAATTTCTGAATCTGAATTTATTTTATAAATCCCATTTCCAATCTCTTACTTCTGGAAGATCGATACCATATTCATGTATGTACTGCTTATGTTCTACAAGCTTATCATTCATCTGCTGTATAAGGTATGCTCCTGTATTTCCAAGCTGTGGAAGAACTGAAATAGCATTTTTAACAAGATTGAAGCGGTCAATCTCATTCTGAACACGCATATCAAATGGAGTTGTGATCGTTCCTTCCTCCTGATAACCAAATACATGAATATTACGGTTAGTTCTGCGATATGTAAGTTCATGGATAAGTGTATGATATCCGTGGAATGCAAAAATGATCGGCTTATCTTTTGTAAAGAGTGCGTCATATTCTGCATCTGTTAATCCATGAGGATGCTTTGTACTTGGCTCAAGTTTCATAAGATCAACTACATTGATAACACGAATCTTAATGTCTGGTAATGCTTTTCTAAGGATAGTAACTGCTGCAAGTGTCTCAAGTGTTGGTGTATCACCACAGCAAGCCATAACAAGATCAGGCTCCTGTCCCTGGTCATTAGAAGCCCACTCCCAGATACCGATACCCTGAGTACAATGCTTAACAGCCTGCTCCATAGTAAGCCACTGCTGTCTTGGGTGCTTAGATGTAACTAATACATTTACATAGTCACGGCTTCTTATACAGTGATCAAAGCATGAAAGTAAGCAGTTTGTATCTGGTGGAAGGTAAAGGCGTACAACATCCGATTTCTTATTTGCGATGTGATCAAGGAATCCAGGGTCCTGATGTGTAAATCCATTGTGATCCTGCTGCCATACATTTGATGAAAGTATAAGGTTAAGAGAAGCAATTGACTGTCTCCAAGGAAGCTGATTGCAGACTTTTAACCATTTTGCATGCTGTGCGCACATAGAATCTACGACACGAATAAATGCTTCGTAACTTGCAAAGAATCCATGACGGCCTGTAAGCAGATACCCCTCTAACCAACCTTCACACATATGCTCGCTGAGCATTGAATCCATTACACGACCATCCTGCGCAAGGAACTCATCTGTGTCAAGCTTTTCACCATTCCAGTCACGGTTTGTAACTTCAAATACTTTACCAAGACGATTAGACATAGTCTCATCCGGTCCGAAAATTCTGAAGTTTCTTGTTTCTTCATTGAGTTTGAAGATATCTCTTACAAATCCACCAAGTTCTATCATATCCTGTGCTTCAACTGCTCCCGGCTTTGGAACATCAATTCCATAGTCTCTAAAATCAGGGAGACGAAGATCACGAAGAAGTTTACCACCATTTGCATGCGGATTAGAACCAATTCTTTTATCTCCTGTTGGAGCAAGTGCTTTAAGTTCAGGTATAAGTTTTCCATTTTCATCAAAAAGTTCTTCAGGATGATAGCTAAGAAGCCACTCTTTTAACATATCAAGGTGCTCAGGCTTATCCATCATGATAGGTACCTGATGTGCTCTGAAAGATCCCTCAATCTGTTTTCCATCGACAACCTTTGGACCTGTCCATCCCTTTGGTGTACGAAGAACGATCATAGGCCACTTAGGTCTCTCTGTATTTCCATTTTCTCTTGCATCTTTCTGGATAGCTTTTATCTTATCCATAGCCTTGTCAAGTGCCTCAGCCATCTTCTTATGCATATCCATAACATCAGTGCCTTCAGTATACTCAACAAAATAAGGCTCCCATCCACATCCATCAAAGAAATGCTCTAATTCATCATGTGGAATACGTGAAAGTACAGTTGGGTTACTGATCTTATATCCATTAAGATGTAAGATAGGGAGTACTGCACCATCTGTCTTTGGATTGAGGAATTTATTACACTGCCATGATGTAGCAAGCGGTCCTGTCTCTGCCTCACCATCACCCACGATACATGAAACAACTAGATCAGGATTGTCAAATACAGCACCAAAAGAATGAGCAAGTGAATATCCAAGCTCACCACCTTCATTGATAGAACCTGGTGTTTCAGGAGCTACGTGACTTGAAATTCCACCTGGGAATGAAAACTGTTTACATAACTTCTTAAGTCCTTCCATATCCTCACTGATATTTGGATATACTTCACTGTAAGTTCCCTCTAAATATGTATTTGCAACAAAGAAGTTTCCGCCATGACCCGGACCAGAGATAAGGATCATATCCTGATCATACTTTTTAATCACACGGTTTAAATGAACATAAACGAAATTCTGTCCTGGAACAGTTCCCCAATGTCCTACTATTTTTTTCTTTACATGCTCCATTGTTAAAGGCTCACGTAATAACGGATTATCTAATAAATAAAGCTGTGCTGCTCCAAGATAATTAGTTGCGCGCCAGTATGCATCCATTTTTCTGAGGTAATCCTTTGTTAATGGCTGCTTTTCAGCAACATCTGTATTTGCCATTTAATTGTCCTCCTTATGTAGATCAAATGTAATGATTTTTTGATATTGTAGACAATTTTTCTCATGTATTCAATTTCCAAATCCTATATAAATTCTCAAAAGTTACCTAAAACGACTTATTCTCTTCTTATATTTGGTAATAACTTCCAAAAGGAGTTTTATATCAAGTGGCTTTGCTATATGTTCATTCATTCCGGCCTCCATTGCGTCCTGCTTATCTTTTGTAAACGCATTTTCCTTATGTTTCTGTCTGCGTACCATTTATCTCCATAAAATGGAAAAATGCAATCAATAGTATAAATTTCTTCATATACTCTCCTTACTTCTAATGTACTTCTATGCTCCTACTCCACATTCAATATTACATTTATTTTTGCACAGCAAAATAAATATTGCAATAATAAAAACACAAAAAAAAGAAACCTTGCGGTTTCTAAATTGGTTTCTAAATTATTTTATACATTCAAAACTGTATATCGATCATATGATGACTTCCTTTTGATTGCAAGAGAAACTTTTCGTTCTACACTCAAG